>CADEDH010000012.1:0-76021 GCA_902826025.1 uncultured Actinomycetes bacterium
TTGGCCACCAGCACGGTCTGGCGCTGGGGCAGGATCAGCACGGTGGTGACCAGCTCGATCCGCTCGGTGACGGCGGCGGCGAAGCCGAAGAAGGCGAACGGCTCGTGGAACGCCGTGTCGGAGTCGTACGGGCCCTTGAACCCGCCCTCCCGTTTGACCCCCATCACGTGGTCGTAGATCAGGAGGTGGGACATCCCCAGCTCCTCCACACCCTGGAGGTAAGCCTTGATGGCCCCCGGGTCGTTCCCGATCTCGGAGTGGGGTAGCACGGCGCCGATCTGCATGGCCGCAGGCTAGAACAGGGCCGCCGGCCAGGCCACTGCGTGCGGCCGCAGGCTACGACAGCCCCGCCCGGGCGCAAAGCTGAACAAGATCAGAACTACCGGTACTCTGACCGGCCATGACCGTGCTCATCTCCGGCGGGGGGATCGCCGGCCTCGCCGCCGCCCTCACCTGCCACCAGATCGGCGTGCCGGTGAAGGTGTTCGAGTCCGTCCGCCAGCTCCAGCCCCTCGGCCTCGGCATCAACCTGCAGCCCAACGCCGTGCGGGAGCTGTTCGACCTCGGCCTGGCCGATGAGGTACCCGGTGTGGGCATCGAGGCCCGGGAGTGGGCCCTCGTCGCCCCGAACGGGCGCGACGTCTACGCCGAGCCCCGGGGCCGCCTGGCCGGCTACCGCTGGCCCCAGTACTCGGTGCATCGGGGCGGGTTGCAGATGCTGCTCTACCGGGCCGTGCTCGACCGGCTCGGCCCCGACGCGGTGGTCACCGGGGCCCGGGTCGCTTCCTATCGAAACACCCCCGACGGGGTGGTGGCCCGCATCGAGGCCCGGGACGGCACGGCCTGGGACGAGCCGGGTGACCTCCTGCTCGGGGCCGATGGCATCCGCTCCGCCGTTCGGGCCCAGATGCACCCCGACCAGGGCCCGCCCCAGTGGGGGGGCGCCATCTTCTGGCGGGGCACGTCGTTGGGCGAGCCGATCCGCAGCGGGGCCTCGTTCACCCTGATCGGCACGATGGACCACCGGTTCATCCACTACCCGATCTCCGAGGCCGACCCCGACACCGGCCTCCAGGTGCAGAACTGGATCGCCGAGATCACCTACCCCGAGGACGAGCGGGCGGCCCGGGTGGCCGACATCGAAGCCGACTGGAACCAGCAGGTGCCGATCGAGAAGTTCGTGCATCTGTTCGAGCCGTGGCGGTTCGACTGGCTCGACGTGCCGGCTCTGATCCGCCGGGCCGAGGTGGTCTACGAGTATCCCTGTGTCGACCGGGACCCGGTGGACCGCTGGGTCGACGGCCGGGCGGCTCTCATCGGCGACGCGGCCCACGTGATGTACCCCACGGGATCGAACGGGGCCAGCCAGGCCATCGTCGATGCCCGGGTGCTGGGGGCGAAGTTCCTGGCCCACGGGGTAGGGCCCGAAGCCCTGGCCGAGTACCAGGCCCAACTGCTGGAGCCGCTGTCGTCGCTCGTGCTGCGCAACCGGGGGGCCGGCCCCATCGCCATCCTGGGCCTGGTGGAGGAGCGTTGCGGGGGCGAGTTCGACGACATCGACGAGGTGCTGGCCCCGGCCGAGGTCGACGCCTTCATGGCCGGCTACAAGCAGGCCGCCGGCTTCGCCGTCGACACCCTCAACGCCGCCGACCCCATCATCGCTCCCGGCGCCAGCGTCACCTGACCGGGGGCACCTCCGCTACGTGATGCGGACCGGCGTACCGAGGGGCACGGTGGTGGCTATCTCGGTGATCACCGAGTTGTCGACCCGGATGCAGCCGTGGCTCACATCGGTGCCCAGCGCCGAGGGATCGTTGGTGCCATGGATCCCGATCACGGCCGTGTCGGCCCCGGCGAAGCCGTCGAGCACCTCACTGAAGCCCGACAGGCCGAAGGCGTAGGGGCCGTAGTCGCCCTTGGGGTTGGGCGGCTTGAGCAGCTCCAGCAGGTAGAAGTCGCCCACCGGGGTGGGGGTGTCGCCCGTGCCCACCGCGATCGTGGCGTCGATCCACAGCTCGCCCTGGTCGTAGACCTGCAGCGAGTACGAGGCCCGGTCGACGTAGATCCGGTAGGGGGTGCTCGACAGCTGCACCTCGCTCTTGCGCACCCAGCCGGTGGTGCCGTTGGGCTCCACCGGGAGCTGCACTTCGAGCCACTCGCCGTCGGCCGAGCCGGACGAGCCGGGCACGACCTGCACCACCAGGGGCGTTCCCGACGGGATCGGGTTGGCCAGCGACGCCACCGCCTCGGCCCCGTCGTCGGGCTCGGCCCGGGCCGTCAGCTTGGGCACGGTGGCCGTGCCCACCACGGTGACCGAGGCCGGCACGTCGGTGAGGACGGGGTGGGCGACGGCCGGCCCTCCGGTGGCGCCCGGGCCCGGAGCGGCGCCGTCACCGCCGGCGACGGTGGTGGAGCCGGCCGTGGGCGCGCCAGCGCCCGGCGCCGAATCGGAGCCGGGCGGGAGGATGACGACGCTGGCCGTGGGGGCGGTGGGCGCGACTGTAGGGGCTGCGCTACCGCTCGACCCGCCGCCGCAGCCAGCCAAGGCCAGCACGGCGGCGACAGTCAGCGGGGAGAGCAGGGGCCGGGGGGAGCGCACCAGCTGCAGCCGGCGGTTGCTCAGCCGGTGAACTTGGGGGTTTCCTTCACCGGGGTGGGCGGAGGAGCCGGGGGCAGGGTTACGCAGGTGACCTTGAGATCCGACCCGATGCTCGACGTGCCTTCGGCCCCGAAGGTCAGCTTGATCTCGACCGTGCTGTCGAGGGTCAGCACACCGCCGCCCTTCACCGTGGTGTTAGGGGCCTCTTCCACCTTGTCGATCGTGACCGTGCTGGAGCCGCTGGAGATCGTGATGGAGTTGCCGGGGTGGACCGAGTCCTGGTTGATGATCTCGACCGCCAGGTTGCAGCTCTGGCCCTTGAGGGCCGCGGGCACGTTGGTTGACCCGAGGGTGGCCGAGGAACCGGCCGCACCCGAGAAGACCTGCGTGGCCACCTGGACCTCGATGGTCTCAGCCGAGACCGGCGAGCCATGGAGACCGGTGAGCACCGCGGCCATGGTGACGGCACCGGCGGCGGCGAGCCGCCGTGATGCCTTGCGTGTGATGACCTGGGACATGTTCATAACTGGAGGCCCTCTCCCCTCGTCGGCCGCCCCGGCTGTCTAGGCGTAATTGTCGACATCGTTGCAGATCACTGTCGACGCAGGCGGGATGCTACCTACCGGGACCGGGCCGCTCCTCTTTTCGGGCAGAATTGCCAATCGCTCGCCGTGCCCCGCCTCCGTTCCGGCTCCGGGTCAGGCGTCCGGGCTGGCGACCGGTCCTGGATTCCCGGCTCCCCCGGCCCCGTCGCCTCACCCCCGCGCCCCGCCGCCTGCTGGCCCTGCTCGGCCCCGACGCCCGCAGCTCGGCCCAGAGCCTGGTGGCCCTCGGGCTCAACTCGCTCACCAGCCTGGTGGCCGGGGCTGTGCTCGGTTCGATCACCCAGACCCTCACGGACTTCCCCGGCCTACTGGTGATGGTGCCGGCCGCCATCGGGCTGCGGGGCAACCTGTTCTCGGCCCTCGGTAGCCGTATCTCCACCTCGGTCCACCTGGGTGACTACCGCCCCTCGCTGGCCCCCGGCACCGTGCTGGGCGACAACGTGGCCAGCTCCATGCTGCTCACCGCCGCCCTGGCCCCGATCCTGGCCCTGGTGGCCAAGGGCATGTCCACCGTCGGGCGGGTCGACGGGGCGGTGTCGGTGCTCGACTTGACCACGATCGCCCTGGTGGGCGGCCTGCTGGCCTCGGGCATCGTGCTGGTGGCCACCCTCACCCTGGTGGCCCTGGCCGTGCGCCAGGGCTGGGACCTCGACAACCTGGTGGCCCCGGCGGTGTCGACGCTGGGCGACGTGGTGACCGTCCCCTGCCTGTGGGCCGTAACGTTCGTGGTGGGCCGCAGCTTCCCCACCGAGCTCGTGGCCCTGGCCGCTTCGGTGGTGGCCCTGGCCGCCGGGGTGCGGGGGCTGTGGTCGGCCCGACCCCGCCTGCGCCAGATCATGCGGGACTCGGTGCCGGTGCTGGCCCTGGCGGCGGTGCTGTCGAGCCTGGCCGGCGTCACGCTGCAGCACCAACTGGAGACGTTCACGCGCTATCCAGCCCTGCTGGTGCTGCAGCCGGCCTTCGTATCCAGCGCCGGGGCCCTGGGCGGGCTGCTGTCGAACAGCTTGGCCACCAGCCTCCATCTGGGCATGGTCACACCGGGATGGAGGCCGGAGCGGGCCGTGCGGGAGGGCATGCGGCTGCTGGCCGTGCTGGCCGTGCCCGTCTACTGCTTCAACGGGCTGGGGGCCGATCTCGCCGCCCGCCTGCTGGGCCGGGACACGCCGGGGATACTGGCCATGACGGCGGTGTCGCTGGTGGGGGCGGTGGGGGCCGTGGTGTTCGTGCTGGCTCTGGCGTACTTCGGCACGATCGCCGCCGTGCGCTTCCGGGCCGACCCCGACACGGTGGGGGTGCCGCTGGTGACCTCCACCGTCGACTTCGTTGGGGCGGCAGCCCTGATCGCGGCGGTCAAGCTCCTGGGGATCGGCTGAGGCCCGTCAGGAGCAGGCGGCCGTAACGCGCCGCCCGATCCTGGATGCTCTCAGGCGTCCAGCCCTCGGCCCCGGCTTCGGTGGCGTGCTTGATCTCCCGCTCCACCATGCCCGGGTACAGCACCACCAGGCCCTGCATGGTGGACCAGCACAGCCCGGCCGCCTCCTCGACGTCCAGGTCCGACTGTTCCTCGTCCCGTAGGGCCTCCAACCCCGACGCCAGCTCCCGATAGGCCTTGTCGCCCCATTCTCGGCAGCCTGGGTCGTCGCGGCGGATGAGGTCGGCCCGGAACATCACGGCGCAGTGGGCCGGGTGGTCGTGGGCCACCGACACGTAGGCCCGGGCGATGCGGATCAGGCGATCGGCGGCCGACGTGGCCTCCCGGTGCGATTCGACCAGGGCGTCGTACAGGTAGCGGAAGCCCTCTTCGGCCAGGGCGGTGAGCAGCCCGGCACTGTCGCCGAAGTGGTGGGTGGGGGCGGCATGGGAGACCCCGGCCCGGCGGGCGACCTCTCGGAGGGAGAACCCGGCAGCACCCTTCTCGGTGATCAGCTCCACGGCGGCGGCCTTGAGGGCACGCGGCAGGTCGCCGTGGTGGTAGCGGCTGGAGGCTTCGGAATCGTCGCCTGACATCAGACACAAGTATGTCTCGGAACAGGACACAACCAGGAGGGGGAAATCCTCTGGTCCACAATCTTTCCGTTGACAACTTGTCATCGTCAACTTTACAGTGGCAAGCACCGAAGGAAGGCAGGTTCCGATGACCGGCACGCTCGCTCCCCCACCCTCCGCCCGCTTCCGACCCGGGCCAGCGGAGGGCACCGCCGCCCATCCCCGACGGTGGGCCATCCTGGCCGTCCTGGCCCTCACCGTGTTCATCACGGTGGTGGACGGCACGATCGTCAACGTCGCCCTCCCCTCCCTGGCCCGGGAGCTCGACGCCACCACCCGGCAGCTCCAGTGGATCGTGGACGCCTACCTGGTGGTGTTCGCCGGCCTGCTCCTGGCCGCTGGCGGCCTGGGTGACCGCTACGGGCGCAAGCCGATGCTGATCGCCGGCCTGGCCGTCTTCGGCCTCACCTCCGCCCTGGCCGGGTCCATGGAGAGCGCCGGGAGCCTGATCGGGGCCCGGGCCCTCATGGGGATCGGCGCCGCCATGGTGTTCCCCACCACGCTGGCCATCCTCACCAACGTCTTCACCGACCCCAGGGAGCGGGCGGCCGCCATCGGCATCTGGAGCGGGGTCAGCGGCCTGGCCGTGGCCACCGGACCCATCGCCGGGGGCTGGCTGCTGGAGCACTTCTGGTGGGGATCGGTGTTCTTCGTCAACGTGCCGGTGGTGATCGTGGCCATCGGGGCCGTCCTGGCCCTCGTGCCCAACTCCCGAGACGCCGAGGCCCCGGCGCTGGACACCGCCGGGCTCGTTCTGTCGATCGCCGCCATCGTCAGCCTGGTGTTCACGATCATCGAGGCCCCCGAGTGGGGCTGGCTCAGCCCCACCACCGCCGCCGGGTTCGCCGTGGCCGCCGCCTTCCTGGCCGCCTTCGTGTGGTGGGAGCGGCGGATGGCCGAGCCCATGCTCCCGGTACGGATCTTCGCCAACCGCCGCTTCAGCGCTGCCAGCGGAGCCGTCACCGCCGCCTTCTTCGCCCTGTTCGGCTTCGTGTTCCTCGTCACCCAGTACTTCCAGCTCGTGCGGGGCTACGACCCGCTGGAGGCTGGGCTGCGCACCCTCCCGGTGGCCCTGGCGATCGCCGCGGCCTCGGTGGCGGCCCCCTTCGTGGTACGGGGGCTCGGCACCACCAAGGTGGTGGCCACCGGCCTGGCCCTGATGGCGGCGGCGTTCGCCTGGATCTCCACCGGCTCGGCCGTCACCCCGTACATCGAGATCGTGGGTCAGATGCTGGTGCTGGGGGCGGGACTCGGGCTCACCACCGCCCCCGCCACCGAGTCGATCATGGGGTCGCTCAGCACCGACAAGGCCGGCGTGGGCTCGGCCGTGAACGACACCACCCGGGAGCTCGGCGGCACGCTGGGGGTGGCCGTGCTGGGCAGCGTGTTCAACTCGATCTACGTGGGGGCCCTGGCCTCGGGGCCGGTGGTGTCGCAGCTGCCGATGGCGGCCCGGGCCGCCACCGAGGAGTCGGTGGGGGCGGCGGCCGCCGTGGCCCCCACGCTCGGGCCCCAGGCCGGGGCCTACCTGGCCGAGGTGAGCCAGGCCTTCCTCGACGGGTTCGCCGCCGCCTCGCTGGTGGCCGCCGGGGTGGCGGCGGTGGCCGCCGTGCTCGTGGCCTTCGCCCTCCCGGCCCAGGCCCGACAGCAGAGCCCCCAGTAGGGTGGCCTGACGAGGGGCGAACGGTAGGGTTTGCAGCGAACCACTCCATCATTCGCGGCGATCGAGGAGATACGAACCCAATGGCTCAGACTGCGCTCCGGGGCAACCCGGTGAACACCAGCGGCGACCTGCCCTCCGTCGGGGCCCAGGCTCCCGCCTTCACCCTCACCCAGAAGGACCTCAGCTCCATCTCCAACGGCGACCTGGCCGGCAAGAGCGTGGTGCTGAACATCTTCCCCTCGATCGACACCCCCACCTGCGCCACCAGCGTCCGCACCTTCAACGAACGGGCCGCCGGGCTCGATAACACCGCCGTGGTGTGCGTCTCGGCCGACCTGCCCTTCGCCCAGGGCCGCTTCTGCGGGGCCGAGGGCATCGAGAACGTCACCACCGCCTCCACCTTCAAGAATCCCGAGTTCCTCACGAACTACGGCGTGGGCATGGTCGACGGGCCCCTGGCCGGGCTGTGCGCCCGGGCGGTGGTGGTGATCGACGGTTCCGGCCAGGTGGCCTACACCGAGCTGGTGTCGGAGATCGCCCAGGAACCCGACTACGACGCCGCCCTCGCCGCCCTGGCCTGATCCACCGGCCATCCGCTGAGTAGTCTCGGTCCCGGTGGGCGCTGCGCCCGCCGGGATCTGCCGTTTTCCGGGGGGAGACCTACGCCATGATCGATCTGGACCTGAGTGGCCGGCGGGCCGTGGTGACGGGCGCCAGCCTGGGAATCGGGGCGGCCGCGGTACGTATGTTGGCCGATCACGGGGCCAGCGTGGCCTTCTGCGCCCGCTCGCCCGAGGCGGTGGCCGAGCTGACCGCCTACGAGCCGACGGCCGCCCCCGGCACGGCGTCGCCCGGTCCGGTGCGGGGCTACGAGGCCGATATGGGCGACGGGGCCGCCGTCGAGGCCTTCCTGGCCGCCGCCGAGACCGATCAGGGGCCGGCCGACATCCTGGTCAACAACGTCGGCGCCTCCCCATCGCGCAACTTCCTCTACATGAGCGACGACGACTGGCTGCGCCTGCTGGAGCTGAACCTGCTGTCGGCCGTGCGCTGCACCCGGCGATGCCTGCCCCACATGCGCTCCCAGCGGTGGGGTCGGGTGGTGATGGTAGCCAGCGGGGCGGCCTTCTACCCGGGCGCGGCCCTGATCGACTACGGGGCCTCGAAGGCGGCCATGGTGGCCACCGGCAAGGCCCTGGCCGGCAAGTACGGGGCCGACGGGGTGCTGGTGAACTCGGTGCTGCCCGGCCTCATCCACACCGCCATGTGGGACCGGGCGGCGGGCGAGGTGGCCCAGGCGTCGGGCACGACGGCCGAGGCCGTGCTGGAACGCAACGGGCAGACGGTACCGGTTGGCCGCTACGGCACGGCCGACGAGGTGGCGGCCGTGATCGCCTTCCTGTGCTCGCCGGCGGCGTCGTACGTGAACGGGGCCGCCTTAACGGTCGACGGCGGGCAGGGCGGGCACGTCTGAACTCCCGGCAAAATCCCAAACAGAGTGTCATAGCCCTGTTCCACAATGGTGGAGCCGTGACGTAGAACCGGTAGCAGCACCAAGCGGGCAGACGGGGAGGAGGCGAGCGGTATGACATCGGAGTTGTTACGGGCGGTTCGCACCCACGCCGACGCCGCACCCCACCTCAACCAGCTGCTGGCCACGAGTCGGCGCCATGACCTCAGTGCGGCCCAGACGGCCTACGTCCTGGCGCTGGCCCACCACGAGTCCCGCCTGGGCCTCCGCCTGGTCGACCCGGCCAGCGGATGGGGTTGGGAAGGCCAGGCTGAGCTGGGCAACGTGGAGGAGGGCGACGGTCCCCGGTTCCGGGGGCGAGGTTACGTGCCCATCGTCGGCCGCCTGGCCTACAGCCAGTGGGCCCAACACCTCGACCTGCCGCTGGTGGACTGCCCCGAACTGGTCCAGTCGCCGGAGGTGGCAGCCGACATCCTGGTGCAGGGGGTGACGTTCGGTCGCTTCACCGGCCGGTCGCTCCCCGAGTTCGTCAACGATGTACGGGCCGACTACGTGGGGGCCCGCCGCACGGTGCCCCGGCGCGACCGGGCGGGGGTGGTGGCCGGGTACGCCCGGTCGTTCGCCTCGGCCCTGCGCCGGGAGCTACCGCCCGCACCGGCCAAGCCTCAGGTCCGCGACATACAGCGGTGGCTGCGGTCCTGTGGCTGGCCGGTCGGGACCGACGGGATCCTCGGCTCGATGACCCGCCGGGCGGTGGAGGACTTCCAGGCCGGCTACGCCTTCGAGGAGCTGGCCGTGGGGGCCTGGCCCGACCAGGCCACCATCGATGCCCTGCGCACCAGCGCGGCGGCCGGTGGCCTGGCCTCTCCCCACTTCCGGTTCCGTGAGTTCCGGGCGCTGGGCGGCCCTCACCTGACGCTCACCAACCACGCCATCCGGGTCGACCGGCGCCTCCTGGTGGCACTGGAACGGTACCGGGAGGCAACGGGCCAGCCGGTCCGGGTGGGCGTCGGCTACCGGCCGCCGGGCGATCCGGCCCACGCCCGGGCCCACCCGGTCCATCTCACCCATCCCACCCATCCGCTGGGGCGGGCGGTGGGCGAGCACGCCGCCGGGCTGGCCGTCGACGTGGCCAACCCGGTGCTCACCGGGGACGAGGCGGCGGCCCTCGGGCTGTTCGCCACGATCGGCACCTGCCAGGGCCGGGCCGTCCACCTCGGTCTGAGTGTCCGCGCCGGGGCTCCCGCCCCCCGTATCTTCGCTCTCGGTTGAGCGGATGCCCCCTCCGCTGAGCCCGCCCCCCAGACCGGGTCTGCCCGAACGGGTGGGCCCGGCCCAGCGGCTGAGTTCCGAGCGGCGGCGCCGGCTCCAGCCGGCCCGCCCCATCCAGCCGGGGCGCCTCGGCCCGGCGCGACGCCGCGCCCCGGGCGGCTGGCGCAGTGACGGGCGGCCCCGCACCGACGCCGAGCAGCTGACCCGGGTGCTGCTGTTCGCTTCGGTGGCCTGTGCCGCCGCCACCCTGAGCACAGCGTTCGTGACCCTGGCCCTGCGGGCAGGAGTGTCAGGCCTCGGTGTGGTGGCGGTGGCTGCCCCGGCGCCGGCCGCCGCCCTGGCCGTGGCCATCGGGATGACACGGTTCCGGCCGGTACGCCCGCCCGCCATCCTCCGCCCCCGCCCCGAGCCCGGCCCGTTGGCCGACCCCAACCCGGCCCCGGTGGTTCCGTGGTGGTGGAGCAGCACCAATCCCCGGCCTCACCAGCGGAGCCAGAGGGTCACCCAATCGTCGAGGTGGTGGCGGTGGACCGTGCGCAGCGGGGCCAGCGCCGCTTCCAACCGCGACACCTGGGCCACCGACAGGCCGCTCACGCCGAGAAGGCCCCCCGGCTCCCGGGGGTCGGGCCCCACGGCGGGGCGGGGCGGCGGCTCGGCAGCAGGTCCGGGCGCCTCGCCCCGTGGCGGTCGGGGCGGGTCGCCCCGGGCTCCGGGCTCGGCCGCCCGGGCGGTAGCGGGTCCAGCCGTGGCATCGGGCGCCGCCCGGTAGCGAGGCGGCCCGACCGGCTCGATGGGGGCGCCGGGCCGCACGACGAGACGGCGCAGGTCGGCGGCCATGGCCGTGAGCACGTCGGCGTGGATGTTCGCCAGCACCAGGTGGTAGGGGCCGGTGCAGCGGGCCAGGTCGGCGTCGACCAGGCGCACTCGGTCGGCCACCCCGTTGCGGGCGGCGTTGGCCCGGGTGGCGGCCAGGGCGGCGGGCGCGATATCGAGGGCGTCGACCGGATCCGCCCCCCGAAGCGCGGCGGCGATGGCCAGCACCCCGGTGCCGCACCCCACGTCGAGGACCCGCCGCCCGGTCAGATCGGCCAGGCCAGGATCAGCGTCGGCCAGGCCGGGATCGGGGCCACTGCGGGCGGCGCCGGCTGTTGCCGGGTCGACGAGGCCGGCCAGCAATCCCAGCGTGGTGGGATGGCCCCCGGCCCCGAACCCGGCGCCGGGGTCGATCTCCACTGTCAGCCGAGCCGCCTCCCGGTCGACGGGCGACCAGGGGAAGCACACGCACGCCCCCGGAGCGAACCACGAAGGGCCGTTGCGGCGGGCCCACACGGTGGTGTGGCCGGCGGTGGGCGGCCCGGCCAGCACGGCGAACCCCGCCCCCCGAAGCGCGGCCACCGCCTCGCCGATCTGGTCCCGGCCGGGGGCAGCGAGCTGGAGCAGCCACCGGCCGTGACCGACGGGGTGACGGGACAGCTCCTTCACCCCCAGCTCGGCCGCGGCCCCCACCACGGCATCGGCCTCGGCCCGGTCGGCGGCCCCGGCCACGATGGGGGCCGACACGTCCACGACGGGTGCCGGCGGCCCCGGTACCGGCGGCGACGCCATCTACTCGGGCGGGGCGGCCGGGCCACCACCCAGGGCCGAGTTCGTGCGCAGCGGCGTCTCCTTGACCGTCAGCGCCACCAGCCATACCAACACCAGCAGGGGGATGGCCAGCGTGATCACCCCTACCACCGACGTGGCGACGGCCTCGACCACGGCCCGGTGCAGCTCGACGGGCAGGTCCTGCACCACCCGGGGGGTTCGCACCAGGCCCTCGGCCCCACCCAGCTCGGCCAGGCGGGCCGCCCCCAGGCGTTGCACCAGCTCGTCGTCGAGCTTGTTGGTGAGCACGGCCCCCGAGGCGGCGGCTCCGAAGGCCCCGCCCATCGAGCGGAAGAAGTTCGACGTCGAGGTGGCGATCCCCAGGTCCTCCACCCCGGATGCGTTCTGCACCGCCAGCGTGAGGTTGGGGAAGATCAGGCCCAGGCCGGCGCCCATGATGAACAGGGTGGGGGCCAGGTCGAGGGCGCTGGTGTCGGGTCCGATGCGGGTCAGCAAGCCGAGCGATCCGGCCGCCATCGCCCCGCCCACCAGCATCGTCCACTTGTAGCGGCCGGTGCGGGAGATGAGCAGGCCCCCGATGGTGGCCATGAGGCTGATGCCGATGCTCTGGGGCGTGAGCATGAGGCCGGACCGGGTGGCCGACACCCCCGTGGCCACCTGGAGGAACAGGGGCATGAAGGTCGACACCGACAGCAGCGACGCCATCAGGCAGAAGCCCATGATGAAGATGGCCACCACCGTGCGGTCGCGGAACAGGCGGAGGGGGATGATCGGCTCGACCGCCCGCCGTTCCTGCAGCACGAACAGCAACGTGCCCACCACGCCCACCGCTCCCGCCGTCAGCAGCTGCCAGCTCGTCCAGGCGTAGGCCTCGCCGCCCCAGATCGGCACCAGGATCAGGCCGGTGGAGGCCACCACCAGCAGGGCTATGCCGGCCCAGTCGATCGGGCGCTGGCGGGTGGCGAAGGGCAGCCGCAGGCCCCGGTTCGTCACGGCCAGGGCGATCAGCGACACCGGCACCACGGCCCAGAAGATCCACCGCCAGCCCGGCCCGTCCACCAGCACCCCGCCCCACAGCGGGCCGGTGATGGCCGACACGGTGAACACGGTGGTGAACAGCCCGATCCAGCGGCCCCGCTCCCGGGGGGACACCACGTCACCCACGATCACGAAGGCCAGCGACATCAGCCCGCCGCCGCCCAGGCCCTGCACCGCCCGGGCCGCCACCAGCTGGTTGATCGACTGGGACAGGGCACACAGGGCCGAGCCCACCACAAAGATCGCGATCGACGTCTGGTACACGATCCGGCGGCCGAAGAGGTCCGACATCTTGCCGTAGAGGGGGGTGGTGATGGTGGAGGTGAGGAGGTAGGCCGAGACCACCCAGGCGATCCGGCTGGCCGCCCCCAGCTCGCCGGCCATGGTGGGCAGGGCGGTGGCCACCACGCTCTGCTCGGTCGACGACAGGAACAGGCCGAGCAACAGCCCGCCCATCAGCCAGCTGAGCTGGGATCGGGAGAGGGAGCGGGCGTCGGTGGGGGAAGCCGTGGTTGCCACCTGGCCATCTTCGCCTGGAATGCCCTGGTGGGCCAGATGCCGGGCCGTCACCCGGCGGCCATCGCCCGGCGGAACCAGCGGCCGGCCACCCAGCCCACCAGCACGACGACGGGGCCGGTCACCAGGAACAACTCCTGGCTGAACACACCACCGGTCAAGAAGTAGGGCACGATCATCGACAGCGCCGATGCCGCCACGGGACCCAGCCGTTCGGCCCCCAGGCCGCCCAGGATCGAGCCGGCCAAGGCCCCGGCGACCGCGCCTCCCACCATGCCGTAGACCAGCCCTGCGCCCAGAGCCAGCCCCAGGTCGGGCGGCACGGCCTCCGGATACCGGTTCAGGGCAATCAGTATGGCGAGGGCCAGTACGAGCACCGCCGCCGACACCGCTCCGGCACAACCACCGGCCACGATCCCCAACCCCAGGCCCCGGCCTGCTCGCATCGTGCCGCCTTTCCGTGATCGGGCTCTACACCGTCCGTCTCATAATTAGTCGATCGATTGATTTTAGTCAATCGATCAACTGCGCCGAAATCCTCCACCTGCACTAGCCTCGCTGGCCTGGGTCGCGCCGGGCGACCCACCCGCAACCCGGTAGGGCCACCGAGATGAGACCGATCAGCTCCCGTATCGACACCGGATCCGCCCTGTACGCCACGAACCGGGCTGCCAACGAGAAGTTGGTGGAGGTGCTGCGGGAGCGTATGCAGTGGGTGATCGACGGCGGTCAGGGCCGGGCGGTCTCGATCGAGCGCCACCTGGCCCGGGGCAAGATCATGGTGCGCGACCGGATCGACCACGTGGTCGACGCCGAGACCCCGGTGCTGGAGCTGTCGACCCTGTCGGGATGGGGCCAGTACGAGGACTCGGCGCCCGGGGCCGGCATCGTCACCGCCATCGGCGTGGTGCACGGCGTGCCCTACATGTTCATCGCCAACGACGCCACGGTGAAGGGCGGCTCCCTGCTGCCGGTGTCGATCAAGAAGCACGTGCGGGCCCAGCAGATCGCCGAGGAGAACGGCCTGGGCGTGATCTACCTGGTCGACTCGGGCGGCGCCTTCCTCCCCCTGCAGGACGACATCTTCCCCGACAAGGACCACTTCGGCGGCTCGTTCTACCGCCAGGCCCGCCTGTCGGGCATAGGCCTACCCCAGCTGTCGGTGGTGCTGGGCGGCTGCACGGCCGGCGGGGCCTACATCCCGGCCCTGTCCGACGAGGTGATCATGGTCGACGGGATCGGCCGCATCTACCTGGGCGGGCCCCCGATCGTGAAGGCCGCGTTGGGCGAGATCATCGAGCCCGACGACCTGGGCGGCGCCGTGCTCCACACCCGCGTCTCGGGGGTGAGCGACTACATCACGTCCACCGAGACCGAGGCCTACGGCCTGCTGCGGGACCTGTGCCAGAGCACCAACCAGCGCCGGATCGACGACCGCCAGGATTGGGCCAGCTGGGAGGAGCCCGAGCCCCCGGCCCACGACCCGGCCGAGCTGTACGGGATCGTGTCGGCCGACGACCGGATCCCGTTCGAGGCCAACGAGATCATCGCCCGCATCGTCGACGGCTCCCGCTTCGCCCCGTTCAAACCGGAGTGGGGCCCCTCGATCGTGTGCGGGTTCGCCCGGATCTGGGGCCACCTGGTGGGCATCGTCGCCAACAACGGGATCATCTTCAGCGAGTCGGCCCTCAAGGCCACCCACTTCATCGAGCTGTGTGAGCAACGCCGGGTGCCGCTGGTGTTCCTGCAGAACACCACCGGCTACATGGTGGGGCGGGATTCGGAGGCGGCCGGGATCGCCAAGCATGGGGCCAAGATGGTGGCCGCCGTGGCCAACGCCACGGTCCCCCGCTACACGGTGCTGGTTGGCGGCTCCTACGGGGCCGGCAACTACGGCATGTGCGGGCGGGGGTTCAACCCCCGGTTCCTCTTCTCCTGGCCCAACTCCCGCATCGCCACCATGTCGGCCGAGACGGCCCAGACGGTGCTGGTCGACATCCGCCTGGCCGGCCTGAAGGCCGACCAGACCACACCCGAGCAGGTGGCGGCCCTGCGGGCCGAGGTGGCCGAGCAGTACGAGACCCAGAGCGATCCGTACTACGCCACGTCCCGCCTGTGGGACGACGGCCTGATCGACCCGGTCGACACCCGCGACACGCTCGGCCTGTGCCTGGCCTTGGCCGCCCGCCAGGACGAGCCCGCCCTGGGCCGGGGCCTCGTCTACCGCATGTAGCGGCCGGGCCGCCCGGGCCGAACCTTGTCGACTTGTACGGCGTGACGCCGTAGTTCTCGACAACGTTCGACCGTGGGATACGCTCCCCGGCCATGAAGATCCTCGTCGCCAACCGGGGCGAGATCGCCCGCCGGGTGATGGCCACCGCCCGCCGCCTCGGCCACCAGACGGTGGCCGTCTACGCCGACCCCGACGCCGGGGCCCCGTTCGTGGCCGAGGCCGACGCCGCCGTGCGCCTGGGCCCGGCCGAGCTGGCCGCCTCCTACCTGAGCGTGCCCCGCCTGATAGCGGCGCTGGAGGCGTCGGGGGCCGACGCCGTGCACCCCGGCTACGGCTTCCTGGCCGAGAACGCCGCCTTCGCCCGGGCCGTCCAGGCCGCCGGGGCCACCTGGATCGGGCCCAAGCCGGAGGCCATCGAGGCCATGGGATCCAAGATCGAGGCCCGCCGCCTGGCGGCGGCGGCCGGGGTGCCCATCATCCCCGGGTTCGACACCTCCCAGGACCCGGCGGCCCTGGCCGACGCCGCCAGCGCCATCGGGTATCCCGTGCTGATCAAGGCGGCGGCCGGCGGGGGCGGCAAGGGCATCCGCATCGTCCACGAGCCGGCCGGGTTCGCCGCCGCCCTGCGGGAGGCGTCGACCGAGGCCGAGCGGTCCTTCGGCGACGGGGCCGTGATCGTGGAGCGCTACATCCAGCGGCCCCGCCATGTGGAGGTGCAGGTGGTGGGCGACCGCTACGGCACCGTGATCCACCTCGGCACCCGGGAGTGCTCGGTGCAGCGCCGCTACCAGAAGGTGCTGGAGGAGGCCCCGGCCCCCAACCTGCCCGACGCCACCCGGGCCGGGCTGCAGACGGCGGCCGTGGAGCTGGCCCGCTCGATCGGCTACGACTCGGCCGGCACGATGGAATTCATCGTCGACGACGAGACCGGCGACTTCTTCTTCCTGGAGATGAACACCCGGCTCCAGGTGGAGCACCCGGTCACCGAGTGCGTCACCGGACTCGACCTGGTGGAGCTGATGTTCCGTTCGGCCGCCGGCGAGCCGGTGGCCGTGGCCCAGGAGTCGGTCACGTTCTCCGGGCACGCCTTCGAGGCCCGGATCAACGCCGAGGACCCGGCCAACGGGTTCGCCCCCCAGATCGGCACCGTCACCCACCTGCGGGTACCGGCCGGTGTGCGGTGGGACGCGGCGGTGGTGGAGGGCAGCGCCATCACCCCCTTCTACGACTCGATGGTGGCCAAGCTGATCACCCACGGCCCCGACCGGGAGGCCGCCCGGCGCCAGCTGGCCACCGCCCTCGACGGCCTGGTGCTGGGCGGGCTGGTGACCAACACCGGCTTCCAGCGATGGCTGGTGGACCAGCCCCCGGTGGTGGCGGGCCGGGTGACCACCCGCTTCCTCGACGAGACGGCACTGCCCCCGACGCCACCACCGGCCCTCACCGAGGCGGCCCTGGCGTGGCGCACCACGACGGCCGACACCCGGGGGCCGGCCCCCTGGGCCGCCATGGGCTCGTTCCGCCTCACCCCCCACCGGCCCCGGCAGGTGGTGGCGCTGCGGGCGGCCGGAGCCGGCGGGGTGGGCGCCCCGGCGGAGACCCACGAGGTCGAGGTCGATGCCTCGGTGGCGGCCCGCTGGGAGGGCGTCGGGCGCCTGGAGATCGTCGACGACGGGGCCGACGCCGCCCGCCGGGTGGCGGCCTCGGTGGACCGCCCCGGCCGGTCGGTGGCAGTCAACGTGGGCGGCTACACCCATAGCTTCGACGTGGTGAGCCGCAGCGAGCGGTGGGCCCCGGCGGCCGGAGCCGGCCACGGATCCGCCACCGCCATCACCGCCCCCTTCCCAGCGGCAGTGGCCGAGGTGCTGGTGACACCGGGCCAGGCGGTGGGGGGCGGCGACCCGGTGGTGGTGATCGAGGCCATGAAGATGCTGCACACCCTGTCGGCGGCCGGGGCCGGCACGGTGGACGAGGTGCGGGTGGCGGCCGGCGACCAGGTCCAGTCGAACCAGGTGCTCGTCACGTTCGCCGACCCGGAGAGCTGAGCTAACGTTCGCCCATGGCGGTGATGAACATCGAGGTGTCGGTCGACTCGATGGCCGGGGCCCTCCTGGCCGACGGGTACCTGATCGTGGAGGGCCTGGCCCCCGACCTCACGGCCCGGGCCCGGGCCGAGCTGCAGGCCGACATCGACGCCGCCCCGGTGGGTCACACCGAGTTCCTGGGGGCCCGCACCAAGCGCCTGGGCGGGCTGCTCCGCCGCTCACCGGCCGTACACGAGCTGGTGATCCACCCCGTGGTGCTGGCCCTGGCCGACCGCATCCTCCAGCCCCACTGCGCCCGCTACCAGCTCAACTTCTCCGGCATCATGCACCTCCTGCCCGGGGCCACCGCCCAAGAGCTGCACCGCGACGGCGACATCTACCCCCTCCGCCACCCGGCGCCGCCCACCCTGATGCCGGTCATGTGGGCGCTCACCGACTTCACCGCCGTCAACGGCGGCACGCTGGTCGTGCCCGGCTCCCACCGGTGGGAGGAGGGCCGGGCCCCTACCGCCGGCGAGGTGGTGCCGGCCGAGATGCCGGCCGGCTCCGCCCTCCTCTACCTCAGCGGCACGATCCACGGCGGCGGGGCCAACGTCTCCGACGGCGAGCGGACCGGCCTCGCCCTCCAGTATTCGCTGGGCTGGCTGCGCCAGGAGGAGAACCAGTACCTGGCCAACCCGCCGGAGGTGGCCCGCCACTACCCCGAGCGGCTCCAGCGCCTCATCGGCTACGACTACGGGGGCCCGTACCTGGGGTTCGTGAACGGCGACAGCCCCCAGCGGCTGCTCCAACCGGAGCACGACGGGCCCCGCAACCGCACCAGCCCCGAGGTCGACGCCCTGGCCGCCCGCATGCAGCGTCACCGCTGGGGGAACATCGAGCCGGTACCCACCCCGGCCCGATCCGACGGCGACGACGTCGTCCAGCTCAACACCGGGCCGCTGGGTCAGCACGACACCCGCTGAGCCGGCCCAGCCGGGCCTGGAGCCGGTCAACCCCAGCCGGGAGAGGCGGGGACGGCGCCCGCTGAGCAGGTGAGACCCTCGCCGGCGGAACGACCGGTGGCCCAGGCCAGGATGTCGGCAGCCGAGCCTTCGATCACGGGGCCGCCCTCGGCCCCCGCAGTCCAGCTCCGACCCAGGTCGGTGGCCCGGACGGTGACCGGCGCCAGGTCCGAGCCGCCGAACCGGCCGGGGAGCTGGTCGAGCATCGACGCCAGCATCGGCGCCGGCGAGTGGGTCCACGTGTAGCCGAGCCCGAGGTCGATGTGGTGGGCCTCGACCTCCCGCATCCGCAGGCCGGGAAGGGCCGCCGCCGGGAGCCGAGGCTCGGCCGACGCCGGGGCGAAGGGGCTGATCGACGCCGTCCACGCCTCGGCCGGCATGGCCTCCAACTCGGCGGCCAGGCGCTCGGCTGCCGCCCGCACGTCGAGCAGGATCATGTCGGCCGGGCGGGTGGCCCCGGCGTCGATGTCGGCGTTGCGCAGGGGCCGCCCCGGGTACATGCCGAACGGGGCGCCGGTGCGGGCCGACAGGGCCAGGGTGCGGACCCCGTCGGCGTTGCGGGCCAGGTGGGTGAGCACGTGGCCCCGGCTCCACCCCGGTAGCACCGAGGGGGCGGCCACGGCGGCGGCGTCGAGACCCTCCACGCTGGCCAGCAGCCGGTCGGTGGCTTCCCGGAGCAGGTCGAGATCGGTGCGGGCGGGCTCGGGTGCAGTGCTCATGGCGCACACGCTAGGCCGGCGGGCCGGTGGGCGCCGCCCGGGCCGGCATCCGCGCTCGGCGCGCACCGCCGGGGCGCCCAGTGACCTTGGACCCTGGGACCGTCACCGGGCCTCGCTACCCTGTGCCCATGTACCGCTCGATCGTCGTCGGCACCGACGGCTCGGCCGGCGCCCGTCTCGCCCTGTTGCGAGCGGCCGCCGTGGCCGCCGCCGGCCACCAGCGGGCCGCCGTCCACGTGGTGAGCGCCTTCCAGCCGCTCACCGATGCCCAGGTCGCCCAGCTCCGCCAGGCCCTGCCTGCCCCCTTCCAACACGAGGTCCAGCCCGACATGGGGCCCCGGGCCGCTCTGGCCGAGGCGTCGGAGCTGTTGGCCGCGGCCGACATCGAGTTCTTGGCCTACGACCCGCCTGGCCAGCCGGCCGAGGCCATCCTGGCCGTGGCGGCGGAGGTGGGCGCCGATCTGGTGCTCGTGGGCTCCCACGGCTTGAGCCGCAGCGCCGGCAACGGGTCCGGGTACGGCGCCGAGTCCGGGCTGTCCGGCCCCCCGATGGGGCAGGTGACGGCCCGGCTGGTGCTCGACTCGCCGGTCGACATCCTCGTCGTCCGTAACTCGATACCGGCCGAACCCGAGGGCGATCAGGCCGATGCCGACCACGATCACGAGACGGTCACCAGCGCCTTCGGCCGCCTGAGCGAGGCGGCCGGCAAGTTCGAGGCCGGCCACCCCGATCTGGTGCGCACGGTGAGCGACGTCAGCTACTACCTCAGCGGCCTGGGGCTCTGAGGGGCCCACGGCCCGCCCGCTGATGGCCGCCCCGCTCCACACCGATCTGGCCACCGTGCTGGCCTGGGCCGAAGCCCCGGCGGCGGCCGACATCGAGGCCCGGGTGGCGGCGGCCACTGCTGCCGTGGCCGTCTCGGCCGCCACCGCCGACGAGCTGGCCCGCCTCGTGTCGTGCGTCGACCTCACCACGCTGGAGGGTTCCGACACCCCGGCCCGGGTGACGGCCCTGGGCCAGCGGGCCGTGCACCCCGACCCGGACGACCCGGCGCTGGCCCCCGTGGCCGCGGTGTGCGTGTACCCCAGCCTGGTGCCGGCCGCAGCGGCCGCCGTGGCCGGCTCGGGGGTGGAGGTGGCCAGCGTGGCCGGCGCCTTCCCCAGCGGGCAGTCGCCCCTCCCAGTCCGCCTGGCCGACATCACCGCCGCGGTGGAGGCGGGGGCCGACGAGATCGACATCGTGCTCAACCGGGGCGCCTTCCTGGCCGGCGATCTGGCCACGGCCCACGCCGACGTGGTGGCGTCGGTGGCGGCCGCCGGTGGGCGCCCGGTGAAGGTGATCCTGGAGACGGGCGAGTTGGGCGGCCCCGATGCCGTGGCCCGGGCAGCGATGCTGGCCATGGCCGCCGGGGCCGACTTCGTGAAGACGAGCACGGGCAAGATCGCCGTGTCGGCCACCCCTGAGTCGGTGGTCACGATGGCGCTGGCCGTGGCCCGCTTCGGCGCCGAAACCGGCCGCACCGTGGGCTTGAAGGTGGCCGGCGGGCTGCGCACGGTCGACGATGCCCGCCTCTACGCCGCTCTGGTGGCCGACATCCTCGGGCCCGACGCCGTGCAACCGTCCCGGTTCCGCATCGGCGCCTCCCGCCTGCTCGACGCCCTGGTCGAAGCCCGTGCCGCCGCCCAGGATCTCTGACCCCGGCCGCTGAGCCAGCCCCCCAGCCCGGAACTCTGACGCTGGAGGCCACAAAACGGCACCCCCCGTCAGAGTTCACCAGCGCGCCGGGGATCTCTGACCCTGGAGGCCATAATCCGGCACCCCCCGTCAGAGTTCGCTGAGATGGGAGGGAACCGATCGGGCCGGCCGTCTGTCGGAGGGGTTGTGAGGACAGCAACCCCGACGACCGGCTCGGAAACCCCTCCGGGGTTCGACGAGTTCTTCGCCGCCGCCTGGCCCTTCGCCTACCGGCTGGCGGTGCTCGTCACCCACGACCGGGCGGCCGGGGAAGACGTGGCTCAGGAGGCCATGACCCGCCTCTACGCCGGCTGGGCCACCATCGAGCGACCCGAGGCATACCTGCGCGCCACGATCGTCAACACCGCCATCAACTGGCGGCGCCGCCAGGCCACCAGCCGGGACAAGCTGCCGCTGGTCAGCCGGCCCGAGGCGGTCGACCTGGCCGCCGAGGAGTTGTCGGACGCCCTGGCCGGCCTGCCCGAGCGGCAGCGGGCGGTGCTCGTGCTCCGCTACTGGGCCGGGCTCAGCGAAGCCGAGATCGCCGACACACTCGGCTGCCGGCCCGGCACGGTCAAGTCCCTCGCCTCCCGCGCCCTGCACCGACTGTCGAAGGAGCTCCCCCGATGACCATTTCCCTGGAAGACCGCCTCAGCGACGTGCTCGACCGCCAGGCCCGGGCCCTGGAGCCGCCGGCCTGGCACCCGGCCGACGGTCGGCGGCGGCCGCTGGTCACCACCGTGCCGGCCGTGACCGATCTGTCCGCCCGGCGATCGGCCCGTCTGGGGCGGGACCGGCGCCGGCTGTGGCTGGCCACGGCGGCCGCCGTCGCCCTGACCGGCGGGGCCGTGGCCGTGCTGGCCCCCCGCCCCGACCTCGGCACCGGTCCGCCGGCCGACGGCAACGGGCCAGGGCCAGCCGGGGCGGTGGCGCCGTTCGTGTTCGAGACGCCGCAGGTGCGCCTGGAGGCGGACGCCATCACGGTCGAGGCCGACGGCCGCACGTTCACTCCCGCCGTCGACGTCGACGTGAGCGGCGACCCCGGCGTTCCGGAGGAGTACACCACGCTGGAGCTGACGTGGCGGGAGCAGGGGGTGGAGATGCGGATCAACCTCTACTTCAGCTCCGACGGCAGCGACTGGTGGCTGAGCGAAGCCCGCGTCTACAACGGACGGGATCCGGGCGACTGGCAGGAGGAGCAGATGGGTCCCTTCCTGCAGACCCCACTGGGCCAGGCCTACGAGGGCGACGTCGATCTCGGGCCGCTCCACCTGGGCGGCCTGCGGCTCGAAGCGTTCCCGGCCGACGAGCGGTGCCTCACCACCGACCAGAGCGGCACCGAGCCCGATCCCGAACGGATCCCGCAGCTGGTGGAGGCGGGAACGCTGCGGCTTGTCTCGACCGCGTCGAATATCGAGATCCCGGACGGGGCGTCGGGCTACGGCTACCGGGTTCTGCTCCTCGACCTGGAACGGTGCACCCAGCTCTCGGTCGACGGTACGGGAGTGTCGATCGAGGCCACGGTGGCCGACCCAGACATGCTCGCCAGCGATCCCGTGGTCAGCGGAGGCCACATCGACCTGTCGATAGATCGCGGGCCGGTGGCCGCCGGCACCACGTCGCTCCATGTGGTGGCCCGGCTCGACGCCACCGGCCAGGAGATCGACGCCATCGACGTGCCGATCGTGATCGACGGCCCCTGACCCCGGTCAGGGCTCGGGGAGGCCCCGGGCGAGGCGGCCGGCTGGGCAACCGCCGCCAGATCGGGCGGCAGCGGTCCGATCCGTGACATCGTGCAGCGATGACGCAGGCCGATACGACCGACTCGCCCGGCCCGGGGTCGCACCCCGGACCGGGTCCTGCCGATACCCCCACCCCCACCCGTGAGCGCTCCTGGCGCCACGACGGGGCCATCGCCGGCGCCGGGTTCGCAGTGGAGGCGGTCCTGTTCGGCGTGCTCTACACCTTCGGGGTGGTGCTCGACCCGATCCGCGACGACCTCGGGGCCAGTCGGTCGGTGGTGGCCCTCATGCCGGCCATCAGCGCCTTTCTGCTGTTCTTCGTCGGCCCCTTCACCGGCTGGTTGGCCGACCGGTTCGGCACCCACCGCACGGTGGCCGCCGGGGGCGTGATCCTGGCCGCCGGGCTGGCGCTGGCCAGCGTGGCCCCGTCGCTGTGGCTGGTGGTGCTGGCCTACGGGGTGCTGGGCGGCCTGGCCGCCAGCCTGGCCTACGTGCCGGTGGTGGCCCATATCGCCGCCCTGCCCAGCCGCCGGGCCCCGGCCCTGGTCGGCATCGTGGTGGCCGGGGTGGGGATCGGCACGGCCGTCGCCTCCCCGCTCATGGAGTGGTCGGTGCGAACCAACGGCTGGCGGGCCACCTACCGGGGCTACGCCGTGCTGGCCCTGGTGGTGCTGGGACTGGGATCGTTGGTGTTCGGCCGCCAGCCCCGCCACGGCGGCCCGGTGGCGCGGTCGATGCTGGCCACCCTGCGGCCGGTGGCGGCCAGCGCCGGCTTCACCCGGCTGTACCTGGCCCTGCTGCTGGTGTGCCCGGCCATCTACGTGGGGCTCATCTTCCTACCCGGCTACATCACCGACGAGGGCCTGTCGGCTAGCCGGGCCGCCTTCGCCGCCTCGCTGCTGGGGATCTTCTCGGCCGCCGGCCGGGTGCTGCTGAGCGCCCTGGGGCGCCGGCTGGGCTCGGGCGTGCTGTTCCGTCTCAGCCTCGGGTTCCTGGCCGCCAGCCTCGGGCTGTGGCTGGTGGCCGGCGGCTCCTATCCGGCGCTGCTGGTCTACGCCGCCCTGGCCGGCACCGGCTACGGGGGCACGATCGGGCTCGCCCCCACCGTGGCCGCCCAGCGGTTCGGCCCCACCGGGCTCGGCTCGATCCTGGGTGGGCTCTACACCTCGTTGGGGGCGGCGGCGCTGCTCACCGGGCCGGCCGCCGGGGCCGTGATCGACCGCTGGGGCTACCGGCCGGCCTTCGTGGCCATCGGGCTGATGGCGGTGGTGGCCACGGTGCTCGTCCCGTCCGCCGCCCCGGCCGCCGCCCCGTCGGTCCCGGTGGCCCCCACCGCTGTCGGTACCGCCCGACCGACGACGCGGTAACCGCGCCGTTGGTCGGCTATCAATCGGTCATGGTCGAAGACACGCTGGCCGTCGTCGGCACCAGGAGCCACACCACCGCCGCCATCACCAGCATCGACAGCACGTAGAACAGCCACAGTGGCTCGAACGCACCAGCCGCCCCGGCCCCGGTGGCCTCCCCCACCAGGGCCACGGCCACGGCGATGCCGAGGGCGGCGGCCACGTTGCGCACCGTGTTGAAGCTGGCGTTGGCCTGGCCCCAGTAGTTGGGGTGGATGTGCTTCAGCAGGGCCCCGTTGAGCTGGGGCGACACCATGGCCCAGCCAGTGCCCATGCAGGCGATCGAGGGGAACAGGGCCACCCAGTAGTTGGCGTCGGGGCCGATGGCGTACCACTCCCAGGCGAACCCGGCCACCAGCAGGGCCGAGCCGATGCGCAGCAGCCAGGTGTAGCCGTAGCGGTCCGACAGCCGGCCGGCCACGGTGGTGGTGACGCCGGAGAAGATCGGCCCGGGGGTGAGGGCGACACCGATCGTGAACTTGTCCCAACCCCACACCCGGCCCATGTACAGCGGCCACATCAGCCACGACGACATACCGGCCACGTGGATCAAGAAGTTGGCCAGGTTGGCCGTCCACACCGGCTTCTCGGTGAACAGCGTGAGGTTGAGCAGGGGCGACGGATGATGGTGTGACTGCCAGACGAACAGTGGGAACAGCACCCCCGCCCCCGCCAGCGAGGCCAGCACGGCGGGGCTGGTCCACCCCCAGGCCGGTCCCTGCGACACGGCGAACACCAGCAGGGTGATGGCCGCCGTCCCCGACAGCACACCCACCAGGTCGAGGCGGCCGGGCTCGGTGTCGGACTTCGACTCCCGCAGCAGGCGCCAGCCGGCGGCCAGGGCGATGGTGGCGATGGGGGCCGTGAGGAAGTACAGCCACCGCCAGGAGGCGAATTCGAGCATGGCGGCGGCCACGCTGGGAGCGAAGGCGGAGGCGATGGGTGAGGTGGCGGCCCACACCCCCACCGCCGTGCCGTGCCGCTCCCGGGGGAACTCGGGCAGGATCATGGCCAGCGACGCCGGCAGCACGAAGGCCCCGGCGATGGCCTGCAGCACCCGGGCCCCGATCAGGATTCCGAGGGTCGGAGCGGCGGCCGACAGCAGGGCCGACAGGATGAAACCGATCATGCCCAGCCGGAAGATGCGGCGCCGGCCGCTGCGGTCGGCCAGCCGCCCGCCCACCAGCATGAACCCGGCCAGACCGATGAAGTAGCCCGACGAGGTCCAGGCCACCACGCTCTGGCCGGCTCCGGGGAACGAGCGGGTGAGATCGTCGAAGGCGATGTTGGTGGCGGTGGAGTTGAACGACACCAGAACCGAGCCGGCCGAGCTGACGGCCAGCGCCTTCCAGGCCCGGGCCGGTATCACCGGCACCACCGGCGTCCGGGCGGCGTCGTCGTCGATGGGCCGGGTCATGGCCCCGGCCCCGCCGACGCCGGGAGACCCTGCCACCCTCGCCATGCGGCTGGCGGCCATCGCTCCTCGCAGCATGTCGGTCACCGCCCCAGCCTGACCGGGTGGGGGTCGCCGGCACAAGACGACCCGCCCGGCCCAGGGCCAAACGTGACCAGGTCAGGGGCCGGCGACGTCGGCCCCGGCCGGTGGTGACGGGTCGCCGAGCTCGTACCACTGGATCCGGCGCCCGGCCTCGCCGCTCAGCATCAGGCTGAGGGTGAGCGGCCGTCCCCGCCGGTCGACCACCTCCACATCGGCCTCGGCCCGGTTCAGGGCCGTGACCTGACGTACTTCCAGCGCTCCGTGGGCGGCCAGGCGCTCGGCCGCCTGCTGCCGGCGGCGCTCCAACGGCTCGTCGAGGTCGACGTTGAAGGCGAACAGTTCGGCGGCCCGGGCCCCCTCCCATCGGTTGAGCAACGCCACCAGGGCCTCGGCCGCCCCGGCCAGTTCCGGCGGTACGGGCACCGGCCCCGGCCGATCGGGGATGACCCCGGCCCCGGCCAGCAGGTCGAGGGCGTCGAGCGTGAGATGACGGGCCGGGGCGTAGCGCAGGTTGGCCAGCGCCACCGCCGCCACCCCCCGATCGGGCAGCCAGCGCATGTTCGACCCGTAGCCGGGCAGACCGCCGCTGTGCTGCACCATGAACCCGAGGCGGGAATCGACGGCCACGTTCAGCCCGTAGCCGTAGCCGCCGGCCAGCACCCGGGTGGCGCCGACATCGTCGGTGGTGATCTGGGGCGGCCAGGCCGTGACCACCTGCTGCATCTCCCGCCGGGAAGCCCGGGACAGAACCGGATCGTCGGGGTCGTTCCGGGCGGGAAAGGCGTCGGCCAGCCACCCGGCCCAGCGAGCGATGTCGGCCGCCGTGCTCCACAGGCCCCCCATGGCAGCGAACCCACCGTCGGCCAGAACCGGCTCGGCCACCAGCTGCCCGTCGACCACCCAGCACGCCGGCGCCACCCCACCGAGACCGCCCGACGGCGGTGGGGCCACCCACCCGGTGCCGGTGAGCCCCAGCGGTTCGAGCAGCTCGGCGGTGATGTGCTCCTGGAAGGGGCGCCCGGTGACGGCCGTGATCACCCGGCCCAACATGGCGTAGCCGTAGTTGGAGTAGACGAAGGCGGTACCGGGGGTGGTGGCGAAGGTGGCGCCGGAGCGGAACAGGGCGTCCATGAGGGCGTCGTCGGCGTCGAGCAGGCGGTCGGCCCAGGGGTCGTCGCTGGCCAGACCGCCGGCCATCGACGCCAACCGGCGCACGGTGACAGCCGGGCTGTCGGCCGTCGGCCCGGTGAGGCCGGCCAGCTCGGGCACATGGTCGGCCACGGGGTCGTCGAAGCCGAGCCGGCCCCGGTCCCGCAGCTGGAGCAGAGCGGCCGCCGTGAACGACTTGGTCATGGAGGCGACGCGGTAGACGGTGTCGGGGCCGGGGGCCGGATGGTGGGCGGCCACCGTGCCGCCGAGCGACGGGTGGGTGACACCGGAGACGTGCACGAGGCCACCACCGGCAGCGATGGCCAACACGGTGGACGGGGCGTCGTGGCGGGCCCGGAACGCCTCGGCCAGATCGTCGAGGGTGGCTGTCAGCTCGGCCGGCAGGGCGGCCTGGGGGTGGGAGCGGGCGTCGATCGGTGGAGACTACAACCTGCGCACGGCCGGGGTGCTGGCGATTCCGGTGGAGATGAGCGCCACCCCGCACCCCACCACCACCAGCCCGTCGTGGGCCGGCAGGGCCTTGGTGAGGAACAGCAGGCCGAGCGATGCCACCGGCAGCGTGCCCCGGCTGAACAGGTGGACCACGCTCATCACGCGGCCCATCATCTCCTGGCTCGTCGCCTCCTGGGTGAGCTGGCGCAGCAGGGTGGCCATGAAGCCCATCGGCACCCCCCAGAACAGCACGTTGCCCAGGGTCAGCCAGTAGCTCTTGGACAGACCGCTGATCACCATCAGGGGCACCACCGAGAACAACCCCACGATGGCCAGGCGGCCCCGGCCCCCGAGACCCGGCTTCGACGCCAGCCAGAAGGTGGTGATCACCATGCCGGGGATGATCCCGGCCACCAGGGCCGAGGCGGCGAAGGCGCCCTTGCCCAGCTCGTCCCGGGCCACCTCGGGCAACAGGATGGCGGTGGACGCGCTCACCAGCCCGATCACGAAGTTGGCGATGGCCAGGCTCCGTAGCGGCTGGTGGCGCAGGGTGTAGGACAGCCCGTCGCTGATCGAGCGGCGCAGCGTGGGCCGGGCGGCGCCCGGGCCGGGAGCGGCGGAGTCGGCCGCCCGGAACCGGATGGGCAGCATGAACAGGCCGCTGGCGGCCTGGAGAGCGGCCAGGATCAGGAACGTGGCCGCCGCCCCGGTGAGCTGGATCAGGGCCCCGGTCACCAGCGAGCCCACGAAGAACGACGACTGCAACGACAGGTTCTGCAGGGCGATCCCGGTGAGGTGGAGCCGGGGCGGGACGAGCTGGGGCACCATCGCCGTCTGCACCGGCTGCACGATCGACACGGTTATGCCCAGGGCGAAGGCGGTGACCAGGGCGGCCATCAGGGTCAGGCGGTCGACGGCGGCCAGGGCGGCGGCGACCATCAGCACGGCGGTGGCGAAAGCCGACGCCGCCAGCACCATGCGGCGCCGGTCGAACCGGTCGGCGTAGGCCCCGGCGGGCAGGCTGAACAGCAGGTTGGGCAGGCCGAGGGCGATGCCCCCGGCCAGAGCGGCGTCGGCGGCGGAGTCGGTGGCCTCCAGCACCACCCAGACCCAGGCGAAGCGGGCCCCGCCGAAGATGATCGACGACAGGAACGACGACAGCCAGAACGCCCGGTACGACGGGTCGGCCATCACCTCGGCGATCGGGTGGCGGGTTCTGACGACGGCGGCCGGGGGGTTGCCGCCGTCCGTCATGCCAACTCGGCGATGGCGGGGGCGTAGCGGTCGAGGAACGGGACGGCCTTGTCCTCCCGGTGCAGGGCAGGGTGTCCGGTACCGAGCACCACCCGAACCGCCCCGGCCTCCTTGTACGCCACGAGCTTCTCCATCGGGGGCTGGCCGGTGACGAAGACCGTGATGGGCAGGGTGGCGGGGTCACGCCCGGCATCGGCGCACTGCTGGCGGAACGTCTGCAAGCCGGCCACGGGGTCGTCGAAGAAGGAGTCGACCGGGCCCCACTCGTCGGCGTACTCGATCACGTGGCGCAGGCCAACGGCCCCCCAGTTGCCCAGCATCACCGGCGGGTGGGGGGTCTGGACCGGCTTGGGGTAGCTGAGGATGGGGTCGAAGTTCACGTGGGTGCCGTGGTACTCCGCCTCGTCTTCGGTCCACAGGGCCTTGAGGGCGGCCACTCGTTCCCGCATGGCGCCGTAGCGGTGGGTGAAGCGGAGGTCGGGCTGGTGGTTGCGCAGCTCCTCCACGTTCCAGCCGCAGCCGACGCCGAGGATCAGGCGGCCGTTGCTCAGCCGGTCGAGGGTGGCGGTCTCCTTGGCCGTGGCGATCAGGTCGCGCTCCAGGATGAGGCACACGCCGGTACCGAGCTTGAGCGTGGGGGCAACGGCCCCGGCGGCCATGAGCGACACGAACGGGTCGGCCATCCGGGTGTAGGCCTCGGGCAGATCACCCCCGCCGGGGTACGGGGTCTCCTGGCGCACCGGGATGTGGCTGTGCTCCCCAACCCACAGCGACTCGTAGCCCCGGGCCTCGAGTTCTCGGGCCAACCGGTCGATGGCGATCGACCGGTCGGTGTTCATGGTGAAGAAGCCGACGTCCATCGGGTCATCCTGGCACGCCGGCCCCGGTCGGTCCCAGGTGACGGCTCCGGCGACCGAGGGTTCACACGGTCACGCCCCCGTCGACCGGGACGTGGGCCCCGGTCATGTACGACGCCTCGTCGCTCGCCAGGAACAGGGCCACCCGGGCGATCTCCATCGGCTCGCCCATGCGTCGCAGCGGGGTGCCCTTGAGCATGCCGGCCGTCATCTCCGGCGTGTTGGACCCGAGCATCGGCGTGTCGACCAGGCCGGGGTGGATCGAGTTGACCCGGATGTTGTGGCGGGCCAGCTCCAGGGCGGCGCAGGCCGTCATCCCGGTGACGGCGTACTTGGTGGCGGCGTAGCCGATCAGGTACTTGGTGGCCCGCAGGCCGGCGCCGGAGGAGATGTTGACGATCGAGCCGCCGCCGGCCGCCGTCATCGGGGCGATCACGGCCTTGGTGCCGAGGAACACGCCCACCTGGTTCACGGCCACCAGGCGCTCGAAATCCTCCAGGGAGTGCTGGGCTATGGGCGCGCCGTGGGCGATGCCGGCGTTGTTGACCAGGACCGTGGGCGGCCCGAACCGCTCGGTGGCGAAGGCCACGGCGGCGTCCCACTCCTCCTCCTGCGACACGTCGTGGCGGAAGAAGGCCGCGCTGTCGCCCAGCTCGTCGGCCAGGGCCTGGCCCAGATCCGCCCGCACGTCCGACACCACCACCTTGGCCCCCTCGGCGGCGAACAGCCGCACCTCGGCCTCGCCCTGACCCCGGGCCCCGCCGGTCACGATCGCCACCTTGCCGTCCAACCGTCCCATCGTGTGCTCCTCGTCGTCGTCGGGCGCTGCTCTCGGCCGTGAGGCTAGGGCAGGGCGCCGGCCGGCTCCCAACGCGATCGGGCGGCCTTGACAAGCCCCCACGATAGTTCTAGTTGTACTAGAGCAATGCTCATTCAGATCGACACGACGAACCCCGAGCCGATCTACCGGCAGATCGCGGCCCAGATCCGGCGGGCGGTGGCGACGGGCGAGGTGGGACCGGGCGACAAGCTGCCGGCGGCCCGGGACCTGGCCGCCAGCCTGGAGGTCAACATGCACACCGTGCGCCAGGCCTACACCGAGCTCCAACGGGACGGCCTGGTGGACGTGCGCCGGGGCCGGGGCGTCACCGTGCTGGCCACCGCCCCGGGACGGGCCGGGGCCCACACCCTGGCGCTGGCCCTGGTGGCCGAGGCCCGCCGCCACGGCCTCACCAACACCGAGATCCTGCACCTGGTGGAGGGACACCTGTGAACCCTGACGCTGTGAAACCCGACCCGGGCCCCGGGCCCGATCCGGCGGCCGGCTGGCACCTGTCGGCCGGCCGGGGCCTGGCCGTGGTGCTGTTCCCCGCCCTGGCGCTGGTGGCCGTCGGCCCGCTACCGCTGCTGGTCTGGGCCGACCGCTTGCCCGATCCCCTGGCGTCGCACTGGAGCGGGTCGGGCGGCCCCGACGGCTCGATGAGCGTCCGGGCGCTGCTGATCATGACCGTGGCGGTGATCGCCGTGGCCGTGGCCAGTACCGGATGGGTGGCCCTCAGCCGGCGCCGACGGGACCCGTTCGTCTACCCCTTCGTGGTGTTCCTGGTGCTGGTGGTGGCGGGCATCATCTGCGCCGCCGCCGCCTCCATGGTGGCCGTCAACCTCGACAACGCCAGCTGGCACGACGCCGGCCCCCTGCCGGGGTGGCACCTGCTCCTGGTGGTGGCCGGGCCGCTGGCCCTGGCCGCCGCCGGGGCCCGGGCCCTTCCTCCGATGCCGCCTGATCCGCACCCCGCCGGGCCGGCGTCCCGGCCGCTGGCCCCCGGCGAGCGGGCGGTGTGGGTGGGGTCGCTGACCAACCGGTGGTTGTTGGTGCCGTCGGCCGGGCTGTGCGTGCTGGGCCTGGTGTGGCTGGTGGTGGGCCCCGGGCGGTGGATCGGTCTCACCTTCCTACCTGTGGGCCTGGCCACCTCCGTGCTGGCCACCGTGCGAGTGACGGTTGATCACCGGGGTCTGCAGGTGGCCTACGGCCCTCTCCACTGGCCCCGTACCCGGATCGGGGCCGACCAGATCGAGTCGGCCGACGTGATCGACGTCCATCCCACCCAGTGGGGCGGGTGGGGCTACCGGGGGTCGATCCGGCTGATGAAGCGGGCGGCCGTGGTGCTGCGCCGGGGGCCGGGCCTCCATCTACGGTTGCGCGACGGTTCCGAGTTCGCCGTCACCGTCGACCATCCCGAGCCCGGGGCCGACCTCCTCAACCGGATCCTGGCTGCCACCGGGCCGGCGCGCCCTTAGAGCGTCCTTTCGGGACCTCGAGTGTCGCCTACGGTGAAACGTCTACAGTCGACCGGCGTGCCGTACCAGGAGCCCGACTACCTGCCGTGGGACGGTCGGCGAGTGCCGATCACGTTCGTGGGCGGCTACCTGGGGGCCGGCAAGACCACCGCCATCAACGCCGTGCTGGCCCAGGCCGATCGGCCGGTGGCTGTGATCGTGAACGATGTCGGAGCGGTCAACATCGACGCCGCCCTCATCCGCCGCCGCCACGGCGACACCATCGAGCTGACCAACGGCTGCATCTGCTGCTCCTCGATCGAGGAGATGGGGGCGGCCTTCGATTTGCTCCGGTCCCGCCCCACCCCGCCCGATCACGTGCTGGTGGAGCTGAGCGGCGTGGCCGAACCAGATCGCATGCTGCCCTGGGGGGCCAGCGCCGGCTTCGCCCTCGACGGACTGGTGGCGGTGGTCGGCGCCGACCAGCTCACCAGTGAGGACCTGCCAGCCTGGATCCAGGTCCACCTGCGCAACCAGGTGGCCGCCGCCGACCTTCTGATCCTGACCCGGACCGACCTGGTCGACCCGGCGCGGGCCGACCGGGCCCGGGGCGAGCTGGGCCGGTTGGCGCCCGGGACACCGGTCTACCCGGCCGGTCCCGACCGGTTGGGCACCGGCGCGCTCGGCCGGTTCCTGGCCCTCGGGGGACGGGCTCCCCACGGCGAGCCGGCGCCGGCCCAGCCCAGCCTGTTCGACGCCCACCAGACCCGCCTGGTGCCGATGCCGGCCGGGCTCAGCCGGGCCGGGCTGGACGCCTGGCTGGAGGCCGAGATGGCCGGCGCCACCGGCACCGTGGTGAGGGCCAAGGGCGTAGCCCTCACCGTCGACGTCGGCCCGGTGCTGATCCAGGTGGTCGGCCGGCGCCGGGAGCTCAGCCCCCTCCCCGGGCCCGAACGGCAGCCAGCCACCGATCTGGTGCTGATCACCCTGCCTCAGTGACGCCATGGTCCGACCGCCTTTGCCGGCGGCAGCGCAGCCGGTTTAGCGTCAGGCCCACTCACCGACCAAGCAGAGCACGAGGGGGTTCGACCGATGGAGACCATGGCCGAGGGACTGGATTTCCCCGAGGGACCGATCGCCATGCCCGACGGCAGCGTGATCCTGGTGGAAATCGCCCGGGGCACGGTGAGCCGGGTGGGCACCGACGGCTCGATCACGGTGGTGGCCGACACCGGCGGGGGCCCCAACGGCATCGCCTTCGGCCCCGACGGCCGGATCTACGTGTGCAACAACGGGGGATTCGACACCCGCAAGGGCCCCGACGGCCGCACCCAGATCCTGGAGACCAACGACAGCTACGTCGGCGGCTCGATCCAGGCCGTCGACCCTGAGACGGGCACGGTGGAGACGCTGTACACCGAGGCCAACGGGCACAAGCTGTCGGCCCCCAACGACATCGTGTTCGACGCCACCGGCGGGTTCTGGTTCACCGACCACGGCAAGCAGTGGGACCGCCAGCGAGACCACGGTGGCATCTACTACGCCAAGCCCGACGGCTCGTTCATCGAGGAGGCCATCTACCCGGTGGAGGCCCCCAACGGGATCGGCCTGTCGCCCGACGACAGCCGCCTCTACGTGGCCGAGACCCACACCGGCCGGGTGCGGGTGTTCGACATCGAGTCGCCGGGCCAGCTGGTTCGGCCCTACGGGCGGCGCACCCGGGGCCGGTTGCTGGTGGGCCTGGAGGGCGAGCAGCTGCTCGACTCGCTGGCCGTGGATTCCGAGGACCATGTGTGCGTGGCCACCATCCGCAACGGCGGCGTCACCGATATCGCGCCGGACGGCACCACCACCCACGTGCCCTCGGGCGACGGGCTCACCACCAATGTGTGCTTCGGCGGGCCCGACATGCGCACGGCCTACGTGACCTGTTCCAAGACCGGCACGCTCAAGACCACCACCTGGCCCCGCCCCGGCCACCGCCTCCACTTCCAGCCCTGACCGTCACGCTCCCCCGAAACTAGGAGCCTGAGCCGCGCTGAGCGCGGTTCAGGCTCCTCAGAACGGCGGAGGTTCCGGGCGAGACCGCCAGCCGCCACGGCCCCGACAGGAACACCAGCTCGGTGAGTACCACCCGTCCCCCGGCGGCGAACACCTCGACGATCGAATGGTCGACGATCACCCGCACCCCGGTATCGATGCCGGGCCCCACCGGGAGCGGCGCCTCGTCGAGCGAGGGGAACGCCGGATCGAACGGTTCACCCCCGCCGCCCCCGTGGCGCCGGTCGACCCATACCCGCCCGCCGTCGGCGTCGGCCCCGATCTCCACCCATTCCTCCGGCCCGACGACGAGCCGCACCCAGCACGGCCCGGCGCCGGCCGGCGCCTCGAACCGGACGTCGGCCGCCAGCATCGCCCCGTCGCCGGCCCCGTCGGCCCTGGCGCCTGGGGCCCCGGGGCCGTTTACCACCACCGGCGGACCGGCGGCGACGGTCAGGGCCGCCTCCACCGGTTGGGCCGGAGCCTGGCCCAGCACGAGGGTGCCGGTGCCGTCGTCCTCCAACCAGAGCCGGCGGGGCAGGGCCATGGCGCCCCGCCAGCCGGGAGCCGGGGTGGCCTTGGCGTAGGCCCAGTTGGATGCCCAGCCGACCATGACCGGCGCGGCCCCGGCGGGCAGACCGTGGTAGGTGACACCGGCGAAGAAGTCCTTCCCGTGCTCGACGGGCCGGGCGCCGGCACCGTCGGCCACGAAGCGGTGGCCGTCGAAGTCGCCCACCCAATACGTCATCCCCGTGTAGGGCCGGCCCGCCGGGTGGGCGCCCGACACCACCAGCACCCACCGGCTCCCCCCGGCGCCGCCCGATCCGCCGGGCCTCCGCACCGGCACCTCGAACAGGTCGGGGCACTCCCACAGCCACGAGCCCTCGGCCGGGTCGGCGAAGGCCGACACCTCTTCCCACTCCAGCCCGTCGGCCGAGCGGTACACCAGCACCCGCCGCTCGGCGGCCGCCCCGATCACCAGCACCCACGCCCCGCCGTCGGCCTCACCGTCGCGTTGGTGGCGGAACACCTTGGGGTCCCGGAAGTCCACCTGGCCCCGGTCGATCAGGGGCCCACCGGGGTGGCGGACCCAGGTCCGGCCTCCGTCGGCCGAACGGGCCAGGGCCACCGACTCGTTGAGCGGTTCGTCGCCCCGGCGCTCGTGGGCCGTGTAGTAGGCCCACAGCTCACCCGCCCCATCGTCGCCGACGCCCCCATGGCGGGCCACCACCGAGCCGGAGAACACCAGCGTGGTGGCGTCCGGCACCCGGGCCGGGTACGGCTCCAACGCCAACGGCAGGGGCTCCCACGTCACCAGGTCCCGGCTCACAGCGTGACCCCAGGCGATGTCGCCCCAGTGGCACGCCGCCGGGTTGGCCTGGAAATGCAGGTGCCACTCGCCATCCACCAGCACGAGCCCGTTGGGGTCGTTCATCCACCCCTGAGGCGGCGTGTGGTGGAAGGCGGGGCGGAGGTGATCGTTGTCAGCGGGGAGCACCGGACTTCACCCGAGCTGGGGGCGTACCTCCTCGGCGAACCGCTGGATGGCTTCCAGCCGGGCCTCCACCCCGCCCCGCTGGAGGAAGAAGACGGCCATGTGGCTCACACCAAGCGCGGCGTATTCGCCGATCTGGTCGACGATGCGATCGACGGACCCGCTGATCGCGCCGTCGGCCTCGTGGTCGAACAGCACCCGGTGCAGCATGGTGCGCTCCACCTCGGCTGGGTTGCGGTCGATGGCTTCGCACTCGGCGGCCACCGCGTCGAACATGGCGGCCAGCTCGGCCGGTGGGGTGAACGCGGCGTGGAAGGCATCGCCGTAGCGGGCGGTGCGGCGGAACGCCGGGCGGGTGTGGCCGCCCACCCACACCGGGATGCGGCCGTTGACCGGCTTGGGAGAGAACCCGATCGGGCCGAACTGGTCGAACCGTCCCTCGTGGGTGACGCGCTCGTCGGCCCACAGCTTCTCGAACACCTCGAGGAACTCGTCGGCCCGGGCCCCCCGCTCGTCCCACGGCATGCCGATCGCCTCGAACTCCTCTTTCATCCAGCCCACGCCCACCCCCAGGATGGCCCGCCCGCCCGACAGCACGTCGAGGGTGGCCCACGCCTTGGCCTGCTGGATGGCGGGCCGGTAGCCGATGATCAACACCGTGGTGCCGAGCCGTACCCGCTCGGTGGCGGCGGCGGCGAAGGTGAGCGAACCGATGCAGTCGAGCCAGGGGCTGCCCGGTGACGGGAACCCCGAGTTGTCGCCGTAGGGATACTGGGACGAGATCGATGCCACGTCGGGCCAGGCGATGTGGTCGCTGGCCCACACCGACTCGTACCCGTGATCCTCGGCCGCCCGGCAGTAGGCCAGGAACGGCTCCCGCTGGGCCATGCCCCCGGCGTCGGGCAGGTGCACTCCGAACTCCATGGCTGATCTGTCCCCCTCGTGGTCGGCTCAGCGGCCGCTGGAGCCGCACCCTAGCCGCCGCTCCCCGGGCTCCGCCCGCCCGCGCCCAACGGCGGCAGGGCCCAGCACTACACTGCCGGCCGGCGACGCGCGGTTGGATCTCGATGGTGAGCTCTGGCCTCCGCCGCCGGGGAGGCTGCGGGTGAGCGAGATGGCCACGACGGTGAAACCGTCCAGCGACGTGCCCACCGCGTCGGATGCCCCCGCCGGCGGGCATCGGACCGACATCGACGCCCTCCGGGCCCTGGCCGTGGGGCTGGTGGTCCTGTTCCACATGCAGGCGCCCCGGTTCGAGGCCGGTTTCGTGGGCGTCGACGTGTTCTTCGTGCTCTCGGGATTCCTCATCACCGGCGTGCTGCTCGACGAGCTGGGTGGACCGACGGGGCGGGTGCGCCTGGGCCGGTTCTGGGCCCGCCGCATCCGCCGCCTGCTCCCCGCCTCGGCTCTGGTGGTGGTGGCGGTGCTCGCCGTCAGCTGGGTGGCCGGCTCGCCCCTGCGGTGGTCGTACCTGAGCCGCACGGCGGCGGCCACCTCCCTCTACGGGGCGAACATCTTCTTCGCCGCCCAGGCCAACGACTACTTCGCCGCCGACGTGCGCTCGAACCCCCTGCTCCACTACTGGTCGCTGTCGGTCGAGGAGCAGTTCTACGTGGTGTGGCCACTGCTGTTCGCCGGGTTGGCCTGGGCCACCCGCCGCCACGGCCGAGAGCGGGGCCGGCGCCTGGTGCCGGTGGTGATCGGGGCCGTGGTGGTGGCCTCGCTCGGCTACTCGGCCTGGGTCAGCGCCCACGCCGCCACCACCGCCTACTACTCCACTGTGTCGCGGGCCTGGGAGTTCGGAGCGGGGGCCCTGCTGGTGAGCGTGGCCCGCCTCCGGCCCGGCGGCCTGGCCCGCTCCTGGCCCGATCCGGCCCGCCTGGCGGTGGCTGCGCTGGGCCTGGTGATCATCCTGGCCAGCCTGCTGGTGATCGAGCCGGCGTCGGCTTTCCCCGTCCCCTACGGACTGTTTCCGGTCGTGGGTACGGTGCTGTTCCTGGCGGCGGAGGTGCGGCCGGCGTCGGTGGGGGGCCGCCTGCTGGGCCTGGCCCCCGTGCAGTACATCGGCCGACTGTCGTACGGCTGGTATCTGTGGCACTGGCCGTTCCTGGTCCTGGGCCAGGAGCTGCGCCGGTCCACCTCGTCGGCCACGCGCCTGGGCCTGGTGGTGGTCAGCCTGGGGGCGGCGGCCGTCACCCACCATCTGGTGGAGAACCCGGTGCGCTACGCCCCCCGGTTCCGGCCCAACCCGGCCAGCTACCGTCTGGGGGCCGCCGTCACCGCGGTGGCGCTGGCGGGAGCGCTGGGGCTGGGCCTGGCCAGCCGGGCCGAGGCCGACGATCCCCGCCTGGCCAACCTCCGGACCGCCACCGACGCCTGGTACGTGAAGCCGCTGGCCGGGTTCCACTGCGCCAGCGACGACCTCGCCCTCCTCCAGGAAGACTGCACCTTCGGCGACAAGACAGCGCCGCGCCGCATCCTGGTGCTGGGCGACTCCCACGGCGAGCACTGGCTCCCGGCGCTCGACCGGATCGGTAAGGAACGGGGTTACGCCGTGACCCTGCGGTCACGGGGCGGGTGCCCGCTGCCGGCCGTGCAGGCCGTCGGGGTCATCGACAGCGAGGCCTGCACCCGGTTCCGCGACGGCACCCGGGCGGCGATCGACGCCTTCCACCCCGACCTGATCCTGGTGGCCATGGCGGCCCACTACGCCGACACCATCCTGGAGCCGGGCGGGGCCGCCGCCAGCGTCGAGCAGCGGAGGGCCCTGTGGGCGGCCGCCACCGAGGACGTGCTGCGCAACGTGACCGCCGGCTACCCGACGGCGTGGATCCATCCCCTGCCGGTACAGGAGAGCGACCCGGTCAACTGCCTGGCCCGCGGCAGCGAGGCCGATTGCGTCACCCCCTACGCCGACGCCACCCGGGCCCCCGACGACCAGCGGATCTGGACCCAGGAGGCGTTCGCCGCTGTGCCGGCCGAGCTGCGCCCGGCCGAGTTGAACCTGATTCCGCTGCTGTGCCCCAACCAGGCCTGCCCCCTCCTGGAGCCCGACGGCACCGTGATCTGGCGCGACGACAGCCACCTCACGGTGGCGGCGGCCGAGCGCCTGACCCCCGAGCTCGACGCCTTCCTCGCCCCCCTGCTCTCCTGACTGCCTACCCCCTCGGGCTTTCGAGCACGTGGACCACGCACACGGCGCCCACGCCCACCATGTGGGTCAGGCCGAGGTGGGCGCCGGGCTGTTGGCGATCACCGGCCTCACCGCGGAGCTGGCGGGTCACCTCGGCCACCTGGCCGGTGCCGGTGGGCCCGATCGGATGGCCCATGGCCAGGAGCCCGCCCGACGGGCTGACGGCGCACCGGCCACCGAGATCGAAGTGGCCCGACTCCACCAGGAACGCCGCCTGTCCCGGCTCACAGAACCCGAGGGCCTCGGTGTAGAGGAGCTCTTCGATGCTGAAGGCGTCGTGCACCTCGAGCACATCCATGTCGAGCGGGCCCACACCGGCCTGGTCGAAGGCGGCCTGGGCCGTCTCCACCGTGAGGGCAGCGTCGATCCCGACCCCAGGCGGGTACAGGCCCTCGCTGCGGGTGGCCGAGGCCAGCACCCGCACGGCCCGGCTGCGGTCGATGCCGAGACGGTCGATGCCCTCGTCGGAGGCGATGATCACGGCCGACGCCCCTTCGCCCACCGGGCAGCATTGGAGGCGGCTCATCGACCCGGAGATCGGGTCGGCCATGATCTCCTCCATCGAGCGCTCCTGCTGGCGCTGGGCGAACGGGTTGCGGGCCCCGTTGCGGTGGTTCTTCAGCGCCACACCGGCCACCTGCTCGGCGGTGACCCCGTGGGCCGCCATGTACTCGCTGGCCAGCAGGGCGAAGTGAGTGAACGGCACCACGGTGCCGCCCTCCAGGTTGGAGATCCCGGCCTCGGATGGGGCCATGGGCAGCCCGCCCCGGGGCTTGTCGACCCCGAGGGCCAGGGCCACGTCGGTGCGGCCGGAGGCCACGTCGAGGCAGGCCTGGGCCACGGCGGTGGACCCCGAGGCCGAGGCGTTCTCCACCTGGGCCATGGGGATGCCGGTGGCCCCCAGGCGGCTCAGCATGATCCGGCTCGCCCCCATGCCCAGCAGGGCGGTGCCGGTGTAGGCCGTCTCCACGTCGGGCCAGGTGATGCCGGCGTCGGCCAGCGCCGCCCGTACGGCGGTGAGCCCGAGCTGCACGTAGGTGGTGTCGGTCTTGTGCTGGTAGCGGTGGAGGCCGATCCCCACCACGTAGGTCGGCCGTTCGGCCAGCAGGTTGCGTCCCATTCCGGTTCCTACCCTTCCCCGCCCACGGTCTCGAAGCGGAGGTCGACCACCTCGGTGCCATCGTCGTCGGTGTCCCACGGCACGGTGACCCCCCGCACCCGGCTGCCCACCCCCACGGCCGACGTGTCGCCGGTGAGCACGCCCTTGAGCGTCACGCCGTCGTCGAGCACGATCGTGGCCACGGTGAACGGGGTCTCGGGCCGGGGGTGGTGATGGCGGTGGACGGTGGCCACGGCGTGGATCACGCCGACGGCGGCCAGCTCGGTGGAGGTAAGGCGGTCCACCGCGGCCCCGCACGCCTCGCAGCCGTAGGGGTCGGGTGGGAACGAGCGACGGCCGCAGGCCCCGCAGGCCTGGCCGATGATCACCGGTGGGTCGTCGGCGGTGGAGCCGAGGCGGATCAGCTCCGGGTAACGGGCACGCACGTCAGGCACGGCCCGACACTACCGAACCCCGCCCCGGTGATCGAACGGAGGCCGGGCGGTGGCCTGCCCGGCCCCGGACGATTGACCAAAACGCGACCCGCAACCGAACCTGGTGGACTTTGGGCGCATAGTGACCACAACGCTGCCAGGTTCGGGTCCGGGCGGGTCGGGGCGGGTCAGCGGGAGAGTAGGGCGGCGTGGCGGTCCATGCCGGCCAGCATCTTGTCGCGCCCGGCCACCGGCAGACCCAGCCCCACCCGCTGGACCCCAGCCGCCTCCAACGCCTCCAGGTTGGCCGGCGACGGGTCGGCGCCGAACACGGTGATCTGCAGGGCGGCCGGGTCGCGCCCGGCGGCGGCCCACGCCTCCCGCAACGCCGGCAGCTCCGGCACGATCTCGTTGCGGCCCTGGATCGGGCCCCAGCCGTCGGCGTAGTCGGCCACCGCCGCCCGCAGCTTGGGCCCGGCCCCGGCGGCGATCAGGATCGGTGGACCGCCGGGCTGCACCGGCTTGGGGAACGCCCGGGACGGGCCGAAGCTCGTCCACCGGCCCTCGAAGCTGACGATCTCGTCGGGGGCCCACAGGGCACGCATGGCGGCGATGTGCTCGCTGGTCATGTCCCGCCGGTCGGCGAACACCACCCCGTGGTTGGCCAGCTCCGGTTTGTTCCATCCGAACCCGATGCCGAACACGAACCGACCGTTCGAGAGGTGGTCGATCGTGGCCACCTGGCGGGCCAGCCAGATGGCGTCGTGCTGGGGGACGAGGCAGATCCCGCTCCCCAGCTTGATCCGGCTGGTGACGGCGGCCGCCGCTCCCAGAGCGGCGAACAGGTCGAGCCCGTGGGCGTAGTGGTCGGGGATCACCGGCCCGCCGGGCCACGGCCCGGAGTCGACCGGGAGGTGGCTGTGCTCGGGGTAGAAGATCGATTCGAAGCCCCGGTCCTCGGCCTCCCGGGCCAGCTCGGCCGGGTGCATGGTGATGTCGGAGGGGAACGCCAGCAGTCCGATGTCCATGGGGCCCGACACTAGGGCGCGGCCAGCACCGCTGCCGCCTCGGCTTCCACCGACGTGCCCTCGAAGAACCGGGGGTTGCCGCCGCCGAAGAACCGCACGGTGTTGGTGAAGGCGAAGCGGCGGAAGTCGTCGGGCGTCATCAACCCGTCCTCCACCAGCTCGTAGGCTTCGGGGATCACGCGGGCCATGTCGCTCACGTCGAAGTGGCCGATGTCGGACCCCAGTGTGGCGTTGAGCTTCGACTCCAGCGGGAGGTAGTCGCTCTTGAAGGCAAACGTGCTCAGCCGATCCTCGGCCTCGCAGCCGAACCAGAACGGCTCCACGAACCGCTGGCGGATGTCCTCCACGGTGGTGATGCCGCAGGCGGCGAAGTCGTCGGGGGCGGGGCGCCCGCCCACCAGCCCGGCCTTCTCGCTCGGCGGGCGGCCCATGCGGGCGGCCAGCGCCTGTTGCATGTCGGGGGTGCCGTAGCGCTGGCCCAGGTCGTTGAGCTGGTTGTGGTCGAGCCGACGGGGGTCGAGGCGGGCGAGGGCGTCGGCATTGCGCAGCTCCCAGTGCTCGACGATGTCGTTGAGGAGCTGGCAGGCCCAGGCCACGCCGCCTTCCAGGAAGGCGAAGCGGAGATCGGGGAACCGGTGGGTGACCCCGCCGAAGAACAGGGCCTTGCACACCGCCTCGCCGGCAGCGGCGAAGTGGCCGATGTGGTTGTAGGTGAAGTTCGACGGGGCGGCCCGCAGGCCGAACCCGACGCCCCGCCCGTTGGCGTGGAACGACGGCGAGACGCCCAGCTCCTGGCACCGCTGCCACACCGGGTCGTAGTCGTGGGCCGAGTCGAGGCCGAGCACGTCGAGCCACACGCTCTCCACCGGCCCCCCGTCGGCCCCATCGAACGATGGCCCCAGCGGGCGGGGGATCATCGAGCCGAACATGGCGGCCTTCAGCCCCAACTCGCCGACGGCGTGGTCGAGCTCGGCGATGGCCTCCTCCGGGGTGTACATGGGGATGACGGCGGCCGGGGTCATCCGCCGCGTGAAGGGGGCGAAGTACTCGGCGGTGAACGTGTTGTAGGCCCGGCAGGCGGCCCGGCGCATGTCGTCGTCGACGCGGATGTTGACGATGCCGAGGCCCTGGGTGGGGTAGAGCACGGTGAAGTCGATGCCGAGCTCGTCGAGCCGGTCGTCGAGCAGGGCCGGCATCATGGCCGTGGCCCGGTCGAGGGTGTTGGCCGTGGGCACGGCCCAGAACGCCTCGTGGCCGAGGTTGCGGGCCCGGCGTTGGGCGGTGGTGAGGGCCACGTTGTCGCCGATCATCCGGCCGAAGCGGGTGAAGCCCTCGGCGGCGATGTCGCCCCCGATACGGCGCATGGCCTCCATCACCACCGGCTGGTACTCCACCCAGTGACCGTCGCCGTCGACGATGGGATGGTCGAGCCCGGCCCGCACGTCGGCCGCCGTCCTGCTGCTCATACCTGCCTGCTCCGTTTCCGACCGGGCCCCGGGATCAGCCGGGAGCCGGGTCGTCGTACTGCTGGCCCCGGGTGGCCACGTTCGAGGTCCAATTCTGGCCGTCGTGCCAGCGGTGCTCGAATCGACCCGATGGGTCGGGGTGCCACCCCGGGGCCGCGGTCGGGGTCGGAGGGGCAGCCTGGGCGGGAGTGGGCGCCGGAGCGGGGGCACCGCCCGCCAGCGGCTGGGGCTCGTCCAGCGCCCGGTAACGGAACAGGACCACCAGGTCGTTGCCCACCGTGAAGAAGTTGAGGAAGAAGCTGACGAAGCCCCACCACCCCTCGATGAGCGTCTTGCGTAGGTAGGTGTTGGTGACCTCGATGCCGTGCTCCCGGCACAGGGGCTGCTTGAGCTTCACGAAGCGCTGCATCACGATCATGCCGACGTGGCGGCGGATCGACTCGGCCCGGGTAGGTACCCGCCCGCACACCACGCAGGGTGTCGTCGTCGACGGTTCAGCCATGGACACCCTCTCCTCTCCGGCCACCCGACCGGGCGCCCGGAAGGCCGGAGACTAGCGCGCCAGGGCGAGCCCCCACGGGCGGCTGAGGGCCAGCCCCCATTCAGGCCTACCGATCGCGGGCCGACACTGGTGCCATGGCCAGCGACCTCCCACCGTTCACCCTTGTTCCGCCCGGGGCCGACGCGCCCGCCGGTCAGCCTCGGCGGCACCCGGTGCTGGCCCAGCTCGGCGCCGTGCTGGCGTTCACCCTCGCCACACTCGTGGCGTTCGTCGCCGTCCTGTACCTCAGCTTTGTGCTGGCATCGAGCTGCGGCGACCCGGTCGACCGCGGCGCTACTCTGCTCCTGAAGGCCGGTGTGGGGGTCGTCGGCGTGCTGTGGACCGCGATGGCCGCTCTCATCGCCCGCCTGAGCCGGCCGGTCCACGCCGCCCTGAACGTGGCCTGGCTCGTGGTGGCGGCGCTGGCCACACTAGTGACGCTGGCAATGGTGGGGATGGCCCAAGCCAGCCCCCTGCTCTGCTTCTGACGGGAGCCGCCGACCTGGAAGCGGGTTTCGGCCCGGGCGGCCGCCTCGGGTAGAACTGGGGCGCACACTCCAAAGGGGACAGCGCCATGCCCGACTTCACGCTCGACGAGATCCTGGCCCACGCCGACCGGCGGACCCTGGCCGCCGTCGTCACCCACCTGGCCGGCGACCCGAACGCCGTGCCCGACCTGCGCGACCGGGAGCAGATCGAGGCCAAGGCGTCCGAGGTGCTGCCCCCCTACCTGTCGGGGGAGAAGACGCCCCAGCCCCCCACCGACGAAGTGCTGCAGGCGGCCATGAACCACGCCGTGGGGGCCGAGGTGCCGGCCGCCTACCGGCCGCTGGCCCGGGAGCAGGCCGGTGTCGGGCCGGTGGAGCCGCCGGCGCCGCTCAGCCCGCCCGCCGGGTTCCACGTGCTGATCATCGGGGCCGGGGTCACCGGGGTGCTGATGGCCCGGGTGCTGAACCAGCTCGGCCTCACCAACTTCACCGTGGTGGAGCGCAACGCCGAACCCGGGGGCACGTGGTACGTGAACCAGTATCCGGGGTGCCGGGTCGACACTCCGAGCATGCTCTATTCCTACTCGTTCGATCCCGACCCGGAGTGGCCCGAGCACTTCAGCCATCAGCCCGAGCTGCTGCGCTACGTGAAGCAGACGGCGGAGCAGAGCGGGCTCAACGACCGGCTGCGGCTCAACACCGAGGTCGACTCGATGACGTGGGACGAGGCGGCCGGGGCGTGGCAGGTGGCGGTGCACAATACGGTCACCGGAGCCGCCGAGCGGCTCACGGCCCACGCCGTGGTGGCGGCCATGGGCATCCTGCGGGTGCCCATGCTGCCCGCCATCGCAGGGCGCGAGACGTTCGCCGGCCCGGCCCTGCACACCGCGCTGTGGGACAAGAGCGTGGACCTCACCGGCAAGCGGGTGGGCGTGATCGGCACCGGGGCCAGCGCCAACCAGGTGGTGCCGGCCATCTCCCCCATCGTCGAGGAGCTGGTGGTGTACCAGCGCAGCGCCCACTGGATGATGTCCCACCCCAAGTACGGCAAGTTCCTGGAGGGCATCGAGAAGGCCCTGTTCCAGGTGCCCATGTACCGGGAGTGGCACCGGTTCAGCGAGGGCTGGAAGTTCGGCGACGGGGTGACCCCGATGGTCACCGTCGATCCCGAGTGGCCCCATCTCGACCGCTCGGTCAACGCCGCAAACGACCGGTTCCGGGCCCAGCTCACCGAGTACCTGGAGAGCCAGGTGGGCGACCGGCCCGACCTGATGGCCAAGTGCCTGCCCAACTTCCCGCCCTACGGCAAGCGGCTGATCGTCGACAACGGGTGGTACCAGGCCCTGCGCCGGCCCAACGTGCGGCTGGAGACGTCACCCATCGTGGGGATCGACGAGGGCGGGGTGCGCACCCGGGCCGGCCACGACGACCTCGACGTGCTGGTGTTCGCCACCGGCTTCCAGGCCGACAAGGTGCTGTGGCCGATCCAGGTGACCGGCTCCGGCGGGGTGGACGTCACGGCCCGGATGGAAGCCGAGCCCGAGGCCTACCTGGGGGTGGCGGCGGCCGACGCCCCCAACCTGTTCATCACCCCGGGACCCAACGGGATCCTGGGCCACGGCGGCAACGGCATGCTGTTCGCCGAATGCCATGTGCGGTACATCGTGGAGTCGTTGCGGCTGCTGTTCGAGCGGGGGGCCACGGCGATGACGGTGACGCCGGAGGCGCTGTCGGCCTACCAGCAGGACCTGCTGGAGCGGCTGCCCCACTTCGTGCAGAGCCTCACCACGTTCGACAACTGGTACCGGGGCGACCGGGACCGGGTGATCGCCATCGCGCCCAAGTCGCTCCTCGAGTTCTGGAACGACACCCGGGCCCCCGACCCCGCCGCCTACGCCTTCACCTGAGCCTCAGCGGATGGCGGTGACCTGAGCCGCCGCCTCGCGGGCCGACTCGGCCGTCACCAGCGGGGCGCCGAGGCGGCCGGCTAGGGCCAGCGACAGCAGATCGGACAGCGACAGTCCGTCGTCGGGGCGCCAGCGGCGGGCGGCCCAGTCGGCGTCCTCCGGGCCCACCGGCACGACCGACAGCCGGTAGGTACCGAACAGGGCCCGCACCAACTCCCAGTCCCGTCCCCGGGCCACCACCCGCTGGGCCACCTCGGCCCAGGCCAGGGCCCCGCAGACCGAGCCGTCCACCAGCTCCGCCTCCACCAGGGCGGCCCCCGGCTCCCCCTGGAGGAAGGCCAGCAGGGCCGAAGCGTCGAGCACCGCGCTCATGGCGTCGACCGCCTCAGGCCGCTTCGTGTTGGCCGGCGGTGCGGCGCTCGGTCAGCAGGTCGCCGACCAGATCCAGCCCCTCGAGCTCGCGTCTCACCCGCTCCAGGAGCTGGTCCCGGGTGAGCAGCACGATCCCGTTGGACGTCTCCAGCAGCACGAGGGTGGCGCCCTCGTGCAGGCCGGCTCGTTCCCGGACGCTCTCGGGCACCTCGATGTGCCCGTGCGCCCCCATCGTCACGGTGTAGGTCCCCTTCATACATCCATGGTGCCACAGCCCTCCCGTCACCAGCCAAGGCGCCCCACTCACGTCAGGTACTGGGACAGGCCGCGGGTGAGGTAGCGGCCGTGGCCGGCCCGGCCGTGGTAGGCGCCGCCGGCGATGATCGTGCGGCCCCGGCTGATCACGGTGTCGACCCGGCCCTGCACCACCGTGCCCTCGTAGGCCGAGTAATCCATGTTCATGTGGTGGGTGGCGACCCCGATCGTGGTGGTGCCGTTCGGGTCGTAGAGCACGATGTCGGCGTCGGCCCCGGGGGCGATCACACCCTTGCGACCGTAGAGGCCGAACATGCGGGCCGGGGTGGTGGAGCACACCTCCACCCACCGCTCCACGGTCAGCTCGCCCGCCACCACGCCCTGCCAGATCAGGTCCATGCGGTGCTCGACGCCGCCGATGCCGTTGGGGATGTCGCGGAAATCCTGGAGGCCGAGGTCCTTCTGGTCCTTGAAGCAGAACGGGCAGTGGTCGGTGGCCACCACGGCCAGGTTGTTGGTGCGCAGACCCTGCCACAGGTCGCGCTGGTGGGGGCCGTGCTTCGAGCGCAGGGGGGTGGAGCACACGTATTTGGCCCCCTCGAACCCGGGGGCGCCGAGGTGGTCCTCCAGGTTGAGGTAGAGGTACTGGGGGCAGGTCTCGGCGAACACGTTGCGGCCGTGGTGGCGGGCGGCGGCCACCGCCTCCAGGGCCTCGGCCGCCGACAGGTGCACGATGTAGAGGGGGGCGCCGGCCACCTTGGCCAGCTGGATGGCCCGGAACGTGGCCTCGGCTTCGAGCTCGGCCCGGCGCACGTAGCCGTGGTTGATGGGGGCGGTGTCACCCCGGGCCGCCGCCTGCTCGGCCAGCACGTCGATGGCGATGCCGTTCTCGGCGTGCATCATGATCATGGCCCCGTTCCCGGCGGCGGTCTGCATGGCCCGTAGCAGCTGGCCGTCGTCGGCGTAGTAGACCCCGGGGTAGGCCATGAACAGCTTGAAGCTGGTGATGCCCTCGTCGACCAGGGCATCCATGGTCTTGAGGGAGCCCTCGGTGACGTCGCCCACGATCATGTGGAAGGCGTAGTCGATGGCGCACTGGCCGTCGGCCTTGGCCAGCCACGTCTCCAGGCAGGGCCGGATCTCCTGGCCCTTCATCTGGGTGGCGAAGTCGATGATGGTGGTGGTGCCACCCCAGGCCGCGGCCCGGGTGCCGGTCTCGAACGTGTCGGAGGCGGTGGTGACGCCGAACGGCACCTCCATATGGGTGTGGGCGTCGATCCCGCCCGGGACCACGAGCTTTCCGGTGGCGTCGATCACGGCGCCGGCCCCCCGCTCAGCGGCCAGGGCCAGCTCGGTGCCGGGGGCCAGGAGGGCCACGATCGTCTCGCCGTCGATCAGCACCTCGGTGAGGGTCTGGCCGGTGGGGCTCACCACCGTGCCGCCCGTGATCAGTGTGGTCCCGGTGCCCGGTGTGCCAGCCATCGGCTGAACCTACCGGCCGGGGCGGGGACCGACAAGGGTTGGCCGGCCGCCCGACACCGGGCTCCGTGACGGGATCGAACGGCTCAGCAGTCGGTGCCGGTGCCGACGCCGTAGCCGGCGGTGGCCACCAGCAACAGGAGGAACACCGCCAACAGATGGGCGAAGGCCACGAGGGCCATCGTGCCGAAGGCGACGGCCGGGCCGCGCTGAGCCTGGGCCGGCACCCCGGGCGAACCCGCGGTGTCAACGGTTGGCGAACGCCGGCGCCGATCGAGCACGGCACCGATGGCGGGGAGACCGCCGAGCGCCGCCACGATGGTCAGCATCGTCAGGTAGAGCACGACCCCGTCGCCCCCGCAGGCGGCCATGATCAGCATGAGCAGCCCCTCCGCCACCAGCAGCGGCCCGGCCAGCACGAGGGCGACGACGAGGTGGCTCCACCGCAGCAGGAAGCCCGGGCCGGTCGGCTGCCCCGGCCCACCCGGCACCGGAGCCGCCACGCCGGCCGGGTCGGGACGAGCGGCCGCCAGCGACGGGCGCGAGCGCAGGCGGTACAGGGCGGCGGCGGCCAGGGCGCCCTGCCACAAGGCGGCGATGGCCACCTGGGTGCTCACCGCCACGTGGTTGAAGGGCTCGCCGCCGAAGCTCCAGGTTTCGCCCGTGAACACCAGGACCACGGCCGACAGCAGCGCCACCCCGGCCACCCGGGCCCCCGCCTCGAACCAGGACGACGCCGGGTAGCGGACGTCGAATCCCCCGGCCGTGAGGTAGGCCGCCGCCGTGGCCACCACGATGAGTAGCACGACGCGGACCAGCGACTCGACCCAGCCCTCGTTCCGGTTGAGGGCGAAGGCGACGATGTACAACGGAGCAATCGGGCCGACGATGGCGCACACGAGGAGGCGATGACGGAGCCGTTCGACCAGGGGAATCGGAGCGAGGTTGATGGCGATGGTCGGCCATGGTGCCCCGCTGCGATCCCGAGGGCAAGGCACCCCCGGTATGGCCCGGGCCCGGCTCCGTTTCAGTTGAAGCACTGGCGGGGCCCGTCGGCCCCGATGGAGGCCAAGACCAGGAGCCCGATCAGGAGAGCCAGATGGGCGATGGCGACCAGCACCATCGTGCCGAAGGCGACGGCGAACCCGGGGTGCGCAACGGGGCCTCCACCGGCGGCGGCGGTTTCGAGGCGGCGCTGCACCTGCCGGTCACGCAACACGCCGATGCCGGGAAGCCCGATCGGCACCATGAGCACCAGCAGTGCCGCCAGGTTCACGGGGGTCCCATCGATCCCGCAGAGGCCGAACACGGCCACGATGGCCTCGACCATGATCAGAGGGCCGACCAGGGCCACGGCCGTGATGAGGTGGGGCCAACGGCGCACCGTGGCGCCGAAACCGCTGCGGGGTGCCGGCCCCGACACGGCGACCCCGGCGGGGGGCGGCCCGGTCGGCGCACCGACCGGGGGCCAGCGGTGCCAATAGACGAAGGCGGCACCGAGGGCGGCCAGCCACAGGCCGGCGATCACCGCCTGCTCCCCGGCGCTCACGGCGCTCCCAGCCTCACCGGCGAACACCCAGGGGTCGCCGGTGGCGAACAGGGCGATGGCCACCACCACCGTCACGCCCACCAGGCGGACGAGCACCAGGAGCGGCTTGGAGGCCGGGTGGCGGGCATCGAACCCGGCCGCCACCAGCCACACCGCGCCCAGGGCCACGGCCAGCAGGAGGACCAGGCGGATCATGAGCTCCCCCTGGCCGTCGTCGCCGTTGACGGCGAAGCCCACCACCGCCCACAGCGCAATCGGGACGGCCAGGGCGGCGACGGCCAGACGGTGCCGGGCCCGCGCCGCGAACGGAAGCGGCAGAGGGGTGGTGGCGAGGTCAGGGGTGATGGTCGGCCATCGTGGCCGGTGGAAGCGCCTCGTTCAAGGCACCCCCCTCGGCCGTCGTACCAGGAACTGTGGCGCCAGGCGCTGCCGTTTGCGCGCTGGCGCCACAGTTCGGCCGGTCAAACCCCCTTGTAGTTGAGGATCTGGTGCAGGGTGTGTAGGACGTCCACCAGGTCGGTCTGGTCGGCCATGACCTGATCGATGTCCTTGTAGGCGCTGGGGATCTCGTCGAGGAGGGCCTCGGCCCGGGCGGCCAGCCACACCTTGCCTTCCATCTGGTGGGCCAGATCGTCGGTGGTGAACAGCTTCTTGGCCTTCGTCCGGCTGTGCCGACGGCCGGCGCCGTGCGAGCACGACTCCCAACTCGCCGGGTTGCCTCGGCCCCGCACGATGTAGCTCCGGGTGCCCATCGACCCCGGGATCACCCCCAGGTCGTCGGCCCCGGCCTTGATGGCCCCCTTGCGGGTGATCCACAGATCCCGCCCACCGTGCGTCTCACGCTGGGTGAAGTTGTGATGGCAGTTGACCCGGCGGGTCTCCCGCCCGAACCCGAGGAAGGTGGTGACCTCCACCAGAGCCCGGTCCATCATCTGCTCCCGGTTGGCCCGGGCGTAGTCCTGGGCCCACAGCATGTCGCCGATGTAGGCCGTGAACTCCGGCGTACCGTCGGTCAGGTAGGCGAGGTCGATGTCTTCCAGCTTTACCTCGAGCTGGCGGGCCAGCTGCTTGGCCCCGGCGATGTGCATCTGAGCCAGCTGGTTGCCGATGCCCCGGCTGCCCGAGTGCAGCACCACCCATACCCGGCCCCGCTCATCAAGGCACACTTCGACGAAGTGGTTGCCGGAACCGAGGGTGCCGAACTGGGTGGCGGCCGTGGTCACCTGCTTGCTGGCCAGCTCGGTGGCCGGCTTGTTGACCCGCAGCCAGGTGTCGGCCCGGTTGCCGACCTGGCCGTGGCCCCGTCCCACGCCCGCCGGGATGGCCCGCTCGATCCGGCCCAGCAACGGCTCGATCGTGTCGGGGAGCTGGTGGTCGTGCACGTCGAGCTCGGCTGCGATCATGCCGCATCCGATGTCGACGCCGACGGCCGAGGGGATCACGGCGTCCCGGGTGGGGATGACCGAGCCGACGGTGGCGCCGAGGCCGAGGTGGGCGTCGGGCATGAGGGCCACGTGCCCTTCCACGATGGGGAGGCGGGCCGCCTTCTCCGCTTGCCGGATCGTCTCGTCGTCGATGTCGCTGGCCCAGGAGATGAGCCGGTCGTTGATCGTGGTGGGCATGTCACCCTCCCTTCGGGGTTCTGAGGTGGTTGGCGTCTGGACCGCTCCCCGGCCGGCCGTGAGTCTTGCTCGGCGCTCGGCCGGCCGGGGCGGCGCACCATGATGACGGGTGGCCCGATGGGCCGCAGGGATTTTCAGGCGACCGGCACCACGTCGAACTTTGGCGCCAGCGCGCAAGATCAAGCACGACGCGCCACAGATCGAGCTCGGGGGGAGCGGCGGCGCCTATCGACGCAGCGCGCCCCGCTCGTCGGCCCGGGTGCGCAGGATGTGGAGCTGCTCCGGATCAGGCACGGGGGTGGTGGGGATCTCGCCGGACGGGATCACCAGCTCGAAGCCGGTGTTGGCCACCACCTCGTCCACGCTCACTCCGGGGTGGACCGACTTGAGCCGCAGGTGCTTGGTGTCGTCGGTGAAGTCCATCACGCACAGGGGGGTGACGCAGTATTTCGGCCCACCTCCGGGCAGGCCCAGCCGGCGCCGGGCCTCGGGGTGGCCGTCGCCCCAGCCGAAGGCGCTCACGTAATCGCACCGGGGCACGAACGTGCGGGCCGAGTGGGAGTTGAGCACGATGTAGTAGCGGCCCACGAGCGTGCTGAGGGTCGACGTGCCCACCGAGCCGGGGCCCCGGAACCGCAGGTGGCGGTGGTCGTCGCCCACCCCGATCAGGTTGGTGTTGCCGTGGGGATCGACCTGTACCCCGCCGATGAAGAACACCCGGTTGCCCCAGTCTTTCACCCGGTCGAAGCGGTGGCCGGTGTCCCAGTACGACTCGGCCCATCGCACCGTGCGGCGGTCCCACCCGAACTCCGGGGTGGGCAGGGTGTGAAGGTGGGCCACGTTCATCCGGGACCCGATGAAGATCAGCTCCATGTTCGGCCCGTGATGGAAATGGGCCAGGCGAACCGCCACCTCGCCCACCGGCATGGCCGCCCCCACCTGGAGGATCTCGCCGTCGGCGATGTCGTTGGCCAGGAAGGCGGCCATCACCTCCTGGCGGGTGACGGGGTGATCGAGGATCGTCATGCTGTCGTCGGCTGTGTTGTCGGCTGCGTTGTTTGACATGGCGGCCGGGCTCCTCGGGCTCAGTACTCGTGCAGGGTGAGCAGCTGGCGGACGCCCACCCGCTCCAGGTAGTCGGCGTGGGTCTCGGGCTCGATGCAGTACGTCGTCAGGAAGGCCTCCAGCGGACCCCGGTCGCCGTGCTGGGCGGCGGCGGTGGCGGCGTCGACGTAGAGGCGGGTGAAGGCCCGATCCTGCACGTACCAACCCCGGCTGTAGAACGGGTGGGCACCCCACGGGGCGCGGATCACACCGTCGACCCCGGCGATGGTGGTGGCCGCTGGGTTGGCCCGGACGTCTTCGTTGGCCACGATCTTCTCCACCTGCACGGCGCACCGGTCGGCCGCCCGGTACAGGAACAGGTCGAGCCAGCCGGGGCCGCCGATGTGCTGGACGTTCCCGTAGGCGTCGGCGTGGGCGGCATGGAGGAAGGCCACGTCGACCTCGATGGCGGGCACGGCGATCAGCGTCTCGCCCCGGATGGGGTCGGTCATCAGCTTGAGGTCGGGGTTGACGTCGGGCAGCGAGGTGCCGAGCCCGCCCCGCCAGGGCAGGAAGGGCAGACCCTGGGCGGCGGCCCGCAGCCCGGCGGCCACGATCCCCTCCTCGCACTCCCACACCTCGATCTCGCCCGCCTCGGCCGCCCGTCGGAACGACGGAGCCACGGCACCCCCGGCCCCGCCGCCCACGTAGTAGGCGATCGTCTTGCGTACACAGCCGGCGGCGATCAGGAGGTCGAGGGCCACACCGCTACCCACCACGGTCAGGTCCTTCACCCCCCGCCGCACGAGTTGGCGGATCACGGCCATCGGGCCCGGCTCGCCGATGGCGATCGTCATCCCGTCCGACACCCAGGAGGCGGCCTCCGCCTCGCTGACGATGCGCTCCCTGCGCTGGGGGTGGCTCACGGGCCGATCCTTCCCGGGCCCCGCCGCCCGGGTCAACTTTTCACCGCCGGCGCCACCGGTCAGCGGGTGCCGACCAGGGCTCCGTCGGCCCCGGCCCCGGCCCCGGCGGCGACCGGCTTGGGGCTGCGGGGCGACGTGATCAGGAGGAGCACCACGCCACCCACGGCGATGGCGGCGGCCACCCACATGGTCTGGTGCCACCCGTCGACGAACGCCTGACGGGCCGCGCCCACCACGGTCGGGGCCTGGTCGCCCAGGGAGGGGGCGACGGCCAGGGCGGTGCCGATCCCGTCCTCCACCGGCTGGCGCACCGGGTCGGGCAGGGTGGCGGCCACCCCGGCGATGCTGGAGCCGTAGCCGCTCGACAGCACCGACCCGAGCAGGGCCACGCCGATGGCGCCGCCCACCTCCCGCACGGTGTCGTTGAGGGCCGAGGCCACGCCCTGCTTCTCCACCGGCAACGACTCGGTGATGGCCACCGTGGACGGCGTCATCACCAGACCCATGCCGGCGCCGATGATCATCAGGCCGGGCAGGACCGACAGGTAGCCGCCCTCGATGGTGGGCACGGCCGCCATCCACACCAGGCCGGCGGCCACCGTGGTGGTGCCGCCCAACAGAAGGGGCCGGGTACCGGTCCGCTGGGCGATCCGGGGGGCCGTGCTCGACAGCGGCATCAGCAGCGCCGCCATCGGCAACAGGCCGGCCGCCGCCTTGAGCGCGCTGTACCCCAGCACGGCCTGGAGGAACTGCACCAGCACCAGGAACAGGGCGAACATCACGGCGAACACGATCAGCAGGTTGAGCGAGCCGCTGGCCAGGGCCCGGTTGCGGAACAGGCGGACGTCGAGCAGAGGCTGGGGGTGGCGCAGCTCCCACAGCACGAAGGCCACAGCGCCGAGCACGGCGGCTGCCGCCCCGGCCAGGGTCAGCGGCTCGGCCCAGCCGTGTTCCGGGCCTTCATGGAAGGCGAGCACGGCGCCGCCGATGGCGATGGCCGACAACACGCCGCCCAACACGTCGAAGCTGTGCTCCTGCGTCTCCCGGGAGTTGCCGACGGCCACCAGGCTGAGCACGAACCCGACGACGCACAGCACGAGCGGCATGGCGAACACCCAGCGCCAGGTCACCCAGTCCACCATGGCGGCCGAGAAGAAGAGGCCGAGGATGCCGCCGGCCCCGGCGAAACCGGCCCAGATCCCGATGGCGTTGGCCCGCTTGTCGGCCGGGAACGACGAGGTGACCACCGACAGGGTGACCGGCATGATCATGGCCGCCCCGGCCCCGGCCAGGAGGCGGGCCAGCAGGATCACGGTGGCCGAGCCGGCGGTGGCGGCGGCCACGCTGGCCACGGCGAAGGTGGCGAGGCCGGTGAGCAGCACCGGCTTGCGGCCCCAGCGGTCGCCGATGGCCCCGATCGGCAGCAGGAGCGAGGCCAGCACCATCGTGTAGCCGTTGATGACCCACAGGAGCATGTTCTGGCTGGCGCCGAGGTCGGCCGCCAGCTGCTGCTGGGCCACGTTGAGGCCCGACATGGAGGCGATCACGGCCACCAGCGAGGTGATCATGGCCAGCAGGATGAGGCGGAGCCGACGGGGGTCGTGGACGATGAACTCCTCAACGGCGGGGTCGTCCAGCTGATGGTCGCCCGGATAGGCGTCGGTGGGTGGGTGCTCAGGGGTCATGGTGGGGCTCACTCGGGGTCGGTCGGCCCGGGTTTCAGTACGGGCCCGTAGCGATACAGTACTGTACTGTACGATTTCTCCAGAGAAGCGCAAGAGGAGACCGTGAGACGGTTGTCACCGGGCAGAGGGGGTGGAGGCGCTAGCGTCGGAGTCGGGATGGGCACGACGGACCCTCGCATCGCCCGCACCCGGGCCACGGTGCTCGACACCGCCGCGGCCATCGTGGTGGAGCAGGGCACAGCCGCCCTCACCGTCGATGCCGTGGTGGCGCGGTCGGGGGTGGCCCGGTCGACCATCTACCGCCATTGGCCCACCCGGGACGACCTGCTGGTCGACGTGTTCGAGTACTGCGTGCCGTCGCTCGACACACCGCCCCCGGAGCTCGGGTTCGAGGCGGCCATGCGGCAGTTCCTGCACGCCGTCGTCGGCCACCTGGCCGATGAGAAGTGGAACCGGATGCTGCCGGCTCTGATGGCGTTGAAGGCCTACGAGCCGACCCTGGCCCGGGTGGAGGAGCGGATGGAGCAGCGCCAGGGCAAGATCTCGGCTGACCTGTTCACAAGGGGTGAGCACGAGGGCCTGTTCGGGCCGGAGCTGGACCCGTCCCGGGCCATCGCCCTGCTGGTGGGGCCGCTGGTGTTCGCCGCCCTCAGCGGCGAGACCCCGATCACCCCGGAGCTGGCCGACGCGTCCCTCGCCAACTTCCTGGCCGGCCTGTCGCGCCCCGATCCCGCCCGGTAGCGTCGGCGGCCATGACGACAGGGGGAACCGGCCAGCCGTCGGATGACGGTCTGCGTCGGGTCACGGCATCCGATGAGCAGCTACTGGCCTACGAGGTGGGCGGGCCGGCCGAGCCCGATCCGGCCGACGGCCCGCCGGTGGTGTTCCTCCACGGGACGGTGGCCAACCGCTTCGCCTTCCGCAAGGTGCGGCCCTGGTTCGACGAGCGGCGGCGGGTGGTGTTCACCGTGCTGCGGGGCCACGGCGACGGCGAGGATCGCACGCTGCCGGCCGATTACGGTCTGGCCACCACCGAGGTGGCCGACCTGCTCACCGTGCTCGACGCCGAGGGCCTGGCCCGGGTCGATCTGTTCGCCCACTCCACCGGCGGCTCGATCGCGGTGGCCCTGGCCGCCCGCCACCCCGACCGGGTGCGCCGGATGGTGCTGGTCGAGCCGACACTGCTGCCCCTCCTGCCCCTGGTCGACCCGGCCATGGCCGATCGGGTGGCGGCCGACATCGCCGCCCTCCTGGCCGCGGCCGACAGCGGCGATCACCCCCGGGCCTTGCGCCACCTGCTCGACTTCATCGGCGGCACCACCTGGCACGCCTCCGACGCCAACCACGCCCGGGTGTTCGAGCAGCTCAGCCCGCTGGCCGAGCTGACCGGCCCCCATGCTTCGGCCCTGGCCGGCCTCGACGTGAGCGAGGCCGACGTCCGAGGCCTGGCCGCCCCAGCGCTCTTGTTCTACGGGCAGGAGAGCGCCTACTTCGAGCTCACCCTCGCCGCCATGCTGGCCCGGCTGCGGCCCGACCTGGAGCAGATCCACGTGGAGGGGGCCGGCCACAACAGCCACCTGGAGCGCCCCGACGTCGTCGGTCCCCCGGCCGCCGCCTTCCTCGTCGGCGCCTGAGCCCGCTCGGCGTCAGTAGGCGCCTCGGCCTCGTCGGCGCCGGTCCGGACCAGTCACCGTGTCCGGAGGACCGGACAATTGCATAGCCGGCTATTGCGACGGACACTAGGGTGAGCGCATGCCGGCCGGCGGTGCAGCCGGGCGCCCGGTCCAGCCGGAGTGTGGGAGGTTCGAGCCAGCATGAGCGTCAACGGCGCCGCCGAACCGAGCGAGGCCGAGCTGGTGGCCCGGCGGCGCCAGCTGATCGTCCTGGCCGCCGCCCTGGTGCTGGCGATGTCGACCTGGTTCTCCACCGCCGCCGTGCTCTCCCAGCTCAAGACGGCCTGGCAGCTCTCGGCATCGGCCGGAAGCTGGCTCACGATCATGGTGCAGCTCGGGTTCGTGGCCGGCGCTGCGCTGTCGGCCGCCACCAACCTGGCTGATCGCGTCCCACCCCGCCGCCTCATCCTGGTGGGGACGATCGGGGCGGCCGCGGCCAACGCCGTCGTGGCGATGGCCGACGCCTACCCCGTGGCCATCGCCGCCCGTTTTGCAACGGGGGCGTGCCTGGCCGCCGTGTACCCGCCCTCGCTCAAGGCCATGTCGAGCTGGTACCGCACGGGGCGGGGTTTCGCCTTGGGGGTGATGATCGGGGCCCTCACCGTCGGCTCCGCCCTCCCCCACCTGATCAACGCACTGGGCGGCCTCCCCTGGCGCCTCACCCTGGCCATCGCCTCGGTGTTCACCGTACTGGGCGGCCTCATCGCCGAGCGGTTGGGGGCCGACGGACCCTACGCCACCCGGGGCGCCGCCTTCGACCCCTCGCAGCTCCGGGCGATCGTGGCCGACCGCCGCTTCCGCCTGGCCAGCGCCGGCTACTTCGGCCACATGTGGGAGCTGTACGCCATGTGGGCCTGGGCCGCCGCCTTCTACCGCGACGCCTTCACCTCCCCCCGTCTGGCCAGCCTGGCCGCCTTTGCCGTGATCGCGGCCGGGGCGGGCGGATCGATCTACGCCGGGCTGCTGAGCGACCGGGTGTCCCGCACGGAGGCGGCGGGGCGGGCCCTGCGCTCCTCAGCGGCGGTGGCCCTGGTGGCCGGCTTCCTGCTCGACGCCCCCGCCCCCATCGTGGTGGGCGCCGGGCTGGTATGGGGGTTCTGGGTGGTGGCCGACTCGGCCCAGTTCTCCACCATCGTCACCGAGGTGACCAACGCGGTGTACGTGGGCACGGCGCTCACCGTGCAGCTCGCCATCGGCTTCACCCTCACCGTGTTCACCATCTTCCTGGTCCCGGTGGTCCGAGACTCGGCCGGGTGGGGCTGGGCCTTCCTCCTCCTCGCCCCCGGCCCCCTGCTCGGCGCCTGGGCCATGCGGGCCCTGGAGCGGGAACTGGCGGCTGAGGCCGAGACCGTCGCCACTCCAGCCGCGGCGCCGCCCCTCGCCCCGACGCCGGTGTTCGTCAGCCCGTTCTTCTGAGCTGTCAGGTCAGCGCCGGCAGCACCTCGCCGGCCAGGATCTCCTGGGTTTCAGGGGAGGTGGCCACGACGATGAACCAGCTCACGCCGTCTTCGTCGGCCCGGCGGCCGAGCTCGTCGATGGCCTGCTCCGGCGTGCCGATGAGGGCCACCGGCGAAGCCTGGGCCGAGGCCAGGTCGGCGAAGCCGAGGCGGCGGGCCAGCCGCTCGAACACCGGATGGGTCGGGTCGTGCGACAGGTTGGCCAGGGCGAAGCCGCTGATCTCGATCGAGCCCGGATCCCGACCGTGCTCCTCGGCCAGGGCCCGCAGCTGGCCGACCCGCTGGCGGAGGCGGACCCGGTCGAACCGGACGGTGGCCTCGGCGTCTTTGATGAAGTCCTTCCCGTGGGCGGTGGGTGGGATCAGGTTCACCACGTCGGCGTGGCGGGCGGCGATCGACAGCAGGTGATCGCTCGACCCGCCCACCATGATCGGCGGGGCCGGCTGTTGGGCCGGGCGGGGCAGGGTGGACGCCTCCTCGATGTCGAAGAACCGGCCGTGCCAGGTGGCGGGCGCGGTGTCGCTGCTGGCCCCCACGCCCCACATGGCCTTGACCACCTCGATCGTCTCCTCCAGCCGGTCGAGGCGTTCGGTGGCGTCGGGGAAGGGGTAGCCGTGGGCCGTGTATTCGGCCACGTTCCACCCCGAGCCGATGCCCAGGGTGAAGCGGCCGCCCGAGATCTGGTCGATCGTGGCCGTGGCCTTGGCCAGCATGGCCGGGGTGCGGTACGAGGCGGCCAACACGGTGGGCACGAGCCGGACCCGGCTGGTGATGGCGGCCGCCGCCGTCATCACCGACAGGCACTCCAACTGAGGGGCGCCGGCCCCGCCGTCCTGGGACACGAAATGGTCGTTGAGCGAGACGGAGTGGAAGCCGTGCTCGTCGGCGAAGCGGGCCGCCTCGGCCACCGACGCCCAATCCCGCGTGGGCAGGAACAGGCCGATCTTCACCCCACCCGTGGACTCCCCCATCAGCCGATCGCCCCGCCCATGGCCCCCGACTCGTGGAGCGACTCGGGGTCGCCGAGGGAGTGCTCGTGAATGGGTGTTGCCATCTCGTGCACCGCCGGCAGCACCTCCTTGGCGAACAGCTCCAGGCTGGCCCGGGCCTCGGCCGGCGGCTTCGACCCGTGCTGGGGGTGGACGATGAGGTACTCCAGGCTGATCTTCTCCTGGGTGCGCTGGATCTTGGCGATCAGCTCGTCGGGGGTGCCGATCAGGTGGCCGTCCTCGCCCACGATGGCGTGTTCTTCCTCCAGCTCCCGGCCCTGGGCGAACACCTTGGCGTAGTCCTCGTAGCCGGGGACACCGGCGAAGCTGGGCGAGTTCCACACGGCGTAGTGGTTACGGGCGGCCCAGGCCTGCTCACCGGCGTAGCGCTTGCCCTGCTCGATCGAATCCCGGTCGGCCGAGCAGTGGAGGTACATCATCGTGGTGGGCTGGTTGGGCGGCAGACCCTTGGTGGCCCGGATGGCGTTGAACTTGCCCACCGCCTTGGCCATCACGTCGAGCGGGACGGCGGTGACGAACAGCTGGCCCAGGCCGAGGTCGGCGGCGATCTCCATCGACGACGGCGTGTTGAAGGCGGCCTTCATGTTGTCGAACAGGGAACCCCGGTGCAGGGCCTGGGGCCGGACGGTGAGCTCGGGTACGTCATAAGCGTGGCCGTGGAACTCGAAGCGGTTCGTCTCGGACCGGCGGAGGATCTCGATCATCTCGGCGAAGCGGACCCGGGACTCCTCCCGGTCCACGTTGAAGGCGTCGTACTCGTGGGCCGAGATGCCCCGACCGATGCCGATGTGGAGGCGGCGCCCGTCGAGCAGGAGGTCGAGCATGGCGATTTCATGGGCCAGCTTCACCGGCTGCCACCACGGGGCCACGATCACGGCCGTGCCCATGTCGATCCGCTGGGTGCGGCCGGCCCAGAACGCCAGCCACTGGAGCGGATTGCCCTGCATGGAGTAGGCCGATCCGTAGTGCTCGGCGCACCAGATGGCGTCGAAGCCGAGGGGTTCCACCATGTCGCCCAGCTTCATCGTCTCCCGGTGGATGGCCACGTCGGGGGTGACAGGGTCGGTGCCGTAGTCTCCGGCCAGGAGCCGGTCCCAGTCCCGGTGGTTGTAGCTGGTCACCATCACGCCGACCTGCATGGCCGCCTCCTCGGTCGCCTGATCCGCTTGCCTCCTCCGACACTAGATGGGGGTGTGACTGCGGACCAACGACGGACTTCGCGGGACGAACGGGAAGTGCACCAAAAGGAGGGTCAGCAGCGGCCGATGGCGACGAAGGAGGCGGCCGTGGCGGCCTGGACGTCGTCGAGGGTTCTGGCCAGCTCCTGGCGGGCCCCCACCAGGGCGGCGGCGGGGGCCGCGCCGGCCCTGATCAGCCGATGCAGCTCCTCCATCAGGGGCGGGACCACGCTGGCGTCGGGCACCACCGTCACCGGCGCGATCACGGTGCGCACCCCCACCTGGAGGAGGGCGGCGGCCGTACCCAGCAACTCGTCGCCGTGGCGCACCGAGGCCCGCCCGGCGTCGCACGCCGGGAGGATCACGGTGGTGGGAGCCGGCGACAGCGACTCCAGGTCGTAGACGGTGAGGGGCCCGTCGTGGAGTCCGAGGGCGGAGAACATGGGGTTGTCGGCGCGGAACGACCCGTGGGCGGCCAGATGGACCAGATCGGCCTCGGCCATGGCCCGGGTGACGGCGGGCACCGTGGCCTGCTCCCCGGTGAGGACGGTGGCCCCAGTGTGGATGCTCCGCAACCGCTCGATCTCGTCCTCGCCCCCCGGCACCCCTGCCCCGCAGACCAGCAGCGCCCGTCCCGACCCGACCATCTCGTGACCCCCGCCGTCACCGGAACGGGAGCCGGTCCCCGCCCACAGGCACCCGCTGGGACTCACGGTCACCGTCCGGTGGGCCAACGACGGCAGCACCGGCCAGGGCAGTCCCTGTAGCGGCCCGGTGGGCACCACCACCACGTCGACCGCCGGCGGCAGGCCGAGCTTGGCCACCAGGCGCTCGTCGAGCGCGGTGGCGATGGCATCCAGGGCGTCACGGGTGGCCCGCAGGGCATCGTCGCTCCCCTGCCCGTAGGCCAGGCGGGCCAGCGTGGCCCCGATCCGGCGGACCGCGTCATCCACCTCGTCGAGCCGGCCCAGCCAGTGCAGCCGGACGGCGGCCGCCGCCGAGCCGCCCCCGTCGCCACCCGTGCCCTCGACCACCACGGCGTGGAGCTCGCCCGCCACCGAGAAGTACTCCACCAGCACCCCGGAACCCAGCGAGCGCCGCAACGTCGGCAGATCGGCCTCCACCGTCCGGGCGCCGACCTTCGACGGCCGGCCACCGGCCGCCGAGCGGCTGAGATCGCGAATCCGGCGCTCCAGGCCGGCGATGCGATGGTCGGGGTCGACGTCGTCGAACGGGTCGGCCGTGCCCGTCATCACCGACACGTGCACCTCCCGCAGCTCGGTGAGGGCCCGGGCCAGCGGGCTGTCGGGCTCGGGCCGAACGGGAGCGGCCGACAACGCCCCGGCGTGCCACCGCTCGGCCCAGGCCAGGGTCTCCAGCGGGTCGCCGTCCTCGGTGGCCAGCTGCAACCCCAGCTCGGCCAGCTCGGCGGCGTTGATCGACACGTGGGCCCGCAGCTCTGTGGACCCGAGCGTGGCCCGGTGCTCCTCTACCACCGCCATGCCGGCCGACAGGGCGGCCTTGGCCGCGGCCCGGTCGCCGTCGGCCAGGCGGAGGGCGGCGGTGGCCAGCCAGGCCGTGGCCCGCAGGGCGGCCGAGCCGTCGGCCACCTCCCCGGCCAGGGGGGCGAGCTGGGCCCGGGCTTCGTCGATGAGCCCCAGGGCGAGCGCTGTGCGCCCGGCGAAGGTCCGCACCTCCAACGCCTCGCGCCGCCAGCCGCTGGCCGTGAGGTGCTCGGCCGAGGCCACGGCCCGGCGCAGCAGCGACTCGCTGGGCGGTGACCGACGGGCGGCGGCGGTGAGGCCCACGTGCTCGGCCAGGGCCACCCACGGGGCCCGCTCCGAATCCCGGAACAGGGCCGCCGCCGCCTCCGCCTCCCGCTCCCCCTCGGCCAGATCCCCCCCGGCGAGATGGGCCCGAGCCGCCAGCAGCCGGGCCTCGGCCTCGTCGAGCCGGTTCCCGGTGGCAGTGGCGAGGGCAACGGCCCGACCGGCGGCCACTGCGGCGTCGGCGTAGAGGCCGCCGGCCAGCAGCACGTTGCAGGTGTCGATCTCCAGCGTCCCTATTAACCGGGGCGGGGAGCCGAGCACCCGGTATCGCTGGCGTGCGTCGTCGAACCACCGCAGCGCTGCCGGCAGGTCGCCCCGACGGCTGGCGGCGAACCCGAGGTTCTGGGTGGCACCGGCGGCCAGCATCTGCTGACCCAGACCATTCGCCAGGTCGAGCGCGGTGGCGAAATCGGCCTCTCCATGGGCCACCAGGCCCTGCATAGTCTTGGCGATGCCCCGATTGAGCAGGAGGCGGACCCGGCCCAGATCGTCAGCCCCTCCAGCCAACATCGGCTCGGCCTCGTCGAACCAGCTGGCCGCCTCGGCCATCGCCCCCTGGTGCATGGCCAGGAAACCCCGCTGCATGACCAACCGGCCCCGGGAGCCGGGCATCTCGAGGTGCGGCTCGGCCAGCTCGAGCTGATGATGGGCTGCCGCCGTGTCGCCAGTGAGGAGAAGGCAGGTGGCGAGGCTCAGGCGGATCTCGGCCTCGAGCACGGTCAGCCCGTGGCGGCCGGCCAGCCCGATGCCCTGGTCCAGGGTGTGCAGCGCCTGATCCAGGTGGCCGGTCTCGGCGTGGGCCCGGCCCAGCGCCCACGTGGCGGTCACCTGCTCCACCGGCGTGACGTCGGGTTCGGCCAGTAGCTCCTGGGACCAGCGCAGAGCATCGCCGGGGCGGCTCTGTACGCAGTCGAGGGCGCGTTGGGCCCGGTTCACCGGAACGGACCTCCCGAACGACTAGAAAGGCTTGACAGGCAGAGCGGCGACACCTCCATGTTGCCTGTGGGTGATCAGGATTCCACGTATTTCCGGCCGACCGGCGCGCTCGTCTTCTTGCCGCCGGTTGATCGCGAGCTGTGCACGAGAGGGAGTATGAACGACTTTCCAGAAGGTTGGGAACTCTACGATCCAGTTCCACGCAACCCCGAGGGCCGTGGGTTCTGGCTCGACCGGGTGGTGTTCGACACCGACAGCAACGGCCGTCCGTGCATCTATGAGCCCGGCGAGCTGATCGTCTCCCAGTCGACGCTCGAGACCAAGCGGACCCGGGACCGCATCGGCTGGTTTCGGGGCGAGCACAGGCTGTTCGGCGACCTGGTGCTGCTCACCGAGGTCGATAATGTGGTGGCCCGGGCCAGAGACATACGGGCTGCTGGCGGCCAGGCGCAACCCAACCACGTGCTCTTCGCCGACTCCTTCACCGGGGGATGGGTGCACGGCAACCCTGCCTCGTTCGGCAACCCTGCCTCGTTCGGCAACCCTGCCTCGTTCGGCAACCCCGCCTCGTTCGGCAACCCCGCCTCGTTCGGCAACCCCGCCTCGTTCGGCAACCCCTTGGGCTACCCCGGCCTGGGCGGCGGCTGTTGCTCGGACTGCTACGGAACCTGGCAGCCGCCGGTGGGACCGGCCGACGTCCCCCGCAAGTCGCTGGCGCTGGCCGTCCCGCCCCCGCCGGCCCCCACGGTCGACCCAGGGGTCGGCAAAGGGGTGAGCGTCCGGATCATCGACACCGGGCTCGCTACCGACGACTACCGGCCCGCCTTCCTCACCAACGACGAATGCGCCTATTCCGACAGGGTCGACGTCCCGAACACCGACGACGACGGTTGCATCGACACCACCGCCGGCCATGGCACCTTCATCGCCGGGATCATCGACCGCATGGCGCCTGCCGCCAACGTGCGTATCGACCGGATGCTCGACACGTTCGGCGTCGGCAACGACGCCGACATCGGCTACCTCATCGCCAAGATCGCGCTCGAAGGCCCGCCCGACCTGCTCAACCTGTCCCTGAGCGGGTACACCGAGGACGATCAGCCCCCGATGGTGATGACGGAGGCCATCCGGCTCCTGACCGGCCGGGGCGGGCGGTCCCGGCTAGGCGGGTACGGCTCGCGCTCCATCGTGGTGGCGTCGGCCGGCAACAGCTCGTCGTGCCGGAAGGCCTGGCCGGCTGCGCTGCCCGATGTGATCTCGGTCGGCGCCCTGAGCCCAACCGGACCGGCCTGGTTCACCAACTTCGGACCGTGGGTGAAGGCTTGTGCACCCGGGGTCGACATCGTCAGCCGCTTCTTCGAACGGGACCCGTCGCTGCCCGAGCCTCCGGAGCACATCCCGCGGGATTCGACCGGCTCTCCGTTCGAGGGTTGGGCGTCGTGGAGCGGTACCTCCTTCAGCGCCCCCATCGTGGTGGGCGCGCTCATCCAGCGCCACCACCTCGGGGAGCCGCTGGGCAAGGCCGTCCGCTCTCTGATCTACGACCCCCGACTCACCCGCATGCCCGGGCTGGGGGCGATCGTCAACGTCCACCCGTGATACCGCCCCCACCACCTTCGCCACGAGGACCGTACCTGATGATCCCGCCTAGGCTGACTGACGTGAAGCCCGATCTCCCCCGGCTCGTCGCCGCCGCCCAGCAGGGCGAAGCGGAGGCGTGGAACGCACTGGTGGAGCAGTTCGCCGGTCTGGTGTGGCACGTGATCCGGGGGTTCCGGCTCTCGAACGCCGCGGCCGAAGACGTGTACCAGACCACCTGGCTCCGACTGGCCGAGCACCTCGACCGGATCCGTCAACCCGAGAGCCTCGGGGGCTGGCTGGCCCGCACGGCCCGCAACGAATGCCTGCGGGCGGTGAAGCTGGGGGGCCGGGAGGATCTGCGGAGCGATCTCGATGTCGATCTGGTGGACCGGACGGCCGCCCCAGTCGACCGGGCGTCGGAGACCGAAGTGGCCAACGAGATCCTGTGGCGGGCCTTCGCCACCTTGTCGCAGGCCTGCCAGCAGCTCCTGCGCCTTCTGATCGCCGAGCCGCCCCTGCCCTACGACCGGATCAGCGACCTGCTGGGTATGTCGATCGGCAGCATCGGGCCCACCCGGGCCCGATGCCTGGCCAAGCTCCGGACGTCACGTGGCGTCTACCTGTTGGGAGGAGACCTGTGAGCGACAGCGGGACGAACCCTGAAACCGATCCCTCCGTGATGGATCCCGGCGATGCCGGCCTCCTGAGCGAGCTGCGTCTCGCCGTCGAGGCGGCGGACCCCGTGCCGCCCCGGCTGATCGAGACGGCCCGGGCCGCCTTCGTGTGGCGCACGGTGGACGAGGAGCTGGCCCACCTCCAGTTCGATTCCCTGGCCGGAGCCGAGGTGCTGGTCCGCAGTGACACCCCCAGCGGCGTGCACCTGTCGTTCGCCACCGCGGCGGCCTCGATCGAAGTCGACGTGGCCGGCAACACGATCCTGGGCCAGGTAGTACCGGCCGGGGCCACCGGTGTGACGCTGCTGTTGGGGTCGGGCCGCCGGGTCGACACCGGTTGCGACGAGCTGGGCCAGTTCAGCTTTCCCTCCCGGCCGTCGGGCCCGGTGCGGTTGGTGGCCCACCAGCCCCAGGGTGATGTGGTCACCGAGTGGTTCACGGTGTAAGGTTCTCGGCTCGTGCTGCGCATCGCCCTCCCCAACAAAGGCACGCTGTCCGATCCGGCCAACCAGATGCTGCTGGAGGCGGGGTACACCACCCGTCACAGCAACCGCGATCTCTCAGCTCTCGACGTCACGAACAACGTGGAGTTCATCTTCCTCCGGCCTCGTGACATCGCCACCTACGTGGCTGCCGGCACCCTCGACCTGGGCATCACCGGGCGAGACCTCCTGATAGACGCTGACGCTCCGGCGGTGGAGGTCATGGCCCTCGGGTTCGCCGCCTCCACCTTCCGGCTCGCCGGGCCCGCCGGCCTGTATCCCCGGATCGAGGATCTCGACGGCAAGCGGGTGGCCACGTCGTACCCGGCGCTGGTGTCGAAGTTCCTGGCCGACCGGGGGGTGACGGTGGAGACCGTGCGCCTCGACGGGGCGGTCGAGATCGCCGTGCGCCTGGGGGTGGCCGACGCCATCGCCGACGTGGTGGAGACCGGGGCCACCCTGCGGTCCACCGGGTTGGAGATCATCGGCGATCCAGTGCTGGCATCGGAGGCGGTGCTGATCGCCCCCCAGCGCTCGCCACTGGGGGAGGGGGCACCGATCAGCGACGAGCTGGATCAGCTCATCCAGAGGCTGCAGAGCGTGCTGGTGGCCCGCCAGTACCTGATGATCGACTACAACATCCCGGTGTCGCTGCTGGCCGAGGCCACCACGCTGACGCCGGGGGTGGAGTCGCCCACGATCTCGCCCCTGGCCAACCCCGAGTGGCGGGCCGTGCGGGCCATGATCCCCGAGGCCCACGCCCACCAGATCATGGACGCCCTCAAGCGGCTCGGTGCCCAGGCCATCCTCCTGAACAAGATCCACGCCTGCCGGATCTGAGGGCGGTCGATTCGCGGCGTCCGAAGGACGCCCGCCTCGAGGTCTGGAACCGGGTGAGAATCCTGGTGGTGACTCAGCCTCTGGTGGCGACGATCCTGGCGAAACCGATCTCCGTGCCCTGATCCACGGTCAGCATGTCGTGGGTCTTCGCCACCTCGTCGATCCACCAGCCTTCGACCAAAGGGGCGATGAAGTCGTTGAACTGGAGCCAGTCACGCCATCCGTCCTCGACGAGATCGGCATGATCCACCGAGACCTTGCCGGTCTTCATCCAGTGGGTACGCCACCAACCGGGCGGATGGAAGCTGCAGAACTCCCATTCCCAGAAGGGTGCAAGTGCCTCGGGGATCTCGGTACCCAGCTCCCGGGTCGTGGCCGGCATGACGGCACCGAGTTGACAGCCGGGTTTCAGGAAGTCGACCAGGTATCCCAGGTAGAGGTCGTCCGTGCCGAAGTACTGGTAGGCATCGAAGCTGACGATGGCGTCGAAGAAGTTCGAGGCGAAAGGCAACGTGTGGGCCTCGGCGTGGATGGGCGTCACGAGGTCGGTCAGCCCCGCCTCGACGACTCGCTCCTGGTTCTCCGCCGCCGGGATCCAGAGATCGGTGGCCCAGACACGGGCACCGAACTCCCGGGCGAGGAAGATCGAGCTCAACGCCTTTCCGCACCCCAGATCCAGGACGTTCATCCCCGGTTCGATCGCCATGACCTCGGTCAGTGCTTCGGCCAGCCAGAGGGCGTTCGGGCCCATCTGGTTCCGGGCGACCCACTGGGGGTCGTAGCCGTTGGAGCGCAGGTAGCGGGGGTGGTGGAGTGTGGGGCCTGCCATGGCGTCGATCATGTCCTCCATCCGGTTTGCGCCGGGTCGATTTTCGAGGCGAACACCGCCGGAGCCACGCTGAACGGCGAGCCGGAAATCGATCTCCTCGGGTACCGGAGTGGGAGTTGCGCCATCGCCACGAGTGCCCAGGAGCGGGTCGAGCGGCTTCAGCGTGGGCGAGCCAGCGCTCGGGTTATGGCGTGGCGGATCCACCACGTGGCGAAGACAGAGAACTTGAATCCCTTCCGCCACTCATAGGAATCAACCGCTGCCATCAGCCCTAAGTTGCCCTCCTGAACCAGATCGATGATGGACAGGCCCCTGCCCTGGTAGCGCTGGGCGATGGTCACAACCAGGCGGAGGTTGGCCTGGGTGAGAGCCAGTTCAGCCTTCTCGACCTCAGCTGCGGTGACGGTCAGCGAAGCCCGGTCTTCGGCCGACAGCTCGGCAGGGCCTTCCAGACGCTGGGCGGCGTCCCGCCCGAGTTCGATCTTCTGGGCGAGTTCGAGTTCCTCAGCGGGCGTGAGCACCGGGTACCGGCGCACCTCGGCCAGATAGCTCTCAAGGTCGTCGACCTCGTGGAGCAGCGACCCGTCGGACGCAAGGCCGGCCAGGTGGGATCGAGCCGCGGCGAGGTCCGCTCCCTGGGCCGACAGGACCTGACCAGCGATACCGTTACGTTCCCTCAGCAGCGCGAGCAGGACGTGTTCGCTGCCCACCCACTTGTGGTCGAGCTCGACCGCTTCGCGCCAGCTCAGTTCGAGCACCCTCTTCGCTCTCGGCGTGAACGGAAGGTAGGCGGCAGTGAGCGGAGATTCGCCAGCCGGAGCGGCAGCAACGGCAGCCGCACGGGCTACGTCCAGGTCGATTCCCAAACCCCGGAGGACATCGGCGCCCTTGGTTTCCGGGTACCGAACCAACGCCAGCAGCAGGTGCTCTGTGCCAATGTAGTCGTGGTTCAGCGACCGAGCCTCCTCCTGGGCCTGAACGATCAAGCGACGGGCGTCATCGGTGAAGCGTTCGAACATGGCGTCCCTCGTTCGTCGATCTGCCTAGGCCTCGGCCGGAGGGTTCGGCTGGTCGTCATTACTGGAGATAACTGCTCTGCTGGTCTCGGCCGCCAGTTCCTTTTCCCAATCCTCTTTCGTAGACGACAGGACTAGTGATCCGTGGTAGGGACAGGTCGCAGACACAAAGGGCCGGGGGTTGGAGAGCTTAGGCCTGAGCGCCGCTGAGCTGGCGGTCCTGCAATCCGCCGAAACCCGGCTCACGGGGCCGAAAAATCCGACGGTCGACGCCTGACCATAGTAGAAGTTGTGCCGATATGCACCAAGGACGCTACCGATGTCTCCGATCACGTTACGAGTCACAAATCTCTCGAGCCAGCAATGTGGACAGGAGTCCAACCAGTAACTCCGCTTTCGGATATAACCGCACGCCCCAACGAGCCCGTCGAAGGGCCGCACAGTCATGGTAACGACGGCGGTACGTCGCTTCAGGCGGGACAATACCGCCCGCTCCAGTTCGGCGCTGGTGACAACCACCGGCGATAGCAGCCCAGCGCCCAAGTAGACGAACACGGCCGCTACCGCCATCGCCATTAACACGACAGCGACCCACCAATAACCCGACTGGCGGGACCACAGCGCTCCGCCTATGGCGGTCAACCCGGCGAGCACAGAAAACGCTCTCGACTGCAGGCGCCCTGAGCTGGCACGAGCCATCACCAAGAGAAGGTAGACAGCGGGTACCCACGCGATGGCTTTCAACATCCTCGCCCCCTCTTTCCACCTCGTAAATAGGTGGCTGCGGGTTTGATCTTAGCCAAGAGTCAACATGAAGGGCCCGCGGGCCGCCGCCATGGCTGAGCCCCGGGGGCGGCCGATTTGGCGTCCCATGCCCCGACCCGTTCGGTGTCTTCGTAGTCCTCCCAGCGCACGAGCCGGCCCCAGCGCAGCTCCAGGAAGAGCAAGGCTCGATTGTTGTAGACGTCACCCTCGCCCTCTGAGCTGGGGATGAAATCGTGGACCCGAACAGCGATGCGAGTGTTCCAAGGAGGGCCGTTGACGAGGATGTCTTCGATCCGGAACTGGATCCCCTCAGCGACGAACCGGTCGGCGAAGGCCGTCGCTTCGGCCAGACCGCGATGGGTGGCATGGCGAAGGCGCCCGGTGCTCTGAGGACGGAACATGGTAGCCCACGAGTTCTGCCCTGGGAACGCCAGTTCGAAATCGGGGTGTGCCATCCTCATCATGAGCGAGTAGTCGCCTTGGTTCAGCTTCCTGATGCTGTAACGCATCATCGCCCGCATCGAGGCCTTGTACATGGGGACCACCTCCTAGAACGATCACTCTAGGGCGTACCGGTTCCCGTGTCTAGAACGATGGTTCTAGACTCCGATGATGGCCGAGACGCGGGACCGAATCATCGTCGCCACCAACGAGCTCTTCCGGCGCCAGGGCTACAACGGCACCTCCCTGAGCCAGATCTCCGAGGCGGCGAACGCGACGATCGGATCGATCTACCACTTCTTCCCCGGCGGCAAGGAGGCCTTGGGCGTCGCCGTCATCGAGACCACCGGCGAGATGTTCCGGGAGCTGTTCGAGTCGATCGCCAACGAAGCGCCGGGACCAGCCGAGGCGTACGTCGCCTTCTTCGCCGGCGCCGGAACCGTGCTCGCAGAGTCCGGCTACATCGACCCCTGCCCGATCGGCACCATCGCCCGCGAGGTGGCGAACGTCAGCGAACCGCTGCGGGTGGCGGCGTCCAACGCCTTCGCCTCTTGGATCAGCGCCGCAACACGACATCTGACCAACGCCGGGATCCCGACCGAGCAAGCCGAACAGCTCGCCCACGTCTTCGTGGCAACGGTCGAGGGCACCTTCGTCCTCAGCAGAACGCAGCGCTCGACCGCTCCGCTCGAGTCCGCCGGCCGCTGTGTCAGCCGACTCGTCACCCTGGCGATCGATGAGACCCAGCGAACCCCCACGCCCTAGGGCGAACCCAGCCGGCCGATCAGCGCTGATGGGGATGGAACAGTTCGACGCGCAGCTCCTGGAGTGAAACGTCGGCGGCCGTACCCACAGTGGTGATGGTCGAGAAGTAGCGGTGGACGGTCCCGTCGATCAGGAACTCGACGTCGATGACCGGGCTGATCGGCGCCGGCGGCGCATGGCGTACGCCGGCCAGCGGCGCCAGCTCGTCGAGAAGCGCCTGCAGCTCGGGATCGGGAACCCCGCCGACAGCCTCGCGCCGGGCCCGCGTCATCAGCGCGGTCGAGATCGCGTCCCAGTTCGCGACATGTGAGCGGAGCGGACCGAACATCAGGCGAAGCACGTTCGCCGGCTGGTCGACGGTCGACAGGTCGATCATCTCGCTGAACAGGCGTTGGGCCGCCGTGTTGGCCCGCACCAGATTCCAGTGCCGATCTATGATCACCCCGGGCAGGGGTTCGTGGCTGTCGAGGATCCGCTCCAGCGCCGCCATGACCTCGGCGAACTCGTCGTCGTCAGCCGACATCGAGGTGTAGGGCGGAGCGAACCCAGCGGCCAGGTACAGCTCGTTGCGGTCGCGCAACGGTATGTCGAGGGTGTCGGCCATGAGACTCAGCAGCTCGCGGCTCGGCTTCGAGCGACCGGTCTCGACGAAGCTCACATGCCTCGGTGTCACTCCGGCGCGGGTCGCCAGGTCCAGCTGGCTCATTCGCCGGTGGCCGCGCCAGACCTTCAGGACCTCACCGACCGGGCTGGCCGGGCGACGGTTCGGCTTGAGCGCTGGTCGACCGGACACCGCCCCACGATACGAGCCGCGGCGGCGCTGCTCACTTCCCTCTCAGGGAATTGGATCACCCTCTCGACTGCCCGACGATCGGAGACACCAACCACCCACGAAAGGACTTCGTCCGATGACCGTCCCCCCTCCGACCGACACCATCGTTGCGAACTACCGTCGCTCGCTCGACGTGATGGACTCAGCGATACGCGGCGCCGACCCAACACGCTGGGACGAACAATCGCCGTGCGAACTCTGGACCGCCCGTCAGGTGGCCGGCCACGCCATCACCTTCATCCGCAACGTCGCTGCCCTCGCCGGCGACGGCGCACCGCCGGACTTCCACGCCATGGTCGACTTCGCCGCCGCCGCCGGCGACGACCCGCTCGCCACCTGGCTCGACACGCGGGCCCTGGTCGAGGCGGAACTGCTCACCCGTCCCGAACGGCTTGCCAGCATCCGCATGACCCCCCTGGGCGTCGAGATGCCGCTGGCTCAGCTGCTCACCTTCCAGGGCATGGACCCCGTCGTCCACGGCTGGGACGTCGCCACGACCATGGGCACGACCGTCACCATCCCCGACGACCTCGCCCAGCTCTACATCACTCAGTTCTCTCCGGTCGCCGACCAGATCCGAGCCGGAGGCCTGCTCGGCCCGGCCCGCACCGGCGGGCAGTCCGCAGCCGACCGTCTGCTCGACTTCTGCGGGAGAGTCCGTTGAGCACCGACCCGGATCCCCGCCATACCGACGCAGGCGGAACGCGCACATGACCGACAGCCGCGTCGAGGAAAGCTCGCCGTAACCTCCACCACGAAACCGCAGGGCTTCGGAGCCCTCGCTCTCCAGGAGGTAACACGGTGCGCGAACTGGTCTACACCGGCTTCATGTCTCTCGACGGGGTCGTGGACTCGCCAGGCAGCACGGCCGAAGGGCACCGGAGCGGCGGCTGGGTCATGGAAACCGAGTTCGTACCGGAGGCGTTCGCTCTCAAGGGCGAGGAACTCGAAGAAACGACAGCGCTCATGTTCGGTCGGCGGAGCTACGAGGTGTTCGCTCCGATCTGGCGAGACTCCGACGACCACGCGGCATACAAAGACCTCCCGAAGTACGTGGTTTCCACGACTCTCGTCGAGGAGGATCTGGCCGCCGGGTGGGGCCCGACGACGATCCTGCGATCCGACCACGAGGTCGCCAGACTCAAGGAAAGCGAAGGCGGCGCGATCTTCATTCATGGCAGCGCCGAACTCGCTCGACGGCTTTCCGACGCAGACCTGATCAATCGGTACAACCTGTTGGTGTTCCCGGTGCTTCTGGGAGCGGGCAAGAGTCTGTTCAGTCGTGACGATCGCCAGAAGCGCCAGCTACGGCTCCGCGAGTCGGACACCTACTCGAATGGTGTGGCGAAGCTCGTCTACGACGTCGCTACTACTGACTGAGCCGAGCGTCAAAGCGCCGGGGTGCCCTGGCCTGCACGTGTGAACCGGTCGAAGCGGTGCTCGACAGCTTCCCCGCGATCCTGGGCTCCCACTCTCTCGACTAGCGTCGCGTTTCATGGACACGAAGAACGACGCCCTCTACCCAGATCGGGCGAGCAAGCTGAAGAAGACCTGGATCGCTGGCGCAGTGTTCGCCGTGCTGGCGGTGACGGGGTTCGTCGGCATCAGCTCCTCCACCACGGTGAACGGCGAGGTCACGCAGAGCTCGACACTCGATCTGATCAAGCTGGTCGGCGGGCCCATCGTGGCCTTCATTGGCGCCCGGTTGGCCATGGAGAGCCGCCAGTACGCCGGGAACGCCGCCAGCCAGCTCCTGGCCACCGGCATCGGCTTCGTGGTCCTCGGCCTCGCCGCCCTGGCCTGGGGGATCACGCTGGCGCTGTAGCGCCCTTCTCGGCCCGCTAGCCGCCCAGCAATCGGGGGAAGGCCGACTGGTCGGCCAGAGGCTGGCCGGGGGCCAGCTCACGGTGGTAGCGGACGAAGCGGGGGACCTTGCCGGACGACCGGCTGGGGGCGCCGGCCTGGGCGGCCAGGCGGGCATCGGGGCCGAAACAGCGCAGCGCCACGGTACGGCGGCGCCCACCGGGATGGGTGGCGGCGCCGCCGTGGAGCACCCCCAGGTCGAACACCACCACGTCACCGGGCTGGCAGGCCCATGACACGATGGTGAACGAGCCCCGGTGGGCCTCGATGTCGGGGAGCCGGGGGCGGGGGTCGGCCGGGTCGATCGGCGCCGTCTCGTCGGCCGGGTCGAACCGGGACGGCGCATGTTGCGGGCCCCGGTGGGAACCGGGGATCAGCTCCAACGCGTCGTCGGCCGCCACCGGATCGAGCGGCACCCACAGGTTGGCGATCTGGCCGCCTTCCACCGGCAGGTACGACGAGTCCTGGTGCCACGGGGTGCGCCGGGTGGCGCCACCCTCCTTGAGGAACACCTGCTCGTAGTAGAACCACACGTCGTCGCAGCCCCACAACCGGGCCAGCAGCCGGGGCAGGGGCGACGCCCGCAGCACCTCGGCCCACGCCTCCCAGTGCCGGGTGTTGCCCAGGTCCTGGTGGAACGTGGTGCCGTCGTCCCGGGCCAGGTTGGCCGCCGCTCCCGACGGCTCGGCCAGGCCCCGGTCGAACAGCCCGGTCAGCCGCTCGAGGGTGCCGGCGTCGAGGATGCCGGGTACGTGCACCACCCCGTCACGGGCGAAGTCGGCGGCCAGCAGCGCGGTGGGATCCACCGCTTGAACCTACTGCTGGGCGGCGGGACCGGCCAGGAGACGCTGGATGTAGGCCACCAGATCGGCGGCGGGGATCGTCTGCTGGACGTCGGCCGCCGCCAGCCACTCGGCCCGGTCGGTGATGCCTTGCGACACCTCTTTGCCGTACAGGAGGTTCTTGACCACCACCGTGCCGTCGCCGAACTCGTTGGAACCGGCGATCACGGCCAGGGGCGAACGTCGGCGGTCGGCGTACTTGAGCTGGTCGCCGATCCCCTTGTTGCCCAGGTACATCTCGGCCGCCACCCCGGCGGCCCGCAGGCCGGCCACCATCGCCTGGTAGCGGGGAAGCTCCTGGCGGTCCATCACGGTGACCACCACCGGCCCGGCGGCACCCGACGCGTCCAGCTTGCCCTGATGGCGCAGGGCCGTCAGCAGGCGGTCGACCCCGATCGAGGCCCCACAGGCCGGCACGTCCTGTCCGGTGAAACGGCGGACCAGGTCGTCGTAGCGGCCGCCAGCGGCCACCGAACCGAACGATCCCTCGGTCAGCACGGCCTCGAACACGGGGCCGGTGTAGTAGTCGAGCCCCCGCACCACGGTGGGGTCGACGGTCACCACGTCGGATCCGATCCCCATGGCAGTGAGCAGCTGGTCGACGGTGTCGAGCTCGTCGACCCCAGCCTTGCCTTCGGGCGCGTCGCCCACCAGGGAGCGGAGCCGGTCGAGCACCTCGCCCCGCGAGCCGGCGCCCGACCCGGCGGTGACGAAGCCCACGACCAGGTCGATCTGGGCCTCGCTGAGGCCGACACCGGCGGTGAAGTCGCCGCTGTCGTCTTTCCGGCCGGGGCCGAGCAGAAGGCGGACACCGTCCATCCCCACCCGGTCGTACTTGTCGACCGAACGGAGCACGTGCGACCGGCGGGCCGTCGCCTCGGGCGAGTCGCCCTCGGCCACCGCCGCGTTGGCCAGCACCCCGTTCAGCACCTTGCGGTTGTTGATCCGGATCTCGTAGGCCCCCCGCCCGATGCCCAGGGCCTCCAGGGCCTCCGACAGCAGGGCGCAGGCCTCGGCCTCCACCGCCATCGAGCGGGAGCCGACCGTGTCGAAGTCGCACTGGTAGAACTGGCGGAACCGCCCCGGGCCTGGCTTCTCCTGGCGGAACACGGGGCCCACCTGGAACCGGCGGTAGGGCAGGGTCAGATCGTTGCGGTGCTCGGCCACGAACCGGGCCAAGGGTGCGGTGAGGTCGTAGCGGAGGGCCAGCCACTGCTCGTCGTCGTCCCGGAGGGCGAACACGCCCTCGCCGGGGGCGTCGACGTCGGGCAGGAACTTGCCCAGGGCGTCGAGGTACTCCAGCACCGGGGTCTCCAACGGCTGGAACCCGTACCGCCGGTAGACGGCGGTGATGGTGGCGATCATCTCCTGGCGATCGGTGACATCACCGTCGCTGACGTCGCCCAGGCCCCGCGGCAACCGGGCCTTGGGCCGCTGTGGTTGCTGCTTGCTCACTGTGGGCCTCTTGCTCAGAGATGTTTGGTACTGCCGATGGGGCTTGAACCCATGACCCCCAGATCCACAATCTGGTGCTCTAGCCAACTGAGCTACGGCAGCAAGTCGATCCTTGACTCTACTGTGGCGCCACCAGCCCTCAAACGTGGTTTATGCGGGCCGGGGTACCCACCGCCGCGCGGCCTCCACCGCCAGGGCCGTCTTGTCGAGCTTGGCAGTGGAGGCCAGGGGCAGCTCGTCGACCACCCACACGGCCCGGGGATGCTGGTAAGCAGGGCCGTTGGCCAGGGCCCACGCCTTCACGTCGTCCTCCGTGGGCGCCTCGCCGGGAGCGGCCACCACGAAGGCCACGGGCAGGGCCCCCTTCACCTCGTCGGGCACAGCCACCACCCCGGCCTGGTGGACCAGGGGGCACCGCTCCAGCATCTGCTCCACGTCGCCGGGGTACACGTTCTCCCCGCCACAGTTGAACATGTCGTCCACCCGGCCCACCACGAAATGCCAGCCATCGGCGTCGGCTTCCATCACGTCGCCGGTGTGGTACCAGCCGCCGGTGACCCGCTCGGCGGTCAGTTGGGCCCGGTTGTGATAGCCGCTCATCAGGCCCGGGCTCGACACCCACAGCTCGCCCCGTCGCCTCCCGGTGAGCGGGTCGGGCTCGGCGTCGACCCCGGAGGCCGGGTCGACGAGCCGGGTGCCGACGGCGGCCAGCGGGTGGCCGACCGAGATGTCGGGCCGGGGCCGGCCTTGGGGGTGACCGCCGAACACGGCCACCACCTCGGTGGTGCCGTAGCCGTTGGTGACCGTGGCGTTGGGGAACAGTCGCCGGGCCTGATCGAACAGGGCCTGGGTCATGGGGGCCGACCCGATCGAGGCCCGCCGCACACCGCTCAGGTCGAGCTCGGCCACCAGCTCGGGCCGGCCCGCCATCAGGGCGAACATGGTGGGCACGCCGCTCACGGCGGTGGCCCCGTGCCCGGCCACGGCCCGCAGATAGGCCTCGGGCTCGAACCGGCGGAGCAGGATCACGGTGCCCCCCAGGCTGAGGGCCATCTTGAGCTGCATCCCGGCGTTCTTGTGGTACATCGGGGCCGACACCAGGAGCCGCTCGTCGGGTTCCATGGGCAGCACGCCGGTGACGTACTGGTGGATGCTGAACAGCTGGCCCCCGTGGGTGAGCAGCACCCCCTTGGGCCGGCCGGTTGACCCCGAGGTGTACATCTGCACCGCCACCTCGCCGGGCTCCATCGGCTCGGCCCCGGCGGGCGGGGCGTCGAGCACACGGCGCCAGCTCATCGGCCCAGCGGCGCCGCTGTCGCCCATCAGGACCGTCGGCACCCCGGGCGGCAGGCGGTCGGCGTGGTCGGCGTCGTGGAACACGAGGGCCAAGGCGGCGTCGGCGGCCACGTCGGCCTGCACCGACGGCGGCTGGCGGGTGTTCAGAGGCACGGCCACCATGCCGGCCTGCATGATCCCGAGGTAGCAGGCGGCGTAGTCGACCGAGTTGTCGGCCAGGATCCCGATCCGGGCCGCCCGGCCGTAGCCTTGCCGCTGCAGCCATCCGGCGATCCGGCCGCACCGGTCGGCCAGGTTGTCGTAGCCGACCGGCACCGGCCCCGCCGCCGGCTCGCCGGTGAGGTCGACGAAGGCGATTCGGCCGGTGCCGACCCATTGGGTTGGCAGGTCCCCCAGGTTCACGGCGTGATCACGCTCCGCTCATTGGTGGTGATCACGGCGTGATCAC
>CADEDH010000012.1:76121-82874 GCA_902826025.1 uncultured Actinomycetes bacterium
TCACGGCGTGATCACGCTCCGCTCATTGGTGGTGATCACGGCGTGATCACCACTTTGCCGAAGAACTGCCGTTCCTCCAGCAGGCGCATGGCCTCGGCCCCCTGGTCGAGGGGCAGCTCGCAGTCGACCACTGGCTTCAGTCGGCCGTCCTGGACCATGGCCACCAGGGACTCGAGGTCGGCCCGCTTCCATCCGTTGGAGCCCCGGACGTCCATCTCGGCCGTCCAGATGAAGCGGATGTCGGTGGGCGGGTCGTAGCCGGCGGTGGCCCCGCAGGTGAGGAGGCGGCCCCCGGCCTTCACCATCCGCAGGGTCTGGGCCCAGGTGTCGCCCCCGGTGAAGTTCACCACCACGTCCCACCCGCCCCCGCTGAACAGGGAGCCGGTGCGCTCCCGGGTGTAGGTGGCGATGTCGGTGGTGGAGTAGTCGACGGCCTCGTCGGCCCCCAGGGCCAGCAGGGCCTCGCACTTGGCCGCCGAGCCGGCCGCCGCCACCACGTGGCAGCCGGCCAGCTTGGCCAGCAGGACGCAGCACGTGCCCACCCCGCCCGATGCCCCCAGCACGAACACGGTCTCCCCGGCCTCGATCCGGCCCCGAGTGAACAGCATCCGGTGGGCCGTGCCGTAGGCCACCGGCAGGCAGGAGGCGTCGACGGCCGACACGTCGTCGGGCAGGGCCATCAGCTGGCGGGCGTCCACCACCACGTACTGGGCGTAGGCCCCCCAGCGGGTGTCGCCGATCATGCGGATGCGGCCGTCGTCGCTCCACTGGACGGGGTCCACCAGCACCCGGTCACCCGACGACCAACCGGTCACACCCTGGCCCAGGGCGTCGACCCGCCCGGCGGCGTCGCACCCGGGGATCATCGGCAGCGGCGTCTTGATGCCGGGCATGCCCCGCCGGGTGAACACGTCGTGGTAGTTGAGCGAGCACGCCTCCACCGCTATCCGGACCTCGCCCGGGCCCGGCTCAGGGGTGTCGATATCGGTGTAGCGGAGCACGTCGAGCCCGCCGTGCTCGTGGAACACGATCGCCTTCATGGGCCCGGACAATACCCGCACCCGACACCCCTGGGCCCGACGAGCCGAACCGGTGCTCTACATTGTCGCCGTGGCAGAGCTGAGCAAACCGGGCGGAAGCCAGGGCGGGTTGGGCATGTTCGTGGCCGGTTGCGCCCTGGCCGTCGTCTCGGCCTGGTTCTTCGTCGACTCGGTGCGGGTGACCTCGTACGGCGGGGGCTGGGTCTCCCGCTACACCGGCGGCTCTGAAGGGATCGTGTTCCTGCCGCTGCTCGTCGGGGTGATCGGCCTGTTCTACGACGCCCGCAAGGTGTGGGCCTGGGTGGTCTTCCTGGGCGGGTTCGCCATCCTCGTGATCGAGATCCTCAGCCGGCTCGACTTCTTCTTCAACCTCAAGCTGTCGCACCTGCTGATCATGCTGGTGAGCTTCGGGGCCGGCATCGGGCTCATCCTCCGCTCGCTGCGCTCCCTGTCGGGCCCGGACGACCAGCCTCCCTGGCGCGACGCCTTCCGTCGCTGAGCCACCGAACCACCGCCGCCACCCGCCGATTGCCATCGGGATCGTCGAGCAGGTCGAGCTTGGTGAAGATTGACCGCACATGGCTCTCCACCGTCTTCTCCGAGCAGAACAGGGCGGCGGCGATGGCCCGGTTGCTGGCCCCGGCCGCCATCCGTTCCAACACCTCACGCTCCCGAGGGCTGAGCGCGTCGAGCCCGCCCCGTCCTTCCTCGGCCGCCATGAGTTGCTCGGTGACAAGAGGGTCGATCACCACGCCCCCGGCGGCCACGGTGTGGCAGGCGAGGACGAATTCGTCGATATCGGCCACCCGTTCCTTGAGCAGGTAGCCGACGGCGGTCGGGTTCGAGGCCAGCAGGGTGGTCGCCGCCGCCGGCTCGATGTGCTGGCTGAGTACGAGCACAGCCAGCCCGGGGCGGGCCGCCCGCAGTTCAGCTGCCGCTCGCAGGCCCTCGTCGGTGAGCGTGGGTGGCATGCGGATGTCGGTTATCACCAGATCGAGGGCAGGTTCGGCGCTGGCTGCAGCCAACAGGGCATCTTCGTCGCCAACCCCGGCCACCACCTGGAACCCCTCGTCGGCGAGCAGCCGCTCCAGCCCCTTGCGGATCAGAACAGCGTCTTCGGCGATGATCACCCGCAAGGGCGCCGGGCCCGGCGTCGAATCCCATCGCACGTCGTGGGCCCCCGACGGGAGATCGGCGGGCCCACCGTCGAGAGCCTCCACCTCCACCGAAGGGGCCAGCAGCCGCACCAACTCCGAGATGAGGATCCGGCCCGGCCCCGCCGCCTCGGCCAGGAGGCGGGCGGCAGCCAGCGTGCGCCCGTAGGCCCCATCGGGCCCGAGGTCGCCCACGTCGAGCCCGGAGCTCAGCCCGCCGTCGCCCGATCGCCTGTTCAGGGCCACGGTGGCCGTCACCGCCGCCGTTGGCGAGTCGAACAGGGCGACGATCTCCCCACCTTCGTGGGCGACCAACCGGCCTCCGGCCCGCTCGAACAGGTCGGGAGGTAGGGCCCGCATGGCGGCGCCCCGGATCACGAGAACCGTGGTGGTGGCCATAGTCACTCCCAGGCGGTGGGTAGCTCGACGGCGATCGCCCGTGTCGCTTCCGAGTCGGGCCTGACGATCGGCCGGACACTACCGCCCAGCGCCTCAATCCGCTCCACCGGCAGATCGGTGGGACCGTCAAGGCGGATGGTGAGCCAGGCCCCCCGGTCGTCGAGCACGGCATCGGGACGACCGGCCGCGATCAGATAGGCGGTCACCTCCACCGCCGGGGGCAGCCGGCGCCCCGGTAGGCCGGCGGCCAGCGGCAGGGCAGCGGTCAGCCCGCCGGTGGCGAGCTCCGGCGGGTACAGGCCGTGCGACAGTTCCCGCACTTCGGCCGCCACCTGCCGAATGCAGTCGGCCGCAGCCACCAGGTCGACGGCCCGATCGGCGGCCAGGCGTTCCAGCGTCGCCACGGGGCCGGCGGCCAACTGGGCCCGCAACGCGGCGCGGGCGTCGTCGTCAGCCTGCAGCAACCGGGTGTTGGCCCGGCGGGCCTCAGCCAACCGCTCGGCGGCCAGGGCGGCGTCCCGCTCGGCTGACAACACTGCCGACACCAACCGCACGTCATAGTCGACGAGGCCAGGTTGGGCAGCCAGGTCGGCATCGTGCTCGATACGGGCCACCAGCTTCCCGCCCCTGGTCAGGATCACTGCAACGCGGTCGGGGCCCGCCGTCCCGGCGATGGCGACGGGCCGGCCCGTACTGTCACTCCAGCCTCCCCCGGGAGCGGGAAACGTGAGTTGCACCGTCGGATCGGCGGTCCATCGGGCCAGGTCGGCGTCGAGCGACGGGAGGCGGGCCGGGTCCAGCGCCACCCGATCAGGCTCGGGGGACAGCCAGGGCCGCAGCGCCCGGTCGTAGGCCACCGCGGCCAGCACGGCAAGGGTGGCCACGAGAGGAACCTTGAGAGCCAGAGTCTCGGCCCAGGGTCGGTAGCCGTCGGATGCGAACAACCACCGCCCAGGCAGGAGATGGGCCGTCGCCCCGGCCACCGCAACGATCGCCCAGCCCCGCACCACCACCTCCGAGCCGAAGCCGAGGGTCCAAGCCGGCGTCCGCCAACCGATGATGGCCACCGCCGCCCCCGTCAGCGCCGCCACGTGGGCCACCGCCAGGAGCCATGCCGTTCCGGGGATGTCGGCCCCTACGGTGGTGGTCGTCCAGCTTCCCGGGCCGACCTCGCCACCGGTCACTGCCGTCGCCCCGGCCAGTACGACGGCGGCCGGCAACAGGAGCCGGGCCGCGCCAGGCCGCCGACCGCTGAGAGCGGAGGCCACCGTCAACCCGGCGACCGGCGCAGCCAACCAGCAGAACCCGGCGACCAGCTGGCCGGCCGGGCCCAGGTCGAGATGGCGGGTCACACCGGCGGTGGTGAGGATGCCAAGCAGCTGGAGGCGGGCGCCGAGGCCGGGATCGCCCCGCCGGTGCACGAGCCAGCCGGCGGTCGCACCGGCCGACGCCACGGCCATGGCGAGGGCGATGAGCGTGGCCATGCTGTCGTCGATATCAAGCTGAGCGGCGGCAGCCGCCAGACCACCGGACACCAACAACCCGGTCAGCACGGTCAGGACGATGGCCAGCAGGGGGCCCGGCTGGGCCGCGGGGACATGGCGGTTCGAACTCATCGCACTGGCGCCTTGATCGTCATGGGCACCTCAATCGTCACGGTGGTACCGCCGGCGTGGCCCGGCCCGACGGCCACCCTCGCCCCGGCGCCGGCCGCCCGCTCGGCCAGCGACGGCGGCACGGCGCTCACACCACCTATCCCGTCGTCGGCCACCTCCAGGTGGAGGGTCTCGGGCCCGGAGACGAGCCGGATGGCGAGCTGGCCGGCCCCGGCGTGCTTCACCGCGTTGGTGACCGCTTCGCAGGCCAGGTACCAGGCCGTCACCTCCCGGTCGCCCACCTCACGCTCGCCCCCACCGGAACTGGGCGTCGGGGGGCCGGACACGGTGAGGGTCGTGTCGATCGGCGCCCCGGCGGCGAGCGAGGCCAGGGCCGGGGCCAGCCCGGCCGCCAACGCGGCCGGGCGCTCGGCCGAGACCACCGACAACAGGTCGTCGGCGGCGCGGCGGAGCGCCGCCGACAGATCGAGCCTGGCCGCTGGATCGGGGGGCCCGGCCCGGCGGGCTTCCAGCCCGGCATGGAGGGCCAGGCCCACCAGCTCCTGCTGGGCCCCGTCGTGGAGGTTCCGTTCCAGGCGGCGCCTGGCCTGGTCCTGGGCGTCGATCAGGGCCCGCTGCTGGGCCCGCAGCTCAGCCAGCCGGGCCACCGCCTCCGCTTCGGCCCGGCGGCGGCCGACGGTCGCAGCCACCCCGGCCGCCGCCGCATCCATCAAGCTGGGAGTGAGCTCCCGGTGGGCGTCGTGGTCCACCGCTGCCAGCTCCCTGCCATCGGCGGTGACGAACACTGTGCGGCGCCGACCTTGTGCCGGTTCCCCGGCAACCGCCCCGCCGTGCTCGTCGAGCCAGCGCCCGCCCTGACGCCACAGCAACCGGAGATCAGGATCCCCGCTGGTATCGGCCAGCAGAGCGGTCAGCCCGGAATGGCGAGCCCCGCCGGCGAAGGCCGTGTCGGTGGTGTCGAGCTCGACGACCATCTCATTCGCGGCGCCATCGGCCCCGCCCCCCGCCGGAGGTAACGAGGCGCGCCGAGAAGCGGATCGCCGGAGGGCGTCGGCCAGAAAGAGGGCTGGCACGGCACCGAATCGGGCGTAGTCGAGCAGCACAGCCAGGAACCCGACCGCCTCGCCTCCCCACCCACCCCTCACCACCGAGCGGGCCACGTAGTCAAGGGCGAACAGCCAGAGGTCGGCAGCGGCAGCCATCATCCCGGCCACCACAGCGGCGTTGGTGAGGGGGCGGACAGCCGGGGGGAGGCGCCGACGCCGGCGCACGATCGCCACCAGCACGGCCACAGCCACTGCCGGGTACATGAGCTGCAGGAAGGCGGTGGCCACCCGGCCGGCTGCCAACGACCCGACCTGGGGCATCGGCCACGACGTCCACCCCCAAGGGAGTTCGTCCTCGTCCATGGTGTGCAGCACCATCGGCGCCCAGGACAACCCGGTCAGGATTGCCACCGCCCCGACCAGGCGGCGCCGATGGCGGCGCTCGAAGCGGCCGGTGGGCCAGGCCAGCACCGAGGCGTAGAGCAGAGGGCGCAGCGACGCCACCAGCAGGCCGGCGGCCAGCGGGGCCACCCGAGCCGGCCACCACGTCGCCGCCAGCCACGCCGCCAGTGCACCGCCCATGGCCACGAAACGGAGCCCGGTGGGGTTGCGGGGAGCCCAGTGGGCGAGCACGGCACCGCACACCACGGCCAGGGCCGCGCTGGACAGGCCCACCAGGAACAGCGGGGCGTCCGACCAGTCCCGGGGGGTGCCAGGAAATTTCCGATCGGCATTGACCAGCACCGCCCAGACGGCGAGGGCAATCAGGCCCAGACCGAGGGCGGCCGCCAGCACCGCCGGGATCCAGGGGCGGGACCGGGTGGAGACGAGGTGGGTGGTCATGCAGGCATCGTCGGGCGCCGGGATGGCCCCCGGCATCAGGGATAGCCCTGAAGCGAGCGGTCCGGCAACCGGTGTTCGCACTGATGGTCGAACTCGCCGCGGGGCGCACGATCAGGGCATGACCACGCAGCTGCCCTCCCCCGCCACCGGTACGCCTCGTCGCCCCCTCTCCGCGGTAGCTGGAGCGGGGATGGTTCTCGCTCCCCTGATCCTCCTGGTCGGCATCGCTGTCTCCACCTTCGGGGCGTCATCGGGCGCCGACAGCCCGGACCCGGCCGGCCCGCCGTCGTCGGCCGAGGTGCTGGCCACCCAGCGCTGATCGCCCGGAACCAGGTGGGGCGCCTCAGAGGTGGCGGTAGACGTCGCCGGGCGTCAGGCCCCGGTGCACCATCATCACCTGCATCCAGTAGACGAGCTGCGACAACTCCTCGGCCAACTCCTGGTCGGAGCCGTGCTCGCCGGCCAGCCACACCTCACCCGCTTCCTCCAGCACCTTCTTACCGATGAAGTGGACGCCGGCGTCGAGGGCCTGCACCGTCGACGAACCGGTGGGCCGCTCCGCCGCTCGGGCCGTGATCGTCTGGAACATCGAGTCGAAGGTGTGGCCTGCCATGGGGCCCAGCATGTCAGGGGATGGCGAGCTTGCGGTGGCTGG
>CADEDH010000012.1:82974-104985 GCA_902826025.1 uncultured Actinomycetes bacterium
CTCACGATCACGGCCGCCACCACCTCACCGTCGACCCCTAGTCGACGTGGCCGGGCGGATAGGCGGCGAGCACCAGCGGCACCAGCTGGGCCGGGGACCGGCTGATCGGGCCGAGACGCAGCCCGGCCGGCGGCTCCGGCGGCGCCGGCACCGACGGCCCATCGGGGGCCCCGATGAGAGCAAAGGTGTAGGCGTGGGCGTGGCGCACCACCACTGCGCCCGCCGCCAGGAGGGCGCGGCCCGTGGCAGTGGGGCCGGGGGGCCGTAGCGTCGAGCCCGTGAGTGGTGCAGGGCCCGGCGACGAAGCCGTGACGGTCAGCGAACTGCGGGTCCGCTACGGCGAGGTGGAAGCGGTGCAGGGTGTGAGCTTCACGGCCCGGGCCGGCGAGGTGACCACCGTGCTCGGCCCCAACGGCGCGGGCAAGACGAGCACGATCGAGGTGTGCGAAGGGTTCCGGCCGGCCGCTGCCGGATCGGTCCGGGTGCTGGGCCTCGACCCCGCCACCAGCCAGCGTGAGCTGAGCCGCCGGATGGGCGTGATGCTCCAGGAGGGCGGCGTGTACCCGGCAGCCCGGGTGGGCGAGACGATCCGCCAGTACTGCACCCTCTACGGCCGGGGGGCCGAGCCGGGCGAGCTGCTGGCCGCTGTCGGCCTGGCCGACCGGGCCAACCGCACCTGGAAGCGGCTGAGCGGAGGCGAGAAGCAGCGGCTGTCGCTGGCTCTGGCCCTGGCGGCCAAGCCCGACGTGGCCTTCCTCGACGAGCCGACCTCGGGGGTGGATCTCAACGGGCGCGACGCCATCCGGTCGATCGTGGCCGGCCTGGCCGCCGAGGGCTGCGCCGTGGTGCTGGCCACCCACGAGCTGGCCGAAGCCGAGCGCCTGGCCCACCGGGTGGTCATCTTCGACGGCGGCCAGGTGGTGGCCGACGGGTCGTTGGCCGAGCTGCGCCGGGGCCACGACGAGATCCGCTTCCGTTCCTCGCCCGACCTCGACGTGCGGGCCCTGGGCAGAGCCACCGGGATGCAGGCGTCACGGGTCGGGCCCGACGAGTACGTGATCGACGCCCCGCCAATGCCCCGCCTCATGGCCCAGCTCACCGGGTGGCTGGCCGACAACGGCCACCCGATCGACGAGATCCGGGGTGGGGGCGAGCGCCTGGAGGACGTGTTCCGGCGCCTCACCGGGGGCGGTGAGCGCCGATGACCGAGCTCGTGGCCCAGCTACGGGTGGAGATCACCACCATGATCCGCAATGGCGAGCAGCTGCTGCTCACGCTGGGGATCCCGGTGCTGCTGCTCGTGTTCTTCACCTCGGTCGACGTCCTGCCCACCGGCAGCGGCGAGCCGATCGACTTCCTCGCTCCCGGCGTGCTGGCCCTGGCCACGATGAGCTCGGCCATGGTGGGGCTCGGCATCGCCACCGGGTTCGAGCGCAACTACCTCGTGCTGAAGCGCCTGGGGGCCACACCCCTGGGCCGGGGCCGGCTGCTGGCGGCGAAGATCATGGCCGTGATGGCGGTGGAACTGGTGCAGCTCGTGGTGTTGGTGCCGATCGCCGTCGCCCTGGGCTGGCGGCCCGACGGAGCGAGCTGGCCCCAGGCCGTGGCCGGAATCCTGGTGGGCACGGCCGCCTTCGCCGGGATCGGCCTGATCCTGGCCGGCCGGCTGCGGGGCGAGATCAACCTGGCCGCCCAGAACGGGCTCTACATCGTGCTGTTGCTGCTGGGGGGCATGATCGTGCCCCTGGCCGAGTTGCCCGCCGTGCTGCGGGGTCTGGCCTATGTGCTGCCCAGTGCCGCCCTGGCCGACGTGCTGCGCTCGTCGTTCGGGGGCGAGGCCGTCCGGGCCGGCGCCTCCTGGGCCACGCTGGCGGTATGGGCCGTCGGCGCCCCCGTGGCCGCCACCCGCCTGTTCCGCTGGTGGTGATCGGCCGGACCGCCTGATCCGCTGGCGGTTCCACCGGCGCCGGGATCTCGGTGCACCACACATCACGGGCGGCGCCCTGCGCACCGAGATCGGCGGGGCTGCGAGCGGGACCCCGGACGGGGATCAGAGCTGGAGATGGACGATCACGGGAAGGTGGTCGCTGAGGGCGGCCAGGTGGTCGAGATCGTCGGTGGGGATCTCGGCCCGCTCCACCCGCAGGTGGGGGGCGGCGAGCACATAGTCGAGCCGGTGGTCAGGGGTCCGACCGGCCCGGGGCGACCCGGCGGCCCAGTGGGTGGAACCCGGGCCATCGGCCGCGTCCCAGCAGTCGACCCAGCCGTGAGCGTCAACGATCGGCCGGAGCGGGGAGAGGTCGGGCACGTTGAGGTCGCCCAGCACCACGGCCGGGCCAGCGGCCGCCACCCGGCTCAGCTCCCGGAGACGAACGGCGTCGGCCCCGGCCTGGGGCGAGAGGTGCACGCTGGCCACCCGCAGCCGCACCGTCCCGGCGATCACATCGGCCACCAAGGCGACCCGGCGGTGCGACGTCACCGGCACGGCCGGGCGGAGCACATGCACCTGGGAGCCGACCAGGCGGTGGCGGGTCAGCACCGCCAGCCCCTCGGGGCGGGTCACCACCGGCCAGTGCTTGAAACCCCAGGCGAGCCGCCACGAGGAGCCCAGAGCGGAAGCGACGGCGCGGGCCTGACCGCGTTGTACCTCCTGGAGGGCGACCACGTCGGGCCGGACCCGGCGGAGCACGGCGGCCACCGCCGGGGCGTCGACCCCGGCGTGCCCCTGCATGTTCCACGTGATCATCGTGAGCCGGGTGCTCATGGCCCCCCATTCCTAGCGGTGCCCCCGGCCAACCGCTGCCTCACATCGCGGACCGTTTGAGACCAGCGATCATCGGCATCCAAAACAGAGCGATCGGTTTGGCCTCTTTTAAGGCAAATGGGTCGAACCACCTAGAGGAATATCTCAACTACAGCGGGGCCACAAGTGATGTTAACCGACAGGACACATGCAATTTGTTGTCGATCCATAGACAAGCTCCTACCGTCGCAGGGATCTTGAGAAGGCGAGGGGCAGAGTTCATGACAGAGTGCAAAGTCGCTGTTGTAGGCACGGGATACGTCGGATTGACCACGGGTGCGTGCTTGGCGGAGTTCGGGCATGACGTGGTCTGCCTGGACATTGACAGCAACAAGATAGATCGCCTGTCGAGCGGCGAGATCCCCATCTACGAAGATGGTCTTCAACACCTCGTTAGCCGGAATACCGAGGAAGGGAGGCTTCGCTTTACCACCAACTCCGCCGCACTCGACGATCGGGAGTTCGCCTACCTCTGCGTTCCCACTCCCCGCCGGAACGATGGTTCGGTGGATCTGTCGTTCCTCGAGAGCGCCGTCGATTCGCTCCGACCCCACCTCCGGCCGGGAGCGGTGGTGATCAACAAGTCGACGGTGCCGGTGCGCTGCACCCGATTCGTGGAGGATCGGCTACGTCGGCCCGATGTCTCGGTGGTATCGAATCCGGAGTTCCTGCGGGAGGGTTCCGCGGTAGCCGACTTTCTGAAGCCCGATCGGGTGGTCATCGGATCCGATGACCGCGAGGCAGCCTCCCGGGTGGCGTCGCTCTACCTGGAGACGAGGGCCCCCATCATGATCACCGACGCCGCCTCGGCGGAGACGATCAAGTACGTGGCCAACGCGTTTCTCGCCACGAAGCTGTCGTTCGCCAACTCGGTGGCGGCCCTGTGCGAGGCCGTCGGCGCCGAGGCCAGCGAGGTGCTGCTGGGGATCGGCTACGACGGGCGGATCGGGCACCAGTTCCTGCGGCCAGGCCCGGGCTGGGGCGGTTCGTGCTTCCCCAAAGACACGCGAGCGCTGGTCCACATCGCCGACGAAGCAGGCTACGACTTCGCCCTGTTGCGCAGTGTGATCGAGACCAACGAGACCCAGTTCGCCCGAGTAGTCGACCGGATCGGTCAGCTCGCGCCGGGCGGTCTGGAAGGAGCGTCGATCACCGTTCTCGGGCTGACCTTCAAGGCCGGCACCGACGACCTTCGAGAATCCCCGGCCCTGGAGATCGTCGACCGGCTCATCGCGGCGGGAGCGACGGTGACGGGGTACGACCCGACCGTCATCGACGCCGTGGCGCCCTCGTGGGACGTCGCCGGCGATCCCTACTCGGCCTGCGAGGGGAGCGACGTGGTGGCGGTCCTGACGGAGTGGGACGAGTTCAAGGATCTCGATCTCCAGAAGGTGGCCGACGCCATGCGGGGTGACGTGATCTTCGATGCGCGATCGGTTGTCGACCGGGCGCGGGCCACGCGCTGCGGGCTCCGTTACGCCGGTATCGGTACGCGGTGAACCCGGTGACCATGACCGCCGATCCCCTCTTCTGGCCCCTCGCCATCTCCTCCTGGCGCGAGCTCCTGGATCCCGGCACCTGGCAGGCATGGTTCGAGTCCGACGGCTGGCGTGAAGCGATCGGTTCCGACTGGCGGGAAGTCGCGCCGCTCGGCATCGCCGGCCTCATCGTGTGGAGCCTCTGGCTGTACCGGATGGTCGGCTCCCGTCTGGCCCGGCCCGTTGTCAACGATTTTCGTACGACCACATCGGTCGTGGTGCCCTCCTACCGGGAGGATCCGGACATTCTCATCCAATGCCTGGCCACCTGGCTCGGCAACAATCCCAGCGAAGTCATCCTGGTGGTGGACGAAGCCGACGTGGAGTGCCAGCGGCGGTTGGCCGCCGTGACCGATCCCCGGCTTCGCACCATGGTCTTCCGTCACGAGGGCAAGCGGTCGGCGTTGGGTGTCGGCATCCGGGCGGCCCGGGGCGAGATCGTCGTGCTCTCCGATTCCGACACGCTGTGGACGGCTGGTCTCCTGGAAGCCGTTCAGATGCCGTTCGTCGATCCCTGGGTGGGCGCGGTGGGTACCCAGCAGAACGTCTACCAGCGGGCGACCAGCATCTGGCGCCGCATCGCCGATTGGATGGTGAACCTCCGCTACTACGACTACGTGCCCGCCATGGGTCGCAAGGGCGGCGTGATCTGCATCTCGGGGAGGACCGCCGCCTATCGACGGTCGGTGATCGCACCGGTCCTGCCCAATCTGGAGCACGAGTTCTTCCTCGGTCGGCGATGCGTGGCCGGCGACGACGGCCGCCTCACCTGGCTGGTGCTCGCCTCGGGCTACAAGACCGTCCACCAGTCGTCGGCCCGGGCCCTGTCGATGTTTCCCGACACCTTCCGGGCTTTCGTCAAACAGCGGGTGCGGTGGAGCCGCAACTCAGCCCGCACCTACCTGACGGCCCTGTGGAAAGGGTGGCTGTGGCGCGTTCCGTTCGTGTCGAAGGTGACGGTGCTGCAGATCCTGCTGACCCCGGTGACGATGGCGCTGACCCTCGGTTACCTGTTGTTCAGCCGGCTGGAGCTCACCCCGAAAGGCGCCATGCTGGCTGCTGGCTGGCTGCTGATCGGCCGGGGAGTCCGGGGGTTCTCCCACCTCCGTCGGCATCCGGCTGAGGTCTTCCTCCTCCCCCTGTTCGCTCTGATCGTCATCTTCGTGGCCCTGCCCATCAAGGCCTACGCCATCGTCACCATGAACAAGCAGGGCTGGCTGACTCGCACCACCGACTCCCTCGGCGGCGAGGGCCAGAACGCCACCAGCCTGGCTCAGGCGCGATGACCGCTGTGATGAACAGAGAGTACAGCCCCCGGCCCCGTCGGCGTTGGGGCCGCACGCTGGCCGTCATCGCCACCATGATCGGGCTGACGTTGGGATCCGCCTCGACCGCCACCGGACAGACCGACGACGGATCCATGACCGAGGTGCAAGCGGAGGAGGCGGAGCTCCAGGCGTCGGTGGTGGCGGCCGAGGACCGCCGCCTCACCGAGGTTCGGACAATTACGTCTCTCGCCCGGTGGCAGGGCAAGAACTGGAAGACGCCCTACCGGATCAGCAACTCGTCGGGCTACACCCTGGTGCTCACGCCGCGCTCGAGCCCGTACACGATCGACGATCTGCTCGAGTTGGCGCCGCAGACCTTCCTCAAGATGACCGACGGCTCCTATCTGCTGGCCGAGCACCTCGTGGTCCTTCCCCGGGCCGAGTTGACGCTCAGCGCGCCAGGCGGCCTCGTCCTGCGCCTCGCCAGCGGACCCGATGGCTTCGCCACCATCGTTTCGCTCGGGGGCGAGCTGAAGATCCTCGGCGAGGAGGGCTCGGCCACCCACGTCACGAGCTGGGACGCCGGCGTCGGATTTCCCGACGAAACCCTCCTCGACGGCCGGGCCTACATCCGGGCCATCGGCGGCGGGTTCGAAGCGAACCACTTGATCGCGGATCACCTCGGCTTCTGGAGCGGCCGGACCGGCGGCATCGCACTGACCGGCACCGATCGCCCCAACACCGGCGCCATCGAGTCCGTCGACCCGGCCGACGACGGCGACGGCCGGTCGGTGGGCGTTCTCGACGGTGTCACCTTGCAGCCGGCCGGTCAGCTCGACGAGGACGACCCGACCCCCGCCGTCGGGTTCGACGTGCCCGCTCTGAGCTTCGTGTCGAGCCGGATAGCGGACGTCACAGTGGAGAACAGCGCCTACGGGTTGTTCGTGTCGGGGGCCAACGGCGTCGAGATATCCGACTCCGTGTTCTCGAAGAACCTGTTCGACGGCGTCCTCTTGCATCGCTACGTGACCAACGCCCTCATCACCGGGACAACGGCCAGCGACAATGCCGGCGACGGCTTCGCTCTGGACCGGGCGACCTCCGGCGTGACCATCAACCGGTCGGTGGCGACCGGAAACACCGGCAGCGGCTTCGTGCTGATCGGACGGTCCCTGGCCGACGGGCCTTCGGCCGTGGGCACCTCGACCCGCAGCTATGGCAACAGCTCGGTCAGCAACAGCACCGCAACCATGAACGGCGACTACGGCATCGAGGTCCTGGGCGGCCTCAACATCAGCCTCAACAACAACGAGATCTCCGGCCATGAAACCGGGATCCGAGTGGCCGACGAGGCCGATCACATCTCGATCACAGGCAACCAGGTCCGAGACTCCGAGCGGCACGGGATAGCGCTCGTGGACGGTGTCACCGCCTCCAGCGTCACCGGGAACGTCGTGGCCGAGGCTTCGACCGGGGTCTACGTGCGGGACTCGACGGTGGCGGTGAAGGGCAACACCGTGGAGCGAGCCGATGGGCACGGGGTGTCGCTGGTCGGCCGGGTCGACGGGAGTGAGGTCTCGTACAACGCCCTCGCCGGGCGGGGTGGCAGTGCGCTCGACACGCGACGATCGAATGGCCAGTTCACGGGCGGGACCAACAACTTCGACGGCTGGAAAGACACCACCCCCTGGTGGCGCCAGTTGCGCAAGCTCCTCCAGCCGATGACGGCTCTGTGGACGATCCTGCTGGCGCTCGTCGGCACCTCGGCCATACGCGCCCGCAAAGCTCCGACCACCGTCGGACACCCTTACGCACATCAGATGGCTCACCGCGGCGCGGTTCCCGTGCCCCAGCCGAGATGACCAAGCGGCTGTCACCCGTTCGGCGGACTCTGGTGGGAGGCTTCGCCGCCGCCGTGCTGCTCGTCGGCTGCGGTGACGGCACTGAGAGCGGCGAGCTGATCGGGGCGCCGCCCAGCTCCTCGGGTGTGGTGCCGATTCCACCGCCGACCGTGCGTGAGGCCGACGAGTCGGACAGCGACACGCCTCGGGCCCGGTACACCGAGAACGAACTCGGGGTCGTCCTTCCCGACACCGAGGTGACCCCGGGCGCTGTGTTCGACGACGTCGGGCCGGACGACGTGTGCGACGCCCGCTACCCCGAGAGCGTGAGAAAGCCCCGGGCCGACGACAAGCTGGAGGTGTTCGCCCGGTACGGCATCTCGATCCGAGACCGCGGGAACTATCGGATCGATCACCTGATACCGGTGGCACTGGGCGGGACCAACGCCCTGGAGAACCTGTGGCCCCAGCCCATCGATGGCTTGGGCGGCCCACCGGCCAAGGACGCGCTGGAACTGGCGCTCCACGCGCTGGTCTGCGATGGCGACCTGACCCTGCAGGAAGCGCAGACTGTCGTCGCCGCCGACTGGTGGCAGGCCTACGAGAGCTACGTTGGCCCCGTGGACCTCAGTCCGACGACGGCGCCCGAGCAGACCACGACCTCGTCGACCGAAGGGTCGGGCGTAACCACCGGCGCCCGGTGCACGGAGGAGGGCGCCATCGGCTACACGGAGTTCGAAGAGGTGCCGTTGCGATGTATCGCCGACCAGTTCGGCGAGCTCAGTTGGCAGAAGCGCTACTCGTGAGACGGCGCTACCCACCGTTACCGCTCGTGGCTGCTTGCCTGGCGCTGGCCTTCTCGGCCTGTACCGGGTCGGACGAGACGCCGCCCGGCACTGAGCCGGCCGCTTCCAACGGCGCTCAGGTGACGATCCCGGCACCGGTCACCGTTCCGCCGGTCGGGGCGGCCGCCGAGGACGGAGCGATCAACCTGTCCGCCCTGGGAGGCCGCTCGCTGGCCTCGCCGTTCACGCTCGTGGTCGACAACGAGGGAGCCGAGTCGGCCAAGCTCTTCCTCGACGGCGCCTACGTCACCACCGAAGAGGGAAGCCCTCCCCGGTTCGAGATCACGGCGCCGCCAGGAGAGCACGAGGCATCGGTCCGGGTGAGCGTTGAGGACTCCGAGGTCCGGGTCGACCTCCAGTTCACGATCAGCGGCGCCGCCGACGTGGCGACGACGTCCACCAGCGGGCCCGTCCTGGCTCCGGCGCCCTCCGGAGGGCCGGCAGCGGCCACCCCCACCACGTCGCCAGCATCGGCCGGCTCCGGGGGACGCTCGCTGTCGGTCGACACGGCCGACGAGATCCGCTCAGCGCTGGCCTCGGCCCGGCCGGGAGACGTGATCACGGTGGTGGACGGGGAGTACGAGTTCAAGCCCCGCCTGGTGGCGTCGGCCTCGGGTACCCCGGAAGCCCCCATCATCCTCCAGGGCACACGGGCGGCCGTGATCCGCACCAAGAACGCCTCCGGTGACTACGGGCTCCACGTCACGGGCGACCATTGGCGGATCGAGGGTCTCACCGTTGCCCATGCGACCAAGGGCATCGTGCTCGACGGGTCGGTGGGGACGGTGATCGACGGTGTGGAGGTGTTCGACATCGGCGACGAGGGCGTCCACTTCCGGACCTGCTCGAGTGACGGCGTGCTCCGCAACTCCTTCGTGCACGACACCGGCCGCAACAGCGCCCAGTACGGCGAGGGCGTCTACGTCGGATCGGCCAACTCGAACTGGTCGAAGTACCAGTGCGCCGACCCGATCGAAGGCCAGCTCCAGGGCGACAACACCGAGCGGGTCCTCATTGAGGGCAATCTGTTCCAGGACATCACCGCCGAAGGGGCTGACCTCAAGGAGGGCACCGACTCGGGCACCCTGCGGGGCAACGTGTTCCGTCGGGTCGGGGGCTCGGGGATGAACAGCGCCGACTCAGCGGTCGACGTGAAGGGCAACAACTGGGTGATCGAGGACAACACCGTGGAGGACGCCGGCGCCCCCTGGCTCAACGATGGTGTGGCCACGCCCAGCGAGTTCACCGACGGCTACCAGACCCACCAGGTCTACGACGGGTACGGGAACCACAACGTGTTCCGACGGAACCGCGTGGTGGGCCCGATCCCGGGGTACGGCGTGGGCCTCTACCCGCTGCTGGCCAACACCGTCGGATGCGACAACACCGCTCCCGAAGCGGCCCTGGGCCTCGTCGGGGCGAACGGCAAAGCCGGCAGCTGTCAACCGTAGGACATCGACCTGTTGGCCCTCCGTTCACGGCCGGCCGGCGGTTGGCCTAGCCTGCCGCCCATGGATCTGCAGCTGGACGGTAAGCGGGCGCTGGTCACCGGCGGGAGCAAGGGCATCGGCAAGGCGGTGGCCCGGTCGCTGGCGGCCGAGGGGTGCGACGTGGCCATCGCCGCCCGAACCCGGTCCGAGCTCGAGGCCACGGCGGCCGAGCTGGCCGCCGCCACCGGGCGTCGCATCGTGGCTGTGGTGATGGACACCGGGTCCGACGAGTCGGTGCGCCAGGGCGTGGCCGAGGCCAGCGCCGCCCTGGGCGGGATCGACATCCTGGTCAACTCGGCCGCCCAGCCCATGGGCCAGGCGGCCCCGCCCAAGCTGGCCGACATCACCGACGAGCTGTTCTTCAACGACGTCAACGTGAAGGTGATGGGTTACCTGCGCTGCGCCCGGGAGGTGGCCCCCCAGATGGCGGAGCGGGGCTGGGGCCGGATCGTGAACATCAGCGGGCTGGGAGCCCGCACGGTCGGCTCCGCCGTTGGTTCGGCCCGCAACGTGGCGGTGGCGGCCATGACCAAGAACCTGGCCGACGAGCTGGGGCCCCAGGGCATCAACGTCACCGTGGTGCACCCCGGCCTCACCCGCACCGAGGCCACCCCCGGCGTGGTGGCGGCCCGGGCCGCCGCCGCCGGCACCGACGAGGCCACGGTCGAGGCACAACTGGCCCGCACCAACTCGATCCGCAAGCTGGTCGACGCCGACGAGGTGGCCTGGGTGGTCACCTTCCTGGCCTCACCCCGGGCCATCAGCATCAACGGCGACGCCGTGGCCTGCGGCGGCGGCCAACCCGGCGTCATCCACTATTAAACGGCGGGGCGAGCGCCCCGCCGCCGGGCTAGCTCCGCGCTGTTTCGGCGATGGAGATGTCGAAGGCGCCCTGCTCGAGATCGGTGAAGGTGAGCGTGGTGTCGTAGACCGCGCCGTTGCCGGGATCGGTGAGGGCGCACACCATCGACAGATCGTCTTTCAGGACCACCGGGTTGGCGCCGCAGTCGATGTCGGCGTCGGTGATCGGGGTGCCGAGCGACGTGGTGAGCGAGCTGGCGGCCGCCGTCTCGATCTGAGGCAGCACGTCCTTCGTCACCAGGTTGTCGGACTGGACGTTGACGGTCTTGGCGTCGGCCATGGTGGCCGTCCATTTGATGTCGCCGAACTCGGTTGGCGAGCTGCAGGTAAAGGTGGTGCCGACGTCGCGGTTCGGCGGCTCCTGGCAGGTGGCGGTGACCTCGCCCAGGGCCAGCTCGTCGGCGAGCTTCCCCTCGATGAGGTCCTTGGCCACCCCCTCCGGGGTGTCGCCGATCGAGCAGGCCGACAGGGCAACAGCGAACGCAACGGCCACCGGGCCGATGCCGCGCACGGCCCGAAACGGGATGGAACGGGGCGAGATCCATGAAGTCACGGTGGCGGATAGTAGTGCGGGCGGCGGCGTCCGATGGGCTTTCGCGCCCTTTCAGGGCCCGCCTAGGCTGATCTCCATGGGTATGGCTCCCGACACATCGGTGTTACCCGATGTGCTTCCCACCGATCGGCTGCTGGCCAACGGCAAGGCGGTCCCCGGGCTGCGGGCCGAGCTACGGCGGATCCCCAACCTGCGGGCGGCTCTGGCCGTGGCCGGCGTGTGGGCCGAGACGATCGCCATCGTGGTCGCCGCCGTGTGGTTGGCCCACCCGGTGGCCTACGTCGTCGCCTTCTTCCTCCTGGGCCGGGAGATCGTGAAGTTCAACATCCTCGGCCACGAGGCGGTGCACCGCACCCTGTTCTCCAACAAGGCGGTCAACGACTTCGCCGGCAAGTGGCTGCTGTCGTACCACGCCTGGGTGCCTTTCGAGCTGTACCGTCGGGGCCACCTCGACCATCACCGCGACGAGCTCGGCCCCGATGAGCCCGACCTCGACCTCTACCGGGGCTATCCCGTCTCCCGGGCCTCGCTGCGGCGCAAGCTGGTGCGCGACGCCACCGGCCAGTCGGGGTGGAAGATCCTCAAGGGCCTGCTGCGGGGAACCCGCAACGAGCGCACCCGGCCGGTGGCGCTGCGCATCCTCGGCACCCAGCTCGTCCTGCTGGCCATCGCCACCGCCTTCGGTCGACCCGAGCTGTGGGTGTTCCTGTGGTTCCTGCCCTGGTTCACCCTGTGGCGGGTGCTGAACCGGCTGCGGGCCATCGCCGAGCACGCCGGGATGGAACGGTCGTCCGACCGGCGCCGCGCCACCCATCAGGTGCGCCAGAGCCCACTGGCCCGGTTCTGGCTCGTCCCCTACCGGGTGGGCTGGCACCTGGCCCACCACGTCGACATGGGCGTGCCGTGCTGGAACCTGCCCCGCTTCCACCGGGAGTTGGAGGCGTCGGGCTGGGTCACCGAGGGATACACCTGGCCCAGTTACCGGGCCTTGTGGAAGGCGCTGTCTTCGGGATGAGGGTCTTCTGGATGACTGCCCGCTCCCGGACGTAGTCTCGGGCATGACCGCTCGTAGTTACACCCGCCCCATCGACCCCGCCAAAGTGCAGGCCCTGCTCGACCGGGCCCGGCGCGAGGTCGACGAAGGACTGCTGCCGTCGGCCCAGGTGGCGCTGGCCTACAACGGCGAGATCGTGGCCGAGGAATGCTTCGGCGACGCCGATCTCAACACCCGCTACTGCCTGTTCTCGGCCACCAAGCCGTTCGTCGCCTCCACCGTGTGGACCCTCATGGCCGAGGGCAAGGTCGACCCCAAGGAAAAGGTCACCACCTACTTCCCCGAGTTCGGCGGCGAGGGTAAGGCCGACATCACGGTGGAGCAGGTGATGCTCCACACCTCCGGCTTCCCCAGCGCCCCCATGGGCCCCGGCACCTGGGAGGACCGGGCCAAGCGCAAGGCCCGTATGGCCGGGTGGCGGCTCAACTGGGAGCCCGGCGCCCGCTACGAATACCACCCGACGGCGGCCCACTGGGTGCTGGCCGAGATCATCGACACCGTCACCGGCAACGACTACCGGGACGAGATCGAGCGCCGGGTCACCGGCCCGGCCGGGCTGCCCCGGATGGTGGGCCTCGCCCCCGACAACCAGGCCAACATCGCCGACCTGCGGCTGGTGGGCGAGCCGGCCACGCCCGACGAGCTGGAGGCGGCCTTCGGCGTGCGGGAGCTCCCTGCCACCGAGGTCACCGACGAGCTGGTGATGCGGTTCAACGACCCGGTGGTGCGCGAGGTGGGCGTGCCCGGGGGCGGCGGCTTCGGCCGGGCCCGGGACCTGGCCCTGTTCTACCAGGAGCTGCTGCACAACGCCCACGGCATATGGGACGAGGCCATCCTGACCGACGCCACCGGCACCGTCCGCAACAACCTGCCCGACCCCATGGGCGTGCCGGCCAACCGGGGCCTGGGCGTGATCCTGGCCGGCGACGACGGCAAGGCCAACATCCGGGGCCTGGGCCGCACCGTGTCGCCCCAGGCGTTCGGCCACAACGGTGCCGGCGGCCAGCTGGCCTGGGCCGATCCGGCCACCGGGCTGTCGCTGGGTTACGTCACCAACGGCTACGACCGCCACGAGATCCGCGAACCCCGTCGGGGGACGTCGATCGCCAGCATCGCCGCCACCTGCCTGGCCGACTAGGTGTGCCCTTCGGGCACCCGGAGTTTCGCTTCGCGGAAACTCCGTGTGTGTGCCCTTCGGGCACCCGTGCGCTCCGGCCCGGGCTCACCCTGCGGGGTGCGGGCCGGAGACGCAGAACTCGTTGCCCTCAGGGTCGTCGAGCACGGTCCAGGTCATCCCGTACTCGTTCTTCTCCGCCACCCGCCGGGCCCCCAGCCCCACGAGGCGCTGCACCTCCCCGGCCATGTCGTCCGACTCCAGGTCGATGTGCATGCGGTTCTTGGCTGTCTTGCCCTCCGGCACCTGGAGGAACAGCCAGGTCGGGCCGGTCGGGCCGCCATCGAGGGCGGCGAAATACTCGTTGGCGTCGTCCTTGATCGGCAGGCCGAGCGCTTCGGACCAGAACCGGGCCTGGCCGAGCGGGTCGGCGCAGTCGAACGTGACATTGGCCAGCTTGAGGGTCATGACGTGGGCTCCTTCAGGGTGAATAGAGCCTCTAGCCTGCCTGATCAAAACCACCTCGGGACCTCCGACCCGGGCGGCTCGCGCAGGACTCGGGGCACAGTGGGGGCATGAACGATGCGTCCGGCCTGACCGTCATCGAGGTGTTCGCCGACGTGGTGTGCCCGTTCGCCCACGTCGGCCTCCGACGCTGGATCGACCGCCGCGACGAGCTGGGCCGCACCGACGTGAGATTGCGGGTGCGAGCCTGGCCGCTGGAGCTGATCAACGGCGCCCCCATGGACCCCCAGGCGGTGGCGGGTAAGGCCGAAGATCTGCAGGCCCAGGTAGCGCCGAGGCTGTTCGGCCGGTTCGACCCGACCCATTTCCCGAGCTCGTCGCTGCCAGCGCTGGCCCTCACCCACGCCGCCTACCGCCGCAGCCTGGAGGCGGGCGAGCGGACAGCTCTGCGCCTGCGGGAACTCACGTTCGACGAAGGCGTCGACATCTCCGCGCCCGAGGTGATCGACCAGGTGATCGACGAACTCGACCTCCCGATCCCCGACATCTCCGACGACGACTCGGTGACCAAGGACTGGGATGAGGGTAGGCAGCGGGGCGTGGTCGGTTCGCCCCACTTCTTCACCCCCGACGGCGGGGCCGTCTTCTGCCCCACGCTCGACATCCACAAAGAGGGCGGCCACCTCGCCGTCCACTTCGACGAGGACGCCTTCGCCGGACTCGTCGCCGCCTGTTTCCGCTGAGATCCCGCCGGTGTGACCTTCGCCACCAGGGCTGATCCTTCTGGCCGGTGAGCGGAACGGTGTGAGAACCTTCAACGCTATGGCAGTCACCGATCGCGCCTCGTCGTCCCCCACCGCGGCCTCCGTTACGGTGTCGGGCCGGGCCTGGCGGGCGCTGGCCGTGGGCAGCCTCGGGTACTCACTGATGTCGTTCAACACCACGGCCACCAACCTGGCCTTCGGCGACATCTCCGAAGAGTTCTCCCAGTCCAGCGCCGGCGCCCTCAGCTGGGTGGCCTCGATCTTCTTCATCGGCATGGCCAGCCTGCTGCTGGTGGCGGGCCGGGTGACCGACCGGATCGGCCGGCGCCGCGTCTTCCGGGCCGGGCTCACCACCTTCGCCCTCGGCTCGGCGCTGTCGGCCATCGCCCCCAACGTGTACGTGCTGATCCTGGCCCGGCTGGTCACCTCGGCCGGCGGGGCCATGATCCTGCCCAGCTCGCTGGCCGTGGTGCTGCCCGAGTTCCCCAAGGCGCGCCACCCCAGCGCCATCGCCCTGTGGAGCGCCACCGGCCCCCTGGCCTCGGCCCTCGCCCCCGGTCTGTCGGCCCTGCTCCTGTCGGTCGCCAGCTGGCGGGTCCTGTTCCTGATCAGCGCCCCCATCGCCCTGGCCGCGCTGGGGGCCAGCTTCGGGTCGCTGGCCGAATCACAAGCGGAGAACCGCAGCGGCAGCCTCGACGTGCTGGGCGTGCTCATCGGCACGGCGGCAGTGGCCAGCGTGGTGTTCGGGGCCAGCTTCGGTTCGCAGGAGGGCTGGGCCAGCCCCGTCATCATCGGCTCCTTCGCCGCCGCCGTGGTGCTGTTCCCGGTGTTGGTACTGCGGTGCCGACGCCACCCGGCGCCGCTGCTCAACCTGGAGGTGTTCACCCTGCCTCCGGTGGCGGTGGCCAACGTGGCCAACATGCTGCTCAACTTCGCCGGCCTCGCCACCTGGCTGGTGTGGCCCCTCTACTTCAGCCGGATCTGGGGGCTCTCCAAGCTGGAGACGGGCATGGCGCTGCTTCCCGGCCCCATATTGAGCGGTATCGTCACCGCCAGCGGCGGGCGGCTCACCGAGCGCTTCGGCCACGAGCGGCTGGTGCGGTGGGGGGCCGGGATCTCCACCGTGGCCGTGATCTGGCCGCTGGTGTTCCTGCGGGACGAGCGCCACTACCTGTGGATCGCCCCGGCGATGGGCCTGTTCGGCATGGGTTGGTCGCTCACCCAGCCCCCGCTCAACGCCGGCGTGCTCCAGCGGGTCAGCTCCGACCTGTACGGCGAGGTCAACGCCTCGTTCAACACGGTGCGCAACATCGCCGGTGCCCTCGGCATCGCCGTGGCCGTCACCATGATCGGCAAGGGCACCCCGGCCCACCCGGCCGCCCACTACAACCGGGTGTTCGCCGTGTTCGCTGTGTCGGTGGCGCTGTGCTGGGCCGTTCTGGCCTTCGTCTACCCCCGGGTGTCGGCCAACACCCGGGCCAAGCAGGCCGCCGCCTAGCCGCCGCTCCGCTCGACCGGGGTCAGAACGACGGGAAGCTGACCGTGGGGTCGCGCTCCAGCTGCTCGACCAGGGCCACCTCCCAGGTGAGGTAGTCCTCCATGTGCTGTCGGACGGCGTCCGGGTGGTCGTAGGGCTTGTACCAGACGTCGTCGGGCTCGGTGGTGGGGCGGGTGAACCCGGGCTCCATGTCGAGCCCGGCGTGGCGCCACCCCTTGTTGCCGGCGGCCAGGGCGAACACCTGGGCGTCGGGCCAGTGGACCTGGGCGTCGGCCGCCGCCAGCCGGGCCAGCGCCCCGTCGGTGGAGGTGAGCACCACCCGCTCCGCCGGCCCGATGGCGGCCCGGGCCTGCTCCATGCGACTGCGGACGGCCCACCAGGCCCCGGGGATGTGGCCCCGATTGCGGTACTTCACGCTGGTGCCGACGTCGATCAGCACCAACCCCCGGCTGTCTTCGGCCAGCCACCGGGCCAGCTCCGGGGGCCGCACCGTGGGGGTGTGGACCCGGGCCAGCTCGGGCCGGGCCCTCGGCCCTTTCACCAGCGCCTGGCCCAGCTCGGCGGACGCTGCCGCCACCCGGGCCGGGCCGGGATCGTCGCCCTCGGCCGGTAGGCCGCCCAGCACCACCGCTTCGGCCCAGCCGAGCTGGCGCAGCCACGACGCCGTCATCGTGGCCCGAACGCCGTCGTCGTCCACCAGCACGATGCGGGCGTTGCGGGTGGCGGCGTACTCGTCGGTGGCCTGCACCAGCTGGCCCCCGGCGGCGTGCGCCGAACCCGGTAGGTGGCCGGCCTCGTATTCGGCCTCGGTTCGGACGTCGAACACGTAGGTGGTGCGGGCCGGGTCGGCCTGCCACGCCGAAAGCTCGGCTGCCGTGATCCCCGCCACCCGGAACCGGTGGCCCACCCCGGCCGCCGCCGCCCGGGCCCACCGATTGGCGGCCGGGCCCGGGTCGGGGGCGTGGTTCTCGTGGCCGTGGTCGGGCTCGTAACCGGCCAGCGACCAGCCCATGGTGCCGTTCTCCAGGGCCACCACCTGGTTCTCCAGCCCGGCGTTGATCAGGCTCTGGGCCCCGATGATGCTCCGGGTGCGTCCGGCGCAGTTCACCACCACCAGGGTGGACGGGTCGGCCACCAGCTCCTTCACCCGGTGGACGAGCTCGGCTCCGGGGCAGTCGGTGGCCCCCGGGATGCTCATACGGCGGTACTCGTCGAGGGGGCGGGAGTCGAGCACCACGATGTTGTCGCCGGCGTCGAGCCGGGCCTTGAGAGCGGAAGCGCTCACGTGGGGCGTGCCGAACCGGTGCTCCACCAGCTCGCCGAACGCCTTGGACGGCACGTTGACCCCGGAGTACAGCTCGCCCCCGGCCTCGGCCCAGGCCCCGGTGCCGCCGTCGAGCACCGAGCACGCCGTCCAACCCCATTCGGCCGCCCGCACCGCGGCCAGCTCGGCCAGTGATGGGCCGCCGGGGCGTCCGCCGGCCGTGGAGGGAGCGCCGTCGTCGCACCAGACGATGCGGGTGTCGCGCCGGGGCACGAGGTCCTCCAGCACCAGCTCGAGCTGCGACAGCGGCACCGAGGCGGCGTGGAACAGGTGGGACTTGTGATAGACGCCCTGCTCGCGGGCATCGAGGAGGGCCAGCTCACCCCCGTCGGCCAGCCAGGCCTGGAGGGTGGAGACGGAGACGCGCCGCACGGCGCTGGTGTCGTCGGTGCTCATCGTCGGCTCCCGTTCAGCAGACCCGGTCGAGCCGGGCCTCGCGGATATCGGTGTGGGCCGGGAACACCTTCCAGGCGGCGGTGCGGACGTCGTAGTACTCCCGCCGGTCGAGCCGCTCCAGGGCCAGGCCGTAGCAGTGGAAGTTGAGGGCCGGGCCGTCGATGTGGATGGAGTGGAGGTCGTCGGGGAGCATGGCCACCCCGGTGCCGGCCTCCACCATGTGCTGGTCGACCTGCTCCACACCACCCTCGTCGGCCCGGCGGTAGAAGCGGTTCAGCTCCTGGCCCTCGAAGCCCACCACCACCGCCCAGGTGGTGTGGTTGTGGGCCGGGGTGCCCACGCCGCCTCGGCTGGCGTTGGCGTAGAGGACGAAACGGTCGTCGTCGTCCTGGGCCAGCCGGTACAGGCAGCTGTTGAGCTTGTCACCCTCCCCCGGTGGGGGGAAGGCGGCCAGCGAGAACAGCTCGCGGTGCGAGGTGAGCTCGATCAGACGGTCCCGGATGGCCTCCACCCCGGCCCTGGTGATGGTGCCGCCCTCCGTGTTGGCCCCCTCGATGGCCCGGATATCGGCCATCGCCCGGTCCACCGCGGCGGCCATCCCGGGGAGGGGTTGTGCGGCGCGAGAGGAATCATCGTCGTTCATGGGCCAAGCTTAGGACCGTGGACACCACCCGTGCCGGGGCAGCACGAGCCCGCAAGAGTCGCGACCTGCTGCCGTATCAGGCGGTGATGGCGGTGACCTCGGCCGGTGTCGGGGGCATCGTGGCCGTGCTGGGCGAACTTCGGACCGACCTCGGGTTCTCCCCCACCGGCATCGGGATGATGGTGGCCGCCGGGTTCCTGGCCGGCTTCGTGGCCCAGGTGACGCTGGCCTCGCTGGCCGACCGGGGCCACGCCCGGCGCATGGTGGTCACCGGGGTGGTGCTGGCGCTGGCGGCGCTGGTGGCAATGTCGGTCGCCGACAGTGTCGTCACCTGGATCGCGGCCCGGGCCGTGTTCGGCTTCGCCGGGGGCATGGTGATCCCCGGGGTGCGCCGGGCGGCGGCGGTGGCCGACCCCGAACGGGTGGGGGAGAACCTGGGCCGCCTGGTGATGGGCGAGATCAGCGGGTTCCTGCTGGGCCCGATCGCTTCCGGCGTGATCGCCCAGATCGGTGGCATCCGGGCCCCGTTCATCGCCTTCGCCCTGCTGTACGCCCTGTTCCTGCCGTTCGCCGCCCGCCTGCCGGAGGACAACGGCCAGCTCGACATGTCGGGCCGCCGGCTCCCTCTCGACCTCCTGTCGATCCGTCGTCTCCAGGGGGCGCTGGTACTGGTGGCCGGGTACTTCGGGTTTGTCGGGGCGTTCGAGGCCGTGATCCCGGTGATGTACGCCGACCGGGGGGCGACGGCCCTCACCACCGGGCTCGTGTTCTCCTCCTTCGCCATCCCCATCGTGGCCCTCGGGCCCCGGGCCGGGCGGGTGGCCGACCGGGTGGGCCCGAGCCGGGTGGCCACGCTGGGGATCGCCACGGTGGCGGTCTCGGCGTCGATGTACGGATTCCTCCCCGGCTACGTTCTGCCGGCGCTGCTGATGGGCGTGGCCGGGGTGGGCGACGCCTTCGGCTTCACCGCCGTACAGGTGACCGTGGCCCGCTCGGTGCCCGAAGACCGGCAGGCCAGCGCGCTCGGCCTCATGGGGGCCACCGAGGTGCTGGCCGCCGGGTGCACGGCGGTACCGTCCGCCGTGCTGTACCACGCGGTGGGGGCCCGTTGGATGTGGCTGCTGGCCTCGGCCGCCACGCTGGCCATCGTGGCCGGCGCCGTGGCCCTGTTCCTCAGCGCCGACCGGGCCGACGAGCCCGGGGCGGCCGACCGGTTCAGCTGGCGGCCCCACCCGGCGCTGGCGGCCGCCGCCCGGGCGGCCGAAGAGGCCAAGGCCGACAAGTGGCTGGCTGAATGGGAGGCGGTGGACGGCAGCGATGCGGCGGCCGCGCCGATTGAGGAGGCCGACGCCGGGCGACCGACGCCGGCCACGGCCGAAGCCTCACCAGCGGTCGTGTTCGACGACGACCACCCGGCGCTCGACGACGGCTACGCCGTGGTGTCCCTCGACCACGACCGCGGGTCGCAGCCCGATGCCGATCCGGAGGCCGACGCTACCGACATCGCCGACACCGCCGAGACCACCGAGGAGCTGTTGGCGGCGATCGACGCCGAGCTGGAGGAGGACGTCGACTACCACTGGGGCGGCACCGTGCGGGACCTGGTGCCCACGGTCTCGGTGTGGGGCGTGGGAGGCAACATCCGTCCCGTCCGCCCCCGACTGGCCGACCCCGACGAACCCGCCACCGTCGAGTAGCCCATACTCCGGACCCCGAACTTCGGAACTCAGTGGGCGGGGCCGTCCATCCAGCTCGGACGGTCGCCCCGCAACATTCGGATCAGGGTGAAGTCGAGAAACGCCTCCAGCTTGGCGATGAGCCCGGCGTCGTTCATGCGGAACACGTGAACCAGCGGCACCTCGGCCAGGGCGTCGCCGGGGAGGGCGAAGTGGACCAGCGTGTGCACCGCCACCGAATGGCCGCAGTGCCAGCGGTGGCGCTCGTGGTAGGTGATCGAGGTGGCCCGGGCCTGGACGCCGGCCATGGCCTCCACGATGGCGTCGGTGCCGAGCGGGGGCGGGGTCTCGTCGCTGGGCGGGTCGGCGAAGGTGGCGTCGTCGGCCCACACCGTGCGGTAGAGGTCGGGGTCGTTGGCCGTCCACGCCGCGTAGTAGCGGTCGAGGGTGGCGTCGATGGTCACCTGGTCGGCCATGCTTCGATCCTAGGCCCACGGCCCGGCTACGGCGCCGGGACACCGATGTGCGTAGCATGACACGAAGGTTGTTCCGAAGGGGGAGGTCGCCATGACCCCAGTGCTCACTGGTCTACGCATCATCGAGGGTTCTGCGTTCGTCGCCGCGCCCCTGGGCGGTATGACACTGGCCCAGATGGGGGCCGACGTGATCCGGTTCGACGCCATCGGGGGAGGGCTCGACTTCAACCGGTGGCCGGTCACCGACGAGGGAACGAGTCTGTTCTGGGCCGGTCTGAACAAGGGCAAGAAGTCGATCCAAGTCGACCTACGCAACCCAGAGGGCCGGGATCTGGTGGCCGACATCATCACCGCCCCCGGTCCCGAGGCCGGGATCTTTCTGTCGAACTTCCCCGAGGGGGGTTGGCTGTCCGACGCCTCACTGCGGGCCCGGCGGGAAGACCTCATCTACGTCAACATCATCGGTAACCCCGACGAGTCGACGGCGGTGGACTACACGGTGAACCCGTCGTCGGGGTTCGCCTTCGCCACCGGCCCCACCGGTTCCCAGATCCCCACCAACCACGTGCTGCCGGCGTGGGACACCGCCACCGGGCTCACGGCCGCCGTGGGCCTGCTGGCGGCCGAGCGCCACCGCACCCGAACCGGCGAGGGCCAACTGGTGAAGGTGTCGCTGACCGATGTGGCCTTCGCCATGGTGGCCAACCTCGGGTACATGGCCCAGGCCCAGCTCACCCACGCCGACCGGGCCCAGATCGGCAACGACCTGTACGGCGCCTTCGGCCGGGACTTCCCCACCAGGGACGGGCGCCGGGTGATGGTGGTCGCCATCAGCCTCAAGCAGTGGCAGAGCCTGGCCGACGCCACCGGCATCACCCCCCACCTGAGTTCGATCGAGGCGGCGCTGGAGGTCGACCTGCGCAAGGAGGGCGACCGGTTCGAGGCCCGGGAGGCCATCGCCGCCTACGTGGCCCCGTTCATCGCCCGCCACACACTCGACGAGCTGCGCACGATCTTCGACGACGCCGGCGTGTGCTGGGGCCCGTACCAGACGTTCACCCAGCTCGTAACGGAAGACCCCCGGGCGTCGGTGGCCAACCCGATGTTCTCCAAGATCGACCAGCCCGGCGTGGGCCGGGTGACGGTGCCGGGGTCACCGCTGGCCTTCGGCGCCATCCCCCGCGAGACGCCGGCGCCGGCCCCCAAACTCGGTCAGCACACCGAGCAGGTCCTGGCCGAGGTGCTGGGGATGTCGCCCCACGACATCGGCATCCTCCACGACAAAGGCATCGTCGCCTCGGCTGTGTAGTTCGGGGGCTGGGCGCCCCCGCCGGGTCGGCTGGCGCCTCCCCTCCCCCATCAGAGCCGGGGACCCCAACCCCGGCCCGGTGCTACGCACCCG
>CADEDH010000012.1:105085-111780 GCA_902826025.1 uncultured Actinomycetes bacterium
GTGCCGCGCTCGACGCCGCGGACCAGCTCGGTGATCTTGCGGTGGCTGGGGGCGTCGATACCGATCTCGTCGCCCTTGGCCGCGATGTAGCCGTTGATGTACTCGATCTCGGTGCGGCGGCCCTTCAGCACGTCCTGGGCCATCGACGGGCGGCGGATGGCGTCGCGCTCGTTCTTGGCCGTCTGCTTGGCCAGGGCGCCGTCGACCTTCTCGAACGCCTCGGTGTTCCCCTCGGCGGCGAGGGCCAGCTCCTCGGGCTCGAACCGGCCGATCTCCTCCAGCTCGTAGCCCAGGGCCTGGCCGATCCGCACCGCCTCACCGGCCAGCGCGATGGTGAACCGGCGCACTGCGGGGTTGGCGTTGACTTCGGCCACCGGCAGCCCGGTGGCCGACGAGACCCCGTTGACCATGCCGTTCAGCACCAGCTTCGACCAGCGTTCACCCCACAGGTTGGTGGTCGGCTTGGCCGAGTCGACCAGGGAGAACAGGGCCACCAACTCCTCGATGCGGGTGCTGACCCGGCCGTGGACCTCCCCGGCCCGGAATACGGTGTGGCGGTCGCCCATCTTGGGCACGGTGCGCATCACCGAACCGGCGGCGTTCATGTCGACCGAGATCATGGAAGCGATGGCGCCCACCGTGCGGCCCCAGCCCACGATGCCGGCGATGCGTTCCTCGTTGAGGCAGTTCTGGAGAGAGACCACGTAGCCGGCGGGGGCCAGGTACTGGCGGATGAGTGTGGTGGCCCACTCGGTGTCGTACGACTTCACCGACACCATGGCGATGTCGATCGGGTCCTGGAACGCGAGGGCCTGGACATCGCTCACGTGGAGGGCCTGGGTGGGATGGGCGGTGAACCGCTCCTCCTCGGAGAGGCCGTCGAGCTGGAGCCCGTCGGCCCGGATGGCCTCGATGTTGGCCGGCCAGAAGTCGATCAGGGTCACGTCATGCCCGGCCCGGGCCAGGTGCCCGCCCACGTACCCGCCCAGCGCCCCCACGCCCACGATGGCGATCCGCTTGCCCATGGTCTCCACTCCCCTGTCACGTTCGGCCCGACGATCTGTCCGACCGACCGTAGTGGGCCGGCCGAAGTCGGGCGAACGGACGGCCGTCCTCACCAACCCGCGTATCCAACCCGGCCGCCTCAACTCTGTGTGGCCGAGAACGTTTCGTCGGGACTGGAGGAGGTGCCATGCAGTACCTGCTGATCGCGCTCGGCTTGTTGCTCGTCGCCGTTGGGTTGTACTTCGCGGTGCGGGGGTTCGGCCCCGGGACCAGCAGCAGCGGGTGGCATGGTCTGAGAATCGAAGGACCCCCGTGGCTGATCCTGGTCGCCATCGGCGTCACCCTCATCGTTTTCAGCGCCGTGCACGAATGGCCGACCACGACATTGACGAGGGCCGACGCTGCCGGCATCGGAATCGGGTCGACAACGGAGAGCACACTGGTCGATGTCACCGCCCCCTCACCTGATGTGACCACGAGCGGCCAGAGCACCACCTCCACCAGCAGCCATACAACCGAGTCGGGCAACTCCACCTCGTCGAGCCGGGACACCACCACGGAGACGGCACCGGTGTCCGACCCCGACACGACCACCACCACCGAGGTGCCACCCGACACCACGACCTCCATCACTGCCGCCGCCCCTGCGCTCACCGACTGCCTCCCCTACGACCCGGGCAAGCTACGGATCACCGACGAGGGAACGAGAGGGTGGCTGCTCACCGACGGCTCGTCCCGAATGAAGGTGCTCGACAACGGCACCGACGCCCAGGCCGCTCTGGCCGTCGCCCAACGGCATACGAGCCACTGCTTCATCGGCCGTGACAACACTCGGCCGAATCGAGCCAACTACATCGTGGAATTCTGGATCGGCAGCTCAGGCCTGACGCCGACCGTGGAAGCTCCCGACTGCATCCCCTACCACCCGACCAAGCTGAGCATCACCGACGAGGGTGCGAACGGCTGGCTGTTGAGTGAAGGCCCGTCCCGCATGTTGATGCTGGACACCAAGGCCGATGCCGAGCTTGCGCTGGCTGCGGTGAAGACCTGGTCGGCCCAATGCTTCGTCGGTCGCGACAACAAGCGGGCCGACCGGATGCAGTACATCATGCAGTACTGGCAGTAGCCGGCTCGGATTGCACCGGGCGGTGAGGGCGAGCAGCATGGGGCGGAGTCGACAAGGGGGACGGCGCATGACCGACAGCGCACCTGACACGCTGGTTACCGACGACATGATCGAGCGCAAGGGGGTCTGGGGCTCGGAGCGGGTGTCGCCTCCGATCTCGGAGTCGGACATCCGCAAATGGGCCATCGCCGTCTACTGGCCTGAGACCCCACCCGCCATCTTCTGGGACACCGACTACGCCACCGACACCCGCTGGGGCTCGATCATCGCCCCTCCCGACTTCAACCCGTTCGCCTGGCCCATCGTCACCCCCAAGGACAAGCCGGCCAAGGCCGACAAGCCCAAGGAGAAGCCGAAGCGGCGCCTGCGGGGCATGAACGGCGGCCAGGTCGAGACCTACGGCGTGCCCATGCGCCCGGGCGACGTGATCACCATGCGCAACCGCCTGCGGGATTGGGAGGAGCGCGACACCCGCCTCGGGCTCACGCTCTTCAGCTACTCCGAGATGGAGTGGCACAACCAGGACGGCGAGCTGGTCAAGCGGCGGGTATCAACCGCCATCCTCTACTGAGCCCGACCCCGAAGACCACCGCGACGAGACGAAGGATCAGACATGACCATCAACGTGTACTTCGAGGACGTGAACGTCGGCGACACCATCCCGGCCTGGAGCCGCAAGACCGACTTCATGCACTGGAACCGCTACGCCGCCGTCAACGACGAGTTCATCCCCATCCACATGGACGACGAGGCGGGCCGGGCGGCGCTCAACGAGCAGGGCGCCTTCGGCATGGGCAACCTCCGCTACGCCTACATCGTCAACGCCCTGCAGGACTGGATCGGTGACGAGGGCCAGATCCGGGAGATCGGCTGCCAGTTCCGGGCCATCAACCAGAAGAACGACGTGCTCACCGTCACCGGCAAGGTGACCGAGAAGCTGGTGGAAGACGGCGAGCACCGCATCAAGCTCGATATCGACGTGGTCAACCAGAACGGCGACCCCACCTGCCCCGGCCACGCCATCGTCACCATCCCCGCCCGGAGCTGAGCGGGTCGCTCACCGCCGGCCGGCGACGGTGGCGGCTGCGGCGTCGGCCAAGGGGGTCGGGGTGAGACCGAGCGCGCCCTCGGCCGCTGAGGAGTCGAGCACGAAGTCGGCCTCGAACTCGTAGAGCATCTCCACCGTCTCCCGGGCGCCGGGGTTGAACAGGCCGACCAGACGCAGCATCCACGGCTTCACCACCCGTAGCCGGGGCTCGGTGCCGGCGGCCGCCGCCACCAGCTCCACCAGATGGCGCTGGGTGATGGCCGGCGCGGTGGGAGCGTGCCACGCCCGACCCCAGGCTCCCGGCCGCTCGGCCACCGCAACCAGTGCGGCGGCCAGGTCGGGCACGAAGCTGACGGAGTGCCTCGTGTCGGGGTCGCCGAACACGTCGGCTGCCCTACCCTTCGCCAGCGGCCCGACGAAGCGGTCGCCGTAGGCCGATGCCCCCACGCCGGGGCCGAGGAAGTCGCTGGCCCGCACGGCGGCGGTGCGGACCCGCCCCTCGGTGTGAGCGGCGGCCAGCTCAGTGGCCATCCGGGCCCGGACCTCGCCCTTGGCCGAGCACGGGTTGAACGGCATCGACTCGGTGATCGGGCCGGCCACGGCACCGTAGGGGTAGAGGTTCTCCACCGCCACCAGCCCGGCGCCGGTCCGGGCGCAGGCGTCGAGGGCCGAGCGCTGGAGGGCCGGGAACTCGGCGGCCCAACGGTGGTAGGCCGGCTGGGCGCACTGGAACACCACGTCGGCTCCGGCCAGAGCGGCGGCCAGGGCGCCTGCGTCGGTCACATCGACGGCGGCCGACCGGGCGCCCGGCACCGACGTGCCGGATCGGGTCAGCACCCGCGGCACCGCTCCCCCGGAGGCGAGCTGGGCCGCCACTGCCCGCCCCACCGGCCCTGCCCCCAGCACCACGGGGCATCGCACGATCGTGACGTCCAACTCTTCAAACGATGTTTGGTTTTCCAACATAGTTTGGATCAAACACCAAACAGTGTTTGGTCGTCAAGGGCCGGGCATGGGTACCGTCGGTCACACCATGACCGGGGACGACGATGCCACCGACCAACTGAACCGACGGGAACGGCTTCGACGCGAGCTGACCGGCGAGATCGTGGCCATCGGCCGCCGCCAGCTGGCCGAGGGCGGCCCGTCGGCCGTGTCATGGCGGGGCATCGCCAAGGAGGTGGGGATGAACCCGGCCTCCCTCTACACCTATGTGGACGGGATCGACGACCTGTTCACCCGCATCCTGCTCGACAGCTTCGGCGACCTGGCGGCCCACGTGGCGGCGGCGGCCGAGGGCGACGGCACCGACGGGGGCTCGATCGAGGACCGTCTGCTCGCCACCTGCCTGGCCTACCGGGCCTGGGCGGTGGCCAACCCCCAGCAGTTCAACCTCATCTTCACCGACCAGATCCCGGGCTACGCCGCCCCGCCGGACGGTCTCACCGTCGAGGCCGAGATGGCGGTGGGGGCGCCGTTCCTCCGCCTGGTGGGTGAGTTGCAGGGCCGGGCCGCGCCGCTGGACGTCATGGCCTTCCTGGACCTGCCGGTGGCCGAGCGGTCCCGCCTGTTCGCCCCATTCGCCGCCCTCCACGGATTCGTGTCGCTGGAGATCAACAACCACGCCCCCTTCGGCGACAACGCCGAGATGCTCCGCCTCCACCTCCTGGCCCTGCTCGACAGCCTCCGCCCCGCCGGGTTAGACAGGGCCCCGACCGATACGCCGACCGACAGCGAAGAGGAGCACGGACGATGACGACCGAGATCGGCAAGGAGCTGGCCGGCCAGGTGGCACTGATCACGGGCGGTGCCCGGGCCAAGGGCCAGGGCGCGGCCGAGGGACGGCTGTTCGCCTCCCGAGGGGCCACCGTGGTCTTGGCCGATGTGATCGACGAGGACGGCGAGGCCACCGCCGGCAGCATCGACGGGGCGGAGTACGTCCACCTCGACGTCACGTCGGAGGAGAGCTGGGACCAGGTGGTGGCCGACATCATGGCCCGCCACGGCCGGCTCGACATCCTGATCAACAACGCCGGCATCGCCCGCATGGGGCGCCTGGTCAACACGACCATGGACGACTGGCAGATCACGATGGCGGTCAACCAGACCGGCGTGTTCCTGGGTATGCGGGCGGCGGCGCGGGCCATGATCGAGGCCGGCAACGGCGGCTCGATAGTCAACATCAGCTCCGTGGCCGGCATGCAGGGCCTGTTCGGGTCGACCGCCTACGGGGCGTCCAAGTGGGCGGTGCGGGGCATGACCAAGATCGCGGCCAAGGAGCTGGGCCGTCACCAGATCCGGGTGAACTCGATCCACCCCGGCTTCATCGACACCGACATGCTGAACCAGGCCGGCGGGCTCGACGACGAGCAGCGGGCCAAGATGGCCCGCTCGGCTCCGATCGGCCGCATCGGCCTGCCGGAAGACATCGCCGGTATGGCCTTCTATCTCGTCGGGCCCACGTCGACCTGGGTCACCGGCCAGGAGTTCGTCGTCGACGGCGGCTGGCACGGGTAGTGAGCCGAAATTAGGAGCCTGAACCGCGCTGAGCGCGGTTCAGGCTCCTCAGAACGATCGATCAGCCGAAGCGGGGCGGGCGGGTGGACTTGTCGCCGAACAGCTCGGCCTTGGCGGCGACGAGCTCGGAGGGGGTCCAGCGGTCCTTGTCCTTCTTCACCCGATTGGCCCGGGTCCAGCCCTGCATCCAGGCCACGGTGTCGCCGCCGGCCACGAACGTCTGACCGGTGATGTCGGCGGCGGCGTCGCTGCACAGGAAGGCGACGAGGGGCGACACGTTGTCGGGGTCGTTGTAGTCGAACTCGCCTTCCTTGCCGGTGAGGCGGTCGGCGCCGAAGGTGTTGATCGTCATGCGGGTGCGGGCCCGGGGGTTGAGGGTGTTGCAGGTGACCCCGTACTTCTCCATCTCCCGAGCCACCACGATGGCCATGGAGGCGATGCCGGCCTTGGCCGCCGAGTAGTTGGCCTGGCCGGCGTTTCCGTACAGGCCGGCCTCGGAGGCGGTGTAGACGATGCGGGCGTTGACCGGCTCGTTGGTCTCCTTGAACCGCTCCCGCCAGTAGGCGGTGGCCCAGCGGGTGGGCACGAAGTGGCCCTTCATGTGGACCCGGACCACCGAGTCCCACTCGCCCTCGGTCATGTTGAACACGGTGCGGTCACGGACGAAGCCGGCGTTGCAGACCAGGGCGTCGAGCCCGCCGAAGGCATCGATGGCCTGGTTGATCATCCGCTGGCCGCCTTCCCAGTCGGCCACGTCGTCGAAGTTGGCCACGGCCTTGCCGCCGGCCGCCGTGATCTCGGCTGCCACCTCGGAGGCGGCCCGGGTGTCGGCACCGCTGCCGTCCCACTCGCCGCCCAGGTCGTTGACCACCACCGATGCGCCCTCTTCGGCCAGCAGGAGGGCGTGACTACGCCCCAGCCCCCGCCCGCCGCCGGTGACGATGGCCACCTTCCCATCCAGCAGTCCCATGCCGACCCCTCCTTGGGTTGCGAAACAAG
>CADEDH010000013.1:0-18874 GCA_902826025.1 uncultured Actinomycetes bacterium
AACACCACCAGCACCACGCCCACGATGGCCACCGCCGCCAGCAGGACCTCGTGGACCTTGATCTTCTCGTGGAACAGCAGGGGGGCGGCGAACACCAGCAGCACCGGCTGGAGGGAGGCGATCACCGTGGTGTTGGCCACCGTGGTGAGCTTCAGCGCGGTGAAGAACAGTACGAGGTCGAGCCCGAAAGCGATGCCGCCCAGCAGACAGCGCCGCAGCAGGGCGCGGCTCAGCCGCCCGCCGGTGACGTAGAGCATCCCCACGCTCCACACCACGGCCAACCAGATCCGGTAGAAGACCAGCGGCAGGGGGTCGAGCTCGATCCCCTTGGCGATCACGGCCTGCCCGCCCCAGAACACCAGCGCCCCCACGGCGGCGACGTAGCCCAGGCCGCGGCGGGGAGCGGCGGCGTCGCCGTCCACGCCGGTGGGAACGGGGGACGGGGTGGTGGTCATCACCGCCACGATATTTCGTCCCAGCCATCGGAGGCGCTACAACGTAGGCCATGGCCAATCGCCTCACGTTCCCCGACGCCGCCCTGCCGGCCTCCACCGAAGAGATCCGGGGCCGGATCCGGGAGTTCCTGGCTTCCGAGCTGGCAGCCGGTAGCTACACGCCCAAGGTCGACACCTGGCTCTCGGGCCACGACGCCTCGTTCTCCAAGAAGCTGGGGGCCGCCGGATTCCTCGGCCTCACCTACCCCAGGGAGTACGGGGGCCAGGCCCGCTCGGCCCTCGACCGTTTCGTGGTCGTTGAGGAGCTGCTGGCCCACGGGGCCCCGATCGCCGCCCACTGGATCGCCGAGCGCCAGAGCGGCCCGTCGATCATCAAGCACGGCAACGACGCCATCAAGGAAGAGCTGGTGCCGGGCATCGTGTCCGGCGAGGTGTACTTCTCGATCGGCATGTCGGAGCCCGACTCGGGATCCGACCTGGCCTCGATCCGGTCGTCGGCCCGCAAGGTCGACGGCGGCTACATCGTCAACGGCACCAAGGTGTGGACGAGCCAGGCCCACAACAACCACTACTTCATCGTGCTGGTGCGCACCACGCCGGTGGACGAGGCCCAGGGCCGCCACAACGGCATGAGCCAGTTCGTGCTCGACCTTCGCTCCCCCGGGGTGGAGATCCGTCCCATCCGCCTGTTGTCGGGCCACCACCACTTCAACGAGGTGGTCATGACCGACGTGTTCGTGCCCGACCACATGCTGCTGGGCGTGGAGGGCAACGGCTGGGCCCAGGTGATCGGCGAGCTGGCCTTCGAGCGCTCCGGCCCAGAGCGCATCCTGTCCACCTATCCCCTGCTGGCGGCCCTGGTCGACGCCGTCGGTCCCGATCCGTCAGCCGAGGCGGCGGCCGAGCTGGGCACGCTGGTGGCCCGGATGTCGGCCCTGCGGCGCCTGTCGATCTCGGTGGCCATGTCGCTCGACGCCGGGCGGTCGCCGGTCACCGAGGCCGCCCTGGTGAAAGATCTGGGCACCCAGCTCGAGGGCGAGATCCCCGAGGTGGCCCGCAAGATCGTGCCCCCGGGCCACAACGAGACCTTCGACGCCTTGGTGGTCGAGTCGGTGCTGTCGGCGCCGGGCTTCACCCTGCGGGGCGGTACCAATGAGATCCTTCGGGGCATCGTGGCCCGTGAACTGGGAGTGCGCTGAGCGATGGCCTCTGTTGATCCGCTGCTGATCGAGACGATCGAGTCGATGCTGGGCGACCTGTGCACGCCCGAGGTGATCGGGGCCGCCGAGGGCGGGCTCAACGCCAAGGTGTGGGGGGCCCTGTGGGAGTCGGGGATGGCGACCGTTGGCCTGGCCGAGTCGGCCGGGGGCTCCGGTGGCTCCCCGCAGGATGCGGCCGCCATCGCCAAGGCCGTCGGGCGGTTCGCCGCCCCGGTGCCGCTGGTGGAGCTGTCGCTGGTGGGTGGCTGGGTGTGCGAGCAGGCCGGTATCGCTCTGCCCGACGGGCCGGTGGCCGTTGTCATCGAGGCCGAGGCCGGGCCGGCCCGGGCCTACTGGTGCCCGACGGCCGAGCACCTCGTTGTGGTGGGTGAGGGCGGGGTCGGCCTGGCCCCGGCGTCGGCCGCCACCGTGGCCCGCAGCGGGGTGAACCAGGCCGGCGAGCCGTGGGCCGACGTGACCGTGAGCGGGGTGTCGCTCCAGCCCGGGCCGTCCCCCCTCGATGTGCGGGCCCGGGGGGCACTGGCCCGATCGCTGACCATGGCCGGGGCGCTGGGCCAGGCGGCCGAGCTGTCGGTCCAGTACTGCAACGAGCGGGAACAGTTCGGCCGGGCCATCGGCAAGTTCCAGGTGCTCCAGCAGTACCTGGCCCAGATGGCGGGCGAGGCGGCGGCGGCCGAGGCGGCCGCCGACAATGCCGTCGATGTCGTGGCCAGCGGGGCCGACGCCCACGAGGCGGTGCGGGCCATCGCCGCGGCCAAGACCGTGACCGGCCGGGCCGTGGGCACCATCAACCGGCTGGCCCACCAGATCCACGGCGCCATCGGCTACACCGACGAGCACCGCCTGCAGTACTCCACCCGCCGGCTGTGGGCGTGGCGGGACGAGTACGGCTCCGACGCCGAGTGGGCGGCCGTGCTCGGCCGTTCGGTGGTCGCCGCCGGCGGGCCCGCCCTGTGGCCGGCCCTCACCTCTTGGCCCCCCGTCATCCGTTAGCGAGGCCGGGTGGCCGAAGGGGAGTGATCCCCACTACCGAGCCGTGCCGGCTACTGGCACGCTCGATCCATGACTCCGACCATGGGCAGTTCTCCCGCCACCGAGCCGCAGCGGCGACGTAGCGTTCTGTGGGCCGCAACGGGGCGGCCCGCAGCTCTCGGCGGAGGTGATGACGTGCTCGGTCCTGCACAGGCAGGCTTCGACGCGCCCAAGGAGCGGTCGATCCCGGCAGTGGTGTGTCGGCTCGGATTCAGGAGCGACGGCCGGCTGACGGTGCAACTCGCCGGGGCCGCCCCCACCGGGCGGTTCACCCTGCGCCGGGTGCACCGCGGCGCTCTGGCCGAACTCGTCGCCTGGCACAGTGCGGCCGTCGTCGATGGCGACGGGGCCCCTTCGTCGGCTGGTGGAGACGGATGCGGAGCCGTCACCCCCACCGAGCGGTTCCTGCACGTGGTCTACGAGCAGGTGGCGGTCCACCTGATCGACCTGGTGGCCGGCCTGCCCCGGGTGATGCTCCACCTCGACGACGCGGTGTTGGCCCAGCTCCCGCTGGAGACGGCCCACCGGCCCGACCGGCCGGCCCTGTTCGAGTTGACCCAGTGCTACCGGTCGTCGGCCGGAGCCGACAAGGCGATGCCCCGCCGTCGCCACTTCCGCCTCGAGCACCGGCGGGGTGACGAGCGGGGGCTCCCGGCGGTCGCCCTGGAACGGTGTCTGGTGGGCAACGCCGGAACTCCGGGAGGAGCATCGCTGATCCACGTGGCCGGCCACGAGCCCGGGGCGACCGCCGGGCGGGGCGGCGACGGGCGGGACCACCTGGTGCTGAGCGGCTGCAGCTCGCTGCCGGCGACCTTGCCGCCGGGGGTTGCATCGGTGGTCGGCACGCTGTGGCCGGTTGAGGACCACGCCTGCGTGACCGTGATGGCCGCCTATCACCGGCGCCTGGCCGTGGGCGTAGGCCCGCTGGAGGCGCTCCGCCAGGCGCTCCTCCTCCACCGGCCGTTGCCGGCCGACTCCTGGGCCGCCTGGGCCTACCTCGGCCACCCCGACTGAGAACCCCGACCAAGGAGAACATGCCATGACCACTGTGAACACAGCCGCGCCCCCCGACGAGTCGTCCGTGAGCGACGGAAGGGTGACGCCCGACGCGCCGCTGGTCGACGGCACGCTCACCCTCGACCAGGTGGTGGAGGGCGACCTCGTGTTCTGCGCCCGCCCCGGGCTGCTGCAGGACCTGTGCACCCGGGCCGGCGAACCGTGGCGCCACGTGGGGCTGGCCGTGGCCGATCGGGACGGGGGGCTGTCGATCTCCGAGGTGGCGGGCCCCCACTTCGGGCTGCGGCCGCTGGCCTCCATCGTGGACCGGTACGAGGCGATGGCCGTGGGTCGGGTGGCGCCGGCCCATCAGATCCAGGCGGCGCAGGCCGCCCGCTGGACGGCGACCTTCGTCGACCGCCCCCAGGTCTACGCCTGGGATGACCTGATCCTGGCCGGGCTGGTGTCGGTGTCGCGGTGCTACGCGCTACCGGCCGATGAACCGGTGCTGGAGCGGGCCCTGCGGGCCGCCGCATCGGCCCTGGACCGCGTCCCGCACGGCCGCGATGATCGGAACTACACCTGCTCGTCGTTCATCGCCGCGGCGTTGACCGATGCCGAGTTGCCGCTGAAGGTCGATCTCGTGGGTTCCCGCTGTGGGGCCCGGCGGCCTAGCCTGCTCGACCTGGCCCGTCGCCAGCGCCGGCCGCTCCGAGCCGGTGCCGGGAGCCGCATCACCAGCGACCAGCTGATCGGGCTGACCCGGGCCGTGGCCCTGGGAGTGCTCGCCGCCGGCACCGGCCTCACCGGCAGCGCCCCCATCGAAGAGGACGCCCTGCGCTGGATCACCCCCGGCGACCTCTGGCGCTCCGAGCTCCTCGCCCACCGCTGGTACCTCACCCAGCTGTGAGCGCCTCAGCGGGGCCAGACTCACCCGGCGATGGACGAGGTCGTGTTCGGAGCGGGCGTGATGACCGTGGCAGGTTTGGTGGTCGCAGCGGCTGTCTGTTGCGGTATGTCGACGTCGCCGGCCTTGCCGGTGAGCCTGATCGCATAGGCCTGACTGGGATTCAGCGACTGGTATGTGTGGGTGAATGTGGTGGCGCAGGAACCGGTTGAGACGATCCCGCCAGCTACTCCGAGCAAGTTCAGCTGCATGATCGCGCAGACGCTGGAAGTCGCTGTAACCGTGACCGAGTTCTCAGTGAAGCCCACTACTGTCAACCCCGAGATGGGTGGGTCGGGTGGCACGAGCGTCGAGAACGTGATGCTCTTCGTCCTGTAGGTGCCACCGCCGGTGTCCTTGACGTCGATGGAGACCGTATACGTGGTCCCTGCTTTGAGGCCGGTGAAGTTCCATCCGTGGCTGAACCAGCAGTTGACGTTGTTCTGCCACGCTCGCGGCCAGCCCGGCGAGCGGTGACCGATGCCTCCGCCCAGGTCGTAGTCGGCCGTCGTACAGAGAGAGCTGGTGAAGGAGATGGTGGCCGATGTCTCGGTGATCTTGCTCGCAACGGGGGTACCGAGGTCCGGCACGCCGGGCTTCTCCGCAGTGAGATGGCCGCCGCTCGTTCCGCCCCAAGGACCCCAACCGACGCTATTGCGGGCCCGGGCCTCGAACTTGTACGTCGTGGCGTACGCGAGCCCGTCGAAACTCATTGTGGTGCCGCTCGTCTGCTTCGACGGTCCACCCTGATAGCGGACCTCGTACATGTCGACCGCGGCGCCACCATTGTCGGCCGGGGGCGACCAGGCGAGCGACACCCCGTTCAGCCCCACCTCACTGACCGACAGGACCCCCGGTGCCCCAGGAGCCACGGTCGTAGCGGGGTTGGACGTGCTGGTGGGGCTGGTGGTGGTGCCGCCGGTGGTTGAGCTCGTGGTCTCGCCCGCCTTGGTCGTTTGCGTCACCCCGGGCCCGGCGACGACTTCGATGGGGTTTTCGACCAGGATCGGGACGGACGCCGCGGCGTCGCCGACCTGGGCGGTGATGGTGGCGGTGCCGGCGGCCAGGGGGAGAACCCGGTTGCCCACCATGTTGGCCACCCCTGCGTCGCTCGTCGACCACGCCGCCGCCACCAGTGCCTCGGGCGGCGCCACCGACCCGTCGGCCAGATGACCGGCGAGCACGAGATCCTGTTCTTCGCCGACCCGCAGGTTCAAGTCACCAGGGGTGATCGACAGATCGGCGATGTCGAGGCTCTCCGGCTCCTCTCGATCGGCGTTCTCCTGCTTGTCGTAGAACGCCGCCTCGGCCGCGATCTGATCCTGGGCCAGCTCCGTGAGTCGCTCCAGCGAGGCGTCACCCGCCGCCAGGTCGATGGTGTAGGCGAAGTCGGCCGTGCCCCTGGGGTCGAGGCCTTCGACCCGTAGCACCGCCGCCCGGTCGTCGCCCAGCAGCTCGGTGGCGGCGGGGTCGAAGCGGACGTCAGCCATGTCGGCCGCCACCGATTCGGGTAACACCTCCACGAAATCGAACGTCAGCGGGGCAGCACCCCCGTTGAAGACCTTGAGGTCGCCGGTGAGCACCTTGCCGTCGGACGACAACGACCAGTGCCGGGTGGCGATCCCGCCTTCGCCCACCAGTTGGGGGTCGAAGGCGTAGGAGAAGGTATCGGGGTCGACCTTGTCGCCCCCGGCCACCTTCACCGTCACCACCACGCCGACCAGCACCAATGCCACCAGCGCGGTGGCGGCGGCGATCATCACCCGCTCGGCCGGCCACGGGCCGATGCGCCGTTCGGGCAGCGCCACCAGCAGCGACGGCGAGAGCGAGGCCGACGGCGAACCGGCGGCCACGGTCATGTCGGGATCGTCGAACATCACCGCCCGATGCCCGCCCGAGCCGAATCCGCCGGACCCGCCCGATCCGCCGACACCCGCCCCCACCAGGGGCCGCATCCGGGTGATGGTGTCCGACTCCGGCAAGCTCGCGTCGGGCACGGCCCGAGGTGCGACGGTGTCGTCGATGGTCCCGAACGCAGCCTGCAACCGGTCCCGCAGCTGGGCGGCCGTGGGCCGGGCCGCCGCGTCCTTGGCCAACGTCTGGCGCACAACGGCCTGGACCTCGGCCGGCACTCCCTCGATCATCGCCGGCACCTCCACGCTGTGCGCCCGGAGGATCGCCATCGTCCCGCCGCCCACGAACGGCGGCTCCCCGATCAGCAACTCGTAGAGCATGATCCCCAGGGCGTACACATCGGCCGGCGGGCCCGTGGTGGCGGCCAACTCCACCGCCTCGGGGGCCATGTACAGCGGCGTGCCGACGGCCGCCGACGACTGGCTCATCCCCTCCTCCACCAGGCGGGACAGCCCGAAATCGGTGATCTTGGGTATCGGCCCGTCGGCTGTCTCCTCGATGAGCACGTTGGCCGGTTTGAGGTCGCGGTGTACCACACCGGCGGCGTGCAGCGCAGCCAGGGCGTCGGCGATCCGGGCCACCATGGCCACCGCCTCCGACGGCCGGGGACGGGCCCGCTGGTGGAGCTGCTTGAGGTCTCCCCCGTCCACCAGCTCCATCACGATGGACAGCTGGTCGCCCTCGGCCACCAGCTCGATCACGCTCACCACGTTGGGGTGCGAGACCCGGCTGAGCACGTGGCGCTCCTGGATGAATCGGCTGGTCGCCTTGGTGTCGCCCACCAGATGGGGGTGCAGCACCTTCACCGCCAAGGCGCGCCCCGACACCGGATCGTGCGATCGGTGAACCACACCGGTCGCGCCCCGTCCGATCACCTCGCCGAGCTGATACACGACACCCCGCTCTCGCCCTTGCCTTCGCCCGTCCGCACCAGACACCCGGGAGCTGGCCCGAACCATCTGTCACATGACGCTATAGCTTTCGACCGCAAGTGGCGAGCAACACACCGGGGACATCTCCCCTATTTTCGGACGGTCCGGGCCACATGGACGGCGGGACGTGTGCGGCGGGACGTTTCACTGTTAACTGTTCCCGTGGGGGATGAGACGAACCTGCCCACCACCTCCGAGCCCATGAACCGGCCGGAGGTGATGCCTGGACCCACCGCCGACGTCCGAATCTCTGTGCTCGGTCCGGTGACGGTGACGCGCGCCGGCGTGCCGGTCAAGGTGTCGAAACACCGCCGGCGGACGCTCGCCATCCTGGCCGTGGCCGGCCCCGACGGACAGACGATCGACTGGCTGGCCGACCAGCTCTGGGTCAACGACCTCCCATCCGACTGGCCGAGCCACGTCCGGGTGGCCATCAACCGGCTGGCCGGCGCCATCGATCTACCGCTGCGGTCCGACGGCGGCCGCTACCGCCTCCCCGTGGACCCGACGGCCGTCGACGGGTGGGAGCTACTTCACCTCGACCGCTCCGGTATCGGGTGGGATCCGCGGTTCGAAGCCCACCTGGCCGAGGTCGATCTCACCCGCTCCATCGAGCCTTTTCCCGCCCTGGAGGCGGCCCAGGCCGACTACCGGGCGGCCCAGCACTCGGCCATCGCCAAGCTGGCCCGCCACCCCGAGACGGCATCCCCCCGCCTGCTGGTGATCGTCACCCGTCACCACCTGGCCTACCCCACCGACGAGGCCCTGTGCGCCGCCGTGGCCCTCATCCACGCCAGGGCGGGGCGGATCGACGAGGCCCTGGCCATCATCGACCGCACAATCGACGCCCGGCACACCGAGGGACTGTCCCCGTCGCCCCGGCTGGCGAAGCTGCGGGCCGCCATCGCCGGCGGCACCGTCGACCTCGACGACCCGACGGTAGACCCGGTGGCAGCACCAGGCGTTCCGTCCGCTGTGCCCGGCACCAGCCCCACGCTCCCCGGTGGTCCCGCCCGGGCGACAAGTCAGAGCCGGATGAGCCGGGTCCGGGCCGCTCCCTTCGTGGGCCGCCGGGCTGAGCTGGAGGCCCTCGACGGCCTCGATGGTTCCGGCCCCAATCCCGTGATCGTCGTCCGGGGCCGGGCCGCCTGGGGCAAGACCACCCTGCTGGCGGAGGCCATGCACCGGGCGGCTGAAGCCGGCGCCCACGTGGTGCGGGTCGCCGGCAGCGAAGGGGGCCGGGTGGGCTTCGGCCCGTTCTCCAGCGTGCTGCCCGCCTTCCGGGCCCTGTTGGCGGCCGACGACACGCCAGTGGCCGACTCGCTGCCCGGCCGGGGCGTGCTCGCCGCCCGTCTGCTCGCCATCCTGGAGGCCGAGGCCGCCGGCCGCCCGCTCGTGCTGGTGGTGGACGACGCCCACTGGCTCGACTCCATGAGCTGCGACGCCGTCGAGTACCTGGCCCACGCCGCCGCCGACGGAGCCCTCACCCTGGTGGTGGCGGCCCGGCCCGATACCGGCGACGCCCCGTGGCTGGCCCTCCACCAGGCACTCGACCGTCTCCCCGGCGTGGCCAGCCTCACCCTGGAGCCGCTCACCGAGGCCGAGACGGCCGAGTTGGTGGAGCATCGGCGGCCGGAGGCGTCGTTCGCCAACCGGGCCCAGCTGGCCCGCTGGTTGCACCACGCCAGCGGCGGCCTTCCCGGCGTGGCCAACGCCCTGCTCGACGAAGGGGTCGATGGAGGAGACCTGCCGGCCACGCCCCGCCCCGACGTGAACGCGTTGTACGACCGCCGGCTCGCTCCCCTCAGCGAGGACGCCCGCCTGGTGGGCGCTGCCGCGGCCGTGCTCGGCTCCCCCTTCCACATGGCGGATCTGAGCCACCTGCTGGAGCGGACCGAGGGCAGCCTGGAGTCGCCCCTCACCGAGCTCGTGCGCCATGGCCTGGCGGTGGAGGGCGAACAACTGGGGGCCTTCGAGCTGTCCCACCAGCTGGTAGCCGACGCCCTCCGGCGGGGCCTCCTGACCACCCAGCAGGCCCGGCTGCACGAACGGGCGGCCCAGTTGACCGACTCGGTCCACGACCTGGCCCGGCATCTCGTGGCGGCCAGCACCCTCGTTCCGCCGGAGCTTGCTCAGACCACGGTGATCAGCTCAGCCCGGGAGCACCTGGCCGCCGGGGCCTACTGGGAGGCGGTGGCCGCCTTCCGCACCGCGGTGGACGTGGGGGCGGCCGGCCTCGACGTGGCCGCCATGGTCGACTACGCCACCGCCCTGAGCCTGGCCGGCATGCGCACCCGGAGCGTCACCGTGCGGGCCCGGGCCTTCGAGCAGGCGGCAGCCGACCGCTGCTGGAGCCTGGCGCTCGACGCCGCCCTCAGTGGCCTGCCGGCGGCCGAGATCAGCGACGGTGAGCACGACCGCCTGGACCAGCTCCTGGCCATCCCCCCCGACGGCCTCGACCCGACCCGACGGGTGCGTCAGGCGGTGAACGTGGCCCGCCAGGCGGCGATGGTCGGCCGGCTGGCCGATGCCGGCCGATGGGCGGGGCGGGCGGCCGATCTCGCCACCGACGACGACGAGCGGGCTGAGGCGGCCCTCACCCGACGTTTCGTCGCCGCCCTCACCATGGCGGCCGGCCGGCGACTGGCCGAGATGGACGCAGCCACTGCCGGTCTCACCATGGCGGCCTCGGCCCGGTGCCGGCTGGCCCAGTTCGCCGCCCTCGACCACTTCGCCTCCGGCGCCATCGACCAGGCCCGCAAGGCCCACGCCGAGTTCGAGGCGCTGGCCATCAGCACCGGCGACACCCAACGGCAGTGGCATGCCGGCATCTTCGCCGCCCTGCTGCACGAGAACGATGGGAACTGGCCAGCGGCCGACGCCGCCGCCGACGAGGCCCTCGCCCTCGGCCACCGGCACGGGATCACCTCGGCCGGCATTCTCCGTCTGGCTCAGCTCTACTTCCGCCTGCGCCTCACCGGAGATCTCGCCCTGCTGGCCGGCAGCATCGACGCCGTCCCCGGCGACGACGGCGAGAGCACGTTGTTCGCCGCCGCCCGGGCCACGATCCTGGAGGCCGCCGGGCAGGAAGACGAGGCCCGGGCCGAGTCGGCGCGGATCGCCCGTTCGGTAGCCGAGCGCCCATCGGCGGCCGGGTTCGGCTGCCTGGCCATCCTGGCCCCGCTGGTGGGCCGGTACGGGCCACCGTCGCTGGTGCAGGCGACCAAGGCCATGCTCACGCCGTTCAGGGGCGGCGCCTACGTGCTGGCGTCCGGTATCGGCAACCTGGGCCCGGTCGACCACCTCATCGCCAGCCTCGATCAGCCGACCGGCCGGGCCGGTGAACAGGCGCTGCGCCGGGCCATCCGGCTGGCCGACACCCTGGCCATGTTGCCCTGGAGGGTCCGTTACCGCCTCGACCTGGCCGCCCTCACCGGTTCCGACGAGCCCTGCGACGAGGCCCGGGCCCTGGCCCACGGCACCTCGCTCGCGGCCCTCGCCGAGCGCGATCCCAGCAGCCTCCGGCCGATCTGAGCCCAGGCCGTCCGAGCCCAGCCGGCCGAACCTGTTACGGGGCGGTTATGTCGGCTAGGCCACAGTGGGGAGCGGCAATCGACCGGGCGACCTGAGCAGGAACGGACGGGGGCAGTGACCACGTTTCGAGACCAGCCGATCCTCCCCGGCTCAGCGGTTCCCGCCACTATCGAGCGCCTGGTGGTCGTCGAAGCGGTGCCGGTCCGGGGCGACGGCGTGGTCTCCGCCCTGACGGCCACCGGGCGCTACGAGCTCACTGTCCACCATCGCCCGGCCGATGCCCTGGCCGCTGCCCGTCTGGCGGCGGCCGACCCGCCCCGTCTGGCCGTGATCGATCTGCGGTACCACGACAGCGTCCTCGACGGCGTCGATCTGACCGAGGCCTACGCCCGGTGGTGCCCCGAAACTGCTCTGGTACTCCGGGGCGGCGAACCGGGCCCGGCCTGCGACCGGCTGGCCGCCAACTGGTGGCGCCTGCAGCCGCTCTCGCTGTTGCTGTTGTCCCGGCCGGTGTCCGAGCAGGTGGCGATCCTCGATGAGCTGGTCCGGGTGGGGATCCCCTACCGGGACCCGGCCTGGCGGCTCCCTCCGCCGTCCGAGAGCTGACGAGGGGACCCTGGCGGCGGCGCGGCCTGCCCGCTACCGCAACTCGTAGCGGGCCACGAGCTCGCCGCCGGTGCTCCACCGACCCACCGTGCCGTCCCACCCGGCGGTGAGCACGTTGGTGGAGGTGAGGGCCACGGCCGGCACGCCGGGCTTGCCGTGGAGGCGGAGCACCCGCCAGGCCCAGGTGGCGGCCTCGCCGGCGTCGGGCCCGGGGGCGGCCCGCCGCTCCCAGGCCACGGCCAGCCCGTCATAGGCGCCCGACACGATCCGGTTGCCGTCGGGGCTGACGGCCACCGCCTTCACCGACTTTCGGTGGACCCGGGGCAGGCGTTCCACCAGCTCCCCGGTGAGGACATCCCAGCGCCGCAGGTGCAGGTCGCGGGAAGCCGAAACCACCAGGCCGGCCCCGTCGGCCACCGCCACCGAGTTGACCAGCACCTGGTCGGCCCGCTCGGCCCGCCACACCTCGGCGTGCTGATGCTCGCCGGCACCGCCACCGCCCGCCGCCGGCTCCACCTGCCAGGCCGACAGGGTGCCGTCGGCCGAGCCGGCCACCACCAGCCCGCCGTGGGCGGTCGACCACGCCAGCGACTTGATCGGCGAATGATGGGCCCGCCATCCGTCGAGGGCTTCCCCGGCGACCGACCAGGCCCGGATGTGACCGTCGTAGCCGGCGGTGTAGACCACCGAGCCGTCGGTGTTCCACACCGCCGAGTTGATCGGCCCGCCCCGGCCCACGACCACGGGTCGGCACGATCCGCTGGCCCGCCGAGTGAGGCGGAGCACGCCCCGGTAGTCGCCACTGGCGACGGTGGATCCGTCGGGCGACGGGGCCACGGTGTTGACGATCGAGGCGTGCCGGGTCAGCTCCCGCCCGGCCAGGACGTCGAGTACCTTGCCGTCGTCACGGGCCACCAAGACGGCGCCGTCGGCGGCCACGGCCAGTCCGTTGATGCCCACGGTGGGCGGCACCGGCGCTGGGCCCAGCGGGGGGTGGAACACCGGCTCGGAGCCGAAGCTGCCCACCACCAGCCCGTCGGCGGTAAAGGCGGCCGCCCGTTCCCACTGGATGGGCAGCACGTAGGTTTCGGCCACGGCCCACGTTGCGGTGTCATAACTGCGGAGCGTGGCGTCATAGGCGCCGACCACGAGCCGGCTCCCGTCGGGGCTGAAGCGCACCAGGCGCACGGCGGCGGTGGCGTCGTCGAGCGTGCGAACGAGCTCACCGGTGCCCGGGTCCCACAGGCGGCACAGGTCGTCGTCACAGCCGGTGGCCACCAGCGTGCCGTCGGGCGACCAGTCGATCGTCTCGGGGTCTCCGGGGTGGTCGAGCACGTGGAGCTGCTCTCCGGTGGCCAGGTTCCAGATCCGGCCGGTGCGGTCCTCGGCGGCCGTGGCCACCCGGGTGCCGTCGGGTGAGACGGCCGCCCCGAACACCCCGGACCCGTGGCGAGCCAGGGTCCGGTTGGCCCAGGTGCCGTCGGCCGACCGTTCCCACAGCTGCACCGTGGGATCGACGTGGTCCATGGTGCACACCACGCCCCGGCCCCGGGGCAGCCACCGGACCACGTTCACGTCGTCGCCGTGGGGGCCGAACACTGCCGTCTGGGCGCCGGTTCCGGTTTCGAGCACGTAGGCATGGCCGTCGGCCGCCGCCACCGCCACCTCGGTCCCGTTGTCGCTGAGGCGGACGTCGTTCACGAGGTCGTCGAACATCGTGATCCACAACTCCCGGCCGTTGCGCCAGGCCGTCACCCGGCCGTCGTAGCCGCCGGTGATCGTGAGCTGGCGGGCGCCGTGATGGTCCACGCAGGTGATGGGTGACACGTGGGGCATCGCAGGTTCCTCCGATTCGGGAGCGGGCGCTACGGGCGGTGCTGGCGGTGCTGATGGGAGAGGGGCAGCTACAGATCGAGCTGCCGGCGGACATCGGCGGTGAAGGCGGCGGCGAACCGGGGCAGGCGCCCGTAGACGAAACCGGCTCGGGAGTCGTCGAAGGACGGCCAGGGCCAGCGGGCCATCCAGGCCCGCATGGCCTCGACGGTGGCCGGTTCCAGACCGAGAGGGCCGTCGAGCAGGGCCGGCTGGGCCAGGATGATCTTGAAGTAGAAGTGGACGAGCACCCGGTCGACGGTGGCGTCGGCCACCCGGGCCGCCGTCTCGGGGCTGAGGTCGGTCGGGGGCCCGACGGCTGCGACGCGGGTGAAGGCGCCCTCGTACGCCTCGCCGCTGAGGTAGGCATGGACGTCGGCCAGGAGGCGACGACCCCGGTCCCGAACCGTGACGGGGCATTCCTCGATCCGCCAGCCGGCCAGGCGGAGCCGCACGCCCAGATCCCAGTCCTCCCCCGCCAGGTTGACCTCGCCCTGGGGGCCGAGGGCGGTGGGCTGGAGGTAGGGGCCGGCGGTGAGGTAGGCCTCGGTTCGCACGGCGTGGTTGACCCCGTTGAGGTTCACCACGCCCACGGCCCCCTCGGCCTGGGCCGCAGCCCGGCCGAACGCCCCCGACGCCGACGCCGCGTTGGGTAGCCCGTCGAACAGGTGCTCCTGGGCCTCGCCGCCGTTGACGGCGCCAACACCATCGTCGCCATCGAGCTCGGCCAGCCGGGCGGCCCAGCCGGCCACGAAGTCGTGGGGCAGTTCCACGTCACAATCGGTGGTGAGCAGCCAGCCGGGCGGGGCGTGCTGGGCCGAGGGCGGCGCCAGCACGGTGAGCGACGAGGCGGCGGCGGTGCGGGCGCCGCCGGGCGAGCCGAACCGGCCGTGGATCACGGTGAGGCGGGAGCTGGCACCGGCGGCCCGGTCGAGCAGGGAGCCGGTGGCATCGGTGCTCGAATCGTCCACCGCCACCACCTGCCATCCGGGCCACGCCTCGACCTGGGACAACAGGGCACCAAGGAGATCGGGGAGGAACCGGGCCTCGTTGTGGCAGGGCAGCAGGACGGCGACCCGGGGGCTCACTCGGGGTCGGGGGCGAGGCTGGTGTCGTCGTGGTCCACCCAGAACTCGCCCTTGGCTGCGCTGGCGATCTCGATGGCCACCGCGGCCCCGCTCCCGGCGCAGGCCACCGCTTGTGACGGCCACCCGGCCACCACGCCGGCGGCCCAGACGCCGGGCACCGAGGTGGCTCCCCACCGGTCGGTCACCACGTTCACTTTCACGAACGGCTGGCGGGCCTCGGTGGTCTCCACCGGCAGCGAGGCCAGGCGGAGGGTGCCCTGGCCGGTGGCCAGCACCACGTAGCGGCTGGTGACGGTGTCGCCGCCGTCGAGGGTGACGGTGAACGTGCCGCCGCCGGGCACGATGTCGTTGACCTTGGTGGCCACCGTGGCGGCGCCAGCGGCATCGACCTTGGCCCGCAGTGACGCCAGCAGCTCCCGGCCCTCCAGCTCCTCCTGCCCTGGCAGGTTGAGCAGACGGGCCCGCTTGAGGATCGACCGGTCCTGGTCGTACACCTCGACCGACAGGCCGGCCCGGGCCAGGAAATGGGCCGCGGTCAGGCCGGCGGCCCCGCCGCCGATCACCGCCACGTCGACGTCTCGGGTCATGGTCATTTCCTTCAAGCTGGACGGATATTGCTGCAACACAGGTTAGGGCGTGGCCGTGACGTTCACGGACTCGACCAGCCGGAAGCCCATGGCGTAGTGGGCCGACGGGTACCACCCGTGACGGCGGGCGCACCGGGCCAGATCGCCGTGGCGGGCGAAGCTCCCGCCCCGGGCGATCCGGTACGAGGCGCCGTGGGTGGCGGTGAGATCGTCGTCGACCACTCCGGCCCCGGGGTAGGGGGCGTAGTCGTCGGCCACGTACTCCTCCACGTTGCCGGCCAGGTCGAGCACGCCGAACGGCGACGCACCGCGAGGGTGGATCCCCACCGGGGTGGTGGTGAGGGGACCGGTTTCGGCCGTGTTGGCCCGGGCCGGGTCCCATTCGTCGCCCCAGGGGTACTGGCGGCCGTCACCGCCGGTGGCGGCATACTCCCACTCGGCCTCGGTGGGCAGGCGGAACGGGCGGCCGGTGGCTTCGGCCAGCCAGGCGCAGTACCGGGAGGCCTCCTCGGGCGACACCGTGTACACCGGCTGGTTGGCCGCCCCCAGGGGGAAGGTCCCGTGGCCCCAGCCGCTGGGCCGCTCGGCCGGGGCGGTGGCCAGCACGTAGGCCAGGAACTCCTCGTTGGTGACGGGGAAGCGTCCGATACGGAAGGCGGCGATCGGCACCTCGTGGCGGGGCGCCTCCTTCAGGATCCAGCTCCGCTCCACCCCGAGCGAGGCCCAGCGGGCCACCACCCGGTCCACCTCGTCGAGATCGATGCCCATGAGGGTGATCCCGGCCGGGACGTCCACCATGTCGGGCACCAGCGGGCCCACGTTGGCCCTCGTGGCGGCGCCGGCCCCGATGCGCGGATCGCCCAGCTCGCCCAGGCGCAGCCCGGCAGCGTGCCGGCGAGCTGCGGGTTGCTTCGGGTCGGCCACTGTGGCCAACAGCTCGTCGATCCCGGCCGAGCCCAGGGCCGCCAGGTCGGGACGCAGAGCAACCAGAGCCGGCCCGGATCGGGCCAGGTCGGCCTCGGGCTCGGCCGGGTCGACCGTGGCCACGGTGTGGGCGGGCCGGGCGGGTTGAGGCGCAGCGGTCACGCCCGGGAGTGTACGAAACCGGCCCAGACTGTCCGCTGTGAGCGGACACCAGCGCCTCAGGTGTTGCGGAGCCACGCCAGATCGGCCCACGGCGGCGTCGCCGGCCCGATCGCGGCCGCCAGAGGCGCCGATGGCCAGTCGACGAGAGCCGGGGGTGAATTCGGGCGCCGCATAATAGCGACAACCCAGGCCCGCGATCGGGCTGCCAGGATCCTGATACGTCGGGTGGTTGATCGTGCCGCGCTGACGAAGCGGTAGCGACCCCGCCCCAGCCGGACGACCCGACCCCGGCGGGTCTCCCACCGCAGAGCGTCGGAGATGACTTTGGAGGCCCGGCCGCCGAGATCGAACCCGTGGCGGCGGATCAAGACCCCCACCATCTCGGCCACCGTCATCTCCTCACGACCCATCAGCTCGTCGAGAAGGACGAACCGGAGGGCCCGGCCCCGCAGGGGCGGCACCGACGGTGGGTTGGCGACGAGCTGATCCATACGCCGACCCTACTGAGACGCTGTGACAGCGAACGGGGGGCCGCCCGGTCGGTTCACTGTCACAGCCACCGGGCACAATGATCGGTGTGACGGCCAACCCGCTCCCCCTCTACACGATCCTGGAGCTGCCGCCCGAGCTGTCGGGCGCCCTCACCTTCCATCTTCCGCTGGAGGTCTTCGCCCTGGAAGACGCCGGGGCCAGCCCCGGGCTGATCCAGGAGCGGATGGCCGCCGCCCTGGCCGACGCCTACCGCAGCGGCCTGGTGGACCCGCCGTTCTACCGCTGGGCGGTCGAGCACTACGGGCCGGTGGCGGCGGCCCTGCTCTCGCCCCACCGGGCCGAACGGGAGGCCGCGTTCGCGTCGGTCCTTCCCCTGGGCGAGGGGCTGGTGGGGGCGGCCTTCCACGGCCTCATCCGCACCGGCTACGGCGCCCTGCGGCGAGACCCCGACGAGCTGGCCCGAGGTCTGGCCTACCTCCGCACCCGCCGCCAGGTCCTGCGCGGCCCCGCCCCGGCCGCCGGGCCGACCACCCCGGCGGCCACCGAGGCCGCCATCCCGCCTCCGGAGGCGGCTGAAGGCAGCACGGTGTTCGACCAGCTCTCGATGGCGGCCGGGGCCGGCGGCGACGATCCACTGATCGACACCGCCCGACCGCTGCCACCGGCGGCCGAGCTGGCGGCCCGGGCGGCCGAGCTGCTGCGCCACGACGCCGGCTCCTTCGTCTCGGTCCACGCCATGACCGGCCTCCACGGCCTGGCCGAGGTCCACCATCTGGTCACCGGCGAACCCCCGGCCCACGGCCTTGACGAGACGATCCTCGGCGGCTGGTGGCGGGCCTGGGCCATCGGGCTGGTGGCCTGCCGGGCCGTCGTCACCGCCACGCCGGCCGTGGGCCGCACCAGCCGGGCCCCCGCCTTCACCGACACCCCTTCCCTCATGGCCGCCGCCGTGGCCTCGGGCGACACCCACAGCGTGAAGCTGGCGGTGGCCATGCGCCGTCTCGTCACCTTCGGCGTGCTCGACGAACCCACCCTGTGGGAGCTGGGCGCCATCAAGCTCGGCGTCCCCGAGTGCTGAGCGTCACGGCGCCCGGACCGGGCCCCCGCCGGCGACCGATCAGCGGGCGGCGTAGCCGAGCTGGGGCAGCTCCCGCTTCGTGATCACGTGGTCGACGAGGCCGTAGGCCACGGCGTCCTCGCCCCGCAGGATGTAGTCACGGTCGATGTCGGCGTTGATCCGCTCCTCGGTCTGGCCGGTGTGGTGGCACAGGATGTCCACCATCCGCCGCCGCATCTCCACCACCTCGGCCACCGCCAGCTCCAGATCGGTCGACTGGCCCTGCACCCCGCCGTGGGGCTGGTGGATCAGCACCCGGCTGTTGGGCAGCACGGCCCGCTTCCCCGCCGCCCCGCCGGCCAACAGCACGGCCGCCGCCGAGGCGGCCTGACCCACGCAGATCGTGCCCACGTCGCAGCTGAGGAACTGCATGGTGTCGTAAATGGCGAACAACGCCGTCATGTCGCCCCCGGGCGAGTTGACGTAGAGGGCGATGTCCCGTCCCGGTCCGGTCGACTCCAGGTGCAGGAGCTGGGCGATCACGAGGTTCGCCACCTGATCGTCGATCGGCGTGCCGAGGAACACGATCCGGTCGTTGAGCAGGCGGGAGAACAGATCGAAGGCCCGGTCGCCCCGGGCGCTGGGCTCGACGACGGTGGGTATGAGCAGTCCGGCCACGATGGGATCCTCCGGTTCGGTCGGTGCTGCGCCCTCAGCGAGGTGCAACTGATTGGTTGCGCCTCACCTTAACTGCAACCCATGTGTTGCACAACACCGGGCCTGGCCCCTACCCTCGGGCCATGGAGCGCACCCAGGACTTCGACGTACCGGCCGAGGAGTTGTGGGAGGCGGTGACCGACCCCGAGCAGATGGGATGGCTGGGCGACGAGGTGTCGCTCGACGTCCGCCCCGGCGGCACCGGCCTCGTCGTCGACGACGGCGAGACCCGGGAGGTCCGGGTGGACACGGTGGACGACGGCCGCCGCCTCTCCTTCCGCTGGTGGCCCGAGGGCGACGAGGACATGGCCAGCCGGGTCGACCTGATCGTGATCCCCCG
>CADEDH010000013.1:18974-55901 GCA_902826025.1 uncultured Actinomycetes bacterium
CACCGAGTAGTTCGTGCTGCAGAACTCCACGATCTCCTCCGGCGTGCCCGGCTCCTGGCCGGCGAAGTCGTTGGAAGGGAAGCCGAGCACGGTGAACCCGCTGTCGGCGAACCGCTGCTGCACCGCCTCCAGCGCCTCGTACTGCGGGGTGAGCCCGCACTTGGAGGCCACGTTGACCACCAGGCGCACCTGGCCGTGATGGTCGCCCAGGGTGGCGGGGGTGCCGTCGATCCGGTTCACCGGGATCGTCTCGATGTCGCTCATGCTGCGCTCCTGTCTGGCGGCCCGCCGGAACGGCCCGTTGCGTCGATGCCCGAGTCTTTCACGACAGGTGGCCGGCAACGCCAGCCCGGCGACGGCGCCGCCCCGGCCTGGGACCGCACCGGCGGCCGGACGTACAATCGCCGGCGTGACCAGCACCGTGATCGACATCCCCCGTTCGCAGTGGACCCTGGTGGAGGTGGTCCGCCGCCAGGCCGAGCGCCTGGGCGACGCCGAGCTGATGGACGTGGAGGGCGACCGCCTCACCTTCGCCGAGCTCGACCGCCGCTCCAGCCAGGCTGCCACCGCCCTGGCCCGCCTCGGCGTGAACCCCGGCGACCGGGTGCTGGCGCTGGCCACGAACTCCGTCGAGTTCCTGGTGGCCATGATCGCCACCCACAAGCGCCGGGCCGTGTTCACCCCGATCAACACCGAGCTGAAGGGCTCGTTCCTGGAGCACCAGGTTCGCAACAGCGACCCGGTGGTGGTGCTGTGCGACGTCGAGCTCCTCCCCGCGTTCCAGCACGTCGACACGTCCGGCCTCGACGCCGTGACCCACACCGTGCTCATCGGGTCCGGCGACGACGCCAACGAGGCGTACGCCAGCGTCCCGCCGTCCCTCGACAGCATCTCCACCGTCACCAGCTGGGAGGCCATGCTCGACGGGGTCGACATCGACCCGGCGCTGGTGCTCAGCCCCGAGCCGAGCGACGTCTGCACGATCATGTACACCTCGGGCACCACCGGCCCCAGCAAGGGCGTGCTGCTGCCCCAGGCCCACTGCGTGCTGTTCGCCAAGGGCTCGGCCGACGCCCTCGACCTGCGGGAGGGCGAAGACCGCTGGTTCACCTGCATGCCGTTCTTCCACGCCAACGGCCTGTTCATGCAGGTCTATGCCGGCCTGATCGCCGGGGTGCCGATCACCGCCGTCAAGCGGTTCAGCGTCAACGCCTGGCTCGACCAGGTGATCGACTGTGGCGCCACCGTCACCAACGCCTTGGGCGTGATGCCCGAGTTCATCTTCCGCCGCCCGCCCGACCCCCGGGACCAGGACCACAAGGTCACCCGGATGATGGCGGTGCCGGTGGCGGCCGAGTGGGGCGAGGCGTTCGAGAAGCGGTTCGGCATCCGCCTGGTACAGGGCTTCGGCATGACCGAGATCAACATGGTTTCGTACTCCGACCCGGCCGACCCCGTGATCCCGGGCTGCGCCGGCCGGGTGCTCGACGAGTTCTTCGAGGTCATCGTGGCCGACCCCGAAACCGACGAGCCCCTCCCCACCGGCCAGGCGGGCGAGATCCTGGTGCGGCCCCGCCAGCCCTTCTGCTTCAACGTCGGCTACTTCCGCATGCCCGACAAGACCGTGGAGGCCTACCGGAACCTGTGGTTCCACACCGGCGACGCCGGCCGGTTCGACGCTGAGGGCCGCCTCCACTTCATCGACCGGCTGAAGGACCGCATCCGGCGCCGGGGCGAGAACATCTCCTCCTACGAGATCGAGCAGGTGCTGAACGAGCACCCGGCGGTGGTGGAGAGCGCGGCGCTGGGCATCCGGGTGGAGGGCGCCGGGGGCGAGGAGGAGATCAAGGCCATCCTGGTGCTGGAGGGCGGCCCCGACACCGAGTTCGACCCTGTCGCCTTCCTCGACTACTGCGCCGAGCACATGCCCCGCTACGCCGTGCCCCGCTTCATCGAGGTGGTGGCCGAGCTCGACAAGACCCCGTCGGGCAAGATCCGCAAGCAGGCCCTCCGGGACCTCGGCGTCACCGACAGCACCTGGGACCGGGAGTCGGTCGGCTACCAGCTCCGCCGCTGACCGCCATCTGCGGATTCTGGGGATCAGACGCGTCATTTCTGACGCCCTCGATCCCCAGAACCGGGTGGGCTAGCGTCCGCCTCATGAGCACTGACAACGGGGGAACGCTGGCGGGGCGGCTGGTGCATCCGGCCGGCGAGGGGATCGTGTGGGGGCCGGGCACGGTGGCCCGTGACCTGCCGGGGCTGCTGGAGCGCACCGGCATCCAGCGGCCGTTCATCGTGACGACGGCGTCGGTGGAACGCAGCGGGCTGGCCGAGCGGGTGGGGGCCCTGCTGGGCGACCGCCTGGCCGGCACGTGGGCCGGGTCGAAGGAGCACACCCCGGAGCCGGCGGTGCTGGCCGGGGCCGAGGCCGCTCGGGCGGCCGGGGCCGACGGGCTGATCGCCCTGGGCGGCTCGTCGGTGGTCGACCTGGTGAAAGGCATGGCCATGGTGCTGGCCGAGGGCGACGACTTCGCCCACCTGCGGGGCCACCAACCCGGCACCGGCGGAGAGGGCGGGCGCCGCCGCCGACCCCGTCTCGCCGAGCCCAAGCTGCCCCAGATCTCGCTGCCCACCACCCTGTCGGGCGCCGAGTTCACCGGCGCCGCCGGCATCACCGACCCCGCCACCGGGGCCAAGGAGATCTACGCCGACCCCAAGCTCGCCCCCCGTTGGGTGATCCTCGACCCCGAGATCACCATCGACACGCCCGACAGCCTGTGGGCCGCCACCGGGATGAAGGCCCTGGCCGACACGATCGAGACCCAGTGCTCCCGCCGGGCCACCCCCCTGTCGGACGCCGTCACCCGGGCCGCCATGACCATGCTTCTGGCCGACCTCGGCCCCGGCCTGACCGGCCCGCCTCCCATGGACGAGGCCCAGCTGGCGGCCCGGGGCCGGTGCCAGTACGCCGTGGGCATGGCTCTACCCCAGCTGGCCATGGTGGGGGTGGGCCTGGTGGCCGGGCTCCGCCACCAGCTCGGCGGCGCCCTGGGGGTGGGCCACGGCGTGGCGTCCACCATCGTGTTGCCGCACGTGCTGCGGTGGAACGCCCCGGCCTGCCCCGATCAGCTGGCCGCCGCCGCCCGGGCCGCCGGGCTGGCCTCGGCCGACGAGCTGATCGCGGCGGTGGAGGCGCTCACCGTCCAACTCGGCCTGCCCACCCGGCTGAGCGAGGTGGGCGTGACCGAGGCCGACTTCCCGGCCGTGGCCGACCACGTGCTGGGCGACCCGGCCATCAACACCAACCCCCGACCGGTCACCGGCCCCGACGACGTGCTGGCCGTGCTCCGGGCAGCGCTGTAGGCGGTCCCGCCCCCTCGGAGTCAGCCGCCGGGTGCCGTTACCGGGCGGCTGATGTCACAGGCTGCCTCTAGTCTCGATCGCCATGAGCCGACCCTTCCGTTTCGGAGTCCAGACCCGCACCGCCGCCAACCGGGCCGAGTGGGTGGAGCTGGCCCGCCGCATCGAAGGCCTGGGCTACGCCACGATCACCATGCCCGATCACCTCGACGAGCAGCTCGCCCCCACCGCCGCCCTCATGGCGGCGGCCGATGCCACCGAGTCGCTGCGCATCGGCACCCTGGTGTGGTGCAACGACTACCGCCACCCGGCGGTGCTGGCCAAGGAGGCCGCCACCCTCGACCTGTTGTCCGACGGCCGCCTGGAGCTGGGCCTGGGCGCCGGCTGGATGACCAGCGACTACGTGCAGGCGTCGATCCCGCTCGACCCACCGGGCGTCCGCATCGAGCGCATGACCGAGACCGCCTCGATCCTGCGGGGCCTGTTCGCCCCCGGCCCGTTCCACCACCAGGGCCGCCACTACACGATCGACGGGCTCGACGGCACCCCCAAGCCAGCCACCCCCGGCGGCCCCCCGCTGCTCATCGGGGGCGGCGGGCCCCACATGCTGCGCACCGCCGGCCGCCTGGCCGACATCGTGGGCGTCAACCCCAACCTGGCCCCCGGCGCCATCACGGCCGAAACGGCCCAGGACGCCACGGCCGAGCGCTACGACCAGAAGCTGGCCTGGGTGCGGGAGGGAGCGGGCAGCCGCTTCGACGACATCGAGCTCCAGGTCCGCACGTTCATCGTGTCGGTCACCGACGACCGCCAGGGGGTGGCCGAGATGCTGGCCGCCGGGCTGGGCATGACCCCCGAGCAGGGGCTGGCGTCGCCCCTGGCCTTGGTGGGCACCCCGGCCGAGATCGCCGACGACCTGCGGCAACGGCGGGAACGCTGGGGTTTCAGCTACGTGGTGGTGGCGGTGGAGGAGTACGAGGCCTTCGCCCCCGTGGTGGCCGAACTCGCCGGTACTTGAGCCCGTGGGCGGGGGCGCCAGCCCGCGCTCACACCTGCAGGTGGTTGCTGAGCTGCGCCATCGACTCGGCCGTGGCCCGCAGCTCCTCGGTGGAGGTCTCCACCCCGCTCACCGAGGCCGAGGCCCGCTCCACCGACACCTGCATGACCGATACCAGCTCCTCGATCCGGGCCAGCGACTGGTGGGTGGAATGGGCCAGGTTCTTCACCTCGGAAGCCACCACCGCGAACCCCTTGCCCTCCTGCCCCGCCCGAGCCGCCTCGATCGTGGCGTTCAGCGCCAGGAGGTTCGTCTGCGACGCGATCGAGCGGATCAGCTCCACGATCCCCCCGATGTCGGCCGCGCTCGACGCCACGTGTCCCAGCGACGACAGCGCCGCCGCCACCCGACCGGCCAAGGCCTCCGGCCCCTCGGCGTAGGCCAACGCCTCCAGGTTCCGGGACAGCCCGGCTAGCTCCACCGACGCGTCGTGCACCCGCTCCAGGGCCACCACCCGCTCGGTCGACATGTCGGTCAGGGCACCCAGGCTCTCGGTCACGAACACGCTGGCCGTGCGGGTGACGGTGGCGGCCAGTTCACGGGCAAGCTGCTCACCCTCGCCCTTCGCCACCACCAGGTCGTACAGGGCCGGACCGACCACCGCCAGGTAGGTGAAGCTGAGCCTGGCCGATGCCCCCTCCGCGCCCACAAGCTGGAGAGCCCGGGCCCGGAGGCGGTCCTTGACTTCGCCGTCGAGCCGTCCGCTCAGCAGCCGCTCGGCCGTGCGCCGGTGGAAGTCGGCCGGGGTGGCGTCGAGCGCGATCCGGGCCGGATGGCTGGCCGGCAACGACCGGAGATGGGTGGTGGTCGCCGCCGCCAACCCCGAGGCGGTGTCGGGGTGTATCTGGCAGTACCGGGCCAACCGGCCCAGGTCGCGCTGGTCGAGCCCGTAGGCGCTGGCCACCTCGGCCATCTCGGGGCCGATTACACCGAGCGGTGCTCCGGCCAGGGGGTCGAGGGTCGCGCCCTTGTCGTCGTTCGGCGCGGCGGCACGGCGGCTACGGGTCGTCCTGAGCAGGCCCATCCCGGGTCCTGTCGGCCCGAGCGCCCGGAAGTTGAACCACCGGTGTTCGCCGGAGGCGAAACCGAGGCGATAGTCGCCGGAGGCGAAACCGAGGCGATAGTCGCCGGAGGCGACCCAAAGGGCGTACTTCAGCTGGTGAGCACCGCCGGCAGGGGCCGGGAGTGGACGAGCGACAGGCGCTTGGTGGCCCGGGTGCAGGCCACGTAGAGGGAGCGGGCCCCCTGGGGTTCCTCGCTCATGATCAGGGCCGGCTCCACCACCACGGCGGCGTCGACCTCGAGGCCCTTCACCAGGTTCACCGGCACCGCCGTGATCTGGCGGTCGAGCCCGTCGCGCGGTGCCCGGCCGATCACCACGCCGGCCCGATCGAACCCCTCGACCACCGGGTCGTACAGCGACTGGGGGCAGATCACAGCCACGTTGCCCGCCCCGCCCTGCTCGACCTCGGCCAGGGCAACCTCCACCACCCGCTCGATCAAGCGCCGGTCGCCGTCTTCGGCGGTGGGAGCGACGCTGACGAACTGGGGCTCGTCGCCGTCGGTGCGCACGGCCACCGGCGGCCGCAGCCCCGGCGCCGCCTCCCGCAGGATCCGAGCCGCCAGAGCCATCGACGGGCCCGGGATGCGGTAGCCAACGGTCAGCTCGGTCATGCGGGGCGGTCGCCGGTCGGGCAGGTGCTCCAGGATCTCGTCCCATCCGGCGTGGGCCCAGGCCCCGGTGCTCTGGGCGATGTCGCCGACGATCGTCATCGATCCGTTGAGCGAGCGCCGGGTCAGCATCCGCAGCTGCATTGGCGACAGATCCTGCGCCTCGTCCACCACGATGTGGCCGTAGGTGCGGAACTCGTCGTCAACCGAGCGGCCGGGCTTGGGGCCGAGCAGCTCACGGGCCTCGTCGAGCACGGGAACGTCGTCGACCGTCCACACCACCCGGTCGGCGTCCATGTCTTCCCGCCAGGGCCGGAACAGCGAGCCCTTCTCCTCGTCGTTCAGCCGGTTGCCGGCAGCCGAGGCGATCAGGGCCTTCGATCCGAACAGGTCGTGGAGCAGTTGGCCCGGGCTGAGCACGGGCCACATCCAGTTCAGGGCCTCCACCACCAGCGGGTTCCGCCGCAGCTGGTCTTCCACCGCATCGGCCGACACGTCCTCGGGATGGCTGGCGGCCAGGGCGGCGAACACCTGGGCCTGCACATACTTGCGGCCGGCGTTGTGGTGGCGGTACCGGCGTCGGGCCTCGGCCACGATGTCGGCCGATTCCCCCGCCAGCAGCCGCAGCCGGCGGGCCCCCATGCCCACCACCAGGTCCTTGCGCAGGGGCCGCTGCCGGTCCCGCACGGCCCGGCGCACCATGGTGACCATCCGCAGGTCGCCCTTGGCCCGCCCCGCCACCAGCTCGTCGCGCCCGGTCACCCGGACACCGGGCACCAGGTCGGCCAGCACCGCCAGCTCCACCCCGGCCTCGCCCAGCGATGGCAGCACCTGCTCGATGTAGCCCAGGAACAGCCGGTTGGGCCCCACCACCAGCACCCCCTGGCCATCCAGGGGGAAGCGGTGGGCGTAGAGCAGGTAGGCGGCTCGGTGGAGGGCCACCACGGTCTTACCGGTGCCGGGGCCGCCCTGGGCCACCAGCACACCCGGCAGCGGGGCCCGGATGATCTCGTCCTGCTCGGCCTGGATGGTGCCGATGATGTCGCCCAGGCGGCCCGTGCGGTTCTCCTCCAGGGCCGTGATCAGGGCCCCCTCACCCCGCAGCTCCCGGCCGTTGACCACGGCCCGGGCCGAGCCGGCGGCCTCGCCGAAGAACTCGTCGTCGAGGCCGAGGAGGATCCGACCCCGGGAGGCGAAGTGGCGGCGGCGCACCAGGCCCTGGGGGTCGCGCCCGGTGGCCCGGTAGAAGGCCTCGGCCACGGGGGCCCGCCAGTCGACCACCAGCGGCTCCTGGGTCTCGCTCGACACCCCGATCCGGCCGATGTGGTAGCTGCCGCCTCCGGCCTCCTCCGACTGATCGATCCGTCCGAAGCACAGCGACCGCTCGCCCAGGTCGAGCTGGCGGAGCCGGGCGGCGATGTTCTCGTTGATGACCTCGCGCTCCCAGCGGGCCTGGTTGGTGCCGCCCTGACCCACCTCCACCATGTCCTTGAGGCGCAGCGCGTCTTCCCGGGCCTGATCCAGGCGTCGATGAGCCCGGTCAACATGGGCCTGCTCGGCTGCCAGCTCGGGATGGGCGTCAGTCACCGCGCTCCTGACCGTTTCCTGGGGAGTGAAATATTCTATCGCCATCTGACGGCCGCCTGTCTCGGGACCTTCGTCCGGCCGATCGGCCGTTCCCAGGCGTTACCGTTGGTCGCCATGACAACGGCTGCCCCCCTCACGGCCTCACCTCTGCTGCGGGCCCTGCGCCAGGAGCCGGGCGACCGGGTGCCGGTGTGGTTCATGCGCCAGGCCGGGCGGTCGTTGCCCGAGTACTTCGCCGTCCGGGGCGAGGGCTCGATCCTGGACGCCATCTCCGATCCCGACCGGGCCACCGAGATCACGCTCCAGCCGGTACGGCGCTACGGGGTCGACGCCGCCATCCTGTTCAGCGACATCATGACGCCGGTGTGGGTCTCGGGATTCGGGGTCGACATCACCCCCGGCGTGGGCCCCGAGTGCGCTCAGCCCTTCCGCTCGGCCGACGACCTGGCCCGCCTCCGCCCCATCGACCCCGACCGCGACCTCCGGTTCCAGACCGAGACGGTTCGCAACCTGGTCAACGAGCTGACCGTGCCCCTCATCGGGTTCGCCGGCGCCCCCTTCACCCTGGCCGCGTACCTGGTGGAAGGCCGCCCCAGCCGGGAGTACGTGCACGTCAAGTCGCTGATGATGGGCGACCCCGACCTGTGGCACCGCCTGTGCGACCGCCTGGCCGATCTGGCCATCGCCACCCTCACCGCCCAGGTGGAGGCGGGGGCGTCCGCCGTGCAGCTGTTCGACTCCTGGGTGGGGGCGCTCCACCCCGAGCACTACCGGCGCTTCGTCGCCCCCCACTCGGCCCGGATCCTGGCCACCATGGCCGACCAGGGCGTGCCCTGCATCCACTTCGGCATCAACTCGGGCGAGCTGCTCGACCAGATGGCGGCCCCCGGTGTGTCGTGCGTAGGGGTCGACTGGCGGACCCCGCTGGCCGCCGCCCGGGCCCGCACCGGTGGCCGGGTGGCGCTCCAGGGCAATCTCGACCCCGCTCTGCTGCTGGCCCCGTGGCCGGCGGTGGAGGCCGAGGTGCGGCGGGTGCTGGCCGACAACGCCGGCCACCCCGGCCACATCTTCAACCTGGGACACGGCGTGCTCCCCGCGACCGACCCCGACACCCTCAACGAGGTGGTCCGCCTCGTGCACGCCGAAGGGCGGGCCGACGGCGGGGCCCCGGAGCATCGGGAGACGTAGATGAGCACGAGTTCAGCCCCAACCCGGTCAGCCATCGTCATCGGGGGAGGGATCGCCGGCCTCAGCGCCGCCTTCGACCTCCACCGGGCCGGCTGGCGGGTGGACATCCACGAGGCGGCGGGCCTGTGGGGGGGCAAGGTGCAGTCGAGCCCGGTGGGCGACCGCCTGGTCGACGCCGGCCCCGACACCTTCCTGGCCCGAGCCACCGCCGGCTACCAGATGTGCCAGGACCTGGGCCTGGAAGGCGAGCTGACCAGCCCCGTGGCCCCGGTGCCGGCCTACATCGCCCGGGCCGGGCGCCTGTATCCCCTGCCCACCGGCTCCATGCTCGGCGTGCCGACAGACCTCGACGCCCTGGCCAACAACGGCCTGATCAGCGCCGAGGGGGTGGAGCGGGCCAAGGTGGACCTGTCGGCCGACGCCACCCCGCTGGTCGACGGTGACATCTCGATCGGGGCCCTGTGCCGGGCCCGACTGGGCGACGAGATCACCGACTGGCTGGTCGACCCCCTGATCGGCGGCATCAACGCCTCCGACATCGACCTGCTGTCGCTGCGGGCCGGGGCCCCCATCCTGGCCGCCGCCTACGACCTGGGGCCGTCGCTGGTCAAGAGCCTGGGCGAGATGATGCCGTCCACCGGGCCCACCCTGGGGTCGGCCAAGCCGGCCCAGCCCGTGTTCTACGGCCTGCCGGGCGGGATCGCCCGCATCGTCGACGGGATCATCGCCGCCCTCACCGCCGGCGGGGCCGGGCTCCACCTGAACAGCCCGATTGCCTCCCTGGCCGACGCCATGGCCCGGGCCGACGCCGTTGTGGTTGCCACCCCCACGGCCGCCGCCGCCCACCTGCTGGAGCCCGTCAGCCCGTCGGCAGCGGCCGAGCTGGCCGCCATCCCCTACTCCTCGGTGGCCCAGGCCGTGGTGGAGATCCCCCGGAGCGGGGTGGAGCGGGAGCTCGACGCCTCGGGGATCATGTTCCCCCGGGGTGAAGGTCGCCTGATCACGGCCTGCACCTGGCTGTCGTCGAAGTGGGCCCACTACCACCGGCCCGACAGCGTGCTGCTGCGCCTGTCGAGCGGCCGCTACGGCGACGAGCGCAACGCCGCCCTGACCGACGACGAGCTGGTCGATGCCCTGCTGGCCGACCTCCGCTCGGTGGAGGCGGTCACGGCCGAGCCCATCGCCCGCCGGGTGAAGCGGTGGACGCCGGCCTTCCCCCAGTACGCCCCCGGCCATCTGGCCCGGGTGGAGCGGATCCTGGGGGCGGTGGCGGCCGACGCCCCCGCCCTGCGCCTGGTGGGCGCCGCTTACCGCGGCATCGGCGTGCCGGCCTGCATCGACGACGGCCGCTCGGCCGCCGCCTCCCTCGTCGACGCCCTGGGCTGAGGGAACTCAACCGGCGGTGGGACCCGACGACGGCGCCGTGCCCCCCGCCGATCCGCCGAACTCCGTCGCGGTATCGCGCCCAGGAGTCGACACCGCGACGGAGAATGCCGACGGGGCGCGTTCTCGCGTCGAGCCTGAGGCGGCCGGGGCGCCCCGACCCCGGCGCTGGGAGCGGCGGCCGGCGGTGGCCGGGCGGTGCGTGCTGGCCGGGTTGGGTCTGGCCGCCTCGGTGCCCCCCTGGGGTTGGTGGCCCCTGGCCTTCGTGGGCGTCGCCCTGCTCGACGGGCTCCTGGCCGACCAGCCGTGGCGCCGCCGACTGGGCCGCACCTGGCTGGTGGCGGCGGCCTGGCTGTACCCGGCCATGCTGTGGATGTACGACCTGACGGCCCCCGGCTACGTGGTGGCGGGCGGCTTCTTCGCCGGTTACTTCGCCCTGGCCGCCGTGCTCACCCCGGCCACCCGGCCAGGCCGCCTGGTGGTGCTGCCGGGGGCCTTCGCCCTGGCCGAGCTGGCCCGGTGGTCCTGGCCCTTCGGCGGCGTGCCCCTGGCCCACCTGGCCCTGGGCCAGGCCTCGGCTCCCCTGGCCGTGCTGGCCCGGCTCGGCGGGTCCCTGCTGGTGGTGATGGGGGTGGTGGCCGTGGGCCAGGCCCTCGCCTCGGCCGCCCGGCGTGACCTGCGGGCCGCCGCCGCCGGCCTGGCGGCGGTGCTGACCCTCGGCATCACGGCCGCCGCCTGGCCCCGTTCCCAGGCCGTCCGGGAGGCCACCGTGGCCCTGGTGCAGGGGGGCGGCCGCCAGCGGACCCGGGCCTCATCGGACCAGGAACCAGTGGTGCTGGCCCGCCAGGTAGAGGCCAGCCGCCTCGTCGATGGCCCGGTCGACCTCGTGATCTGGCCCGAGAACGTGGTCAACCCCAACGGCGTCACCCTCACCCGGGCCCGGGCCGACGAGCTGGTGCGACGGGTGGCGGCCGAGGTGGGGGCACCGGTGCTGGCTGGCTGGTTCTACGCCGTGTCGAGCACCGACACGGTGAACTACCAGTCGACGATCCTGCCCGACGGGGAGGAGATCGACCGCTACGACAAGCGCAACATCGTCCCGTTCGGCGAGTACGTGCCGCTGCGGGGTCTGATCGAGCGGTTCAGCCGCGAGCTGCCGGCCCACGACGTGCGGCGGGGCACCAACGATCCCGTGCTCGAGACCCCGGTGGGCCCGGTGGGGGTGGCTATCTCGTGGGAAGGGTTCTTCGAGACCCGGGCCCGGGCGTCGACCCGGGACGGAGCCGAGCTGCTCGCCAACCCCACCAACGGCGCGTCCTACTGGCTGACGCAGATCCACACCCAGCAGGTGGCGTCGAACCAGCTGCGGGCGATCGAAAACGATCGCTGGGTGCTGCAGGTGGCGCCCACTGGCATGTCGGCCGTGATCGACCCCGACGGCAACGTGGTCCAGCGAACCGGGGTCTCGGAGCGGGCGGTGCTGATCGACACGGTGGAGCTGCGCCGGGGCCGGACTCCGGCCAGCCGCCTCGGTTTCTGGCCGGTGGCCCTGTACGGGATGGGGGCGATCGCGGTGTTCAGAGCTCGGCCGCTGGCCCGCCTACGCCCACGTCCCAGCCGTTGAGCGGCACGTCGCCGGTCACGCCGTCGACGGCCGGGATGCCTCCCCGGCCGGGGTCGGCAGGGCGACGCCAGGCCCGGGTCGAGCGGCCGCGAAGTTGCATCGGGCCCGGTACCGGGCGGTAAGGTCGGCCGATGCCCAAGCCGACGGGGGATGCGGCGAGAGGCCGCGAAGCAGTAGAGGCAGCCCTGTTGGAGGCGGCCGGCGATCTGCTGGCCGAGGTCGGTCCCCGGGCGGCCACGGTGCGGGACATCGCGGCCCGGGCCGGCGTCAACCACGCCCAGGTCCACCACTACTTCGGTGGCAAGCGGGCCCTGCTGATGGCGGCCATGGAACGGATGGCGGCCCAGCACTTCGAGGCCATGCGGGCCCTGTCGTCGGGTCCGGTGCCCCCACCCCTCACCCTGCCCGACGACCAGCGCTACTGGTGGGCCATCGTGCGAGCCACGATCGAGGGCGACCTGGAGCTGGCCGGCGTCGAGGTCGAGGCCGGCACGTCGGTGATCCGCAACGTCATGGATCACGTGGTCCGCCGGTTCGGGCTGGCCGAGCCCACGGTGGAGATGAAAGCGGCCTCGGCCGAGCTGGCGGCGGTGCAGCTGGGGTGGCTCACCATGGAGCGGTTCATCCTCATGGCGTTGGGCGTCGAACCCGAGGAGGAGGAGCTGGTGCGCGAGCGGCTGCGACGCTCGCTCGCCCAGCGCCGCCTCCAGCCGCCCGACGGCGTCCCCTTCTACAGCCGCCGCCGGGCGTAGGTCCGCCGCTACAGATCCAGCACGATCGTGACCGGGCCCTGGTTGAGGAGGCGGACGTCCATGTCGGCCCCGAACCGTCCGGTGGCCACCCGGACCCCCTGGGCTGCGATCCGCTCGGCCACCCGGGCCACCAGCGGTTCGGCCTGCTCAGGGCGGGCGGCGTCGGAGTAGCTCGGCCGGTTACCCCGGACCGCCTCCCCATACAGGGTGAACTGGCTGATCACGAGGACCTCACCGCCGGTGTCGAGCACCGAGCGGTTCATCTTGCCCTCCTCGTCGTTGAAGATCCGCAGCTTGGGCAACCGCAGGGCCAGCTTGTCGGCCTCGGCCTCCCCGTCGGCGTGGGTCACGCCCACCAGCACGCACAGGCCGGGCCCGATGGCGCCCACCACCTCGCCCTCCACCGTCACCGACGCCTCGCTGACCCGCTGCACCACTGCTCGCATGGGAGCAGGTTAGAGAAACGAGCCGTAACCTTACGCCGTAGTAACTTGTGCCGCGGGGTGGATGGTGGATCGGGGAGGGCCGGCCGGCATGTCGCTCCGTCGACCCGGCGATAGGAAGTACCCCATGCCATCCCCGACCCCGCCGTCCGAGGGCCGCCCGCTCCGGCTCGCCTACCTGTCGTACCGGTCGAAACCGACGGTGGGCGGCCAGGGCATCTACACCCGCCACCTCACCAAGGCCCTGGCCGATCTGGGCCACGAGGTGGAGGTGCTGTCGGGCCAGCCCTATCCGGTGCTCGACCCCCGGGTGCGTCTCACCCAGCTGCCCAGCCTCGATATCTTCAACGACCTGTATCCCGGTCGGATGCCGGCCTTCTGGGAGCTCAAGAGCCTGTCCGACCTGATCGAGGTCACCCAGTACTCGGCCGGCACGTTCTCCGAGCCGCTGGCCTTCAGCCACCGGGCCTACCGGGCCCTCAAGGCCCGCACCGCCGAGTTCGACCTGGTGCACGACAACCAGTGCCTGGGCTACGGGGTGCTGGCCATCAACAAGATCCTGCCCACGGTGGTCACCCTCCACCACCCGATCACGGTCGACCGGCGCCTGGAGATGGCGGCCGCCCCCAACTGGCACAAGCGGATCAGCATCGCCCGCTGGTACGGCTTCGTGAAGATGCAGGGCCGGGTGGCCCGCCGCATGCCCCGCATCGTGGTGGTGTCGGAGAACTCGATCGACGACATCAGCCGCGACATGGGGGTGGACCGCGACCGGATGCGCCTGGTCCACGTGGGTGTCGACACCGATCTGTTCCAGCCCCAGCCCGGAGTGACCCGGATCCCCGGCCGGTTGATCACCACGGCCAGCGCCGACGTTGAGCTGAAGGGTCTCCGGTTCCTGCTGGAAGCGATCGCCAAGCTGCGCACCGAGCGTGAGGTGTCGCTCACCGTGATCGGGCGGGCCAAGCCGGGGGGCCGGTCGGCCGAGCTGATCGACCGGTTGGGCCTGACCGACGCCATCGAGTTCGTCACCGGTGTGCCCGACGAGCGGATCGTGGAGCTGTACGCCCAGTCCGAGCTGGCTGTCGTGCCGTCGCTGTACGAGGGGTTCTCGCTCCCGGCGGTGGAGGCCATGGCCACCGGCACCCCGCTGGTGGCCACCACCGGGGGCGCCCTGCCCGAAGTGACGGGCGCCGACGGCGACACCGTGCTCCAGTGCCGCCCGGGCGATCCCGACTCGCTGGCCGCCGCCCTGCGGCGGGGCCTGGAGGATCCCGAGCTGCGGGCCCGGGTGGGGGCCGCCGGGCGGGCCCGGGTGACCGAGCGCTACACCTGGCGCCTCACCGCCCAGCGCACCGTCGAGCAGTACCGCGAGGTGCTGGCCATGCGGGCAGCGGCCGGGTGCTGACCGTCGACTACGACCGCCTGGGCCTCACCCCGGGGATGCGGGTGCTCGACCTGGGCTCGGGCTTCGGCCGGCACGCCTTCGAGACGGCCCGGCGGGGGGCCCACGTGGTGGCCGTCGATCTGGCGTTGGACGAGCTGGTGGCCACCCGGGCCACGTTCCAGGCCATGGCCGAGGCCAGGGAACTGGGGGACGATGTGAGCTGCACCGTCGCCCGGGCCGACGGGGCCCGCCTGCCGTTCGCCAGCGGCACGTTCGACCGGATCATCGCCAGCGAGGTGCTGGAGCACGTGCCCGACGACCTGGCGGTGATGGCCGAGCTCCACCGGGTGCTCCGCCCCGGCGGGCGCCTGGCGGCCACCGTGCCGGCCGCCGTGCCCGAGCAGATCTGCTGGTGGCTGAACGAGGCCTACCACGCCCCGATCAGCGCTGGCGGCCACGTGCGGATCTACGGCCGGCCCGAGCTGCGCACCAAGTTGGCGGCCAGTGGGTTCGTGCCGGTGGGCGACCACCGGGCCCACGCCTTGCACAGCCCGTACTGGTGGCTGAAATGCGCCGTGGGGCTCGACAACGACGCCAACCCGCTGGTGAAGGCGTACCACAAGCTGCTGGTGTGGGACATCACCGACGCCCCCCGCCTCACCCGCACCACCGAGCGGTGGCTCAACCCGGTGCTGGGCAAGAGCCTGGTCGTCTACGCCGACAAACCGGAGGCGGTCGACGTCCGGGTGCCCACCCTGGTGGGCGCGGCCCGCCAACCGGGGCGCCAGCCAGGGTGACCGTGTGACCTCCACCCCGACCGATCGGCTGCCGGCCGATCCCGTGTCGCCGGCCCAGCTCGCCGCCACGGCGGCCGCCATCGCCGAGGTGCAGCTCCCGTCGGGCCTGATCCCCTGGTTCCCCGGCGGCCACGCCGACCCGTGGAACCACACCGAGGCGGCCATGGGGCTGCTCACCGCCGGCCACCGGCCCGAGGCCGAACGGGCCTACGAGTGGCTGTGCCGCACCCAGCGACCCGACGGTTCGTGGCACGCCTACTACCTCCCCTACGGGGTGGCCGACCCCAAGCTCGACGCCAACGGCGTGGCCTACGTGGCCACCGGGGTGTGGCACCACTGGCTGGCCACGGCCGACCCCGGGTTCGCCAACACCCTGTTCCCGGTGGTGGACCGGGCCATCGAGTTCGTGCTCGACCTCCAGACCGGGCGGGGCGAGATCCTGTGGGCCCGCCGGGCCGACGGCTGGCCCTGGAGCTACGCCCTGCTCACGGGGTCGTCGTCGATCAGCCACAGCCTGGGCTGCGCCCTGGCCCTGGCCGCCGTGGTGGGGGTCGAGCGGCCGGGATGGGCCGAGGCCCGGCAGCGTCTGATCCACACCGTCGCCCACCGGCCCGAGGCTTTCGCTCCCAAGGACCGGTGGGCCATGGACTGGTACTACCCCGTGCTGGCCGGGGCCGTCACCGGGGCCGCCGCCACCGCCCGGCTCGGCGCCGGATGGGACACGTTCGTGCTCGAAGGCCGGGGCGTGCGGTGCGTGTCGGACGAGCCATGGGTGACGGCGGCCGAGACCTGCGAGTGCGCCATGGCCTACCTGCGCACGGGAGACGCGGCGACGTCCCGGCAGCTGCTGGGCTGGGCCCAGCGCCACCGGGACGAGGCCGGGAGCTACCACACGGGGATCGTCTACCCCGAGCAGGTGCACTTCCCGGCCGCCGAGACCAGCACCTACACGGCGGCGGCCGTGATCCTGGCCGCCGACGCCCTGGCCGGGGTCTCCTCCACCAGCCGGTTGTTCCTCACCGACCAGCGGTGACGGGTACCTCCGGCTTGGAGGCGAGGGAGGAGCCGCCCTCCACGTCGACGTGGGGAAGGATCCGGTCGAGCCAGCCGGGGAGCCACCAGTTGGCGTTGCCCAGCAGGGCCATGGTCGCCGGCACCAGGACCATCCGCACGATGGTGGCGTCCACCAGCACCGCCGCCGACAGGCCCAGGCCGAACATCTTGAGCTGCACATCGGGGGCGAACACGAAGGCCCCGAACACGCTGATCATGATGAGGGCGGCCGACGTGATCACCCGGGCCGTACCGGCCAGGCCGTCCACCACCGAGCGATGGGAGTCGCCGGTGCGGTCGAACTCCTCCCGCACCCGGCTGAGCAGGAACACCTCGTAGTCCATGGACAGGCCGAACAGGATGGCGAACATGATCATGGGGACGAAGGGGTAGATCGGCACGGTCTCGTCGAGCCCGATCAGCTGCTTGCCCCAGCCCCACTGGAACACCGCCACCAGCAGGCCGTAGCTGGCCCCCACCGAGAGCAGGTTCATCAGCGCCGCCTTGAGCGGCACCAGCACCGAGCGGAACAGGATGGTCAGCAGCACGAAGCTGAGGGCCACCACGGCGGCGATGAACAGCGGGGTGCGGGAGGCCAGCTGGTCGGCGATGTCGATCGACGTCGGCACCCAGCCGGCAACGTAGGTGGCGGCCCCGGTGCGGCTGTCGACCGCCGGGATCACATCGTCGCGCAGCCGGTGGACCAGGTCGGTTGTGGCCTCGTCCTGGGGGGAGGTGGTGGGGTAGGCCCGGAGCACGGCGGTGGTGCCGTCGGGGCTGAGGGCCGGCGGGGCCACGAAGGCGATCCCGCTCTCGGCCTGCAGGGCGGCGGCCACCCCGGCTGCGGCTTCCACCGTGGCGTCGGCACCAGCGCCGGCGTCGACCGACGAGGCGTCGACGACGATGGTGAACGGTCCGTTGAAGCCGGGGCCGAAGCCCTCGGCCAGCAGGTCGTAGGCCCGGCGCTCGGTGTGGTCGGTTCCGGCGTTGCCGTCGTCGGGGAACGCGATCCGCATGGCGGCCAGGGGCGAGGCCAGGGCCAGCAGGGCCAGGGCTCCGGCGATGGCGTAGGGCCAGGGCCGCTTGCCCACCCGATGGGCCCAGCGGCCGGCGATGGTCTCCTCGGCGGTCGGCTCCACCGCCCGGTGGCGGCCGATGCGGAGCCGGTCGATCCACGGCCCGGCCAGGCCGAGGAAGGCGGGGAGCAGGGTGACGGCAGCCACCATCGCCACCGCCACCACCAGCCCCGAAGCCAGGCCCATCATGCCCACCGACGGGATGCCCGACACGAACAGCCCGCAGATGGCCACCACCACGGTCATGCCGGCGAACAGGACGGCCTGGCCGGCGGTGGCGTTGGCCCGGCCGGCGGCGTCGGCCACCGACCACCCCTCGTGGAGGAACTGGCGGTGCCGGGTGATGATGAACAGGGCGTAGTCGATGCCCACCCCGAGGCCGATCATCGTGGCCAGCATGGGACTGACCGTGGGCACGTCGGCGAAGCCGGCCAGCACCGACACGCCGGTGAGGCCGATGAAGATGCCGAACAGGGCGGTGCCGATGGGCAGGCCCATGGCGATCACCGACCCGAACGCCACCAGCAGCACGATCACGGCCACGGCCAGGCCGAAGGCCTCCTTGCCCTCGATCTCCTGGGCCGCCTGGGTGATGGTGCCGCCGATCTCGATCTGGACGGCATCGTCGGCCCCGGCCCGGCTGGCCTCCACCGCTGCCTCCACCCGCTCGGCGTCGGCCGCCTGCAGGGTCTCGGCGGCGAACACCACCGTGGTGAAGGCCGTGCGGCCGTCGGGCGACACCGACGGCGAGGTGGGGTCGAACGGGTCGCTGGCCGCCACCACTCCCTCGGTGCGGCGCAGCTCGGCCACGGTGGCATCGACCGCGGCCCGGGCCGGGCCGGTGGCCAGGCCGCCGGCCTCGTCCCCACTGCTGTCGCTGTCGTCGGTGGCGTGGAACACCACCTGGCCGGCCGCTCCGGCCTGGGCCGGGAACCTCGTGTCGAGCAGGTCGATGGCCTGCTGGGATTCGGTGCCGGGCAGGCGGAAGTCGTCGGTGGTCTCCCCGCCGACGCTGAGGTTCAGGCCCACCACGCCCACGGCCAGCACCACCCAGACGGCGATCACCCGCCACGGATGTAGGGCCGCCCCCCGGCCCAGTCGATACAACGCTCGTGTCATCTCGGATCTCCCTCTCGTAGCGAATCCTGGGGATGACACTGAACGGGTGCCCTTGCCGGGCGCTGCGCCTCCGCTGTCAGCGCACTGACCGGTCCCTGACAGGCCCGCCCGTCCGGTGATCTAGGCTGCCGCCATGGGTGCGCTCGACGGGGTGACGGTTCTCGATCTCTCGATCATCGTGCAGGGGCCGCAGGCGGCGGCCATGCTGCACGACCTGGGGGCCGAGGTGGTGAAGGTGGAGCTGCCAGGGGTGGGTGACCTGGCCCGCTGGATCCACCTGGCTGACGATGATCCCCGTTCCGGGTTCTTCGAGGCCTGCAACCGGGGCAAGCGGTCGGTCACCCTCGACCTGCGGACCCCCGGTGGGCGGGAGGCGTGCCTGCGGCTGGCCGCCCGGTCCGACGTGCTGATCGCCAACTTCGTGCCCGGCACGCTCGAGAGCTGGGGCCTGTCGTACGAGGAGGTGGCAGCGGTCAACCCCGGCATCGTCTACGCCACGGGGTCCACCTTCGGGCCGGTGGGGCCGATGGCCCAGCGGGAGGGGGCCGACACCTCGGGCCAGGCCAGCGGGGGCCTGATGGCCGGCACCGGGGTCGACGGCTCGGTGCCCACGCCGGTGGCGGCGGTGGTGGCCGACGTGGCCGGCAGCCAGAACATGGCGGTCGGCATCCTGGCCGCCCTGTTCCACCGGAACCAGAGCGGGCAGGGTCAGCGGGTCGACGTGTCGCTGTTGGGGGGCCAGATCTGGTCCCAGGCGTCGGAGTACACGGCCCATCTGCTCACCGGCCGACCCCAGCAACGATCGAACCGGGGCCACCCCATGATCCGGGGCGTGCTGCGCCAGTTCGCCACCGCCGACGGGCACCTGGTGCTGGTGGGGGTGCCAGGACCGCTGTGGCCGGGGTTCGCCCGGGCCCTGGGCCGGCCCGAACTGGCCCAGGACGAGCGGTTCAACACCTTGTTCCTCACCCCGGAGAACCTGGCGACGCTGTTCGGGATCCTGGATGAGATCTTCGTCACCCGCACCTCGGCCGACTGGGACGAACGGCTGACGGCCGAGGGCCAGCGCCACGCCATCGTCCGCACCCACGAGCAGGTGGCTGCCGACCCCCACACGTGGGAGAACGGCTACCTGGCCGAAGGCGACCACCCCGAGTGGGGCCGGATCAAGGTGGTCGGCTGCCCCATCCGGTTCTCGGCCACCCCGGCAGAGCCCGGCATCGCCGCCCCCGAGCTGGGCCAGCACACCGAGGAGGTCCTCCTCGAGCTCGGCTACACCTGGGACGACATCAGCCAGCTACGCGCAGCCGGCGCCTGCTGACCCGCCGACCGCCCCGCCACCCCCGGCCGGGGCCGCCGAGTCGGGCCGCCCCCGCTGGCGAACTGCGTAACGAAACCGCGCCTTCCTGGCGATCTGCGTCGCGAAACCCACGAAACTCGCAGAAAACGTGACGCAGTTCGGTGGTAGGACGCGGTTTTCGTGACGCAGTTCGGCGGATCGGAACGGGCTCCGAGAGCCAGCCGCCCGTCTGCCCAGACCCGACGATCAGCTGTCGCCCAGGCGGCGAGCGATCAGGGCGGCCGACCGGGCCGAATACCCCAGGTTCGTCCGGAGCTGGGCGGCGGCCGACTCCAGCTGGCGGACCTCGTCGGCCAGGCGGTCATCCCGCAGCTGACCCCGGAGGCGGCGCAGTGCGACCTCGATGGCCCGGGCCACCTCATGGTCGCCGGCCAGCCCCTGCTGGAGGTCGAGCGCCTGGCCCCAGATGCCCTCCACCTCCCGGGCCGCGGCCCGGGGGCTGTCGTCGAGGAAGCGGGGCCGGCGGAACCGTCGCCGCCCCGAGAGGACCAGAACCAGCACCGCCACCGCCGCCACCACACCGATGATCAGCCCGTAGTCGGCCCCGCCCGACCCGGGAACGATCAGATCGGGCGCTCCGGCGATCGACGTGGTCGTCTGCGACAGCATGCGAGCCCTCCTTGTCCCCAGGCCCTGCGGACACCAGTCTCCCGCCCCCGGCCCTCTCCGCCCAACCGAGCAGGGAATCGCTACCGACCCAGGTGACGGCGGGCGGTGCGGGGCGGCCGGCGAGGAAACGGGGACAAACCCCGGGCATGACGTACCGAAGTGCAATAGGGTCGCGTCTCATGGCGGATGACGGCCGTGCAACAACGCACTACGTGTTCCTCGACGACCTCGACCACCTCACCGGTTTCATCTGGCAACTGCATGGGCTGATCGACGCCGCCGTCGATGACGGCCGGTTCATCGCCGAGGCGATGAGAGCCGAGATACGAGAAGCGTGGACGCAGGCTTCCGACGATCTCAGGGCATTGGCGGCCCATCTTGCGGCGGCAGCAGGGGACCTGCGGAACCCGGCCAACCCGCCAGCTGCTGGTACGGCGACCGTCGCCAGCACCTGGGAATACGCGGCCGTTGGCGGCAAGGTCGCAGCGCCGCCTCCTGGCCTCCCCGGCGAAGGTGATCTGCAGACGCTCTGGACGAAGCTCCGCGACCATGGGCTGCTCGGGCCTTCGGGACACATGAAGCTCAAGGGGTGGCGGCGGAGGCTCTTCCCCTTCGCTCGCCGGATGAAGCGCAGCTGGCTCAGCAGTGCTCTGAGCTACGGGGGAATCGTCGCCGGCTCCGTATTCCAGGCCGCAGAGGACAGCGTCCCCGGCAAGGCGGCCCTCGAGTTCATCGACATCCTGGCGGATCTGGTCGGCAAGGCTGAAGACGCCTGAACGCATCGGAGGACGGTCCACCGCCTCCCCCGCCCCGAGACACTGGCGATCAGCGACGGGCGGCCTCGGTGCCGAGCCACCGGTAGGGGCCGAGCAACAAGGGTTTGCCCGGCTGGCCGGCCCACCGGCACCATGGCTGGCATGACCTACGCCGGAGACCGGATCGTCCACGACGCCGATGCCCACATCATGGAGACGCCCGACTGGCTCGACCCCTTCCTCGATCCGGGGCTGGCCGACCGGATGGCGACCCGGCGGTTCGTGGGCGGCGTCGGCGGCACCGGCGGCTCCAAGGAGGCCGAGTTCTTCGCCCGCATCCGGGCTCAGCAGTCCGATCCCACCTTCCGGGCCCAGGACGCCGAGTTGCTGATGATCCGCAAGAACTGGGATGCCCCCGGCTCGTTCATCGCCGAAGACCGTCCCGCCGTGCTCGACGGGCTCGGCTTCCGCAGCCAGCTCCTGTTCAACACGTTCGACTCGGGCTACATCAACGCGCTGGAGCACGGCGACGACGTTGATCTGGCCTACGGGGTGGCCCGGGCCCACAACCGGGCCATGGTCGCCTTCACCTCGGTCGACCCCCGTCTGCTGGCCACCTGCTACGTCCCCCTGGCCGACTTCGCCCAGGCCCGGACGATGGCCGCCGAAGCGGTGGAGGCCGGCGCCGCCGCCCTGCTGGTGCCGTCGAACTGCCCCAAGGGCCATTCACCCAGCCACGTGGACCTCGACCCGGTGTGGGCCATCGCCGCCGAGGCCGGCATCCCGGTGGTGTTCCACGTGGGCGGCGGGGGCACGCTCATCAACCCCGACTACTTCCGCAACGGCCTGCCGGTGCCGCCCGACTTCCACGGCGGGGCCGAGAACTTCCGCTCGGTCGACTACATGTCGATCCCCGGACCGCCCATGCAGACCCTGGCCACCCTCATCATCGACGGCGTGCTGGAGCGGTTCCCCCACCTGAAGATCGGGGTGATCGAGCAGGGGGCGATCTGGGTGCCGGGCTGGATGCGGCAGATGGAGTCGGCCTTCGACGCCTTCAGCCGCCACGAGGAACGGCTCCAGCGCCTGAGCCTGCGCCCCAGCGAGTACGTGCAGCGCCAGATCCGGGTCACCCCCTACCCCACCGAGGACGTGGGCTGGATCATCAGCCAGGGCGGCGAGGACGTGGTGATGTTCTCCTCCGACTACCCCCACGTCGAGGGCGGACGGCGCCCCATCGAGCGCTTCGAGCGGTCGCTGGAGGGTGTGTCCGACGACGCCCGCCACAAGTTCTACGCCGCCAACATGGAAGACCTGATGGGGACGACCCTGGCGTCGAACTGAGTGTCCCCTTCGGGGACCTGGAGTTCCGCCTGCGGCGGAACATCCCGAGTGTCCCCTTCGGGGACACTCAGTTCGACTGGCCCACGGGGCGGGCCTCGGCCACGGCCAGGGTGTCGGTGTGGTCGGTCTGGAGCACCCGGGGCGGCAGCGGCGCCCCCACGTTGCTGTCGAACGTGACGTCCCAGGTGAGCACGAAGGTGTAGGTGAACCGGCCCCCGGCCGAGGCCGAGGAGTTCAGGTAGGTGTAGGAGCAGTCGCCGGGGGCGACCGGGCTGTAGACGGCCACCGGACCCCCGGCGCCGCAGGTGGCTCCGTCGCCGGGGCGGGCGGGATCGCCGGGCTGGAAAGCCAGCACCCGGGGCGTGGCGGTGGCCGAGGCCCAGAACGGCCCGGCCCGCACGACCACCGTCACGGGGTCCCAGGCCGGAAGGCGGAAATCCGTCGCCACCTGCACGTAGGCCCAGCCGTTGGCGGCATCGAGCGGCTGGAAGGTACCGATCGGTTCGGGCACGAACTTGAGAAGATGGTCGTAGGCTCCCAGCGCCATGTTGACCGGGTCGGCGATCAGGGCCCACACCAGCTGGCCGGTGCCGTCGTCGCAGTGTTGCCACATGTAGCGGTACTTCATCGCCCCCGAGGTGGTGCTCCACGACAGCGTGCCGTCGGGCAGCCGCTCGCTCTGAACGTCGTGGGGCGAGGTGGCCACGGCCTTGTCGGCCTGGTACTGCACCCGGTCGGCGGCGCCGAACTCGCTCGGGTCGACGGTGGCGTAGGTGCAGCTGGGCCCGCCGCTGCCCCGGCCGCTGGCGGCGTGGTACCACACGGCGGCCTCGATCGAGGGCGAGCCCCTGTTCTGTCCCGGGGTGGCGGCACTGACGGGATCGGCCACGGCGGCCAGCACGGCGGCCGCCCCGGCCAGGACGGACAACAATCGCCTCATCGTCGGCACAACACCTTCCCCTCCGGCAGCAGAGATTCCTCGAGGATCTTGAAACCGTCGATCTTCCACCCCGCCCCGTCGTGCACCAGGTAGTTCTCGGACCGGTAGTACCCCTGGGCGTCGCTCCCGGCCACCAGCGCCAGCGCGCCCCCGGCGGCCGGCTCGTAGCGGGCCCGGCCGTCGCCGGTGCAGATGACGGCGGTGGCCGCCGACCCGTCGGGGGCGACCACGACCGATTCGGTGATCACGAAGTTGTTGTCGGGTAGCCCGTCGGGTTGGCGCACCACCACACCCCGGGCTGCCCACTGGCGGAGCTGGGCCACGTTGTCGGTGTAGTAGGCGCCGGTGGTGGTTCGGACCTCGGCCAGGCGGGCGGCGGGATCACAGCCGGCGGGATCTGTGGAGCACTCGATCCAGGTCTCCCAGTCCTTGTGGACGACGGCCCGGATCTGCTCCTCGGCCGTCTCCAACCCCAGCTTGTCGAGTGTGGACGACGAGCCGGCGACGGTGGCCGATGCCCCCGTGGGTGCCGCCGTCGTGCTCACGGTCGATGCCGACGCGGAGGAACTGGTGGAGGTGGCCGACGATCCGGCGGCGTCGATCGACCCGCCGGCTCCGAAGCCCACCGTCGGCTCATCGCTGCTCTGGCACGCCGCCAACAGAGCGACGGCCACGAGACCGACCATCCCCCGACCTCCCATCGCCCGCAGAGACCTCACCGCCGACCCCCGAAACCTTTCCGCTTGCGTACCGAGCCCCGAGTTCGCCCCGATCCTAGCCGAAGCCGCCGGTCTATCGACCAGCAGCTAGCTGCAGGGCCCGGCGGAGGACCCGGAGCGACCCGCAGGCGTCGATCTCGGTGAACCGGCCCGACTCCACCGCCGGGCGGTAGATCTGATCGTAGGGGGCCTGGCCTCCCAGGGCCGGGTCGGTGAAGACGTCGTGGATCACGAGCAGGCCGCCGGGGGCGACGTTCGGGGTCCAGCCGTCGTGGTCGGCCCGGGCCACCTCGGCCCCGTGGCCACCGTCGATGAACAGCAACGACAGCGGCGTGGCCCAGTGCCGGGCCACCACCGGCGACGGGCCGACCAGGGCCACCACCACCTCCTCCAGACCGGCGTCGTGGATGGTGCGCCGGAACCGGGGCAGGGTGTCGATCCGGCCCACCTCCGGGTCGACCAGGTCGGGCTCGTGCCACTCCCAGCCCGGCTGGTTCTCCTCCGAGCCCCGGTGGTGGTCGAGGCTGTAGAGCACGGTGCCGGCCCGGGCCGCCACCGGCCCCAGATAGCAGGCCGACTTGCCGCAGTAGCTGCCGACCTCGAGGAACGGGCCGAGCGCAGGGTCGGCCCCAGCCGCCGCCCGGGCCAGCGCCTCCCCCTCGTCGTCGGGCATGAACCCCCGGGCGGCCCGGGCCCGTGCCAGCTCGTCCGGGGTGAGCCCGGCCGGGGCCGGCAGGCTCACCGGACGGAGACCTTCTCCCAGTGGGACCCGGCCCGTTCGAACAGCTTCTCCAGCACGAGGAACTTCAGCACCCAGACCACGAGGTAGCCGGCGATCGAGCCCAGTGCCACCGGCAGACCAGAGCCGAACGTGCGGTCGGCCAGCTCGGCCGTCAGGCTCGACACCACCAACCCGAACAGGGCGATGACCCAGAACGGCAGGATCTCCCGCCGGAAGCTGTGGGCCCCCCGTGTCTGCCACACCCAGCGCCGGCTCAGCAGGTAGGCGGGGATGGCGGCCAGCGCGGCGGCGAACACGTTGGCCCGGCCGCCGCTCCAACCCCACACGGTGTTGGCCAGGAACAGCAGGGCCTGGTGGTTCACCACGTTCAGACCCGACACGACCAGGTACCGGAAGGCGGTGGAGCGGCGGGCCATGATGGCGTCGACCGGAGCGCTGAGGACGCCGAGGTTCACCGGGTCAGGGTAGCGCCGGCTTCCTGGCCAATCGGTCGCGGCGATGGGTTCCGGGGCGGGCGAGGTCGGATTGGCGGCCCGATCCACCACACTGAACCAGATGCGCGTTCCGCTCCAGCTCCGGCCCCCGCTCTCCCCCTCCGCCATCCCCGCCTCCGCCGGCGGCCGGGCCCCGGGCCCCCGCCGGGCCCGGTTCACCCTGGTGGCAGCCGGTCTGCTGCTGGCCGCCTGTGGCGACGGCGGCGGGACCGCTCCTTCCGTCGTCACCACCCCCACCACCGTTGCCGGCACCACCGCGGCCGGCGAGGCGCCCGCCGGCACCGGCGCAGCGGCCGGCCCGGGCACCCCTGCCGCTCCGGCCACCACGGCAGGCGCCGCCGTGCCGCTGAACGAGATCGGGCTCCGCCTCGACCTGGTGGCGTCGCTCGACCAGCCCCTGGCCCTCACCCCGCGGGCCGGCAGCGACGACCTGTACGTGGCCGAGCGGGTGGGTCGGGTGCGGCGCATCGAGCGCACGATCCGCGCCGGGGCCGACGGGGACACCGAGACGGTGAAGCTGATCACCCGGCCCGTGCTCGACATCTCCGACCTGACCACCACCGACGGTGAGCGGGGCCTGCTCGGCCTGGCCTTTTCCCCCGATGGCACCGAGCTGTTCGTCCACTACACCGACTCCAACGGCGACACCGTGGTTGCCGGCTATCCCATGGATGACAGCGGCCCGTCGCCGGTGGCGGTGGAGGACCAGGGGCGGATCCTGCTGACCCAGGAGCAGCCGTTCTCCAACCACAACGGCGGCGGTCTTCTGTTCGGCCCCGACGGCATGCTGTACATCACCCTGGGCGACGGAGGCAGCGGCGGCGATCCCACGGAGACAGGGCAGGATCCGACCGACCTGCTGGGCTCGATCCTGCGGATAGACCCGGCCCCGGCCGAGGCCGCCCCCTACACGATCCCGACCGACAATCCCTTCGCCCAGGCGGCGGGCGGCCGGCCCGAGGTCTGGGTGTGGGGCGTGCGCAACCCGTGGCGGGTGTCGTTCGACCAGGCCACGGGCGATCTGTGGGTGGCCGACGTTGGCCAGGGCGAGGTGGAGGAGATCGACTGGCTGCCCGCCGCCGACGGGGCGGGCCGGGGGGCCAACCTGGGTTGGAACCGGATGGAGGGCGACCGGGGCTTCGAGGGCGGGACCCCGCCCGAGGGCTACACCGGCCCGGTGGCCACCTACGGCCACGACGGCGGGCGGTGCTCGGTCTCGGGCGGCTACGTGTACCGGGGGGCGACCATCCCCGCCCTCGACGGCGTCTACCTCTACGCCGACTACTGCAGCGGCGAGGTGTTCGGCCTGCGTCTGGGGACAGGGGGCGGCGAGGCGGCGACGGCCCCCCTCGACGTGGGCCGCAAGGGGGAGAGCATCGTCGCCTTCGGCCAGAGCGCCGACGGCGAGGTGTACATGCTGGAGCAGAGCGGCGCCGTGTCCCGCATCAGCCCCACCACAGGCGGCGTCGCCATCACCCGGGCCAGCGACAACGGGTAGATCTCGATGGGGTGAAGGCTCAGCCGTGGTGTTGGCGGAGGGCGGCGTGGGCGGCGGCCAGGCGGGCCACCGGCACCCGATAGGGGGAGCAGCTCACGTAGTCGAGCCCCAGGGCCTGGACCAGGGCGATCGATGTGGGATCGCCGCCGTGCTCGCCGCAGATCCCGATCTGCAGATCGGGCCGGGCGGCCCGCCCCTCCCGAACCGCCAGCTCGATGAGGCGGCCCACCCCCTGCTCGTCGATGGACCGGAACGGATTCTCCGGCACCAGCTCATCGGCCAGGTAGGCCAGCAGGAACTCGGCCTCGGCGTCGTCCCGGCTCATGCCCAGCGTCATCTGGGTCAGGTCGTTGGTGCCGAAGGAGAAGAAATCGGCGTGCTGGGCGATCTCACCGGCGGTCAGAGCGGCCCGGGGCACCTCGATCATGGTGCCGATCGGGATCTCCATCTCGGCTCCATGAGCCTCGAACACGGCGTGCATCTCGGTCTCGATGATGGCCCGGGCCGCCGCCATCTCGGTGGCGTGGCCCACCAGGGGCACCATGATCTCGGCCATCACCTCCAGGCCCTCGTCCTTGACCGTGAGGGCGGCCTCCACGATGGCCCGGGTCTGCATGGCCAGCAGAGCGGGGATCTTGAGCCCCAGGCGCACGCCCCGCAGGCCGAGCATGGGGTTGGCCTCCCGCAGCTGCTCCACCCGGCCCTGCATGGCCTTCACCTCGGCCAACTCGGCCACCAGGGCATCGACCGCCTCCAGCCGGTTGGCGTGGACGAGCTGGAGCCGCAGGTCGGCGGCCCGGGTCGACAGCTCGTCGTAGCTGGGCAGGAACTCGTGCAGCGGCGGGTCGAGTAGGCGGATGATCACCGGGTGGCCCGCCATCTCCCGGAACAGGCCCACGAAGTCCTCCCGCTGGAGGGGGAACAGGGCGTCGATGGCCTCTCGCCGCTCGGCCGGGGTGGGGGCGGTGATCATGCGCTGCATGATCGGCAGGCGGTCGGCGGCGAAGAACATGTGCTCGGTGCGGCACAGGCCGATCCCAGCCGCCCCGTAGCGGCGGGCCCGCTCGGCCTCCACTGGGTCATCGGCGTTGGCTCGGACCCCGAGGGTGCGGAACTCGTCGGCCCAGCCCAGCAGGGTGGTGAGCCACGGGTTGTCGAGGTCGGGGGAAGTGGTTGCCACCCGGCCCTCGTAGACCCGGCCCGTGGTCCCGTCGACCGACAGCCACTCCCCTTCCTTGATCTCCCGGTTCCCCATCGTGATCGTGCGGTTGCCGAGGTCGATGTCGATGCCAGCGGCGCCCACCACGGCCGGCTTGCCGAACTGGCGGGCCACCAGGGCGGCGTGGCTGGTGCGGCCGCCCGACGAGGTGAGGATGCCGGCGGCGGCCAGCATGCCGTGGACGTCGTCGGGCTTGGTCTCGGGCCGGACCAGCAGCACCTGCCGGCCTTCGGCGGCCCAACGTACGGCCAGGTCGGGATCGAGCGCCACCACGCCGACGGCGGCCCCCGGCGACACGTTGAGGCCCGACGTCAGGGCCCTCGCCCCGGCCAGGGCGTCCCGGGCGAACTGGGGATGGAGGAAGAAGTCGATCTGCTCGGGGGCCACCCGCAGCACCGCCTCCTCCCGGGTGATCAGGCCTTCACCGGCCAACTCGACGGCGATGCGCACCGCAGCCTGGGCCGTTCGCTTGGCGTTGCGGGTCTGGAGCAACCACAGCTTGCCGGCCTCGATGGTGAACTCCATGTCCTGGACGTCGGCGTAGTGCTCTTCCAGGCGCCGGGCCGTGGCCGCCAGCTCGGCCGCCAGGTCGGGGAAGTCGGCCCCCATCTTCTCGATGGGCTTGGTGGGGCGGATACCGGCCACCACGTCCTCCCCCTGGGCGTTGACCAGGTAGTCGCCCTCCAGGTGGTTCTCGCCGGTGGTGGCGTTGCGGCTCATGGCCACCCCGGTGCCCCCGGCGTCGTTCATGTTGCCGAACACCATGGTGACGACGTTCACGGCGGTGCCCAGGTCGTGGGGGATCTTCGACGCCACCCGGTAGTCGTGGGCCCGCTTGGACCGCCAACTCTCGAACACGGCCTGCACCGCCAGGCGGAGCTGCTCCAGGGGCTCGGCGGGGAACGGCTGGGGTGACTGGCGGGCCACCGCGGCCCGGAAGGCGGTGATGACCTCCCGCAGGTCGTCGGCCGTCAGCTCGTTGTCGGAGGTGGCGTGGCGGCGGAGGCGGGCCTGGCGCAGGATGTCTTCGAAGGTCTCGTCGGGTACGCCCAGCACGACGCCGCCGAACATCTGGATGAGGCGGCGGTAGGAGTCAAGCACGAAGCGGTCGTTGCCGGTGGCCTCGATCATGCCCGCCGCCACCTCGTCGTTGAGGCCGATGTCGAGCACGGTGTCCATCATCCCCGGCATGGAGAACTTGGCCCCGGAGCGGCAGGCGACGAGCAGCGGGTTCGACGGTTCGCCGAACGTCTTGCCCGTCTTCTTCTCCAGCTGGGTCATGGCCTCGAGCACTTCGTCCCACAGACCGTCGGGCATCTCCCCGTCGGCGTCCATGAAGGCGTTGCAGGCGTCGGTGGTGATGATGAAGCCGGGCGGCACGGGGATGCCGAGGCGGGTCATGTCGGCCAGGTTGGCGCCCTTGCCCCCCAGCAGGCCCCGCACGGCGTCCCAGTCTCCTCCCACCCTCTGCTGAACCTCGTCGAGTTCGTCGAACCCGTAGAGCCACTGCTGGTGTGCCATGGTGGATGTCCCTTTCCGGCGGGGTCGTGGACCGGGCGCGCCGGACAAGCGCGTCGTCCCACCGATGTTCAGTACCCAGCGTGCCTGCGAACGACGCCACAGGCCAAGGGTCGAACGTCATCTGCCTGCGGTTACCGGCCGACCGCCATGCGCATCGGGGCTGAACGTCATCACCGGCGGACATGGCTGCGCCTTCGGCGTGAGCTGACGGTGGCCGACCCGGCAGCGGGGCTACGGTGAGCCGGGTGAAGGGCCACCTGCGGGTCCGGGCCCGGGACGCCGCCCGGGCGGCGTCGAGGCGGGTCTGGCGCCGCCGACGGGTGCTGGTGCTGACCGGCGTCCTGCTGTCGGCGCTGGTGTTCGGGCCGCCGGTGGCGGTGCGGGCGGCCACCGCCGATGGGCGCTTCGACAACGGTGGCGATGTACCACCGGCCCCCGTCGCCCTGGTGCTGGGGGCCGGGCTCACCCCGTCGGGCGAGCTGTCGCCGTTTCTGGCCGAGCGGGTGGCCACGGCGGTGGACCTCTACCGCGACGGCCGGGTGCAAGCCCTGCTGATGAGCGGCGACCATTCCCGGGTCGACCACGACGAGGTGGCGGCCATGGCGGCGGCGGCCGAGGCGGCCGGAGTGCCGGCGTCGGCCATCGTGGCCGACCATGCCGGCTTCGACACCTACTCCAGTTGCTACCGGGCCCGGTCGGTGTGGGGGCTGGACCGGGTGATCGTGGTGAGCCAGGCCTTCCACCTGCCCCGGGCCGTGTGGCTGTGCCGGCGGCTCGGGGTTGACGCCGACGGGGTGGCCGCCAGCGACGCCGGCCACTCCTCCACCGCCTTCTACGGCGTGCTGCGCGAGGTGCTGGCGGTCGACAAGGCCGTGCTCGACGTGGCCCGCCGCCGCTCCCCTCGCTTCCCCGGCCCGCCCGAGCCCGCATTCGACCGCCTCGACGGCTGACGATCGGGCCCGGGACGCCGCCCGGAGAGCGGGCGCCGTCACCAGAACACCCCCGGGGCCGGCTCAGAGGTTGTAGCGGTACACGTTGGTCTCCCGGCGCTCGAACCCGAGCTCCTGGTACAGGCGGTTGGCCGCCTCCCGGCTGGGGCGGGACGTCAGGTCCACCGTGGTGGCGCCGAGCTCGGCCGCCACGGTTAGGGCGTGCTTGTTGAGCGCGCCGCCCACTCCCTTGCCCCGGGCCGACGAATCGACCACCACATCCTCGATCCAGGCCCGGATTCCGGTGGGGATGGGGAACACCACCAACGTGAGGCTGCCGACAACGACACCTTCGTCCTCGGCGGCCAACAGGATGGAGGCGTCGGAGCCGACGATCCGACCGAGGAACTCACGGTCGGGCGGCGGGTTCGACGACGAAAGCTGCGGGATGAGGCGGGCGAACGCTTCGACGAGCTCGTCCGTCACCTCGGTCACCTCGTAAATCTTCACGGGGCCAGTATGGAGCGCGATCACCGTGCTTCCCGTGGGCACAGTGCTTCCGTTTCCAGCCGACCGGGCCCGTGGGAAGCCGCGGCGCTAACGTAGGTACGTGGACCACATCCAATGGACTGCCCAACGACCCGAGCTGCGCAGCCCCATTCTGATCGCCGCGTTCGAGGGCTGGGGAGACGCTGGCGACGCCGCCACCACCGCTGCCCGCCACGTGCGGGATCGGCTGGGCGGTGAGGTCATCGCCGGTATCGACTCCGAGCCGTTCTACGACTTCACCTCCACCCGCCCCTACGTCCGCCTCGAAGGCAGCGACCGCCAGATCGACTGGCCGGCCAACGAGATCGCCGCCGTCCAGATCCCGACGTCCACCCACGACCTCCTGGTACTGGTGGGCATCGAGCCCCAGCTCCAGTGGCGCACCTTCACCAAGCAGATCCTGTCGTTGATCGACGAGTACAAGGTGGAGCTGGTGATCTCCCTCGGGGCCCTCATCGCCGACGTGGTCCACTCCCGGCCGGCCCGGGTCTACAGCTCGGGCTACGACCCCGAGCTCAACGAGAAGCTCGACCTCGAGCCCTCCACCTACGAGGGCCCCACCGGCATCATCGGCGTCCTGCACGATGCGCTGCGCACCCACGGCACCCCGTCGCTGTCGCTGTGGGGCACCGTGCCCCAGTACGTCCCCCACGCCACGTCACCCAAGGCGGCGCTGGCCCTGGTGGAGCGGGTGAGCCAGCTGCTGGAGCTGACGATCCCCACCACGGCGCTGGAGATCGGGGCCGCCGCCTACGAGCGCCAGATCTCCGAGCTGGTGGAAGACAACGACGAGACCCGGGACTACGTGGCCCAGCTCGAAGCGGCGTACGACAGCCTCATGCCCGAAGACGGCGCCTCCCTCATCGAAGAGCTGGAGCAGTACCTGCGCGACCGCTGACGGCCGGCCGCCCGTCGGGCGGCCGCTCTACTCTGCGCCCTGACGCCAGACCGGCGACCGGGGGATGTCGTACATCACGCTGGTGTCGTTGCCGGCGAGGGCGGCGAAGGCGTGGTCGATCCACTGGTCGCCGCTGGCCAGCGGCGACGGCAGCTCGTGCTGGGCGAACCAGCCGGCGTCGAGGCACTCCTGGGGATGGGGGGCCAGCTCGCCCCCGACGGCCCGGCAGTGGAACACCAGGCTGTACAACGGGATGCGGCTGTAGCCCCGGCGTAGCCCGTCGATGATGGCCAGCGGCCGCACGATCTCGCACCGGATGCCGGTCTCCTCCAACACCTCCTTCACCGCCACCTCGGCCGGCGAGTAGCCGACGTCGGCCCACCCCGTCGGGTACAACCAGGTGGCGGAGTCGGACCGCTGGATCAGCAGCAGGCGGCCCTTGTCGTCGCCCACCACGGCCCCGATCGCCACCTTGGGCGTCACGTAGCCGGGCACCCCCGAGCCCACAGCCCGCAACCACTCGGCCCTGATCTCCTCGGGCGAGCGGTGCTCCCCGTCGGGACCGTGGGCCTCGTCGGCTGCGGCCCGGATGTCGGCGGCGATGTGGAGGATCTCGTCGAACCGCTCCATCTCGTAGGGGTTGGTGGTGAACCCGAGCCCGGTGCGGGCCACGCCGGCCAGGGACTCGGCCCAGCGCAGGAGGTCGTCGGGCGAGGCGGTGGGTCGTGGTGGTCGATCGTCGTCGGCATTGGCGCTCACGGGCTGCTCCTCAACTCTCAGGGGGAATCCTGGCCGACGGCGGAGCGGATGGCCAGAGCCAGCTCGTTCAGCAGGTCGGGGTCCGACAGCTTCCGCCCGTCGGCGTCGAGCAGGTAGAAGCTGTCGACGGCCTGGGGCCCGAAGGTCTGGATCTTGGCCCGTCGGATGTCGAGGTGGAGCTCAGCCAGGGCCTGGGTGATCCAGAAGAGCAACCCCACGGTGTCGCCGGCGTGGACCTCCACCACCGTGGCCGCCTCCGACACCTGGTTGTCGATCACCACGTCCCGGCGGGGCGGGGCGGCGGCCAGCCGGCGCTGGTAGCGGGCGTAGGCCTGGGCCCGCTGTCGCACCCGGGCCGTGAGGGCCAGGCGACCCTCGACGGCCCGCTCGGCCAGCGACACCACCTTGTCCCAGTCGACCACGCCGGTGGCCGGCGGCTGCATCGTGAACCGGCAGGTGGCCATCCCGTCGGCCGAGAAGGCCACGGCATCGAGCACGTCGAGCCCGTTCATGGCCAGCACGCCGGCGATGTTGGAGAACAGGGCCTGGCGATCGGGGGCCACCACGACGAGGGTCGACCCCTCGCCCCGCAGCACCGTCTCGCCCCGGGCCATCAGGTCGAGGATCTCCTGGGGCGGGAACTCGGGGATGGCGGCCTCGGTGGGGGCGCCGCCTTCGAGCACGAACGTGGTGCGCTTCACCAGTTCGGCCAGCAGGCCCGCCTTCCACGAGCCCCAGGTGGCGGGGCCGGTGGCGATCGAGTCGGCCTCGGTGAGGGCGGCCAGGAGATCGAGGAACTCGACGGAGTCGACGGCGGCGGCCACGGCGCCGATCGTGCCCGGATCGGACAGATCCCGCCGGGTGGCGTAGTCGGGCAGCAGCAGGTGGTGGCGGCACAGATCCACCAGCACCCCCACCTCGTCGTCGGGATAGCCCATGCGGGAGGCGATGGCGGGGATCACCTCCATGCCCACCTCGGTGTGGTCGCCCCCGGGGTAGCCCTTGCCGATGTCGTGGAGGAGGGCCCCCACCACGAGCAGGTCGGGACGGGCCACCCGGTGGGCCAGCCGGGAGGCGTTGGCCGCCGCCTCGCACAGGTGCCGGTCCACCGTGTAGGTGTGCATCACGTTGCGCTGGGGACGGCACCGCACCTGCTCCCATTCGGGCACGAGACGGGCCATGAGGCCGAACTGGTCGAGGTCCTCGATGACCGAGATGGCGTTGCGCCCGGCCAGCAGCATCCCGGCGAACAGCTGGCGGGCCTCGGCCGGCCAGGGCTCGGGCAGCGGGGGGCCCTGGTCCCGCAGGCGGGCCAGACTGGCCCGCCCGATCGTGCGCTTGGTGCGGGCCGACGTGGCAGCCAGGCGGAGCAGCACCATCGGGTCGTTGGCCACGTCGACCCTCCGGCTCAGCTCGAGGTAGCCGTTGACCAGGCCGAACTCGGTGGAGATGGGCTCGGCGGTGAGGGGGCTGTAAACGATCCGGCCCTTGGCCCGCTCCCAGCGCGACCATGCCTCATCGCTGCGCCAGGCGATGCGGCGGCCGGCCAGCGCCACCCGGGTCAGCAGGTCGTTCCCGTTTCGGTCGCCCAGGGCCTTGGCCACGTCCTCCTGGGCCTCCAGGCTGAGCATGTCGCCGGCCCGCCCGGCCAAGCGGTGCAGCTCCACCCGGGCGGTGAGCAGGATCTCGGCCTCGGCGTCGATGCCGCCCCCGATCACGTCGCCCATGCCCTCCATCACGTCGTCGGCGAACCCCGGGCGCACCTGGTTGGCCCAGCCCAGGGCGTGGACGTCGCGCAGGCCGCCCCGGCCCTCCTTGAGGTTGGGCTCGATGTGGAAGGCCACGTCGCCGTACTGCTCGTGGCGGACCTGGACCGAATCGGCCAGCTCGCCCAGGAGGCGCTCGCCGTGCTCGGCCCACACGTCGGTGGTGAGGCGCCGGAACCGCACCGACTGCTCCGGGTCGCCGGCCAGGTGGCGGCCGGCCAGGAAGGCGGTGGCCCAGTTCAACTCGGTGGCGGCCAGCACCCGGGCCTGTTCCTCGGTGACCACGGCGTAGCCCATCTTCAGGCCGCGGTCCCACACCGGGTACCAGAGGGCCTCGGCCACCTCGGCGTAGTTGTCGAGCTCGTCGTGGATGAGGATGACGTCGATGTCGCTGTAGGGGCACAACTCCCGGCGGCCGTAGCCGCCCACGGCCATCAGGGCCAGACCGGCGGGCTCACCCAGGGCCTGGTGGAACACATCGCGGAACCAGCGGTCGGTGGCGTCGCTGTGGGCTCGGGTGTAGTCGGTTCCCCTGAGGTCGGGGGCGACGAGGAGGGGACCGGTCGTACGGGCCATGGCGGCGCTCCTTCTCCCCGTCTACCGGCTCGCCCCGCCGGGGGCCCCGGCGATCCGGCGGCGGGTCAGGTGGACGTGGGCCTTGGCCGCACCCCACTCCAGGCCCCGCTCGTGGACCTCGGGGCCCAGGTCGGCGAAGGCCAGGGGCACGAGCCCGTAGACGTCGTCGGGGTGGAGGGCGGCGTCGGTGCCGTCCCGCTCCACCGGTGGGGCGCCGGCGGCGGCCAACACCGCAGTGGGATAGGCGATGGCCTGGCGAATGATCGACAACGGGTTGGTCCACTGGTCATCGAGGTCGAGGGCGAGCAGTTGGCGGAGCCGGCCCCCGACGTCGGCCACGGCCCGAGGGGTCGCTTCGGCCAGCTGGCGGTCGGCCTCGGCCCGGGCTCCGGGGTCGGTGCCGGCTGGCAGCCGGGCCTCGACGGCGGCTGTCATCCACGGGCCGAGGGCGGCCTCCACCGCCCCGGTCAGCGCCTCGCCGTAACGGGCCAGCGCCTCAGCTCCCGGGTCGGCCGGAAGCGGTGGGGTTTCGTCGGGGGAGCCGTCCACCGCTACAGCCTGCCATCACAGCCGGCCGATCACGAGGTCGGGCCTGCTCAGCCGCCGAATTCGGCGGCCTGGCGAATCGAGAGCTCGATCCGACGGCGCCGGGTGTCGACCGAGAGGATCTTCACCCCCACCTCGTCACCCGGGGCCACAACCTCGTCGGGGGTGGACACCCGGTACTCGGCCAGCTCCGACAGGTGCACCAGGCCCTCGACGTCGCCCAGTGCCACGAAGGCCCCGAAATCGACGAGCCGGGTCACCGGGCCCCGGCGGATCTCGCCCACCTGCAGCTCCGACAGCGGATCGGGGCGGGTCTGGCGCATCGACAGGCTGATCCGGCGCTTCTTGGCCTTGACGTCGAGCACAACCACCTCGACCTCGTCGCCCAGGGCGACGACGTCGGCCGCCCGCCGCACCCGCTGCCACGACAGCTCCGACAGATGCACCAGGCCGTTCACCCCGCCGATGTCGACGAAGGCGCCGTAGTCGGTGATCGACGTGACCTTGCCCGTGGCCCGGTCTCCGGGGCGGAGCGTGGTGAGCATGTCCTGCGCCTTGCGCCGGCTCTCCTTGAGCAGGAGCGAGCGGCGGCTGAGCACGAGCCGTTCCCGCATCGGGTCGGCCTCCAGCACCTTCAGCTCCAGCGACTGGCCGACGAAGGGCGACAGATCCCGCACCGCTTCCAGGGCCAGGTGCGACGTGGGCACAAAACCGCGTACGCCGCCGGCGTCGACCACCACGCCCTTGGCCCCGGCCGACACCACCTTGGCCGTGACCGTGCGGCTCTCGGCGGCAGCTTCCGTGATCCCGTCCCAGGCCTTCAGCTTGAGGGCCCACGCCCGGGACAGCACCACCCGCTTCTTGGGGTCCTCCCGGGTGAGCTTGGCTCCGAAGGCCCGATCGCCAACCGACAGCACCGTGGTTGGATCTTCGTTGTCGGGGCCGAAGTTGCGGCGGCTGATCACGGCCGGTCGGCCGTCATCGAGGGTGAGCTCGACCTCCTCGGCCGACACCGAGATGACCACGCCCTCCACGATCTTCACCGCCGGCGCCAGCGGCTTGGCCCCTGGCGTGGGAGGCGCTCCCGCCTCACCGTCGGGTGCCCCCTCCGGCCCGGTGCCGCCGTCATCGGCGGCGACCGGCTCGCCCTCGGCGACGGCCTCCGCCGCCGCGGGCTCGGTCTCGGCCTGCACCGCCTCCGGC
>CADEDH010000013.1:56001-60638 GCA_902826025.1 uncultured Actinomycetes bacterium
GTCTCGGTCACCGACTCGACGTCGACGGCCGCGACGGCGGGTTCCGGCTCGATCTCCACCACCGGCTCCGGCTCCGACTGCGCCGGTTCCGGTTCAGCCTCGGCCACCGGCTCATGCTCGATGCCGCCTACCGGCTCAGGCCCGGGCTCGACGGCCGCCGCGTCGGGTTCCGGCTCGGTCCCGTTGGTCGGGGTGACATCTCCTGGCTCCGCCTCGGCGGCGGGCTCCGGGTCGAGGACGAGGGCGGGTTCGGCAGCGGTCACAGGTTCACGATCGGCCGGTTCGGCCGCGTCGAAAGACGTCGGATCAGTGCCGTCCACGGCGACGGGCTCGTCGTCGTGGGGAAGCGGCCGCGAACTGTCCCCAAGGGCCATTGATCAATGGTAGGCGCCGATCGGCCCCGGTGCGAGCCTGCCGTCCCCGACTGGCGGATTTGCCCGCCGATTCACCTGGTCAGGCGCAGCCGGGCGCTCAGCCCCGCAGCAGCGCTGCTCAGGACAGGCCTACCCGCTCGAGCACTGTCTCCGGATCGGCCACCAGCCCGGTGTAGAACGGGCCGAACTCGGCGAACACAGCCGACGCCTCGTCGAACCGCATGGTGTAGACGACCTCCTTGAGGTCGTCGGGCTTCTGGGCGAACAGGGTGACGCCCCACTCGTAGTCGTCGAGCCCGGTGGACCCCGTGATCAGCTGCACCAGCCGTCCGGCGAACTTGCGGCCCGACACCCCGTGCTCGTGCATCAGTTCGGTGCGCCGCTCGAACGGGGTGGTGAACCAGTTCTGGTCGGCGTTGCGCCGCTTGCTCATGGGGTAGAAGCACCAGGCCTGCTTCCCCTCGGGGGGCAGCACCGGGTACAGGCGGGCCTGCTTGGCCTCCTCGGGCGCCCCGGCGGCGTACTCACTGAGCTCGGTGAGCGACAGATAGCTGTCGACCAGCTCCAACCCGGCCTGGTCGAGCGACGTCTGCAGCTCCCGCAGGCGCCACAGATCGGCTCCCAGACCCATGACGGCCAGATCGGCCTTGTGGCCCAGCGTGGCCACGGTGACGATCTGGTTCCCCTCAGTGGCGAAACCCTTCAGGCCGGCCAACACGGCTTGGCGGTCGGCCAGCGGCGTCAGCTTGTAGAACAGGTGCAACACTCCCAGGCCCTGGGCGGGGACGGCCGGTTCAGTCATGAGTTCAGTGTACGAACCGCAGCACGGCCCCGTCGGGGCTAGACGAGGTGGTCGGGACTGTAGAGGTTGGCGGTACCGTTGCGGACGAAGGCGGCCAGGGTCAGTCCGGCCCGCCGGGCGGTGGCCACGGCCAGGGCCGACGGGGCCGACACCGCCACCACCGCCGTGAAGCCGGCGGCCCACGCCTTCTGCACCATCTCGAACGACCCGCGCCCGCTCACCACCAGGGCCAGCTCGGTGGCCGGCAGTCGCTGGTCGAGCAGGAGCCGGCCCACCACCTTGTCCACCGCGTTGTGACGGCCGATGTCTTCCCGCACCACCACGAGCTCACCCGCCCGGGTGACGGCGGCCGCCCCGTGGACCCCGCCGGTGACGTCGAACAGGGGCTGGTTGACCCGGAGCCGATCGGGCAGCGAGGCCAGAAAGCCGAGGTCCCACGGTTCGTAGGGGCCCAGCACGTGGAGGCGCTCGGTGAGCTCGGCGATGGCCTCGCTACCGCAGATCCCGCACGACGAGGTGGTCGAGCCGAGGCGAGGGGTGGGAGCCGGAGCGTGGCCGCCGGTGTCGACCGACACCACGTTGAACTCGCTCTCCATGGCCGGCCCGGTTCCGCAGTACCGGATTCCGGTGATCGCCGCCCCGGCCAGGGCCCCCTCGGTGTGGAGGAAGCCGGCGGCCAGCTCGAAGTCGTGGCCCGGGGTGCGCATCGTGGAGCCGACCTGGACATCATCGAGCCGGATGGCCAGCGGCTCCTCCACGATCAGTTCCTCGGGCCGGCGACCGAGATCGCCCGCCCCCCCGGCGTCGAACCGCCGGGTCAATACCGAGTCGCTACGCGAACGGGCCATGTCACCAGCCTACGGGCAGTGGCCGACCGGCTCCTGATCAGCCCTGCTTACGAAGCTCGGCGTGGAGGTGATGGGTGAGGGGCTGGCCCATGGCGGCCATCGACACGTTGTAGCTGATCACCTGGCCGTCGTCACTCAGCTCGAATCGGCGGTGGACCTCGGTGACCGACTTGGCCGTGGGCGTGCCCACCACGGCGGACGACCGCAGTTCGATCACGGCTCCGCCGCCATCGCCGCTGGCCTCGATCGTGCCCAGCTGGAGCTCGAGGAGGCCGCTGGGATGCGACAGCACCACCTCCAGCCGGCCCGGCCCGGCCGGGCGCCAGTAGCCCGCCTCGGCGTGCAGGGGTAGTCCGCTCGTAGCGTCGCGGGTCTTCTGTCCGTAGGCCAGGAACGGCTTGCCCACATGGCCGAACGTGATCTCCTCGTTGTAGGCGAACGGCTCGATCGTGGGGTACGACCCCGAGCCGGGCCCGGCCCACGTTCCCAGCAGGGGGCCCAGAAGGGTGAGATCGGGATGCAGCTCAGGTGCGCTCATGGCGCCATCCTGGCCCCGGCCGCACGACTTTCCACGCCGGACGCGAGAGAGCGGCCCCCGGAGGAGCCGCTCCCTGTCAGACGTTCACACCGAGACGGTGGGACAGATCAGAAGTCGTCCATGTGGTCGTGGCTGTGGCCGTGCCCGGCCCCCGCCTTCTTCTCCGGGGCGTCGGACACAACGGCCTCGGTGGTCAGGAACAGCGCCGCGATCGAGGCGGCATTCTGCACGCCCGACCGGGTCACCTTGGCCGCATCCACCACGCCGGCCGCCTTCAGGTCCTCGTAGGTGTTGGTGGCGGCGTTGTAGCCGTTCCAGCCCTGGAGGTTGCGCACGGCGTCGACCACCACGCCACCGTCTTCGCCGGCGTTGATGGCGATCTGGTGCAGGGGCTGCTGCAGGGCCCGGCCCACAACCCGGGCGCCGGTGGCCTCGTCACCCTCGAGCTTGTCGGCCGCGGCGTAGACCGCTTCCTGGGCCCGGAGCAGGGTGACCCCGCCGCCGCACACGATGCCCTCCTCGATGGCCGCCTTGGTGGTGCTCACGGCGTCCTCGATGCGGTGCTTCTTCTCCTTCAGCTCCACCTCGGTGGCGGCGCCGACCTTGAGCACGGCCACGCCGCCCGACAGCTTGGCCAGGCGCTCCTGGAGCTTCTCCCGGTCGTAGTCGGAGTCGGTGTTCTCGATCTCGGCCTTGATCTGCTCGATCCGGCCCTTCACGTCGGCTTCGTCGCCGCCGCCGTCGACGATGGTGGTCTCGTCCTTGGAGATCGTGACCTTGCGGGCCCGGCCCAGCAGATCGATCCCGATCGAGTCGAGCTTGAGGCCGACCTCCTCCAGGATCACCTGGCCGCCGGTGAGGATGGCCATGTCCTGCAGCATCGCCTTGCGGCGGTCGCCGAAGCCGGGGGCCTTCACGGCCACGGCATTGAGGGTGCCCCGGATCTTGTTGACCACCAGCGTGGCCAGGGCCTCGCCCTCCACGTCCTCGGCGATGATCACCAGGGGCTTACCGCCCTGCATGACCTTCTCCAGGATCGGCACCAGGTCACGGACCGAGCTGATCTTCGACCCCACGAACAGGATGTAGGGGTCGTCCAGGGACGCCTCCATCCGCTCGGTGTCGTTGATGAAGTAGGGCGAGATGTAGCCCTTGTCGAACCGCATGCCCTCGGTGAACTCGAGGTCCATGCCGAAGGTGTTCGACTCCTCGACGGTGACCACACCGTCCTTGCCCACCTTGTCGATGGCCTGGGAGATCAGCTCGCCGATCGTGCGGTCGTTGGCCGAGATCGAAGCGACCTGGGCGATCTGCTCCTTGTCGTCGACCTCCACCGCGATGCCCCGGATGGCGTCGACTGCGGCCTGGGCCCCGGCCTCGATGCCCCGCTTGAGGCTCATCGGGTTGGCTCCGGCGGCCACGTTCTTCATCCCGTCGCGCACCATGGCCCAGGCCAGCACGGTGGCGGTGGTGGTGCCGTCGCCGGCGACGTCGTCGGTCTTCTTGGCCACCTCCTTCACCAACTCGGCCCCGATCCGCTCCAGCGGATCCTCCAGCTCGATCTCCTTGGCGATCGAGACACCGTCGTTGGTGATCGTGGGGGAGCCCCACTTCTTGGCCAGCACCACGTTCCGGCCCTTGGGGCCGAGCGTGACCCGGACCGCGTCGGCCAGGGTGTTCATGCCGGCCTCCAGCTTGCGCCGGGCGTTGTCTTCGAACGTAATGGTCTTCGCCATCAGGTGACGACCTCCAAGGTGTCGGTTCAGGTGTGGTTCAGTTCGCGTATGCGTGACGCAAAGGGTGTTAGCACTCTACCGTCGCGAGTGCTAACACCACACGCTGGGGTACGGTGAGATGATGGCGCCGCAGTCCGATTCCCGGGTCCCCCTGCCGGTGGTCCTGCTGGTGGGCACCGGCCTCGGCGTGCTCACCCTGCTCGTGGCCCGGCTCGCCATCCACATCGTGATCGGGCTGGTCAACCTGGCCCTGATCACGCTGGCGTTCATCGGCCTGGCCGTGATCGGCCTGTTCCTCCTGCGCCGGGGCGACATCCGGGGCCGGCGGAGCCGCTCGGG
>CADEDH010000013.1:60738-110556 GCA_902826025.1 uncultured Actinomycetes bacterium
GCGGTCAGCCCGGCGGGTCGAGGTAGTCGGCCAGGATCTCGGCCACCAGGGTCACCGGCGCCGCCAGGGCCCGGTCGAGGCCGTAGCGCTCGGCCAGGCACACCACCTCGATGCCAGGCGGCGCGTCCACGTCGGGATCGCGGTCGCCAACGATGGCCAGCACCGGCACGTCGACCTCGGCCGCCCACCCGGTCACCCCGCCCACCACCTTGCCGTTGAACGACTCGGCGTCGAGATAGCCCTCGCCCGTCACCGCCAGGGCGGCGGTGCGCAGGTGCTCGTCGAGCCCGACCGACTCGGCCACCACGTCGAAGCCGGGCTCGATCCGCCCCCCCAGCGCCAGCAGGCCGCCGGCCAGGCCACCGGCGGCTCCGGCCCCCTCGATCGTGCTTACGTCGACCTCGTAGGTGTCGCGGTAGACCTGCACCAGGCGCTGGAGGCGGCGGCCGAGGAGAGCGACCTGACTGGGGCTGGCGCCCTTCTGGGGGCCGAACACGTCGGCTGCGTCGGTGAACCGGGTGCGCACGTCGCACGCCACGATCAGCTCGATCTCCTTCATCCGGGCCGCCGGGGGCATGGCCCGCACCGCCCCCCACCCCCCGTCGGTGGTGGCCGACCCGCCCAGGAACACGTAGATCGTCCGGGCCCCCACCTCGATGGCGTTGGCGATGAGTTGGCCGGTGCCGGTGGTGTCGGCCGCCATGGCGTCGTTGCCGACGGCCCCGCCGGCCAGCAGGAGGCCGGAGGCGGCGGCCATCTCGATCCAGGCCACCCGACCCTCCATCCGCCACCCGGCCTCCACCGGCTCGCCCAGTGGGCCGGCCACCGTGGTGAACCGGTTGGGCCCGCCCAGGGCGGCCAGCGAGCCCTCGCCCCCGTCAGCCAGCGGTACGGCGACCGAGCGCCACCCAGCGGCATCGGCCACCGCGGCGCCGGCCTCGGCCAGCTCTGCGCTGGTGGCCGTGCCCCGGAACTTGTCGAAAGCGAGCACGACCCGGGGCGCGCCCGGCTCCTCGGGTGCCGCCTCCGCCGCGGGGCTGGGATCGTCGGGGGGCGAGCGGCGCTTACGAGGTCTTGATGACGCCATCGGTCCCGATGACGACGATGACATCAGCATCGCCGATCGTGGCGATGGGCGATTTGGCCGGGTCGAACGCACCGACCACCGCTGCCGGATCGACATCGAACACCGCCGCTACCGCTTCCGCCGCCGCCTGGTTGCCCTTCGTGTACAGGATCTTCGACTTGCTGGGACCGTTGGCGTTCTTCGGTGCCATCACCGTGTAGCCCGCGTCTTTCAGGACCTGCGCCCCCGCTGCCGCAACACCCTTGCCCGACGCGGCGTTCAGCACCAGCACCGTGGTGGCCGCCGGGCTGCCGGCTGCGGCGGCGGTGGTGGAGGGGGCGGCGGAGGTGGACGATCCCGCCGCCACCGTGGTGCTGGCAGAGGCCGGAGCGGTGGTGGAGGTGGAGGTGGCGCCGTCGCCGGGCGCTTCGCTGGCGCCGGGCCCGGTGCCTTCCGAGGCGGTTGACGCGGTGGACAGGGCGGCCGGGTTCTGCTCGTCGTCGGCTGCGCCGTCCGGGGTGGATCCGGGGGTGGCCCCGGCATCGTCGACGCTGCCCTCGTCGTCGGCCGGCGTGCTGACGTCGGACCCTGCGGCCAGCGTGTCGGTGCCTGAGTCGAGCCCCCGGAACACGAGGAGGCCGCCGATGACGAGGGCCACCCCGATCAAGACCAGGGCCCGGACCAGCCCGACCCGACCGGCGAGCGAGCCATCGTCGAGTCCGAGTTGTTCACCTGCGTGCATGCTCAGCTCCCTGCGATGCGGGCTTCACGTGATCCGGTTCCTGACACTCAAGACTAGGGACAACGGAGCGCCGCGAAGGGGACCCTCGACCGGAGGGGACGCACCCCACGGCGCGCCCGGCGCCACGACGAGACGCCCTGGTCGTACACTAGCGCTGAACCACCGGATGGTGGGGCCGGCCCGAATAGCTCAGTTGGCCAGAGCGCTGCTCTTGTAAAGCAGATGTCGTCGGTTCGAATCCGACTTCGGGCTCACTGTGTCTTTCGGGGGCTGGCGCCCCGGGCGGCTTCGCCGCTAGCCGGCGGGAGCGTTGAGTTCCATGTGGACGGTGCCGTCGGCCGCCTCGGCCTCCACAGCCAGCTTAAGGGTGGCCAGCTCGCCCTGGGGGATCCGCCAGCACAGGTCGCCCTCGGCCGAATCGAGCACCTTCACCTGGGCCGCCTCGTCGAGGGGGGCGGCGGCCGGACAGGCCACTGCGGCATCGAACTCCGTGCCGGGAGCGGCGCCTACCGCCTTGAACCGGAGGTCGGACAGCGACCCCGGCTCCGGGCCTGACTGGTAGGTGATGCGAACCCGCGTCTGGGCCAACATCTCACCCTCGCCCGGGGCCGAGGCGGTGCCCGCACCCACCAATTGCTGGGTGACGTCGACCACCGGAGTCAGGACCTGGATGACCCACCGGCGCTGTTCCTTGGTGGCCTCGTCGTTGTAGTAGACAACCACCACCTTGCCGAACGGGTAGGGGGTGGCGAATGAGCCAGGAGGGCCGCCGGTCACCGGATCGCCGTCGTCCGTGGCGGAGTTCTGTGCGTCGTCACGGAGAGCGAGGTATCCACCGATGGATGCCGCCGCCACCAGCACGGCCAGGCCGATGGCCACCAGCGGCCACCAGCGGCGAGGGGCGGGGGCGGCACCGATGGGTACGTCGCCGTAGTCGCCGTAGCCTCCCGACCGACCCGCCGGATCATCGCCGGGGCCCGCCTGGTCACGATGGAAGCCGAGGCCGCCGCCGGTCAGGATCGGGTCGGGGTCGGCTGGGCCGGACTGCCGGGCCCGCTCGTCGCCGGGCGCCCAATCAGCTTCCCCGCCCCAGTCGTCGTCGCGCCGAGCACCCCGGGAGCGGGCCGGGCCGGGGTCCTGGTAGTCGCCAGCCTCGTGGAACGAGGCGGGGTCTCGATGGAGACCGGCGTTGCGATCAAGGGCAGCGGCCCGGTCGGCCTCCCGTAGCGCGTCGAGGTCGAGTTGGGTGGTGGCGCCGCCGTCGTCGTCGCGGGGCAGGATCGTGGTGGCCGTGGCCCACTCCTCCACCGGAGGCCGGCCCGGACCGCTGGCGACCACGGGAGGGTCGGGGGGATCGGGAGGCGCTGCCGCCCGTTCCGCCATGGGCCCGGTGGGGTCGTCATCGCCGCCCGAGGCCGGAACGGACAACGGTGGGGGCGGCGGCGACGGGGCGAACACGGTGGCGGCGTCGTCGAACGACGAGGTCTCGGCGTGGGACGCCGAGCCGTTGTCGCGGCCCGCTTCGCCCAGGAGCGACGACGGAAGGGGCGGCGGGGCCACCGGTGACCCGCTCGACGCTCCGTTGTCGGCCGGGCGATCGCCAGCAGAGTCGGTGGGGCCGAGAAGGAGGTAGCCGTGGTCCACCGGGTCGACACCCGGTGAGCTGGGGCCGTCGGAGCCGATCGGGGTGGGCCCGGAATCGGCCCCGGCCGGTTCGGGCCGGTCGGGCTCGGGCGGTTCGGGCCGGTCGGGCTCGGGCGGCGGGGAAGCCATGGCCTCCTCGTCGTCGGCATAGGGGTCGATGCCACCGAACACGTCGTCGATCGGGGGCAGCTCGTCGAACACGCGGCGCCGGCTCTCGGCCTCGGCCCGCTCGGCCGGGCCTGCGGCAGAGGCGGCGGCCGCCGCCGCCAGCCCACCGGCGGGGATGGCCGAGGTCCGCTGGTCGTAGGGGTCGAGGTCGGCCGGGCCCGACGCCGTCAGCGGTCCGGGGGCGGCACCGGCGGCCGGGGCCTGCACCGCGGGGCCGTACCCGGACGGCCACCAGCGGCCGTCCGACGCCTGGTACCACCCCTCGGGCGGCGGCCACGCATAGAGGTTGTCGTCCCAGGCGGTGTAGCTGGCCTCACTCACTCGTTTCCCCAATCAACCGGTCGGGTCAGGCTCGCCCATCGACCTCGGGCCGGTGGGTGCACCCTGCCGGCGTCGAACGATCTCGAAACACGCGATGGCGGCCGCAGCAGCCACATTCAAGCTGTTGAGACGCCCCAACAACGGTATCGCAACAAGCATGTCGACTCTATGACGGGTCAGTTTTGCCAGCCCCCGGCCCTCGGCCCCCAGTACCAGGGCGATCGGACCGGCGGCATGGTCGGGCAGATCGAACAGCGACCGGTCGCCCCCGGCGTCGAGACCCACGGTGGTGACACCGGCGGCCGACAGCCGGCTGAGGGCGGCCGGGATGCCGCCCACCAGAGCCAGGGGCAGATGCTCCACCGCCCCCGCCGCCGCCTTGGTGACAGCCGGCGTGATGTGGGCCGACCGGTGGCTGGGCAGCACCACCCCGGTCACCCCGGCGCATTCGGCCGTGCGCAGCAACGCCCCGAGGTTCCCGGGATCGGTGATCCCGTCCAGCACCAGTAGGAACGGGGCAGGGGCGGCCGCCAGATCATCGAGATCGTGCTCGGGGAGGGCCGCAGCCCGGGCCAGCACGCCCTGCGGGGCGGCCGTGGCCGCCTCGGACTCGAGCCGACGCCGGGTAACGGGCCGCAGGGGCACGTTCAGCTCCCGGGCCAGCTCCTCGATGTCGTCCATGATCGGAGCCGGCTCGATGTCATCGGCCACCAGGACCTCACGGACCCGGCGGGTGCCGGCCAGCAGCAGCTCGCGCACCGCGTGGCGGCCCTCCACCTGCTCGCCGCCGAGGCCCCGGGGCTGGCCGCCTGGCCGTCTCCCGCCGGCGGAGCCGCCCCGGCCCCCACCGCCACGGGCACTACCGGTAGTTCCTCGGGAACCACCGCCGGCGGTACCGGCGGAGCCTCGGGCACCGCCGCCAGCGGCACCGGTCGATCCCCGGGTGCCCCCACCGGCCGCGGGGGCCCGGCGGGGCCCGCCGGCTCGGCCGGGCGCGGGCCGGCCGGCCGATCGGCCCGATCCGGGCCGGCTGTTGCGAGCGGCGCTCATACCCTCACCATCCTTGCTCCATCCGGTCCTGTATGACCAGAGCCACGGCGTGGCACTGGACGCCACCGGCCAAGCCCGGCAGCTTCTCGGTCCGCTTGCCCTTCACTGTCACCGGGGCCCCGACGGCGGCGGAGAGCCGGGCCTCCATCTCGTGGCGATGGGGGGCCAGCTTCGGCTCGTCGAGCACCACGGTGCAGTCGATGTTCACCGGTACCCAGCCCTGCCCGGCCAGGTGGGCCACCACCCGGCTCAACATCACCACACTGTCGGCGCCGGCCAGCGCCGGGTCGTCATCGGGAAACAGGCTGCCGATGTCGCCCAGGCCGCTCGCCCCCAACAGGGCGTCGGTACAGGCGTGGGCGATCACATCGGCATCGCTGTGGCCGGCCAGCCCCGGGTAGCCCTCGAACACCCGGCCCCCCAGCACCAGGCGGCGGCCCGGGTCGTCGGACCAGGGGTGGACATCGAAACCCTGACCCACCCGGAGGCCCAGGGGGGCCAGAGCCGGGGTCGGAAGCTGGGTTTCGGGTGACAGGCCGGTGGGGGGCGCCGGCTCAGCGGTCATGCAGCAACACCTCGGCGATGCGCAGGTCGTGGGGGGCGGTGATCTTCATGTTGGCGGGATCTCCCTCGACATGGACGACGGTGAGGCCCAGCCTGTCCACCAGAGTGGCGTCGTCGGTGGCGGTGTCGCCCGAACCGTGGGCCGTGCGCAGCACGTCTACCCGGAATCCTTGCGGAGTCTGTACCGCCACCAGCCCGCCACGGTCCACCGGACGCCCCTCGACAGTCCGCAGGCTGTCGGTCACCGGCACCACCGGCACGGCGGCCACGGCCCCGGCGGCCAGGGCGTCGCACACCCGGGCCACCACCTCGACCGTGGCCAGCGGGCGAGCGGCGTCGTGGACCAGCACGTGGGAGGCTTCAGCCGGCAGCGCCCCGAGCCCGGCCCGCACCGAGTCGGAACGGGTGTGGCCCCCGGCCACGGCGATGACTCCCGGGGGCAGGTGGAGGCCGGCCAGCACGGGGGCGGGAACGACCACCACCACTCCCCCACACACCGGGGTCAGAGCGGCGATCGACCAGTCGAGGACACGGCGGCCGGCCAGCAGCTCGAACTGCTTCAGCCCGCCGTAGCGGCTTCCTCCGCCGCCAGCCACCACCACGCCCCACACGTCCATCGCCCCTGACCCTACCGGGCCCGACCCCACCGCCTGCAGCCCGGCTGCCGCCCGGCCGCCCGGGTTGGCGGTTACGTGACTTTCGCCACCCGACGGTCGGTGAAGTGGGCGCCGGTTCGTCTACCGTTGCGCCAATGGTTGACGTCGAGCAGATCAAAGCCGTCGAGCTGTTTCAGGATCTCGACCCAGCGACATTGTCCGACCTGGCGGCGGCGAGCACCCAGCGGCGCCTGGCCCGAGGCGATCTCCTGTTCAGCGAGGACGACGAACCAACCGAGCTGTTCGTGGTGGTGAGCGGGCGCCTGGCCATGGTCAACCGCTCGATCGACGGGCGCGAGTCGGTCGTCGCCCTCATGGAGGAGGGCGATCTGTTCGGCGAGATGCCGCTGTTCGACGGGCAGAACCGCTCCACCGATGGGCGGGCCCTGGAGCCCTCCGAGGTCATCGCCATCCCCTACGCTCCGCTCCGCCGGCTCTACGCCGAGCAACCGGCCCAGCTGTGGCGGGTGGTGGGCCTACTCACCGCCCGGCTACGCAACATGGACGGCGTGCTGGCCGACTCGGTGTTCCTCGACGTCACCGGGCGAACGGCCAAGCGCCTGCTGGAGATCGCCGGTGAGGCCGACGACTTCTCCCTCCCCGTCACCCAGGAGGAGCTGGCCGGCATCGTGGGGGCCAGCCGGGAACGGGTGAACAAGGCCATCGCCTCGTTCGTACGCCTGGGCTGGATCGAGCAGCGGGACCGCCGGTACCACATCCTCGACCGGGCCCAGCTCGAGCTCCGCTCGCGTTAAATACGGTTCAGGATCGACGATTCGGCCAGGCGGCCGGCACCCTCTTTGAGGGCCTTGGCCCGGCCGGGGCCCACGCCTTCCACCGCCTCCAGCTCGGAGGTGGTGGCCCGCAACACCTGAGCCAGGGTGCCAAACCGCTCGATCACCCGGGCCACCACGGTTTCGTTGACCCGGGGCAGCTTGGACAGGAGTCGGAAGCCCCGGGCCTCCACGTTGGCGTCGAGGTCGGGGCCACCGCCGATGTGGAGCATCTTGGCCAACACTTCGTCGTCGAACAGATCGTCGTCGTCGAGGGAGGTGAGCGTGTCCATGGCGGTGTCGACGTCGCTCAGGAGCCCGGGCTCCACGTAGTCGAGCAGCAGCTGGCGGCGATCGTCGGCCACCCCGACCATCAGCTCCTCCATCTGGAGGCGCACCAGGCGGCCGTCGGAGCCCAGCTCCACCAGGTTCCGCTCGATCTCGATCGAGATCCGCACCACCATCTCGGCCCGCTGCAGCACCTCCAGCACGTCGCGCACCGTCACCAGGTTCTCCACCTCGAGGGCAGACAGGTTCTGGGAGACCACGTCGAGCCGGGCCCGGTACCGTTCCAGGGTCTGAATGGCCTGGTTGGAGCGCTCCAGGAGCCGGCTGGCCGACGACAGGTGGTGCATCTGATCGCCCACGTAGACCTGGATCTCCTGGCGTGACTCCGATACCGCCACCGTGGGGATGTTGAGTGAGCGGGCCACCCGTTCGGCCGTCCGGTGCCGGGTGCCGGTCTCGGAGGTCTGGACGTTGGGGTTGGGCACCAGGTGGACGTTGGCCCGGGCGATCCGGCTGGCGTCGGCGGCCAGGATGATGGCGCCGTCCATCTTGGCCAGCTCCGACAGGCGCTGGGGGGTGAACGCGGCATCGAGCAGGAACCCGCCGGAGCAGATGTTGAGCACCTCGGGGCCGTCGCCGATCACGATCAGCGCCCCCCGGCCCGACTGGAGGATCCGATCGAGCCCGGCTCGCAGGGGCGAACCCGGCGCGACCTGCGCCATCGCCCTGAGCAGCGCACCGTCGACCCGACTATCCATGGAAGCATGGTAGACGACCGGTGGTGACGCACGCGTGGGCGGCTGTACCACTGGCGCCAACCGCACCCTCCGGGCCGCCTAGACGGGCGTTGAGCCGAACCGGATGGTGGCCACCGCATCGGCCACGGTGGCGACCCGAGAGACGGCCATGCCGGTGGGGCCTCGGCCGGCCGACGACGGCACCACAGCCGAACGGAACCCCAGGCGGTAGGCCTCCTGGAGCCGCAGATCGAGCTGGGGAACAGCCCGCAGCTCACCCCCCAGCCCGACCTCGCCGCACACCACGAGATCGGGTGGGAGCGGACGGTTCAACATCGAGGAGGCCAGGGCCAGCACCACCCCGAGATCGGCCCCCGGTTCCTTCGCCGCCGCCCCGCCGGCGCACGACACGAAGACGTCCTGGCGGTTCACCGGAATCCCCATCCGGCGGACCATGACGGCCGAGAGCATGGCCAGGCGGCGGCTGTCCACCCCCTGCACGGCCACCCGGCCCGGCGGGTTCGGCACCTCCACCGCCAACGCCTGCACCTCCACGAGGATGGGGCGGCGGCCTTCCAGCACCGGCACCACCACCGAGCCGGCCAGGCCGGCCTGGCGGTCGGCCAGGAACCGGCCGGCCGGATCGGCCACCGCCGCCAGCCCGCCCCCCGTCATCTCGAACAGGCCGACCTCGGTGGTGGGCCCGAAACGGTGCTTGACGGCGCGGAGGTACCGGAGCTGGCCGGCCCGGTCGCCCTCGAACGTGAGCACGGTGTCGACCAGGTGCTCGATGACCCGGGGCCCGGCCAGCGAGCCGTCCTTGGTGAGGTGCCCCACCAGGATGATCGACACCGCGAGCTGCTTGGCCGCCGATATCAGGGCCTCGGTGGAGGCCTTGAGCTGGCTCACCGAGCCGGGCGGGCCGTCGACCTCGTCGGCCCGGACCATCTGGATCGAGTCGACGATCGCCACCTGGGGCCGCACCGCCTCCAGGGCGGCCACCACCGCCGGCACCGACGTGTCGTCGAGGACGGCCAGGGTGGGCGGAAGCGGGCCCAGCCGAGCGGCCCGGGCCGCCACCTGGGCCGGTGCCTCCTCCCCCGCCACCAGCAGCACCGACGCGCCCTGGGCCGCCACCGACACCGCCAGCTGCAGGGTGAGGGTGGACTTGCCGACGCCAGGCTCGCCCCCCAACAGCGACACCGAACCCGGAGTCAGCCCACCCCCCAGCACCCGGTCGATCTCGTCGACCCCGGTGGGGGCCGGGAACACCGCTCCGGTGCCCACGTCCACCAGGGCCTGCACCGTAGCCCCGCCGGCGCCCCCGGCCCCGGCCAGGGCGGCCACCCGGGCCTCGGCCCCCGTGACCTCCTCGACCGTGGCCCACTCGCTGCAGGCCGGACACTGCCCGGCCCAGGTGGTGGGGGAAGCACCACAGCTGCGGCACCGGTACGTTCGCTTCGGACGAGCCATGCGACGACCCTAATCAGCCCCTGTGACAGTCAGATGCGATCGGAGTCGACGAGGTCGTCGTCGGAGCCTTCGAAACTGCGGATCACCTGATGCTCGCCGGCATCGGCCCGGGTGCCGGTGCTGGTGAACCAGGCCGTGGCGTAGCCCAGCGCCCGGGCGGCGTCCAGCATCTTGAGATCGTCGTCGATCACCAGGATCTGGGCCGGCGGCTCCTGGGCGAACCGGCGTAGCACCTCGAACAGCGACCGGTCGGGCTTGACCGCCCCCACCGAGCCGCTGACCACCCACAGTTCGATCAGGGTCTCCAGGCTGTGACTGACGCGGAGCCGTGTGTTCCAGGTGGTGGCGTCATCGGTGATGCAGGCCAGCTTCACCCCCTGCTCCCGCAGGCTCCGCAGGTAGCGGATCACGCCGGGAGACAATTGGTGGTGGGCGAGATAGGCGGCGTCGAGCTCCTCGGGATCTCCGGGCACACCCAGCGACACCCACAGCTCGGCCGTGGTCATCCGGCCCAGCCGTAGAGCGCGGGCCCGGGCCAGAATCTCCACGTCGGTCCGGGGGCTGCCCATCTGGCGGGCGAAGGGAATCAGCAGGTTCTCCACCGGGTCGGTCTCGCGGAACAGCACCCCCATGCCGTCGACGGCCACCCAGCGGTGCCCGTCCTCCCCCGGGGGCGGGAGCTCCACCGGCGGTTCCTGGTTGAGGGTGGCGGCCCGGGGATCGAGGGGACGGATGGAGCTGGTATGACGGCGGGGCGGGCGGCGGCGCCGGTCGGGCAGCACGATGCGCAGGATCCGGGCGAACAGGATGAGCACGGCCAGCACGCCGGTGAGCACGGCCAGGCCCCGCAGGGCCCGGGGCACCACCTGGCGGGTCACCGAGACCAGGCCGAGATCGACGGCGTCGCCGTCGGCCATCGTGGCCTCCCACGACACCTCGGTGGTGTCCTCGCCCTCCTTCACCACCCCGCCCGGGGTCGACGACTGCAGGGTGCCGGGAAGGACCACGTCGAAGCTGACCGCCACGTTGCGGGGATCGACCTCGTAGTCATCGACGGCGATGGCACCTGCCTCGCGGCCCAGGGCGGCATCGAGCTCAGGGTCGGTGAACGCTGCGAGCCCCTGGCTGGTGTCGAGCTGGCCGGCCAACTCGTAGTCGACCCGGGCGAAGCGCCGGATCCGGGTGAGCGTGAAGTCCCGGTAGACGCCGGCCGATCCGCTGATCTCGGCCATCACCTGGGCGAACTGCTCCGGCGTGCCGAACTCCTTGCTCGCCTTGATCACCGTGTTGCCGGCACCGTCGGCCGCTGGCGGCTGCACCACCCAGCCAGCCTGCGACAGGTCGCCCAGGGGCAGGCCATCGGAATCGGGGTTGAGGTCGAGCAGCGCCGCTGTGGTCTCGGCGTCGAGTGTGGCGGTGGCCTCCACCGTTCCCGAACCGTCCTCCTGGACCCGGGCCACCACATCGACGTCGGCCCGGCATCCGGTCACCACGAGCAGGGCAAAGAAAGCCAGGGCCAGGGTCGCCACCCTCCCCCTGGTGATCCGTCGGATCAGCAGCACCTGGCAACCCTATCCCGGCGGAACAGACCCTCCGGTGCGGCGGTGATGGCGGATCGGCCGGCGCCGCAGGACCTTGGTCGACACCACCGACGGGCCCGATCCCGCACCGGCGGGTGTGGAGCCGACGGTGGTGGGCGTCGGCGGCCCATCGGTGGCCGGGGGCGGGGCCGGCGACGAACCGGTGGGCGAGGCGGCCGACGTGACCCCCCGGGTCGTGGTGGTGGTCACAACGCCAACCGTGACCCCGGTGGTGGTCGACGCCGTGGCGCCGGTCGGGGGCGGAGCAGCGGCCGAGCCCCCGGTGGCAACGGGAGCGGCGGTCGACGGCGTGACGATCGTGGAGGCCACCGTGGTCGGCGTGGTGAGGGTGGATGCGGGGGTGGCCGGGGACGAAGCGGACGGCGTTGACGTCACGGCGAGCGGGGTCGAGGTCGAAGTCGAAGTCGAAGTCGACGGAGCGGGGGAAGGATCCGTGGTGGCGCCGCCCGGCGCCGTGGTGGCGGACGGGGCGGGCGGTCCGATCGGGGCGGGCGGCGGATCAGGGCTGGAGACGGGGTCGGTGATCGACGGCCCTGGGAGCGACAGCTCAAGTGGACCGATCGGCGCTCCCCCCGGGGCCGGGACCAGGGGAGTGGGCGGCGCCGGTGGGGCCGGTGGGGGCGGGGCGGGAACGGCCGGCTCCAGATGGACGACCACGGGAGAGGCCGGCCGGCGCCGGGCCCGGGGCGCCGGTCGTTCGATGTTGATGCCCGTCACCACGCCGGCCGCCGTGTTGCCGGCCAGATCGGTGCACACCCCGAACGCCGACTGCTCGGCTCCATCGCCGCTCAACACGGCGGTGACCCGCTCGGTCACCACCCCCGATTCCCCGTCGGTGCAGGCCCAGACCACGGTGACCGACCCCGGGTTCCATCCCGAGGCATCGGCCGGGGTGCGGCTGACCAGGGACACCTCGGGCGGGCGGCAGTCCTGCACCTGGGCGGCCACGCCGACGGGCGGGGGCCCCACCAGCGAGCCGCTACACCACACCGCCATCACCCCGAGGTTGGTGGTCCGACCCTGGCTGTCGAACGCCCCGTACACGTCGAGCCGGCCGTCCCGGGCCACGTCGAAGCGGCCGGTGGTGGTGAGCGCGCCGCTGTCGCTGAGGATCTCCATCCGTCCACCCCCCGACACGTCCACCGCCCCTGGACTCACGGCCGGCGCGGCCAGATAGGCCACACCTCCCGCCGACACCACCAACCGACCCCGGTTGACCAGCTCACCGAAGAAGAAGACGAGGCTGGCCTCCCCCCGCACCTCGAGCCGGCCCTCCACCTCGATCGGGCCTAGGAGGAAGGCACCGACCGCCAGAACCAGGTCGTCGTCGGGCGCCACCCGCAGCGGGCCGGTGAGCTCGCAGTAGCCGGGAGGCAGCCAGTCGCCCCCGATCCGGCGGCACGGCCCCGGCCCGTCGACGGTGAGCGGCGGTTTGATCTCCTGGGCCCCCGCCGGGACCGCTCCCACCAGGTCGACCAGTTCGGCCACCAGCACGATCAGCGCCACGACCAGGGCGGCCACCGATCGGCCTCCACCCCGTCGTCCACCCCGACCACGAGCCCGGCGGGACGGCCCGTCCCGGGGCAGCCGGGGGACGGGTGTTCCCGGCCTCTGATGGGCCACCGTACACGTTGCCCCGAAACGCACGACACGACACCGATCTCCATCGAACGCTAAGGAACACCAGTGACTGCGTCAAGCGAATTGACCGGCGCGGCTGCACCCCCGAGGAAAACGGCCGAGGCCCGCCCCCCGGAGGGGACGGGCCTCGCACCACGGACCGAAAGGTCAGATCACTCGCCGGTGGACGCCAGCTCCGGGGTGGGCGGAGGCTGGAAGCCCTCGTGGGCGGTGAACGTGAGGTCCTGCACGCCGTCTTCGTTGGTGCCCACGTCGACCACGATGATCTGGCCGGCGCGGAACTCCTTGTAGAGCAGCTTCTCGGACAAGATGTCCTCGATGGAGCGCTGGATCGCCCGGCGCAGCGGGCGGGCGCCCATCGTGGGGTCGTAGCCCTTGTCGGCCAGCCAGTGCTTGGCGTCGACGGTGAGCTCGAGGCCGAGGCCCTGACCTTCGAGCTGGTCGGCGGTGCGCTTGATCATCAGGTCGACGATCTCGGTCACCTCTTCCCGGCTCAGCTCGTGGAACACGATCGTCTCGTCGATCCGGTTGAGGAACTCGGGACGGAAGTGGACCTTGAGGGCGTCGTTCACCTTCTCCTTCATCCGCTCGTAGCTCACGGCCTCGTCGCCCCGGGCGAAACCCAGGGTGGCCTTGCGCAGGTCCTGGGTGCCGAGGTTGGAGGTCATGATCAGCACGGTGTTGCGGAAGTCGACGGTGCGGCCCTGGCTGTCGGTGAGACGCCCCTCCTCCAGGATCTGGAGCAGGGCGTTGAACACGTCGGGGTGGGCCTTCTCGATCTCGTCGAACAGCACCACCGAGAACGGCTTGCGCCGCACGGCCTCGGTGAGCTGGCCGCCCTCCTCGTAGCCGACGTAGCCAGGAGGCGAGCCGACGAGGCGGGACACGGTGTGCTTCTCCATGTACTCCGACATGTCGAGCGTGATGAGGGCCGAGTCGTCGCCGAACAGGAACTCGCTCAGCGTCTTGGCCAGCTCGGTCTTGCCAACACCGGTGGGGCCCAGGAAGATGAACGACCCCGAGGGCCGCTTCGGATCCTTCAGGCCGGCCCGGGTGCGCCGGATCGACTGGGAGACGGCCCGGATGGCGTCTTCCTGCCCGATGACCCGGCGATGTAGCTCGTCTTCCATGCGGAGGAGCTTCTCGGTCTCCTCTTCGGTGAGCTTGTACACCGGGATACCGGTCCAGATCGAGAGGACCTCGGCGATCGACTCCTCGTTGACCTCGTCGAACAGGTCGACGCCGGAAGCGCGGATCTCGGTCTCCATCGCCTCCCGCTTGCCCAGCAACTCCTTCTCGGTGTCGCGCAAGCGGCCGGCCTCTTCGAAGTTCTGGGCCTCGACGGCTTCCTTCTTCTTGGCCACGACGCCGGCCAGCTCGTTCTCCAGGTCCTTGAAGGCCGGAGGAGTGGCCATGCGCTTGATGCGGAGCCGGGAGCCGGCCTCGTCGATCAGGTCGATCGCCTTGTCGGGCAGGTGACGGTCGGAGATGTACCGGTCGGCCAGGTTGGCCGCCGCCACCAGGGCCTGATCGGTGATCGTGACCCGGTGGTGGGCCTCGTACCGGTCACGCAGGCCCTTGAGGATCTCGATCGTGTGCTCGACCGTCGGCTCCTCCACCTTGATGGGCTGGAACCGGCGCTCGAGCGCGGCGTCTTTCTCCAGGTGCTTGCGGTACTCGTCGAGCGTGGTGGCACCGATCGTCTGCAGCTCGCCCCGGGCCAGCATGGGCTTCAGGATCGAGGCGGCATCGATGGCGCCCTCGGCGGCACCGGCCCCCACCAGGGTGTGAAGCTCGTCGATGAACAGGATGATGTCGCCCCGGGTCTTGATCTCCTTGAGCACCTTCTTGAGGCGCTCCTCGAAATCGCCCCGGTAGCGGCTACCGGCCACCAACGCCCCCAGATCGAGGGTGTAGAGCTGCTTGCCCCGCAGGGTGTCGGGCACGTCGTCGTTGGCGATCTGCTGGGCCAGGCCCTCCACGATCGCGGTCTTGCCCACGCCGGGCTCGCCGATCAGCACCGGGTTGTTCTTGGTGCGCCGGCTCAGCACCTGCATGACCCGCTCGGCCTCACGGGCCCGGCCGATCACCGGGTCGAGCTTCTTCTCCCGGGCCAGCTGGGTGAGGTTGCGCCCGAACTGGTCGAGGATGAGCGAGCCGGACGGAGCGTCCTGGCCCGAGCCGCCGGAGGTGCTGCTGGCCTTGCCCGTGCCGCCCTCGGGCGGGGTGGACGACGAGCCGGTGGGGCCGGAGTAGCCCGACAGGAGCTGGATGACCTGCTGGCGGACCCGTGACAGATCGGCGCCCAGCTTCACCAGCACCTGGGCCGCCACGCCCTCGCCCTCACGGATGAGGCCGAGGAGGATGTGCTCGGTGCCGATGTAGTTGTGGCCGAGCTGCAGGGCCTCCCGCAGCGACAGCTCCAGGACCTTCTTGGCTCGGGGGGTGAAGGGGATGTGGCCCGATGGTGACGAGCCTCCCTGGCCGATGATGTCCTCGACCTGGCTGCGCACGGCCTCCAGGGAGATGGACAGAGACTCGAGCGCCTTGGCCGCGACGCCTTCGCCCTCGTGGATCAGGCCAAGAAGGATGTGCTCGGTGCCGATGTAGTTGTGATTCAGCAGCCGCGCTTCTTCTTGAGCCAGCACGACGACCCGCCGTGCACGATCCGTAAAGCGTTCGAACATTGATTCCTCCCGTAAGGGTGGGTAGGAGAGTTGCTATCAGCCTACTCGGAGCGACCTGGGTTGTATTTCGGGGGGTTGCCAAAAGGGTTGCGGCCAACCGTCACATGGTCGGCAGATTGGCCGCGAATGCTGAGCGCCTGTGTCGTTCGACTCTGGCGGGATTGTCGAACCATCTGCGTGCTGGTGCACCTCCTACCGGGGCCCCCTCGCCCGACCGGCCCGCATACCGGCCGACTCGGAAGCCACTTGGCCTCCAACCTAGACCGGACCGGGTCCGGGCACGCCATCGCGGCGCCGCCGTTTCATGGCCCGTTCACACGCCCGGCGGCGTTCCCGGTGGGCTCGATCGGGCCGTAGCGGCCCGGGGTTGGCCCCATTGCCTGCCTGGTGGCGTACCTTGTAGCCGTGGCCACGACACCCCTTTCCTCGCTGCCCACGGCAGCGTCCGACTCGGAACGGATCGAAGCCTGCCTGCTGGAGACCGTCAGCATCGAGGGTGACGAATACCTGTCCGAGATCGCCGCCCACCTCATCAAGGCGGGTGGCAAGCGCCAGCGCCCCCTGTTCACGGTGGCGGCAGCGGCCACCGGCCTGCCCGACGGTGAGCCGGTCCACGACGATGTCGTGCGGGGCGGCGTGGCCGTCGAGCTGGTGCAGGTGGGTTCGCTCTATCACGACGACGTGATGGACGAGGCCCAGATGCGGCGCCAGGTGGTCAGCGTCAACGCCCGCTGGGGCAACCTGCGTGCCATCCTGGCCGGCGACTTCCTGCTGGCCAAGGCATCGGAGATCGCAGCCAGCCTGGGCAACGAGGTGGCCGGGCTGCTGGCCCGCACGATCGGCGACCTGTGCCGGGGGCAGGTGGCCGAGCTGCAGACCCTGTACGACGTGAACCGCACCGAAGACCAGTACTACCCCTCGATCGCCGGCAAGACAGCCAGCCTGTTCTCGGCCGCCACCCGCATCGGGGGCATCGTGGCCGGGCGCGACCGAGCCACGATCGACCGGCTCACCGAGTTCGGCAAGCTGTACGGGATGGCGTTCCAGATCGTGGACGACATCCTCGACGTGATCGCCACCGACGAGCAGCTGGGCAAACCGGCGGGCAAGGACATGCTGGAGGGCGTGTACTCGCTGCCGGTGATCTACACCCTCTCCACCCCGCTGGGGGTGAAGCTGCGGGAACTCCTGCTCGACGGGCTCACCGAGGCCGACCGGTTGGCCGCCATAGACCTGGTGCGCCACAGTCCGGCCGTGCCCCGGGCCCTCGATGTTGCGGCCGGGTTCGTCGAGCGGGCCCGGGCCGAGATCCTGTCGGTGTCCGACAACCGGGCCGGCCGGGCCCTGGCCGACACCGCCCAGCACCTGCTCGACTCGGTGGCCGCCGCCGCCACCGCCTGAACCCGCCGGCCGTGGCCACGGGGGGATGGTTGCGGATCGCGGCGGCCCGGGTGTCGCCGCCCACACGCAGCAGCCTCCTCAGAGGCCTGCTGGCCTACCGGTGGCTCACCGTGGCGTGGGCCGCTGCCGTGTACGCCGGGGTGCAGCTCACCCGGCGGGGCCAGGCCGACGCCGTGGCCCGTCCACTGGTCGGCTACGCCCTGGTGGCGGCGGCCGTGGCCTTCACCGGCGGGCTCAGCCTGGCCTACCGCCGCCACCCCGAGCGGCTGGTGCAGCCGGTGGTGGTGCTGGCCGAGATCACGCTGGGCACGGCCATGCTCCTGGCCGACAACTGGGTCCACGGCTCGATCGTCCATCCGAACACGCTGCCGTCGGTGTGGGTGGTGGGGGCCGTCGGCGCGGTGGCCGTGGCCGGCGGGCGCCGGGCGGCGGTGGTCACCGGAGCGGGCATGGGCCTGGCCCGGCTCGTCGGCCTCCTCCCCTACGCCAGCTTCGGCCGGGCCGTGTTCACCGGGGTCTCCACCGTCATCCTGTTGTCGCTCAGCGGCTGGGTGATGGGCTACCTGCTGCACCGGCTGGTCGAGGCCGACCGGTCGATCTCGGCCTACCGGGCCCGGGAGGAGGTGGCCCGGACCCTACACGACGGCGTGCTCCAGACCCTGGCGATCATTCAGCGCCGCTCGGCCGATACTGAGCTCGTGACCTTGGCCCGATCGCAGGAACGGGAGCTGAGGGACTATCTCTTCGGCAGCCCGGCATCGGCCGCCGGCCCCGGTTTCGGTCCCGGAGCCGAAGCCGGCCCCGACGCCGCCGCTGACGGGGCGGACCTGGCCACCGGTCTCCGGGCCGCCGCCCGCCGGGCCGAGCAGCGCTACGGGCTCGACGTGCAGGTGGTGTTGGCGCCCGATCTGCCCCGATCTGCCCCCGACGGGGTGGCCCTCCGACTGGCCGCCGCCGTGGGCGAGGCCCTCACCAACGCGGTGAAGCACGGCTCGGCGGCGAAGGCCACCGTGTACGCCGAACCCACCGACGACGGCGGGCTCTTCGTGTCGGTCAAGGACGACGGCACGGGGTTCGATCCGGCCACTGCGACCGAGGGCGAGGGCCTGACCCGCTCGATTCGAGGCCGTATGACCGAAGTGGGCGGCCAGGTGGAGATCGACAGCCGGCCCGGCCGGGGAGCCGAGATCCGCCTCTACGTCCCAGCCGCTCAGCATCGGGGCCGGTGAGCCGGCCGCCGGGTCTGCCATGATGGGGCGGTGCACGAGGGATGGCGATGACGGCAGGCGGTGATGGCAAGCGCTGGCTCAGCCATGTGCGGGTGGTGCTGGCCGACGACCATCCGATCTGGCGCTCCGGCGTCCGCGCCGATCTGGGCGAGAACTTCCGGGTGGTGGGGGAAGCTGGCGACGCCGAGGCTGCGGTGCGGGTGATCCGGGAAACATCGCCCGACCTCGTGGTGTGCGACCTCCACATGCCCAACGGGGGCGGAATCAGGGTGGCCCGGGAGTGCGGGGAGGCCACCACGATCGTGATGCTCACCGTCTCCGAGGCCGAGCGCGATCTGCTCGACGCCGTGGCCGCCGGGGCCAGTGGCTATCTGATCAAGTCGACCCCGCCCGACGAGCTGCGGGCCGCCTTGTGGCGGGCGGCCCAGGGCGAGCCGGTCTTCTCCCCCACCCTGGCCAGCCTGGTGCTGGGCGAGTTCCGCCGGGTGGCCAAGGCCGCCGGAGGCGCCGAGCCCCTGTCGGACCGGGAGCGGGAGGTGCTGCAGCACGTGGCCCGGGGTCACTCCTACCGGGAGATCGGCGAAGCCCTCTTCATCTCCCCCAAGACGGTGGAGAACCATGTTCGTAATATCCTGGGCAAGCTGCACCTGAACCGCCGCCAGGAGCTCGTCCGCTACGCCCTCGACCACGGCATCCAGTAGTCCCCCTCCAGCCCGGCGATCCTCACCTGCGATCGGGACCGCTACCGGGGCCGCGCCACCTGGACGACGCAGGGCAGGCGGTTGGCGACGAGTACGCCCCGGCCGGGGGTGGACGGCAGGCCGGGACGGAGGCGGGGGTTGACGCCGGTGATCTCCTGGACCTCCCGCGATCCGGGTGGTTGGAGGTAGAGCACCGTTCGGGCCTTCTTCATTTCCTGCATCAGCGGATTCGTGCTGTAGCCCCGCAGGGTGGCGGTCGACGCCGCCCACCGCACACCCCGGGCCAGGAGCGCTCCGAGCGCGGCGTCGAGCACCGGCGCCTCCAGCACGTCGATGTCGTCGACCAACAGGAAGCGGGGTGTGGCCTCGTCGGCCGCCGCCAGCTCGGCCAGACCGGCGGCCACCGCCGGTGCCCGACCCAGGATGCACCGGTGGGCGATCGCCAGGGAGCCGAGCGGGGAGCCCGGCGGGCCGACGGCCCAGACCTCGATCCCGGCCCGGGCCAGCTGCAGTCCCACACTGATCAGCACCGTGGAGCGACCGGTACGAGGGTCGCCCAGAACGGTGAGGCTGTCGTGGGTGAGGTCGAGAGACACCGTCTGAGGGCCGAGGTCGGCCGGACCGATCACTACCGTCCAGGGCGCCGCCAAGCGGCCAGGGGGAACGGAATCGGGATCGAGTACCGACTCGATCGGCAGCGCGGGCACAGCGAGCTCGGCCAGGGGACATCCGGCCGGGGCGGCGACTTCCCGGGCCAGCTGCCGGAGCGCGGCCGCCTCCTGGTCGCGTCCCGATCCCCGCCCGCAGGCGAGGGACGCCACCTGGGCGAGATTCGGCCCGTTCAGGAAGCCCCGGCCCGGTGGCAGGTCGAGGTCGGAGGTGACCGATGGAGGCAGCCCGGCGTCGGCGTAGCCAGCGGGGTCGCTCTGGCGCAGCACCAACCGGTTGGCCACCGCCGCCAGCACGCCGGGTTTGACCACGGCCCGTCGGGAGGCACTGAGGGCGGTGTGGATGCCGACTTGGCGACCGTCGACGATGACCCGGTTCAACGTATCCAGCCAGCCGACGAGCTGTGACGACGCCCCCGACCCTTCGAAGGCCTGCGCCAGGCTGCCGTAATCGTCGATCACCAGCAACACCCGGCTGAAGCGCGGGGCGGCCGACCCGTCCCGGGCGGCGGCGGCCAGGGCGGCCCGACGCTGGCCCAGCAGGCGGTCGAGCAGCGCCACGGCCCGGGTCGTCGCCTCCAGATCGTCTCCGGCGGCGGCCAGGGCGCACTGGGGCAGAGCGGCCAGCGCCAGCAGCTCCCGAGAAGCGAAGTCGAGGACCACGATCGTGACGGCCGACCCCCCAACCGACCCGTTCTGGCGTCGGGGGCCGTCGCCAGCGACGCCGGGCGCCACCAGATCAGGAGTGGGTTGCATGGTGGCGGCGACGGCGAGCGTGCGCAGGGTGGTGGTCCGCCCCGAGCCGCCGGTGCCGAGGACCAGCAGCCCACCTCCCGCCGCCAGATCCACCACGGCCGGGTACTGGGCCTGGGCCGCCGGATCGTCGACCAGCCCGATGGCCACCGGCCAACCGGTGGCGCCGTCGTCCCCGGCCGCTGGCGCCGGCGTCACTATCGGCAGGGCAACCCGGTCGGGCAGCTCGTCGAGCCAGGGCGACGGGCCCCGGGACAGCCCGAGCTGGCCGGCAGCGGCCACGACCGCGGCCAGCATCTCGTCGAGCTGGGTCTCGGCCGGCACCGCCTCCCCCGGCAACGGACCGGTGCCGTCGGGGGCCGAGGTGGGCCCGGAGGCAACCGCCGGGAGGGGACCGTCGGTCGGGAACGGACGCACGATCACGGGAAGGGGGCCGGCCGCGGCCTGGCGGGGGGCTCCGGTCCAGGCCGTCTGGAAGGGCACGAGCTGGCCCGGCCCGAGGCGGGCGTAGGCCCGGCCCCGGAGCGGGGTGGGGATGAGGGCGGCGTCGTTGGTGCCGATGACGCTGGCCGACTCGGCCCCGTCGAGCATGCGCAGCGCGATCCGCAGGTTCGTGTTGGCCAGAATGTTCTCGTTGACCGCGCCTGCCGGCCGCTGGGTGGCCAGCAACAGATGGATCCCCAGGCTCCGACCCCGCTGGGCGATGTCGACCACCCCGGCCACGAACTCCGGAACCTCCTTCACCAGGGTGGCGAACTCGTCGACCACGATCACGAGCGACGGCGGGGCCTCGTGGGGGAACCGTTCCAGCATCTCGGCCAGGTCCTTGGCCCGCCCCTGGAGCAGGGTCATGCGCCGGGTCAGCTCGGCCCGCAGCGACACCAGCGCCCGCCGGGCCAGCAGCGCGTCGAGGTTCGTGACGTAGCCCACGGTGTGGGGCAGGGGGCGGAACTGGTCGCTTCCCGCACCGCCCTTGTAGTCGACGAACAAGAGATTGAGGCGGGTGGGCGGGTTCCAGGCCACGAGGCCGGCCACGAGCGCCATCAGCAGCTCGCTCTTGCCGGCGCCGCTGGTACCGCCGATCAAACCGTGCGGACCATGGGCCACGAGGTCGAGCTCGAGGGGGCCGGATGGGCCGAGACCGACCGGGGTGGGCAGAGCATGGCCCGCCGCCTCTGCCCACCGGCCGGCCACCCAGGCCGGTGTGACGTGCTCCACCCCCAGCGCCTGGTTGAGGGTGACCAGGCGGGGCAACCCCCCCGACGCCGTGGCCGACGAGGCGTCTCGCACCGGGGCCAGGAAGCCGGCCAGCCGGAGGGCGAACCGGGCCGACGCCCGCTCGATCGTGAGGGGCTGATCCTCCTGGCCCGGGTCGGTGTAGGACAGTTGGGACGGCTCCGCCGCAACGGCCGGCCGGCAGGCCACGGTGGCCACCGCCTGGCGGGGCACCCGGTCCGTCCCGGTTGTCAGCCACACGATCGAGAGCCCGGCGGCCGGGGCCAGGGCGGCCAGGCGGGAGATCAACGCCGGGTCGGGCTGGAGGGCCTCATCGATCACGACCAGCAGCCGGGGCCAGCGCCGGTCGACTGTGCGGTCGGTGGTGGCGGCCCGATCTTCGGCCACCACCAGCAGCTCCCGGAGGAGCCGTTGGAGCGCTGCCCCGGTGTGAGCGAGGTGGCTGCCGGCCAGAGGCGAGCTGGCGGCCCGGGCATGGGGCAGCCACTTGAGCCACGACCCCATCCGCCGGTCGGCCCCGGTGGCCGCCACCAGCACGACGTCTTCCGGGCTGTGGAGGCAGGCCATCTGCAACACCAGGGAGGTGGCCAGCGCGGTGGTGTCACCGGACGCGCCCACCAGGGCGACCACCGGGAGGTCGACCAGGCTCACCGTCACCGGCACCTGGTCCAGCGTGGCCCCCGCCACCAGCTCGTCGGCCAGCTCCCGACGCAACGCCTCGTCTCCCCGGGTCTCTGGGCGCACCTGCACGGCGGACGGGCGGCGCCCCAGGCCCAGTCGCAGGGCGAGCACGTCGGGGGCGGCCCGGTGGCGGACCCACAGGTCGGGTGAACGATGCTCAGCCCGCCGGGCCAGCTCAACCAGGTCGGGGGCGCTGGCGAACCGCTGGCGACGCTCGGCCCCCCGGGCCTCGGCGATCTCGGCCCGGCGGGCGGCGAGTCGGGCCTGGTAGCGGGCGGCCCCCCGGCCGTAGCGCTGCGAGGTACGCCGACGCTGATCGACCCAGCTGGCCACGGCCAGCACCGGGGTGAAGGCCGTGATGACCAGGAAACGAGGCGAGTAGAGCAACGCCATCGTGACCCCCATGGCCAGCGGGGCCAGTGCCGCCAGCCAGGCGAAGCGCACGGGCTCGGGCCGGTCGGGGATGTCACCCATCGGGTCGAGCACCCGCTCCACCACGGGATCAGGGAAATAAGGGGTGCGGTGGAACGCCACGTCGCCCAGCGGCACGGCCGAAGCGGCCGACGAGCCGGAGCCGGGCGATCGGCTCGGGCCGCCGGCCGGAGGGATCGTGGGCGGCGGTACCGAGGCCGCCTCGATCCGCAGAGTGGTACCCCCGATGCCGACCAGCTGGCCGGGGGCGACGACCGTGGTGGGCCCGCCGGCCACCACACCGTCGACGAGCTGCGGCTCGCCCACCGTCTCCGGTCCGACGTGGAGCGTGATCGTCGGCCCGGGCCCGCCCGGCCGCTGATCTTCGATCAGCAGCTCCGCTTCCACCCGGGCCAGCAGGGGATCACTCAGGGTCAGCCAGCAGCTCGGGTCGCGCCCCAGCGTGTGGCGCCCGGGCACCAGCGGCACCCGGGTGCCGGCGTCGGGCCCCGAGGCCACCACCACATCGAGGCCGGGACCGGGCGGACCGTCCCGGCGGGCGGCGCCACCCGGAGCGCGGTGGATGGCGCCGCCCGACGTGGCTCGTGGGGCGGCGGGGCCGAGCAGCAGCTCCACGCCCGACACGAGCCCGATCTCGGCCAGGGCCAGCGCGCCGTCGAGCGGCTCGCCGCCGGCCAGCGACAGGGTCACACCGTCATCGAGCGACAGGCCCATGCCCTCGGCGGCCACCGGACCGGAGGGAGGTAGTGCCTGGCGGAGCGCCGAGGCCAGGTCGGCCACGGTGTGCGACCGCCCCTCGACCTCGACCGCCAGATCCACCGGCGGGGCAGCGCCGCCACTGGCGGCGTCGGTGACCCGACACAGGAATTCCACGTTCGTCGCCTCCGGCCCGCCGGTGCCGGAACCAGCGCCGCCTCAGCCCCCGACACCGGCCTGGTCGGCCGACAGCGTGCCGTCTTTGGCGCTGGTCATGAAGTCGGTGATCTGTTGCATCACCTGGTCGACCATGGCGGTGAGCTGTTCGGTCTGGGCCGGGACCACCACGTTCTGGGCGTAGTCCCGAGCGTCGCCCGACCAGCCCGGGGAATCGGCCGTGGCCCGGGGGATGGCGTTGAAGGCATCCTGATTCTCGGCGATCATCCGGCCGATGGCGGTCCGGGTGTCGACCAGCTCGCCGTTGATGAACGTCTCGAACCCCCCGACGTCGATCCGGTAGTCGTCGGCCTGGATCCCGGGCGGTGGCGGCAGCTCCAGGACCGGGGCCCGATAGGCGAAGACGATGTCACCGGCGCCCAGTGAGCGCGAGATGTTGGAGGTGACGGTGGCCACGGCATTGGCGAACACCGTCATCGCCTGATCGATCTGGCCCACCGACTCGGTGGCCAGGCGGATGAGGCCGGGATTGAAGACGGTGTCGGCGTCGGGGCCGGCGTAGATGAGGCTGAAGGCCTGGGTGACGAGCTGGCGCATCCGCTCGTTCACCCGCCCGAAGATCTCCAACGCCTGTTGCTCGTATCCGTCGATGGCGGCCTGGCTCGTACCGATGATGTGTTCGCTCATTGCTGTTCCTTCTCGACGATCGAAGACCGCGGCAGGGGCGGTGACGGGCGCCTTCGGCTGCTCCATCGCTCGAGCACAGGCGATACCCGTCGGATCCCTCCGGCGGCACTTCTGTCTGTCAGCTGCTGTACGTCAGCTGCAGTGGTTCGATACGGGAGCCTTGGCTCCGAGGCGATACGTCACTATACCTCTAACGACACTCACTCGCGCCAATTACCTGCAAGCGGCGCCGGCCGGCGTTTCGCCGCAGGCGAAACTCGAGGTCCCCGAAGGGGACACTCAGTGAGGCTGGACGTCGAGCCCGATGTCGAGCACCGGGGCCGAGTTGGTGATCGAGCCCGAGGACACGAGATCCACTCCGGTGGTGGCGTAGGCGTCGAGGGTGTCGAGCGTGATCCCGCCCGACGCCTCCAGCAAAGGCCGACGACCACCGGAACGCTCGTGCCAGGTGGTCACCTCTTCCACCAGGTCCCTCAGCTCGGCCGGGGAGAAGTTGTCGAGCAGGATGATGTCGGCCCCCGCTTCCAGTGCCTCGTGCATCCGGGCCGGCGTGTCGGCCTCCACATGCACCACCCGACCCGGCCACCGGCGTCGGGCCTCGGCCACCGCCCCCGCCACCGACGTGCCGAACAGGTGGTTGTCCTTCAGCATCAGCCAGTCGGACAAGTTGCCCCGGTGGTTGGCCGCCCCGCCGGCCCGCACCGCCGCCTTCTGCAGCGAGCGGTACCCGGGCAGGGTCTTGCGGGTGTCCCACACCGTGACCCGGCCGGCGGCCAGCTCCACCCAGCGCCTGGCGTTGGTGGCCACGCCGGAGAGGTGGCTAAGGAAGTTGAGGGCCGTCCGTTCGGCCGTGAGCATCGACGCCAGCGGGCCCTGGGCCGTGGCGATCAGATCGCCGGCGGTGACGGCGTCGCCGTCGGTGAGGTGCCACTCCACGCTCAACCGGGGGTCGACGGCCCGGAACGTCTCGTCAACACAGCGACAGCCGGCGATCACCCCGGCGGCCCGGGGCGAGAAGGTGGCGGTGGCCGTCTGGGTGGGGTCGAGCAGGGAGGAGGTGAGGTCGCCGAGAGGGGTGAGGTCTTCGGCCAGGGCCCTGGCCACCAGGGCCTGGATATCGGCCAGGGGAGCTTGGAGATCGTTGCGGGGGGTGGGCTGCGCCGTCACCCCCGCACCCTACCCGGTGCCCGGCGACGGCTACAGCAGTGGCCGGGGGAGGCGGCCTGCCGCCGCCGGGGGCGCCAGCCCCCGCTTGCGGCGTAGCCGCCCGGTGGCTGGGGCCCCACCGGCGTTGGGGGAGGCGGCCTGCCGCCGCCGGGGGCGCCAGCCCCCGCTTAGAGGGGCCCGACAGGGCGCACGTCGCCGTAGGCCTCGGCCGCCACGTACCCCGGCACCACCACGGTGGGGTCGATGGCCCACAGCGGCTGCACCACGAAGTTCCGCTGGTGCATCCGGGGGTGAGGCACCTCCAGGTCGGGCTCGTTGACCCTCGTGCCGGGGACGAGCAGCACATCGACGTCGAGCGTGCGGGGGCCCCACCGGATGGTGCGCCGCCGGGCGGCGTCGGCCTCCAGCCGGCGGCACAGCTCCAGCAGCTGGCGGGGCCGGGCCCGGGTGTCGAGCTCGACCACGATGTTGTAGTACATGTCCTGCTCGGGGCCGCCCACTGGGTCCGTCTCGAACAGGGGCGATACCGCCACCAGATCACCAATAGAGCCCACGGCGGTGCGCAGGGCATGGCGCCGGTCGCCTATGTTGGATCCGAGGCCGAGAAAGGCCCGCACGCCGGTCAGCCGCCGGCTGGCCGGTCGACCCGGCGACGGTGGATACGGACACCCGTGGTGTCGACGTGCACCGCCAGCGGGGGCCGCATCTTGGTGGCCCGCACCGTCACCTCGTCGACCAGGGCGGCCGAGTCGAGGATCAGCTCGGCCGTGCGCTGGGCCAGCCGCTCCAGCAGCTGGAAGCGCTCGACGGTGAGGTGGCGGGCCAGCAGATCGGTGATGCCTCCGTAGTCGACCGTGTGTTCCAGCGCATCGGTGCTCCCGGCCCGAACCAGGCTCAGATGCAGGTCGAGGTCGAACCGGAATGGCTGCTGGCGGGCCTGCTCCTCGGGAAGCACCCCGCAGTAGACCAGCAGTTCGAGGCCGCGGACCTCGATCCGGTCGAACCGGTCGACCGGGCCGGCCGGTACCGCCACGGGCTCGCTGTCCCCCTCGGACACGGCGCTCAGGCTCCGGCCTCGGCCCGACGCTGGGCCGGCACCACCCCGGTGCGCTCGGCGCTCTCGGCCACGCTCACGATGCGTCGGCCTTCGGGCCCCATCTGGCGGCCCAGGATGCGCTCCATGACAGTGATCGCCTCGTGACTGACGGGCACCATCTCGGTCCACCGCAGGTAGCCGGCCACGAAGCCGGCCAGTCGGTCGCCCACCTCCTCGAAGTGGAGCAGGATCTTCTTGCCCCCGGCGAGCAGCGTGGCCAGCTCGGTGTAGATCTGGGGCAGGGCCACATCGAGATTGACGGTGGGAGCGAACGGCCAGTGCTTCCACGGCATGCCCAGCTCGTCGTAGCTGTGCAGGTTGTGATCGGAGGGGATCAGCGACACGACGAACGAGAAGCTGTTCTCCCGGATCCAGATCACTTCTTCCTGGCGCCGCACGCGGCGGTGGTTCTGGCCGTAGCCGCCGGGTCGTTCACACAGGGCCAGCTGGTCCTGGATCACCCAGTGGAACTGGCGGGGCTTGATACCCTGCGCCCACTTTCCTTTCGCCATCGTGATCTGTCTCTCCTGCGGTCGGGCCGGTTCAATCCTAACCGGGTGGGGCGGCGGGGAGCCCAAGTGTCCCTTCGGGACCCGGAGTTTCGCCTGCGGCGAACATCCCAAGTGTCCCTTCGGGACCCGGAGTTTCGCCTGCGGCGAACGTCCCAGGTGTCCCTTCGGGACCCGGAGTTTCGCCGGCGGCGAACGTCCCAAGTGTCAAGAACGCGGGGCGGTTTCCAGGCGGAGGCGGCCACCGGACCGGCTGACCCGACGCCCACCGGCCAACTCGGCCGCCACCGCCTCGTTGCGGACCACGGCCAGGACCCGGTCGAACTCGGCGGTTGACGGAGGATGGCCCCGCTCATTGCGCAGCCAGCGACGCAGGGCGGCCCCGGCCACGCTGGGCGCAGCGGCCCGCAGGGCCCGGCAGTCGGTGGGGTCGAGCGCGGCGGCCAGGGTGTCGAGATCGTCGACGACGGCCCTCGTATGGTCGGCCGTCCGGGCCAGAAGGGGCACCGGATCCCTGCCCGACACGTCGGCCAGCAGAGGCAGCACCTCGTGACGGATGCGGTTGCGAACAAAGCGGGGATCGTCGTTCGACGGATCGCTCACCGGTTCGAGGCTGAGGTGGCGGCACAGAGCGACGGTCTCGGCCCGGCGCAGAGCGAGCAGGGGGTGGGGCGGCCCGGGGCGCATTGCGGCCAGCCCCGCTGGCCCGGCCCCCCGCAGGAGGTTGACCAGCACGGTCTCGGCCTGGTCGTCGGCCGTGTGGCCGGTGAGGGCGTGGGGGCCGAGAACGGCCCGGCGGGCCAGACGGGCCCGCTCCTCCAGGCTGGCGCCCGGGGCGATCGACACCCGCTCGGCCCGGAAGGTGGCCCCGAAGCGCTCGGCAGCGGCCGCCACCACCTCGGCCTCGTCGGCTGAGCCGGGCCGGAGCCCGTGGTCGACGTGCACCGCAGTCACGGCCAGCCCGGCCGCCCGGGCCAACACGAGCAGGGCAATCGAGTCGGCCCCGCCCGACACGGCGCACACCACGGGCCCGGCGGCGGGATCGGGGAATCGGCACCGGCTCACGAGCCGGCCGGCCAGATCTCCATCACCTGGGCCGAGGCCGGGCCGGCCGTCGGTGTCAGGCCCCGGCGGGGGTGCGGACTCGGTTGATCCAGAGCTCGGGGTCACGGATCTCGTCGATCGTGGGCAGGGACTCGGGGCCCGACCAGACCTGGTCGAACAGCTCCCGCCCTCCGGCGGTCTCCACCGCCCGCACGAAGTGCTCGCCCTCCTCGTACTGGGCCAGCTTGGCCTCGATGCCGGTGAGGCGCTGGATCAGCTTGACCAGGCCGCCGGCGTTCTGCCGGCGCTGGGTCATCACCCGGGCGAAACGCTGCTGGCCGGGGATCAGATCACGGGTGGCCCGGTCCATGACGATGTCGCCGTGCCCTTCGAGCAGGCTCATCAGGCCCGAGACCTTCTTCATGGTCTCCCGCTGCTCGGGCGAGGCCAGCAGCACCGAGAGGCCCCCGTCCTTCAGCGACGGGCCGTTGCCCCGGCCCAGGTCGCGAGCCGTCTCGGCCAGGGCGTCGAGCACCCGGCGGGGGTCGGGGTCGACCGAATCGAGCAGCTCGTTGACCAGCGACAGGAAGTACGGCCGCAGCCAGGGCACGCCGGTGAACTGGGCCCGGTGGGTGCACTCGTGCACCGCCAGCCACAGCCGGAACTCCCGGGGCGCGAACCCGTAGCGCTTCTCCAGAGCCAGCACATTGGGGCCCACGTAGTAGACCCAGTCCTGCTCGTGGGCCGTGTCGTCCTCGATGATGAGCAGGTCGTACTGGCCCAGCACCCGCGACGACATCCACCCCAGCAGGGCACCCAGCTCGGCGCCCGCCACCTTGGGACCCACGGCGTCGCCCACGGCGTTCACGGCCCGGCCCACGGGGGCCAGAGCGTCGACCATGGTGCCGGCCCAGCCCTCGGGACGGGGCCGGGTCGGCGGCTCGCTGCCGGTGGGTGGTTCGTTGATGCGACCCAGGAGGGGGCGGATCAGGCGCTCGAAGCTGGCCAGGTTGGCGTCGACCCAACCCAGGCGGTCGGTCACCCGGGCCCGGGCCGGCCCAGCCGCCGACACGAGGCCGGTCTCGGCCTCCACCAGCCCCTCGGCCTGGGAGGTGAGCTCGTAGAGGTCGGCCTCCAGCGAGGCGACGTGATAGCTCTGGGCGAACGGCTCCTGTCCGGACACCCGACCGGCGACGGCGCGGGCGAACTTCCAGTCGACGTTCACCCCCAACTCAGGGCTTCTTGGGATAGGACCGGTTGTTCTTCGGATACTTCATCGACTGCACCTTGGCCAGGTACCCGACCCCGAGGGCGAGGACCGTGGCGATCGCCCCGATGGCGAGGAACAGACCGAGCCAGAAATGCCATACAACGGCGACCATAGGGCCCGGAGTGTAGCGCCGGCGCACCGGGCCCCCGCCAGCTCACGCCGCCAGCTCCCGGCGCAGGCGCAGGATGCGGCGCCCCCGATGCAGGCGGCTCATCACGGTGCCGATGGGAATGTCGAGCGATTCGGCGATCTCCTTGTAGGAGTAGCCGCCAACGTCGGCCAGCAGCACGGTTTGACGGTAGGGGGCGGCCAGGGAGCCGACCAGGGCGATGGTGTCGGCCTCGCCCAGCGCGTCGAGCAGCTCGTCTTCGGCCGAACGGCCCTGGCTGGCAGCCAGGGCCAGGGCGGTGCCGGGCCGGGCCCCGCCGTCTTCCAGCTCATCGAGGGCCGTCTCCTCCGGCCGACGCTGGCGGGCCCGGTACCGGTTGATGTGGGCGTTGGTGAGGATCCGGAACAGCCAGGCCTTCACGTTGGTGCCGGGCTCGAACGTGCCGTAGGCCCGGTAGGCCCGCAGGTAGGTCTCCTGCACGAGATCCTCGGCGTCGCTGGCGTTCGTGGTGAGGCGGACCGCGGTGGAGTACAGGGGACGCATGTACGGTTCGGTGTCCGCCACGAACGTCGACCGGTCGGCCATGAGCAAAACGCTACTCACCGGCCCGGGGCCGTGGGGTATCAGGCGCGCCGGACGTCCGCGGATGATTTGAGGACGTCCCGGAACGGCACCGTCTTGTCGAGCTCGGGTTCCTTCGGTAGGCCGAGGATGCGCTCGCCGATGATGTTGCGCTGGATCTGGTCGGTGCCGCCGCCGATCGAGGTGAAGAAGGCGTTGTGGAGGGAGTAGGTGGCGTCGGCCGACCGGGGGGAGTCGGTGCCCCCGATCGTGCCCTCGGCCCCGAGGATCTCGGTCTGGAGGCTGCCGGCGTAGTGGAGGATCCCACTCATCGCCAGCTTGCCCAGCGACACCACCGACGACGACGTCCCCTGGGCCAGCTCGGCCTTGGCCCGCGCGTTGTTCCACTCGTTGACCTGAACCATGGCGTGGAGGCGGGCCAGGCGCTGGCGGACCACCGGGTCTCCGTTCTTACCGACGGAGCGGGCCAGCTCGACCAGGGACAGATCGGGGATGGGGGCGGGGGCCTCGTCGTCGGCCGAGCGGACGGCCCGGCCGTCGTCCTGGTTGGCCCGGCGCCGCTGGTTCTCCCCCATCACCGCCCGCTCGTAGGCCAGCGCCGTCTGGAGGACCATCCAGCCGTTGTTCTCGTCGCCCAGCATGTTGGCGTGGGGGACCCGGGCATCGGTGAGGAAGACCTCGTTGAAGCGGGCGTCGCCCGTGGCCTGGCGTAACGGCCTCACGTCCACCCCGGGCTGCTTCATCGGGAAGAAGAAGAACGTGATCCCCCGGTGCTTGGGCACGTCCCAGTCGGTGCGGGTGATGAGCAGGGCGTAGGAGGCATGGCGGCCGCTGGACGTCCACACCTTCTGACCGTTGACTATCCACTCGTCGCCGTCGCGCACGGCCCGGGTCTGGATGCCGGCCAGGTCGGAGCCGGCGCCAGGCTCGGAGTAGAGCAGGCACATGTCGACGTCGCCAAACATGAGGGGGCGGACGAAGCGGCGCTTGAGGTCGTCGGAGCCGAAGGCCAGCACGGTGTTGGCCCACAGGTTGTGCTTGTCCTGGGCCGTGCCGTCGGCCCCCACCCGGCGGAACTCGGCCGCCACCACGTTGGTGAGGGCCGGGTCGAGGCCCCTGCCGTGCCAGGCTGTGGGCCAGCTGGGCGCGGCCCAGCCCGAGTCGACCACCCGCTCCAACCAGATCCGGCGCTCGAGCGCCGGGTCCCAGTTGGCGGCGAGCCAGTCGGCCACGTCCCGGCGGATGGTGGCCTCGTCGTTGATGCTCATCGTGTGGTCTCCCTCTGTTCCCCGGTGCGGTCGGTGTCAGTAGCTGCGCAGCTCGACGGTGGTGCCGTCGGGGTCGGCGATGTAGAGGCTGGTGGCGTAGCCCTGGGCCCCGAAGAGATGGTCGACGGGGCCTCGCACCACGGTGACGGTGCCGGAGCCGGCCAGGGCGTGGAGGTCGGTGGGCTCGATGGTCAGGCAGACGTGGTCGAGGTTGCGGCCGTCGGCCTCGCCGGGGAACAGGTCGATGATCGTGGTGGGGCTGATGCGGACCGAGGGGAACGGCACCTCGCCCCGGCGCCACTCCTCCACCCGGTCGCCGGCCAGGCCCAGGGTGCCGGTATAGAAGGCCAGCGACGCCTCCACGTCGGCGCTGATCAGCACGATGTGGTCGAGCCCGGTCACCCGGACGAGCGGAGCGGTCATGGCCTCACCGTGCCCCACCACGACGGCGGCCGCAACCCTGCCGTGTCGCGTTTCTTCACCCCGAGAGGTGAGCGTCGAGGAAGCGACGGGTGAGATCGATGACCTCCCCGGGGGCGTCGAAGTGGACCATGTGGCCGGCGTCGACCACGTGGTGCTCCACCCCTGCGATCAACGCCAGGCGCCGGGCCTGCTCCTCCCGGTCGACCGGGCCGGCGAAGTCGGGGCCGGGACGGGCCGGCGAGGAGGGCAGCCACCACCGCTCCCAGGCGTGGGCGGCGGAGATGGCGAGGGTGGGACAGCTGATGCCGCCCCACCATTCCTCGTGGCGGGCCCGGTCGAACACGGCGAACCACTCCCGCACGGCCGGGTCCCACTTCCAGTGGAGGCCGCCGTCGGGGTGTGCCCGGGTGCCCTTGGCCGCCAGCTCGACGATGCGGTCGTCGGTGAGGCCGGGGTGGGCGGCCCGGAGGCGCTGACGGGCCACGTCGATGTCGGCCATCGTCGCCCGCTTGGGCTGGCCGTTGAGCGACTCGACGAGGGCGCCGGCGATGGCCCGGCGGCCGGCCGGGTCGGTCTCCCCGACCCGCTGGGGCGAGCCCAGGCCCTCCACCATGATCAGGGCGGCCGGCTCGTCGGGCCACAGGCCGGCGAAGGCGCTGGTGACGAAGGCGCCCATGCTGTGGCCGAACAGCACGGGCCGGACCAGGCTGAGGGCGTCGACGGCGAAGCGGAGGTCGGCCACGAAGTGGGGGACGGTGTAGCGGCCGGGGTGGGTGGAGTCTCCGTGGCCCCGGAGGTCGAGGCTGATCACGTGGTAGCGCTCGGCGAAGGCCTCGGCCACCGGGTGCAGCGACCACGCCAGGTCGGTGAGGCCGTGGAGGAACACCATCGGGCGGGCCCCGGCATTGCCGTAGTCCCAACCGGCCAGAGTGACGGTGGGTGCCTCGACCGTGATAGCTCGGGGCCCGGCCGGCCCCGGAGGTGCCGGAGTCATCGCCGCATCGTAGGCCGGCCTGCCGTCGGCCTTCCTCTCCGCTCCGTCGTGACCCCGTGAGGGGTCAGTCAGGCCAGATCACCTCGGCGGTGGCGGCGGCGTGGACGATGGCCTGCCCGCTCACCGCGGCACTGGTGGGGCCGATGCCGCAGCCGGGCCATTCGAGGTGGAAGGTGAGGTCGCCGGGGGGAGGCAGGGGCCAGAGCCAGTACCGCATCTCGTAGGCGCCGTCGCCTCCGCCCCCGCCCTGGGTCCACAGGATGGGCACGCCGGGTTCGGCCTCGGTGTCCGTCACCGACTGGGTGAGGCTCGACCACCGTCGCCCATCGGCGAATTCGATCCCGAACCGCAGGGTTCTCTGGTGCCGCCGGCTGGCCAGCCAGTGCCGGGGATCGAGCAGGAGGTTCTGCTGGAGATCGCGATCGTAGGGCCGGCGGTTCCGCAGGCCGATCGAGAACAGCAGGCCGGTGGGGTAGGCACGGAAGTCATGGACGACCACCAGCATCTGGTCGGTGCGGACCAGCACCGCCCGCAGCGGAAGGAGCGCCGGCAGCACACCGGCGGGCGGACCTTCCCAGGCCGGCCGGATCTCCGGCTCCGGCTCCGGCTCGGGGAGTGGGAGCCGGGACAGCTCGTCGTCGAAGAAGCTCACCGCCCTACCCTAACGTCCCGCCATGACGAGGCCGGGGCCGGGCTCAGCGGGTGCGGCCGTCGAACGAGGGTGGGCGCTTCTCGATGAAGGAGGCGATGCCCTCCCGGGCATCGGGGAGGGCCGAGATGCGGCCGATCACCGACGACTCCCGCTCCATCGCCTCCTCCAGCGAGCTCGATGCCCCCTCGTAGAGCACCCGCTTGGCCCCACCGAAGGCGGCGGTGGCACCGGCGGCCAACGTGCGGGCCAGCTCCTCGGCCCGGCCCAGCACGGTGTCGGGCTCGGCCAGCTCGTTGACCAGGCCCCAGTCGAGGGCCTCGGCCGCGGTCAGGGTGCGATTGGTCAGCATCAGCTCGGCCGCCCGGCGCAGGCCCACCACACGCGACAGGTAGAACGACGAGGTTCCGTCGGGCACCAGGCCGGCCCGGGTGTAGCCCATGGTGAACTTGGAGGCGGTGGAGGCGACGACGAGATCGCACGCCGCCACCAGCGACATGCCGGCTCCGCCCACCGAGCCGGTGACGGCGGCCACCACGGGGGCGTCGAGGCGGCTGAGGCGGGCCACGGCGGCATGGAGGTCGATCGTGAGGTGCTCGATCGTCTTGGCCATCTCGGCCGGGGAGTCGATGGCGGCGAACGACTTGAGGTCTCCCCCGGCGCAGAACACCGGACCGTCGGACGTGATCAGCACCGCCCGGACCGCCGGATCGTGCAGCAGCTCCACCGCGGCGTGACGGAGGTCGCGGGCCATGGCCAGGTTCATGGCGTTGGCGGCATCGGCCCGGCGCAGCTCGAGCCGAGCGAGCCCGCCGTCGTCGAGGGACAGGGCGAGGGTGGTGTAGTCGTGGTCAGCCATCGGCCCCGATCCTTCCTCCCGGGCACCGCCGCAGCAAACGCCGTCGACGGCGAGCTATCGGTTCGACCAGATCTCGGCGGCTCGCTCCCACTCCTCGGGGGTCGGCGGGCCCCATTCGGCCTTGGCCCAGTCGATGAACTCCTGCATGGCATCCAGCCGGGGGGCGCTTTCGTCCGGGTCAGAGTCCATGGGACAACTCTGGCAGACTCAGCGGTCAGAAGGCGCCGCGTTGGCGGAGATCTTCGATGTCGTCCCAGGTGAAGCCGGCTTCGAGCAGGACCATCTCGGTCTCCTGGCCCAGCTCCTGCACCTCGGTACCCCAGCGGGTGGGGGTGTCGGACATCGAGATCGGCGACCCGACCAGCGACACCTCACCCCAGTCGGGATGGTCGACCTTCACCAGGTAATCGTTGGCGTAGGCCTGAGGATCGGCCAGCACGTCGGCATGGCTGCGCACGGGGGCGAAGCGCTGTTCGAAGCGGGTCAGGCGCTCGGTCCACTCGGCCGTGGTCCGCTCCCGGAAGATCGGCTCGAACGCCGCCCGCAGCTCGGCTTTGATCTCGGGCGTGCAGAAGTAGGTGCCGAAGCGGGGGTTGTCGGCCAGCTCCGGATGCTCGACGCAGTCCACCAGCTTGGGCCACAGGTGGTCGGGGCAGCCGGCCATGGCCAGGTAGCCGTCGGCGGTGGGGAACACGCCGTAGAGGGTGTCGACCAGGGGATGGCCGCCGTTGGTTCGGTTGACCCGGTTCCCGGTGAGCGAGGCATGGGTGTACTCCATCGACTGGAGCCAGATCTGGCCTCCGAGGAGCGAGGTCTCGATCTTCTGACCCCGGCCGGTCCGCTCCCGGGCGAACAGGGCCGACACCACGCCCACCACCAGGTTCTGGGCCCCGCAGTGGTCGGCCACCAGGGTGCCAACGGGCGACACGGCGTTGCCGTCGTAGCCCGAGGTGGACACGATGCCGCCGGCGGCCTGGCCCACCATGTCGGCCCCCTCCCGCTCGGCGTCGGGACCGAGTGGCCCCAGGTAGGAACCGGCGGCCCAGATGATGCGGGGGTTGGTGGCGCTCAGCTCGTCGTAGCCGAGGTTCCAGCCCTCCATCGTGCCCGGCTTGAAGTTCGACACGATCACGTCGGCCGTCTCCACCAGGCGGAGGAAGGCGACGCGGCCGCCGTCGTTGCGCAGGTCGAGGGCGACCGAGCGCTTGCCCCGGTTGCAGGCGATGTAGACCGACGAGAACCCGCCGTAGTCGGCGAGGATGTCGACGTGGCGGCCGACGTCGCCGATCTCGGGCAGCTCCACCTTGATCACCTCGGCCCCCAGGTTGAACAGGTAGGCCGCCGCCTGGGGGCCCTGCACGAGCGTGGAGAGGTCGAGTACACGGATGCCGTCGAGTGCGCCGGGCATGGCGGTCACCATCCTGGGAGAGGGGTCGGTCGGGGGGTGCGGACTCGAGCGCCGGCGGCGCCCGCTGCCGATGGGGGGAGCTTAGTGAGCCCGGCGCCCCACCGGGAGGCCACCTAGAGTGGGCGGCGGAGGTACGAGATGACCGAGACCGCGCTCCTCGACCGGGCCCACGCCACGATCATGACCCAGGTGGTGACGACCGGCCGGGCACCCCATCACACGGAGCTGGCCGCCACCCTCGGCATCGGGATCGACGAGGCCCGAGCGGCGATCGACGCCCTGTGGGCCGCCGGCATCCCCGGTTGGGTCCATCCCGGCACCGACCTCATCGCCTCGTTCCCCCCGTTCAACCTCCAGCCCACCCAGTACCGCATCACGATCGACGGGAAGCCGGGCTGGTACGGCCAATGAGGCTTCGAGTCGCTGGCCGTGCGCTGGCTCTGCCCCGGATCGACGATACGGATGGAGGCCCCCTGCCTCGACTGCGGTGAACCCCTCGTAGTCGAGATGCGGGACGAGGCGATCCTCGCCGTCGAGCCCGACACCATGGTGGGCTACACCCGCTCGCCGGTGGGAGGTGATGCGGCCTCACGGCCGTTCCGGTGAGCGGGCATGAACCTCTTCCGGTCGGAAGAGCACGCCCGCCGGTGGTCGGAGTTCAACCCCGACACGGCCGACACCATCCTGCCTGTGGCGGGCTGGGCCGACATCTTCGCCACCCCCATGTTCCGCAACCGCCCCCGGGCCGATTTCGTGTCATGGCTGGCCTCGGAGGAGGGGGTCGCCGGCCGCCAGCAGCTGATGGCGATGCTGCCCCCCGGTGCCCGGCCGCCGGCCCCACCCGCGGCCTAGGACAGCGACCGGGTGGCGGCCAGGAACCCGACACCGGCCACCACGCCGGCCAGGGCCAGGGCCAGGCCCACCGAGGTGGCCGAGGCCACGGCGGCCACCGACGCCGGGGCCAGGATCGATGCGGTTCGAATGCCAGCGGTGAGCACACCCAGCCCGGCGGCCGAACCCTTCCCGGCCCGGGCGGCGAGGTCGTAGAGGCGGGGGGTGAGGGTGGCGATGCCCAACCCGGCAGCGGCGAAGGCGATCACGGTCACCACCTGCACCCCGATGAAGCCGGCCGCCATAAGGGCCGCCATGGCCAACACGGCCGAGCCCTGCATCAGACGATCGGAGCCCCACCGCTGGGCCAGATGATCACCGGCGAAGCGGCCCACCGTCATCCCGCCCACCACGGCCACGTAGGCCACACCGGCGGTGGCGGCCGAGCCGTTCAGGTCGTCGGTGATACGGAAGGCGGCCCACCCGATGGCCGTCATCTCCACCAGCACCGCGGTCATACCGGCGGCGAACAGGCTGGCCTGTAGGGGCGACACTCCCATCCGGCGATGACCGGCCCGGGTCGCGCCTGCGGTATCGGCGACATCGTCGGCGGCATCGGCATGGGTTTCGTCCACGGCGAGCACCTGGGTGGCCACCAGCGACGACAGCACGGCCAGTACCACCGCCGTGACCCCCAGATGAAGGGCCAGCGAGGTGTGGGCCAGGCGGGCCGACACCAGGCCGCCGATCACCGAACCGGCGCTCCACAGGCCGTGGAGGCGGTTCATGATCGGGTGGTGGCGCCGGGCGCTGAGCCAGGAGCCCTGCATGTTCATGGCCACGTCGACGAACACGTCGACCAGGAACAGCCCGATCAGCCCGATCAGGGCGGTGGCCCAGCTCCCGGCCTGACCCACCAGGGCCAGCCCGGCCGCCAGGATGAGCCCGCCGGCGAACAGCACGAGCCGGGTGCCGAACCGGGCGATGATCGGACGGACCAGGGCGCTCGACACGAGGCCGATGGCGCTGGCCACGGTGAGCAGGGCCCCGATGGCGCCGGTGGAGACCCCGAGCTTGTCGCGCAGCTCGGGCAGGCGGGGCAGGAAGGAGGCGAAGAAGGCGCCGTTGACGGCGAACTGCACGGCGATGGCGGCCGTGGCCCGTCGGTCCCGAGCCGTCCACCGGGCCCCCAGAGCAGGGGTGGCGGTGGAGGGCATCACTCCTTCGGGCGGGATCGGGTCAGGAGCGGACATCGGGCATCCCGGGCAGGGTAGCGGCAGCCTGAGGCCCGGCTGATCGTGGTGTCAGAACCGGTCGAGCAGGTGCCGGGAGGGCTCGTAGTCGATCTTCCAGTCGGTGTAGACGCCGAGGATGCCGCACACCACGCAGCGGCCAGCCACCGTCACCCACTGGATCTCGCCGCTCTCCCTCAGCGAGTAGCCCACCCCGATTTCGAACGTCTCGTAGCCGCAGGGACAGGCCCCGGTCTCGATGTTCACCTGGTCCCAGTAGTCCTCGGAGTCGGCGATCAGGTACTCGTTGAGGCAGCCGACGCAGATCCGCTGGGCGCAGCCCTCGGCCTGGGCGATGTCGAGCCCGAATACATGGCCACCGCAGTCACCGCACACACACCGGCGTATGTCGCCGGCCGGGTAGCCGAGCGAGGTGTGGATCCGGATGTACTCGGCCAGGTCCTCGAACGAGCTGCCTGTCCACCAGGTGCCAGCCTTGTCGATCACAGTCGGCAGTTTGCCTCACCGGTGGCCGCACGCGGTGTCAACCGAACCGGGTAACTCCACCCGGCGGCCGGGGTGCCCGTTCCTCTACCGGAGGGCCTCGACGATGAGGAGCAGGCCGAACACCAGGAAGGCCACGCTGGCCCCGATCCGGATGGCCTTCTCCGGCAGCCGGGCCCCCAGCACGGCCCCCACGCCGATGGCCAGGGCGTCGGCCGCCACCATGCCCAGGGTGGACCCGGCCCAGGTGCCCACCGGCCCTTCCCGGGTGGCCAAGGTGATCGTCGCCAGCATGGTCTTGTCGCCCAACTCGGCCAGGAAGAAGGCGACGCTGGCGGCCACGATGGCAGAGCGGGTGGCCCGGTCGGCCCTGGACGCCTCGTCGTCGTCGAGCTTGTCGCCCCGCAGGGTCCAGGCGGCGAAGCCGAGGAAGGCGATCCCGGCCACCAGGGTGATGGCGGTGGTGGGCAGCCGGGCCCCGATCACGGCCCCCACGAGCACCGAGAAGGCGTGGACCACGCCGGTGGCGATGGTGATGCCGATCAGGATCGGCGCCGGCTTGTAGCGGGTGGCGAAGGCCAGGGCCATCAGCTGGCTCTTGTCGCCCAGCTCGGCCACGAAGATCACTCCGAAGCTGATCAGGAAGGCTTGCAGCACGTTGTAGCTCCTCACGCCCGGACGAGGATCAGGCTGCGGAGCCTCGACCTCGGCCGGGCGTCCATGAACGATCAGGACACCGGCCGAAGGTCTTGCCCACCCGCCGCAGCGGGCCCGGGGACCGGGGCTCATCACCCAGCGTGTCGATCACCCGGCGTTGGAGCTACTCCCCTTCGCCGTATCCGACGTTACCAGCCCGTCCCGGTACCACCTCGTCGGCCGAAGAACCGGCGGCCAATACAGTGGCCCCCCGTGCAACGGCCCGCTGCCCCCGAACCCGTTCCGGCCCGACGGGATCCGGCCCGGGCCGCGGTGTGGCGCCAGGCGTTGTCGATCGGTGTGGCGACAGGGACTTACGGCGTCTCGTTCGGGGCGCTGTCGGTGGCGGCCGGCCTCACCCTGGCCCAGACCTGCGTGCTCAGCCTCCTCATGTTCAGCGGAGGGTCGCAGTTCGCCTTCGCCGGGGTGGTCGGGGCCGGGGGCGGCGGGGCGGCGGCCACCGCCACCGCAGCATTGCTGGGGGTCCGCAACGGGTTCTACGGCCTCCAAATGTCGCCCCATCTCGGTAGGCAAGGGTGGCGGCGGCCCGTTGCGGCGCACCTGACGATCGACGAGTCGACGGCGGTGGGCACGGTCCAGCTGGCCCAGCACCCGGGGCGGGACGATCTGGTGCGGCTCGGATTCTGGGCCACCGGCGGGGCCGTGTTCGCGTTCTGGAACCTGGCCACCCTGGGCGGCGGGATGCTGGGCAACGCGTTGGGCGACCCCCGCCGGTTCGGCCTCGACGCCGCGGCGGCCGCCGCCTATCTGGCCCTGCTGTGGCCCCGGCTGCGGGCGGCCCGCCCGATGACGGTGGCGGCGGCCGCCGCCCTCGTCGCCCTCGGGGTCACGCCGGTGGTGCCAGCCGGCGTGCCGGTGCTGGCCGCCGCCGTGACGGCCGTGGTCCTGGGCTGGCGCGACGACGCGCCGGCGACGGCCGAGCCCGTTGGAACCGACTGATGTCGGGCTGGGTGGCGGTGCTGGCGGCCTGCGCCGCCTGTTTCGGCATCAAGCTGCTCGGCTTCCTGGCCCGGCCCCACTGGTTGGAGGGCGAGCGGGTGAGGCGGGTGTCGGGCCTGGTGACCATCGCCCTGCTGTCGGCCCTGCTGGCCGTGCAGGCCGTGGCCGACGGCAAGCAGCTCACGCTCGACGCCCGGGCGCCGGCCGTAGCCGTAGCCGGGGTGCTGCTGTGGCGCCGGGCCCCGTTCGTGGTGGTGATCGTGGCGGCGTCGGCCGTGGCTGCCGGCCTCCGCCTGGCCGCGGCCTGAACCACCGGCGATGGGCGGCACCCCGCTCCCCTTGCGCTGGCTCGGCTCAGCGCGGGAGGGTGGCCGGCATCACACCCGAGCGCAGCGGAGAACTCCCATGACCGGCGGCTGCCCCGTCCACTTCGATCCCCTCGATCCCGGCTTCCTGGCCGATCCCCGCCCGATGTGGGCCCAGCTCCGGGACGAGGCGCCGGTCCGCTACGACCCGGATCTCGACATGTGGGTGGTGGCCCGCCACGCCGACATCGAGGCCGTGTTCCGCGACCCGGCCACCTTCTCGGCGGCCAACGCCCAGGACCCGGCGTTTCCCCTCCACCCCGAGGCCCAGGCGGTGTTCGCCCAGGGGTGGGTGCCCCTGAAGACCCTGTCGAACGCCGATGGCGAGTACCACAGCCGCAACCGGCGCTACAGCCTGGTGGGGTTCAGCCCACGGCGGTTGCGGGCTCTCGAACCGGTGATCCGCCGAACCACCATCGGCCTGATCGACGACCTGGAGGCGGCCGGGCCGGGCGCCGATGTCGTGCGGGGCCTCGCCTTCCCGTTGCCGGCCACGATCATCTTCACCCTGCTGGGCTTCCCTCCGGAAGACACCGACCAGCTCAAGGCGTGGGCCAACGATCGCCTGTCGTTCAGCTGGGGCCGGCCGTCGCCGGAGGAGCAGGCCAGGACGGCGGCCGACATGGTGGCCTACCGGGCCTACTGCGACGCCCACGTGGCCCGCCGCCTGGCCGAGCCGGCCGACGACTTCACCACCGACCTGCTCCAGTTCCACCGCGACGATCCCGAGCAGCTCACGCTGGCCGAGGCGGCCCACATCGTCTTCGGATTCAGCTTCGCCGGCCACGAGACGACGACCAATCTGCTGGCCAACGCCCTGCTCCGCTGCCTCGACGAGCCCGGCGTGTGGGACCGCCTGGTGGCCGACTCCGGGGCGATCCCGGGAGCGGTGGAGGAGGTGCTGCGCTTCGACTCCTCAGTGATCGCCTGGCGTCGGATCACCACCACCGACACCACGATCGGCGGCACGGCGGTGCCGGCCGGGGCCAAGCTGCTGTTGCTGATCGGAGCGGCCAACCACGACCCTGCGGTGTTCGACGAGCCGGAGCGGTTCGACATCGCCCGGGCCGACAGCCGCTACCTGTCGTTCGGCTGGGGCAAGCACTACTGCCTGGGGGCGCCGCTGGCCAAGCTCGAGCTGGAGGTGGCGTTGCAGGAGTTGACCCGCCGCTTCCCCGGTCTGCGGCGGGCCGATCCCGACTCACCGCTCAGCTACCATCCCAACCTGTCGTTCCGGGGGCCCCGGAAGCTCACGGTCAGCTGGTGAGATGGCCGACGTGCCGGTGCCGGTAGGCCCGGTGCGCCTGGTGCAGGAAGGATCGGGCGTAGGCAACGGCCAGTGAGGGACGACCCACCCGCCATGCCGGATCGGCAGCCATGCGACGGAACATCGTCCGATCCTGGTTCCCGTAGCTCCGGTACGTCGTGGCCGTGAGCGAACGAGGATGCAGGCGGAACGAGGCCACCGTCCGTCGGTCGCCGTAGAAGTCGCCGTGGCCCAGGAGGCGAAACCACATGTCGAGATCGGTGGGCCCGGGAAGTAGCCCCGAGAACGGCCCGGCCCGATCCTTGGCCTCGCGCCGGAACAGGACGCAGGCGGGCTCTCCGATCGGGTTGTAGCCGGAGCGGAAGACCCGGCGGATGACGGTGGGGCCGTCCCTCCGGCCGATCAGGTAGGAAGGGATGCCCCGGCCCGGGCTGAGCACCGCCCCGTCGATGCCGATGATGTCCCGGCGCCCGGAGGTCAACGCCAGCCGGGGGTCGTTGTCGAGAATCTCGAGTTGGGCCCGGAGGCAGTCCGGAGCGATGAGGTCGTCGGCGCAGAGCAGCTTGACGAACTCCGCTTTGGTCTCGGCCACGGCCCGCTCGAAGTTCGATGCCATACCGATCGTGGTACCGCTGACGACGACGCGGATTCGCTCGTCGTCGAAACCCCGCGCCACGTCGAGCGTCTCGTCGTCGGAGTGGTCGTCAACGATCACCAGCTCCCAGTCGTCGTGGGTCTGAGCCACCACGCTGGCGATCGTGGCCCCCAGCGTCTCAGCAGCGCGAAAGGCAGGTATGCACACTGAGACCAGTGCCATGGGAGGTCTCGGTGATGCTCAGCGTGACGAGTCGCTGGCGGGTCGTCGGCCGATGACCGACGCCCAGTGCTTGGTGTTCCTCTCGACGGTGAAGCCGAGCGCCTCCAGATCGGCGGTGATCGACTCCACCGTGTGCGGGGGGTGGATCTCGACGCTGATGCAGCGGATCTTCGAGGCCCACTCTGTGTTGTGGGAGAAGATCTCGTGTTCGGCGCCTTCGATGTCGACCTTCAGGTAGTCGACCACGGTCTCGTCGGCCAGCAGGGTCGACAGCGACATGCCGGTCACCACCATCGTGCTCCCGCCGCCGGGCTCGTCGACCACGTGGGCCCCGAACTCCTCACCCTCGTCCACCGAGAAACTGAGGTCGCCGTCGCTCGACCATGCGGCCCCGGTGATCACCTGGCAGCGATCTCCCCAGGGCGCCAGGTTCTGTCGGGCTGCGTCGGCCGTGGCCGGATCGGGCTCGAGCCCGGTGACCCGGGCCTGAGGGTACATGGTGGCGTAGTGGGCGACGGTCAGCCCGATGTTGGTACCGAGGTCCCACACCACCCCGGGGGCGGGTAGGTCAGCGGGAGGCAGGTGGAACAGGCCGACGAACACGTCCAGGACCACGCGGGCGTCCGACGACCGGGGCCGGACGGTGATGGGACGGCCACCGAGCGGACGCAGATGGACGGTCTGGGGCGTACGGAAGCGGGACTTGCCCTTGCGCAACGCCATCTCGGCGATGACCACCAGCTCCTTGGGCGGAGCCAACGTGAGGAGGGCCTTCCACAGAGACGGTCGGAAGTACTTCCCCCGGATCCCTTCCTGTCGCATCGTCTCAGCCATGTCGCCCGGTTCCCTTTGATGTCGAATGTGGTGCAACCGAACACCGGAGGGTACAGCATCCGAGCGGAAAGCCGATATCGAGCCCACCGTGGTCCGGCCGGCCGGCCGGTTCGAGGACGATCGCCGGTGACCATCCGCTCGGACCAGCTGGTTCTCAGCCTCGAACCGACAGACGTCCCATACTGCCGGTACGTGTCTGCCCTGATCAGACGTGGAGCCCGAATGGGGGGTCGAACCCCAGACCTACGCATTACGAATGTGATTTGAGGGGTACAGCTGAGCCGAACCTGCTGCGTTTGTCCTGATGGCAGCCGATGGCGGCGTCCAACCCGTCTACTCGTTTCCAGCTGGTGCCTGGAAGTTTCTTGGGCCGATTCTTGGGCCGGCGCCGCAGAGCGAGCGTTGGGATGGTCAGACGAACGTACGTTCGAATATAGTCGACAGCGTGAGCTGGAAGAAGCGGCAGCGGCCCGACCCCATCCGCCTGGCGGCAGCGTCGCTGACGGGCGCCCGCCAGCGGCTCGCCGATCTCGACTCGCCCAGCTGGGCGGCTCGCTTCACCGACGCCGAGCTGGAGCGTGAGCGAAGTGAGGCAGAGGAGGCCATCGCCCGTGCGTCAGAGCGCATCAGGGCACTCGGCGCCAACCCGGACGCCGTCCAATAGAGAGGTGTCCACCCCGGGGCGCCGATTCGAACCGACTCGGCGTTTCCGAGTGGTCCGACCGTCCGGGATCGCCGGGAGCCGAGCGGGTGCAGCTCGGTCGGGTTCAGCACCAGCTCGGTCGGGTGGTCTCACGCAAGAGTTCTTCGCCGTTCCAAGCCTGGATCTGGAGACTCCCCACGGGGCACGAGTTCCGCCCGCCGGTAGTTACGACCCCGTGGCCTTCAACGGCGCCGACCACGAGGACTTCGTCGTTGATCTGAACCACGAAGTGCGTCGTCCCCTCTGGCCCAGCCAATTCATAGAACGATCCACCCATCATGGAACCAGCTGATACGAGAAGATTGGCTTGTTCGCCACCTGCAGGGAGCCCGAGTTGCCGGCTGCAGTCGAGGCTGTTTCCGCCTGGCACGGTAATCGCGAGGCAGTCCTGAACTTGATTCTCTCCGCTGAGCCCCTGGACTCTGACCGAGTACATATCGACGTCGCCCTGCGCTGTGGGAGCGAAAAGAATGTGCCTCGACTGCAGCACTCGTGTCGAGCCATCGAGTTTGGGAGGCGGGCCCGCCTGGCCAGGTTCGGTCACGATGATGTGATCAGCGTCGACCTGATCTCCGACGAGATCGAGATCGACGCCGCCGGCCTCGGCTTCGACCACCACCTCCGTCGATGCACTCGAGGGTGCCGATTCGGGGGCATCCGCTGAGGACGAGCACGCCGCAGGTAGCAGCAGTAGGGGTACCGTTCGGGCGAACCCAAGTCGCATGACCGTCGACAGTAGCCAGAGCACGGACGCTCGGCGGCATGTGTCGTCGACATCGAGCCCTCAGCGGCGCACCTGCAACGGTCCGGCACCGTACCGTCGAGCTGGTGCTGGTGATTTCCGAGTTGTGATATCGGGCGGCTCCGCTGCGATAGGGAATCGACGAGCCCGGCCACTTGGATGTCGAGTTACTGCTCGGTTTCTGCGACCTGGTCGAGCTAGACAGCGTTGGCGCGCCTTGACGAGCGCGCATCGAGCGGGATCGCAACGGTTGGACTACAGGCGGGTGAGGATGCCGTACCCGGTGATGACGAGGCCGGGGAGTGCCACGAAGGTGGCCGCAGAGTTGGCGTAGAACCCGAGCGAACGCTCGGCGAACTGGTCGCCCACGGTGTTGATCCAGTTGGCGGTGGCGCCGAAAGCTTGCATGCCGGACCCGATCACCAGTAGCCACGCCCCGATGGTGGCCGTGCCGGTGTCGAACGCGACAGCACCGACCGCGAATGCTAAGCCGAGATGCAGGGCCGCCTGCATCAACGTCTCAACGTGCGCCGTGGCAAGACTGCGTGCCACTGGCGCCTTCATCCGCACCACGCCCAGGATCGTCCCGAGGGCAAACCCGACGGCCAGGATGATCGTGCCGTACCCGATGAGAATCCGTTGCGCCGTGGTCATGGCCGCACGCTACGCCAAACTGGCACGACGTGCCATACTTGTACATCATGCCATCCTTGACTGAACGACGACATCAGCAGATCCGTGCCGAGATCGCCGAAGTAGCGATGCACCTATTCGCCGATCGCGGCTTCGACGCGGTAACCATGGACGACGTTGCGAGTGCCGCCGGCGCGTCGCGACGCACCGTCTATCGCCACTTCCCGACCAAGAGTGATCTCATGTTTGAACGTCCGCGCGGCTGGGTGCGGCACTTCGATGAGGTTGTTGCGGACGGCCCAGCGGAAGAGTCCGGTCTCGGGCGATGCGTCCGAGGCCTCCGATCTGTCGCCCGCATGATCGACTCGACTGACGAAGCGGTGTTCGTTGGCTTCCAGGTGTACCTGCAAACCCCGAGCCTGCGCGGCGGTCATGCCCGTCTTGACGACGAGGTGTTCGCACGAATCTCGGCTCTCGCCCAGACCGACCTGCCCGACGACGACAACAAGATCACCGACAGCGCAATCATTGCCGGGGCCTTCGTTGGAACGCTCAACGGCGTCCTGGCCGCATGGGCGATGCAATGGCCCGACAAACCGATGGAAGAACTCATGGACCACGCCCTTGAACGGATCAAGCCCATCATCTCTCCCGATGACCAACCCCAGCGCTCCGACCCATCGGGATCCCCGACACCGGCACAGCGATGAGTGGCCAGCAGTCACGGGTTCTTCGGACCCACCAGCGGATCTACGAGTCGAGCCGAGGATTCCTTGGTCACCGCCTCATGGGCGTCCCGACGCTGCTGCTCACCACCACGGGCCGTCGCAGTGGGACACGCCGAACCACCGCCCTCGTCTACGTACGAGATCAAGACGGCACCCTCATTGTCACCGCCTCGAACGGAGGCGCTGATCGACCCCCGGGATGGATCCACAACATTGCGGCGAACAGCTCCGTCGAGCTACAAGTCGGCCGACGAAGGTTCGCGAGCCGTGCCGAGGTGATCGACCCCGAGCACGCCGACTACGGCAGGCTTTGGTCGCTCGTGAACCAGACAACCCGCAGCCGCTACGACCGGTACCAACGGCAGACTGAGCGACGCTTCGACCTCGTCAGACTGCACTGCGACGACCGATAGCGCCGGTGCTCAACGCCGATTCATAGGTCGCGGTCGCCATTCCAGCCACCCGATAATGCTCGACTCAGACGCCGGAGGACCGCAACGCTGCGGCACATTTCGAGCGCCCGGAAATCCCACCGTCGGCTTGGGCACCCAGTGGCGATGGGCGCCGCCTCAGCTCACGAAAGCTACACCGCTGCTTGTCAGGAGCTTCACGGCCTGTCGGTAGGCCGGGTGACTGGCGAGGGCGTCGTTGAGGTAGGGCCTGACCTCGGTTGGCACGCCCCGGCCGAGGGCTTCGTTGAGGAGGCCGAGCGCCAGGGAGTCGTTGATGCCGAGGGCCCATTTGTTGATGGTGTTGAAGGTGGCGGGCGCTACCAGGACGGCGTTGCCGAGCGGTTCGAAGGATGGTTCGTCGGGCTTGCGGAACTGGTGGCGGACCTCATGGCCGGTGAGCGCCTCGACCTGTTCTGGGTCGAACCAGTCGAGAGCCATTTCCGTCGCTATCACGCACACGTCCCAGCCTTCGTTCTGCTTGACCTTGACGAGCTCGGCGGTGTCGGCGGCCGGTGGTGCGGCACATACGATGAGGTAGAGGACGTTTCCTGGGCCGGTGTCGAAGCTGGGCATGTCAGGTGAGTACTCCTGTGCGTTGTGCGAGGCCGTCGAGCCCGGGGAGCGCTCCCTTGCGTCGGGAGCGTCGTAGGCAGGCCTGGATCAGGTCACGGGCGACGGGGCTGTGGCGTACGGCTTGGGGGGCGAGGCGTTCGGCTTCGAGCAGGGCCAGGACGGCGGCTGCGTCGTTGCGGCGTTGCCCGTAGGCCCAGGCCGTGTCGAGTTGGAGTTGGGAGCGGCGGCCGAGGAGGTCGGCGGGGATGTCGTTGGGGTCGATCATGGCGGCGTTGGTGAGTACGTCGTCGGGGTCGCCCAGGTCGACGGCGGCCGAGGTGGCGTGGATGCGGACGTTCGATCGGCCGAAGGCGGTCCAGTGGTCGTTGCGGTCGTCGCCCAGGCGGTCAGCGACGGTTTGGGCGTGGGCGAGCAGCCGGACGACTTCACGTCGGTCGGACATCTTGGCTGCAGCGATGGCGGCGGTGAGGTAGAGCGCTCCGTGAAGTGACAGCACCGACGGTGAAGCGTCGTCGAGGTTCAGACTTCCTTGGGAGCTGTCGGCCAGGCGGAACGCTTCTTCGTAGCGTCCGGCCCGGAGCATGATCTGCCCGAGACGGTAGATCCCGGCCGTGACGAGTTCGATGTCACCGGCCCGGCGGGCGGCGGTGATGGAACGGTCGGCGGCTACCCATCCCAGGTCGGTCTCACCGACTCGGCTGAGCAATGCTGCGGTCGTCTGGTGGGTGCGGGCCAGGACAGCTTGGGCGGCGTCCTGATCGGCCCCGGGGGCCAGCGTGGCGGCCATGTCGGCGGTCCGGATGGCCAGCGGCAGCAACGACCCTGCCCGGTCGTAGTGGCCGGCTTGGTAGAGGGTGTTGATCTCACTGAGAACGGCGTCCAGGGCGACGAGGTCGGGCAGTTCCTCGCCGTCGAGGTCGAGCACGTAGGTGGTCATGGCCGCTCGAATGGCATCGACGGCGGCCAGGCTGGGGCCGGCGGTTCGGGAGAAGTTCAGCTCTTCGCCAACGAGGGTGGAGAGGTCGACCCGGAGCGCTCGGGCCAGCGGGATAAGCACGGAGAGCTTGTCGACCTCGCGCTCTCCCCGCTCGACCTGGGACAGCCAGCTGACCGAGCGGCCGACGAGGCCGGCCAGAACCGTCTGGCTGATGCCCCTACGTCGGCGGTGAGCGGCGATGCGTTCTCCGAGGGAGTTGTTATCGGTCATGCGAGGTGGCCCTCCGGCTGGTCACAACGGTACTAGACGCAGCATCCGCCTGGATCCCGCCGGGAACCCGCACTTTTGTACTAGCGCAGCAAGGTGCGAAGACCGGGCCTAGATCCGTGATGTGCTCCGACCATGAACACTCCCCGGCGGATCGAGCGGGAGGCACAGGAGGAGGAGGCGGCCGGCAACGACCGGTCACTGCTCGCCGGTGGCCTCTCCGCTGACCAGATTGAAGAGCTGAGCGCTCGCCTTGACCGGTTGGCGGTCAGTGTCGAGGGCGTACGGAACCTGAGCGTGGCGCTCCTGGCTTGGCTTGCTCGACAGGAGGAAGCCGCGACACGACCTGTTCGAGAAGGTGGCGGATCTCCTCCATCTCGGTGTCGAGTTGATCGATCCGGTCACGGAGCATCAGGTAATCGCCCGTGGACGCTGTGACGCCGTCATCGACCACGATGGCGGCTGGGTCAACGTCATCGGCGACGAACGTGCCCCGGCCCTGCACACTGCGGACCAGGCCCTCGTCGATGAGCAGGCGAATCGCCCGCTGCACGGTCTGGCTCGCAACCTTCTCGCTGTCCATCAGCTCTCGATTGGACGGCAGTTTGGCGCCGGGCGCCACAGTGCCGTTAGCGATCATCGCTCGGATGGTGCCGGCGAGCTGGCGGTACGGGCTCCGGGGATCGTTGGCGTCGATGGCCACTCCCCCAGCGTACGACCCAGGTGCTACGTAGCGCTGAAATTCTTCGCCCCTGAGGTTGCAAGCCGTATCAAGTGCAGCGCTACAGTTGCTACGTAGCAATCCAATCAGACCAAGACGAGACAGGACAGACATGCAGTTGTTTCAGAGTGCAGAGCAGTTTCAGGACGAGAACGTGGTCATGGTCCTCGGGGTCGAGGCCGCTCGGGTGTGGGAGAAGGACGTGCCCGCCGAGGAGCAGAAGCAGCGTCTCAACGGCGACAAGGTGCCGGTGTGGGAGATCACGTGTGCCGTCCAGGACGGGTGGCTGGTGGCCGGGATCAAGGTCCGGGTGGCAGCCGAGACCAAGCCGGCGGTGTCGCCGGGGCCGATCCGGTTCGGTGGCCTGCAGGCGTTCAGCCGTCAGGACGGCAACAAGCATCTGGTGTCGTTCGCCGCTGACACATGGACCCAGGAGGATCGGCCGTCGCTGCGTCGAGGCAAGGATGACACGGTGGCGCCGGCACCGCCGCCGGTCCCGACGAGGGAGCCGGCGAAGGTGTCGTAGCTGGTGCCTGAACCTCCGGCCACGGGTGCGGGTGGTGGGGGTTCGGGTGGGGGTGGAGCGTCACCGCTTGTCACGTCATTGGACGATGCACACAGCTGGTTGGCTGCACCGCCCCTTCCCGGGCTCCCACCACCCCCCGCCGGGCCGGGTGAGCAGTTGAAGAGGGTCTGACACGACGGCTTCAGCGGGCCGTGGGTGTGACGGTGCGCGTCCCGGTTCGAGTCCGGCAGGCCCACGACGGGACACGAGGTCCCGCCCAAAGCAGACGAGTGATGGAGACGAGCAAGTGTCGAAGAGGTCGACGATGAATGACACGGTGATCCCGATCCGCCGGGTCGGAGCCACGATGCAGGTGACGGAGACGGGTCGGGTGAAGGACCGGCTCATCGTGCGGGTCCTGGTCCACGGTCCGGGCGATGCGGCGCCGCTGCCAATGCGGGTCCTGCTCCCCTCCCCCTGCGCCACACCCATGGTTGGTGGGTTGGTGGTGTTCGGCGGCCTGCGGGTGGAGCTGTGGGAGTCGAGGGGGCGGATGCGGCCGCTGGTGCGGGCTGACCGGGTGCGGGAGGTGGCGTGCGAT
>CADEDH010000014.1:0-55642 GCA_902826025.1 uncultured Actinomycetes bacterium
GGGCCCCTGGTAGCGTGGCGGTCAGACCCCATGTGGGAACGGAGGGGGATGTCGATGGGAACCGCGGACCGGGTTCCGGCCAGTTTGGCGCGCCCGGCATTGGGTTGGGCTCGCCGTCGGGGGGCGGCGTGGCTGGAGCCGGCCACACCGGCGGCGCTACGGCGCCTGGCGGTGCTGCTCGTGGCGGGGGCCGTGGTGGCGGCCGTGGTGAGCGGCACCGGAGCAGCCGCCCGGGTGTCGGCGGTTCGTCAGGCTGAGCAGCGGCTGGCCGCCCTGACCGTCGCTACCACCGACCTCTATCAGGCGCTGGCCGAGGCCGACGCCCAGGCCACCACCGGGTTCCTGACGGCGGGGCGGGAACCGCCTGAGGTGCGGGCGGCCTACGACCGCAGTATCGAGCAGGCGGCCCGGGAGCTCGCCGACGCCGGCCGGTTGGCCAGCCCGGAAGCAGCCGATGCGGTGGCCGTGATCGCCACCCAGCTTCCGGTCTACGCCGGGCTGGTGGAAGCGGCCCGCACCTACAACCGCAGCGGCTTGCCGCTCGGGCTGAGCTATCTGACCGATGCTTCGACGCTGATGCAGGCCACCATCCTGCCGGCGGCCGCTGACCTGCGGGCCGATGCCCGGGGCGAGCTCGACCGGGCCTACCGGCGGGCCGCCACGTCGCCGGTGCCGGTGGTGGTGCTGGGCTTCGGCCTCCTGGTGGTTCTGGCCGACGTGTCACGCCAAGAACGGCGCCGAACCAATCGGCTACTCAACTCCGGGCTGGTGGCAGGGGCCTGTGCGGTGCTGGCCGCCACGGGCTGGTGGTTAGCCGCCTGGTGGTCGGTGGGCTCCGCCTTGGACGATGCCCGGGGCCACACCGCCGCCGTGACCAGCCTCGACGATGCCCGGGTGACGGCCCTCCAGGCCCGCAGCGATGAGAACCTGGCGCTGGTCGCCCGCAGCGGCGGCACCGGCACCACGTCATTCGACAGTCGGATCGAACAGATCGGTGACGCCGACAGCGGTCTGCTGGCGGCAGCGGCCAGGGCGGGGGTGGACATCGGCCCGGTGACGGTCGCCGTCGAGGGTTGGGTCGAGGCCCATCGCGAGCTGGTGGCGGCCGACGGCACAGGGGCCTATGCCGACGCCGTCGCTTCGGCCACCGGTCCGGGTCAGGATCAGAGCGCGGGTGCCTTCAGTCGGGTCGAGGAGACGCTCACCGCCCTCGCTTCCACCAAGCAGGAGGCGCTGGTGGCGGCGACCAGGCGGGCGGCGGTGCGCCAGCGGCTGCTCGTGGTGGGGCCGGTGGTGCTGTTGGCGATCGGGGCGTCGGGTGCGCTGGTAGGGGTCAACCGGCGGCTGGCGGAGTACCGATGATGGCCGGCGGTGAGTCGCAGCCAGCGGGGCCGGCTCCCGACGCTCAACGGGCGAAAGTGCTCCGTCGTCTCAACACAGGGCGGCCGCTGGTTGCACTGATCGCAGCCGTGCTGGCGGCGCTGGCGGCTGCGGCGCTCGTGCCCGACGTCGGCCCTGCGTCATCCAGCGACAGCGGCGCCGACACGACCGTTGCGGCTGGCCCTGCCGCAGCGGCGCCGGCCCCCTGCACTGAGATCAGAGACAGCCTCCGTCCAGATGGCCCGCTGCCGGCGCCTGGAGCTCTGCTGGCCCCGGGGGCCCTGCCGCCGGGCTCAGCGCTGGCCGACATCGTCGCCCGGGGCCGGCTCGTCGTCGGGGTGGATCAGCGCAAGTTCCTGATCGGCTACCGGAATCCGCAGACCGGTGCCCTGGAGGGCAGCGACATCGACGTGGTGCGGATGATCGCCGAAGCCCTGTTCGGCAGTCCGGAGCGGGTGCAGTACATCGTGCTCGACGTGGCCGACCGGGTGCCGGCCATCCAGGAGAAGCGGGTGGACCTGGTGGTCAACAGCTTCGCCGTCACCTGCGAGCGGCAACGCTCCGTCGAGTTCTCGGTGCCCTACATCCGGGCCTCGGCCCGGCTCCTGGTCCCGGTGGGGTCGGGTGTGGCGGAGGTGGAGGATCTGGCCGGCGGCACCGTGTGCACGTCGAGGGGCTCCACCACCGAGGCCGTGTTGAAGCAGCTCCCGCTCGGGCTCGACGTGCTCACCCGGTCCAACCTGGCCGATTGCATGGTGGATCTGCATCAGGGGCGGGCCGGGGCCGTCGCCAGCGACGAGGTGCTGTTGGCCGGGTTGGCGGCCCAGGACCCCCAGACGGAGGTGGTGGGCCCGAGCCTGCTGGCCACCGACTACGCCGTGGGAGCGAGCCCCGAAGCCCCCGACCTGGTGCGCTTCGTCAACGCCGTGCTCGAGCAGGCCCGGACCGACGGGACTCTGGCCGCCAGCGCCCAACGATGGCTGGCCGGAGCGATCGACCCGGTGCCCGAACCCCCGGCGCCCCTCTACCGGGACTGACGAGCGCGGTGCGGGCGGCCAGCCAGCCGACGAACGCCCGGCCGGCCATGGAGCCCGTGCTCAGCTCAGCCTCCTGGCCTGTCCGATGATTGACCATCGTTGAAGTGCTGGGTGTAGCGTTGGCCGTTCTGTGGAACCGGGACTGGGTGGAGGCCTGAGCGAGGCGACGGGAAGCTCGGAGTTGGACTGGTCGGTGTTCGAGGACCCCGAACGACTCGTGTTTCTGAGATCGTTGGACGAGGATGACGCCGCCGACTCGGAGTCACTTCAGAGTGTGGCCCGGGTCGCAGCAATCGCCAGCGGCAGTCGTTACGCCCAGGTGTCGCTCGTCGGCACTACCCAGTTCGTGCCGGCCGTTCATGGAGTCACCTACAGCCCCGCCGAGCAGCACAGCCCCATTCGCGACAGCCTGTGCTCGGTCACGATGGCCTCCGGTGGCGTTCTCCGCATAGATGATGCCCGGCGTCATCACTGGACACGGCACCTGCCCCCGGTGACCACGGGCCGAGTGGGGTCCTATCTCGGCGTTCCGCTCCGAGACCCGGCCGGCCGGCCGATCGGTGCGCTGTGCGTGTTCGACTCCGAGCCGCGATCGTGGCGCCATCAGGACGAGGCGTTGCTCAGCGACTTGGCCCAGCTGCTGACCAAGGAGCTGCATCTGCTCGCCGCTCTCGAGACGGCGACGATCAGCGAGATCCGACTACGCAACGTCATCCGGGAGCTCGTCAACCAGCCGAAGCTCGGCTCCGGGTCGTCCCTCCGGGCCAGAGCCCATTACTCGTTCCCGGCCGGTGAACCCGCTGGGGGCGACTGGATCGACTGGATCGAGTTGCCCGACCGTATCGCCTTCTCCATCGGTGACGTGGCTGGTCACGGACTCGCTTCGATCGTTGTCATGGAGGAGCTCCGCCACGCCCTTCGCGCCTACGCAATCGACAGCATCGGCCCAACGGATGCGATCGTGAAGACAAGTGAGCTGCTACGCCAGATCCGTCCCGGAGAGATGGCCACCGCAATCAAGGCCGATTTCGACCCGGTCAGCGGGCGGACACGGTTCGCTGTCGCCGGGCACCCTCCGCCGATCCTCCTTCGGCAAGGCACCGCCGTCCTGGTGCCCGTGCAGCCCGCACCCCCGCTGGGCGTCCTGACCGATGCTCCATCGATCACCGAGGTGACGCTCGAACCGGGTGACCGGCTCCTCGTGTACACCGACGGCGTCTTCGAACGCCCAAACGAGTCGATCGACACCGGCCTCCAACGTCTTCTCACGGCGATGGAACGACACAACGCCACTTCCGAGATCGAGGACGCAGTCGAAGCGATCCTCAACGAAACGGTTCTCGAACTGCACGACGACGCTTGCCTTTTGCTGATCGAGCGTCCAAGCGGAAGCGCCGGTCAGCGATAGTCTGCGGTTCGGCCCCACTGGGGCATGCGGACAATCGCCGGGGTGGTGGACCTCGGTCAATTGGCCAGCCCGATGGTGAGGGTTGGTGGCGCCCCTCGGCCGGCGGGTACACGCTGCCAACCCGGTATCGACCCGGTTCCTCTACCTCGTTCGCCGAGGACCGGCCATGCGCCGGCGAAGGTGTACAGCACCTCCTGGGCCTGGTCGACAGCGGGAGTGAAGGGCCAAAATAGCCGGAGAATCCGGGCCCCCGAGCAGGGCAGCCGTCGAGCTAGTGGATCCGTCTGCAGCCCTGCCCGGACGGGGTTGGGGTCAACTAATCAGGTCTTGATCGAGCACCGTGACGGTCAAGACGCGGGCGGATTCTGCCTTCTTGGAGAAGCCCTGGCCTGGTTGGCCGTTGCCTTCAGTCCAGGACGTGGCCCTGAGTGCTGGCGGTGGCGTGGGAGTCTGGTTCGGTTCCAGGTGCAGGGTGTCGAGCGTTGGTTGGTCATTGCCCTCAGTCCAGGTCCTGGGCGTTGGAGTTGGCGTGTTCCGCTCCCCTAGCCCAGGGATGATGTCACTGGAGCTGGCCGTAGCGACGATGGCGAGCCCGAGGCCAAGAGCGGCGATCGGTCGGCGGATGGGGTGCGTGGTGGTCATGCTCGGATCGTTGGGTATGGCGGCGTGATGTGGATCGGGGATGTCACCGGAGAGGTTGAGCCCCGCTAAGGGGTGACCCTGAAGGGAGCGTCAAGGAGCCCGGCGGATCGGGAACCGAGGTTGCCCTCCGATCGGCCGCTGTGCATAGCCATGGCTAGTCAAGTGGGGGGCGCTCTCAAGCGTGATAGCGGTCTTGCTGTGCCCGACGCCTGATGAACCGCCTACGCCCGCCATCCGACGCCGCTCGACAATGACCACCTGGGTGTGTGCCCCGCACCGCCGGTACAGCTGACGACAAGAATCAGACTCCGCTGCCCTGCGGTCGTTGTGAACCGGATGGGGACCTTGGCCGTAGAGGCTGATGCCGGGTGTGTGTCTCCCTCGACTCTTCCCGGAGTCAACCTCGACTATTGAGATTTGGAGAAACGACAATGGCAACCATCACTCACCGATTGGTCACGGGCGCAGCGACTGTGCTTGTGGGCCTGGTCTCGGCCACCGCGGCGTCAGCCACCGTAGACCCCAACCCCCCCAGCCCCGGCGACCTATCTATCCCCCAGGTCCCGGTCATCGATCCCTGTCTCCAGCCCGGGCCTGGCAGCCTCAATGTCCCGCCTGGTGGTGTCCCGTTCTACGGCGGTCCCGGTGACGACGTGATCATCGGAACCAATGGTGACGACATCATCTACGGCGGCGACGGCGATGACGTGATCTGCGGTCGTGGCGGGATCGACGTCATCCATGGTGATGACGACAACGACTACATCGACGGTGGAGTCGTCGCTGACCAGCTCTACGGCGACGCTGGCGACGACACGATCCTCGGTGACGACGGTGCCGACAACATCAACGGCGGCACCGAGAACGACACCCTCTGGGGTGGAAACGGGCCCGACGGCTTCTACTGCGGCAACGGCGTTGACATAGCTATCGGTGGCAACGGCGCCGACTATCAGCTTCCCAACGACGTCTGCGAAACGGGGCCGTGAAGCTCCTCGGATGCCTGCAGGGCACCCTGCCCGGTGGGCAGGGTGCCCCAAGGACTAGCAGCCTCCGGCGCTTGGTGTTCACCTATATGACGGGCTTTGCATGGCCGACGGTTAGGTGGCGCTGAGTGCCGGCGCAGGATCACCGGCACGACGCCACCAGCAAAGGCCCTGGCTTTCCGAGCGGGCCGGTGGCGTCGTTCCACCCGGTGACGATGCGGCTCGAGGTCGATCCCGAGGTCGGCTTCAAGCCGGGGAGTAACGGCAGCACCAGAAGCCCTTGGCCCCTAGCGAGCCGGCCTCGTCCCCATCCTGAGGCCGTTGCCGGGTCGGTGACCTCCTGCCTACCCAGGTGGAGGCCGGTCGGTTTGGGTGATCAGGCGCCGGAGACGTGCATGGGGTCGACTACTTCGTCGAAGTCGAAGAGGTCGGCTCGTCCGGCGCAGCAGCAGCAGTAGCAGTAGCACATCAGGGCGCCGAGATTGCCTACCTCGAACTTGTAGCGTGCTCCGGCGGGGATGAACATCCAATCTCCTGCGGTGAGTTCGGTACCTTCGTAGATGATGGATCCGCCGGCGATGAATCGGATGCCGTCGCCTTCGTCGTGGCTGTGCTCATCGACGGAGGCTCCGGGGGCTGCGACAGTAATGAACATCTGTGATGCTCGGTCGAGCATGACCGGCAGCTGCCACTTCGTGAAGCCACCGGGGATGTTGGTTACGGTGAGCATCTCTTGAGCTTTGGCCGCTCTAGGGTCTCTCGACGTGAGCACGGTGCTGAGTTTCTCGAGTCCGGATTTGGCGGCAGCGGCCTTCAGGCGACGGACACCCTCATCGAACTTGACTTGATTCGGATCGAATCCAGTGGAGGTCATGGCAGTTCCCCTCTTGTGAGCGATGGTTCGCTGCTAGAGAGCGTGGAGTCACCTGCGCGATACATGGTGGTTCACCATGGGAGTCTTCCGCCAGGCGTTTCCTTCGCCGTCTCGGGCTACGCCGCCGTCAAGGTGAGGGCCACGATGGCGACGACGCAGGAGACGATGCTGGCGATTTCAGCGGTGATCGTGAGCTACTTCCGCCAGTTCATGCCGCCACCGCCTGACGGTCGTGGTGCGTGACGTCTCTGGTTTCTGCTAGGGGTAGATCTCCCAGCGTTGACGTCCGTCGGGGAACCGGCGGCGCCGGATCTCGATATGGACTGGCCCGGCCTGAGGTCAGCCACCTGGGTTGTCGGGCGGCTGCGCCTGTCGGGCAGGGAGCTGCACTGCGTGGTTGCGCTCGTCAATAGCGGATCGGCGCATATGCAGATTGCGCATATTCATTGGGGCAGTGAGGTGGTGGTCGAGGGTGCCGCCGTGATCCGAGTGGTTGGGCTTGTTGGTGGCTCCGTGAGCTGGGTGCTGGGGCTCGTTGGTGCCGCCGTGATCCGAGTGGTTGGGCTTGTTGGTGGCACCGTGACCTGAGTGGTTGGGCTCGGTGCTGGTGTCGCGGTCGGCGACGTGGGGGTTGTCGGAACAGGCACAGGCGACGGTGGGGCAGTCGCGGGGGTTGCTGTGGAAGCGGAACGCCAGCGGAACCGTCCGTCGGCATAGGGGACCCCGGCGGCGTTGGATGAGGCGCAGATCATGGGAAGGCCGGTTGATGTGACCCCGGCGGCGCCCTCTGAGGCACAGAACGACCCGGATCGAACGGTGCTGCTCGGAGCGGCTGATGCCAGCGCGGGAGCCGTTGGAGACGCGAGCGTGGGAGTGGTCGTGGAGGTTCCGACGACGATTACCGCTGGCCTCATCCCGGTTGACGTAGCTGTGTCAGCGCGATCGCCGGCTTGCGGGGTCGAAACGGGTGCCTGGTCGCCTCCAGATGCTGCACCGGGATCAGTGGCGACCGGGGCTGCTGGCGCAGGACTCGTGGTGCTCGGCAGGGTCGAGCTGGTCCTAGCGGAAGGCAACGTGGTCGTGCCGGATGCGTTGCTGATCGCCGCTGCGGCGAGGGTCAACACAGCGAAGGTGGTAGTTCCCCCTGCTAGCCACCAGCGCCTGAGGGATCGTCTCGGAAGTTGACCGGCGCCGGCTGCAAAGGGACCGGGGTAAGACAGTTGCTGGGGGAGGGGTCGTGTCGCTGTCCACTGCTGACCATCCCAGAACGAGGCACCGGACTCGTCAGCATGTCTGTACCAGCCCTGTCGCCGAGGCTTCATCGTCAGTTATCGTACCGCCGCGACCCGCCCAGTCTTGGTTGAGGGCAACAGGCTGCGCGACATAGCGGTGGCCTAGCGCCTACCCAGCGGGGGCCTTTTGTATCTATACGGTCTGGCTCTTCTCAGTGTGTCGAGGGACGCGCACGTAAGGAAGGACGGGCCAGTGGCGGACGAAGTGAAGGTAGGGGACAAGCTGTTCCCGAGCCTCCCCTACGAGATGAGCGAGATCGAGAGGGCGTTGGTCGCTGCGCCAGTTGGGACTGACCTAAAGTTGATTCGCATGAGGCTGAGGCGAAGCCGTAGCCCGAGCCCTTGTCTCACGACAGCGGGTCGCCAGGCTCTATATCGGATCGCGGTAGCGGTTCTCTTGCTATTGGGGGCCGCAGCATGCTCGGTGCCAAGTACCGAACGTGCGGTCGGGGCAGAGGAGCCAGTGGTAGATGACGGCAGCTCCTCCACCGCACTGGCAACCGAGACTGGCGATTCGCTCCAGGGGGATCTGGGCACTTCAGCAACCGATCCTAAGGCGACCATCGTCAAGCTGAGTGATCTCGTTCCCGATCGGCTAATCGGGGCTGAGCGTCAGCTCAAGGATCCCTCTCTAGAAAAAGTGGTAGGTAGCAACTTCCTCCTCGAACTAGCCTGGGGCGAGGTTACCGACAAGTGGAAGACAGCTCAGATAGTTGATCTGATTGACAAAGCAATGAGCTGCATCTACGAAGTTGAAGCGGGATCTGTCGGGATCTATGGCGCCAGAGAACCTGGGCCCAGGGTGGTGGCTGTAGGGGTCATCATTCCGGAGCGACTTGCGTCGGTCAGCTTCGCGTTATGTGCTGCCCGTAAGGCAGCTGACGTCCTGGGTGGCCCTCTAGGCTTTGAACCAAAGGCTTGCGCCAGCGTGTACCAAACCGAGACCCAGAGTGGCAGTGCCTTTGTCGCCTTTGCCGTAGCCGGCAAGTTCGATACCGACTCCGACCCTTGCGCGGAGGTCTGCGCTGAGCTACCCGGCTGCGTCGAATCCAAGGAAGGGTGATGGTAAGGAATAGGCATCACCTTTGGCCCGTTCAACAAACCCACATTGACTTCTGGGCCAGAGGGCTCCGTTACCTCGCAGCTACTACTAGCAGGCGGCGACTCGGCGGCAGGGTTGGATGGGGGACCCTGGGGACGATTGGCGGGTGTGGGCCATGGTGAACGTGCGAGACCACGAACTCGCGTGCGCATGAACCGGCAGGGACCACCTGGCCGAGGCGCCCGGAAATGGCGGGTGCCGACTTACGAAATGATCATCGTCACGGTCACCCCAGCTTGCTCGGGCGACACGTCGACCCACCGGCCAGCGTCGTTGCGGAACAGGTACTCCTGGCCTCGATACTCGTTCGATGTCCAGAACGACACCAGGACGGCCCACACGGCAGGGTCCTCCTTGGCGAGCCGCCCGGCGGTCGGTGTGATGGCTCGGGCGGCATCTCGTTCCTCGGCGGCCCGTTCGTTGAGCTGCTCCAAGGGTGTGAACTCGACATCATCGAAGCGCGCCGAGATGGCCGCCCGCAGTTCGTCACTGATCGAGTCGAGAACAAGAAGGGTGCGGCCGGTGCAATCGACCTCACTGCACGCCCGCTCAAACGCCCTCACCTGAAGCTCCAAACTTGCCTCAGCCCCTGGCTCGGCCGACGCGATCTCGTTTGACGTTGTGAGGGCTGACACGGTCGGCCCTGCCCCAACGGACCCCCGAGAGTCCGAGCACGCCACAAGTATGAGCGTTACCGCTACGAATACGGATCTCATGCCACGGAGTTGGACACCATCAGCACACAGAGTAGTTCCCTCCACCGGGCCGACCTGGGAAAGCGCCTCGGCGGCATCTCAGCGGGTGCCCCGATTCGTCGCCAGCCCTGCCCCGCGGTGGCCCCGCTCAGGAGGGTGAATCCTGGCTCACGGGGGTCAACGGCGGTCAATCGGCCCCACTCCCACCACCAGCAGAACTCCCTGGTGAGGGCCACGAACTGGGCGCCCTCGGCAGGAATTGAACCTGCGACGCACGGTTTAGGAAACCGACGCTCTATCCACTGAGCTACGAGGGCTGGTGCCACACCCTTGCCGGGTGGGCATCGACTCCACAGGCTATCGGTGCCCGCCAGGCCTGGGCCGGGTGATTCCCTTCCTGGCGTCTTCCCAGGTCCGAGCCCCGCCTGACAGACTGCGGCTATGTCCGCCGCTCCCATCCAGGTTGAGGTCGCCAGCACCGACGATGCTGTCGCCGCCTGGCACGCCGCTGGCCCGTACCTCCTGGCCGATCCGGTGAGGCACAACCGGGTGCTCTCCCTCCTCGACCTCATGGTCGACGACCCCGCCGGTGCCGCCATGCAGGGCGCCCGCACCTGGTGGGCGACCTCGTCGACCGCCTCGAAGCCACCCGACGTCGATCATGACCCCGACGCCGCCCCCGGCCGCCGACAGGCAGTCACGGGCGTGTGCCTGCGCACCGGCGCCGACCTACCGGTGGTGATCGCCGCCCACGACCGCCACACCACCCTCGCCCTGGCCGACGCCGTAGCCGACGGCCTGGCCCGCATCCCTGGCGTCTCGGGCGAGGCCGCCCCCGCCCTCGCCTTCGCCGGCGCCTGGGCCTCGTTCCGTCACCTGGCGGCGAAGATCGCCGTCGCCCAGCGCTTCTACAGCCTCGACACCCTCACACCGGCCCCCAAACCGAAGGGCGGCGGCGCCATCCGCCCCGGCACCCCCGACGACCTCTCCCTGCTCACCCACTGGGCCGTCGCCTTCCAGCACGACACCTTCGGCCCGGGCGTGGTCGACTCCGAGTCGCTCGCCCGGTTCATGGCCCGCAAGATCGAGTACGGCCTCGTCTGGCTGTGGCACACCACCGAGCCGGTCGCCATGGCCGCCGCCACCTCGATTGCCGCCGGCGTCTCCCGCATCCAGCACGTCTACACCCCGCCCCGCCTCCGGGGCTCCGGCTACGCCGCCGCCTGCGTCTCGGCTGTGGTCGCCGCCCGCCTCGCCGCCGGGGCCGACCGTTGCGTGCTCTTCACCGACCTGGTCAACCCCACCTCCAACGCCGTCTACCAGCGACTCGGCTTCGCCCCGGTCAGCGAGCACCTCGAGATCGACTTCACCTGAGCGTCGGACCATCAGCGGCGGACCCGAGATGGATCTGGGGATCGGCGGCGTCAGAAATGACGCACTCCGTCCTCAGAACGCGTGAGGTGCGTCAGGCGATGGCCAGCCGGAGGTCGGCCAGGCCCCGGTGGATCAGGCTCTTGGCCGTCCCGGTGGGAATGTGCATGGCCTCGGCGATCTCGTCGATGCTCCGGTCTCCGTAGAACCGCAGCACCAGCGCCTGGCGCCGCCGCTCGTTGACCTCGGCCAAGGCGTCGGCCAGGTACTCCGAGTCCGCCGAGTCGGGCACCACCACCAGCTTGTGCCAGCTGTCACGCCGCACCCGCCGCCGCCGCAGCTCGTTGTGGCACCCGTTGACCACCGTGGTCCGCAGGTACCCGGCCGGCTGGGTGACCGTGTCCCACCGCTGCCACAGCTGGCGGAACGCATCCTGCACGATCTCCTCGGCCACCGCCCGGTGGTCGACCAGCCCACAGGCGAGCTGGACCATCGGCTCGAACCGGTCCGTGTAGAGCCCCTCGAACGAGGTGCGGGACGTGCGGGACCCTCTGCGGGTCCGAGATGTGCAGATAACCGTCATCGGGATTTGCCTGGCCTGAACGACCCTGGGGCCCACCCTCCGCGGGCCCGATGCACGCATCCTGGGCTTTTCGCTCAGCGTTGGAAATAGGGGCCTGACCCTACAAGCGTCTGGGGGTCGCAAGCTAACGTTTTTCGCCGTGCCCCCTCCCACCGGACGACCCCCCGTCCACCTGCTCGCCAACCCCGCCGCCCGGGGCGGTCGCCGAGCCGCCTCCGGCCAGGCCGTGGCCGTTGCCATCGAGGCCGCCGGCCACCGCGTCATCCCCCTCCGCCCCACCGGGCCGTCCGACATCGCCGTCACCGTGGCCAAGGCCCACACCGAGGGAATGGAACGTCTCGTTGTGACTGGTGGCGACGGCTTGATCCACCACGTCCTGCCCGCCCTGGCCACCACCGACGTCATCCTCGGCATCGTCCCCGTCGGCACCGGCAACGACTTCGCCCGGGCCCTCGGCCTCCCCACCCGCCTCCCGGCTGCCGTCGCCGCCGCCCTCGGCCCGGCCCGCCCGGTGGATCTCCTGGCCACCGACGACGGCCGCTGGGCCGCCACCGTTGTCACCGGCGGCTTCTCGGGCCAGGTCAACGCCCGAGCCAACAACCTCCGCTTCCCCCCGGGCCAGCAGCGCTACACCGTGGCCACCCTGGCCGAGCTCCGCCGCCTCCGCCCAGTCACCCTCACACTCACCATCCCCGCCGACGAGGGCGATGACAGCCCCCCTGACCTGGTGGAACAGCACGTCAGTACCCTGTTCGCGGTGGCCAACACCCGCTATTTCGGCGGCGGTATGGCCATCTGCCCCGATGCCAGCCCCGATGACGGCCTGCTCGATGTCACCATCGTCGGCCCCACCACCCCGTTCCAGCTGGCCCGGATGTTGCCCACCGTGTTCTCCGGCCGACACGTCCGCCACCCCGTCGTTCTCACCCGCCGGGCCCGCCGCATACAGGTCGAAACGGACACAATCCTGTGGGCCGATGGTGAGCCATTCGGCTCAGGTGGCAGGCTGGAGGCGGTGGCGGGCGCTCTGCGGGTGGCCGGTAGCCTGTAGTCAGCCGACCGGGGGTGCTAGTGACGGACCGAGAACCAGCGACCGAGCGGCCGGCTGACGTTCACGGTTCCCCGAGCGACCAGGCCCACAATTCGGCCCAGCCCCCACGCCGGCCCCCGTCGCTGGCCGAACGAGGCCCCGAGTTCGAGCCGACGCTCCAGATGCGCACGATCGACGATCTGGGCGTCGATCTCGGTCGGCCGCCCGCCGTGGCCGCCCCCTTCCCCAACCGGCCCCTCGTCGCCTCCCGCCGGCCCCCCTCGGCCGTCGACGCCTTCGACGCCGGCACCTTCGACCCCGGCCCCTACGACGGTGGCCCCCGCCCGGGGGCCGACCCGGGCCCCGCCGTAGACCGCAACGGCTTCGACCAGTCGATCCCGCTCCACCAGCGCGAGTACCTGCGTCGGCTCGAGGCCACCCACCGCCGCGACAGCCGCATCCCATGGCGAACCGTGGGCGTGGCCCTGCTCGCGGTGGTGGCCCTGGCCGCCGGCCTCCTGGTGGTCGCCCGCCTCCGTTCCGATGGCGACGGGAATGACCTGTCCGCCTCCGTCAACGGGAACGTGGCCCAGATGCAGGCCACCGTGCTGCTCGAAGGCCTCGATCCCAACGGCCAGAGCCTGTGCGTGGGTTCCGGCACCTTCGTCTCGACCGACGGCCTCATCCTCACCAACGCCCATGTCGTGACGCGCGACGCCACCTGCAACTTCACCCGGGTGGGAGTGGCCGTCACCGACAGCGACGACGCCCCGCCCCAGCTCCGCTACGAGGCCGGCCTGGTGGCCCTCGACCCCCTCCTCGATCTGGCCGTCCTCAAGGTGACGGCCTCGATCGACCCGGCCCAGCCCCTGCCCACGTCGTTCACCTCCATCACCCTGGGAGACAGCGACGCCCTCGACATCGGCGACCCCCTGGGGGTGTGGGGCTACCCCGAGATCGGGGGCGAGACGATCACCCTCACCAACGGCACCGTCTCGGGGTTCACCGCCCAGGCCGGCATCGGCGAGCGGGCCCTGATCAAGACCGACGCCGCCATCGCCGGTGGCAACAGCGGCGGCGCCGCCGTCGACGCCGCCGGCAACCTGGTTGGCATCCCCACCAAGGCCCGGGCCAGCGAGAACGGCCCGGCGGTGGACTGCCGCTTCCTGGCCGACACCAACTCCGACGGCACGATCGACTCCAACGACACATGCATCCCGATCGGCGGCTTCCTCAACGGCATCCGGCCCATCAACCTGGCCAAGCCGCTGGTCGAGGAGGCCCGCACCGCCGTGCCCCGCCCCTTCCTCGAAGCCAGCCTGTCGGTCCAGGTCGACCCGGGCACGATCGCCATGACCCAGCCCCGCTTCAGCCTCGAAGAGAAAGACGACACCCCGCTCGACCTGGTGCACACGGCGACGGCCGGCTCCCCCAAGCTCTGCCTGTTCGTCGACTGGGCCGGCGTGCCCGACGGCGCCACCTGGGACGCCATCTGGTTCGTCGACGGCAGCCCGGTGTCGCAGTACAGCATGGTCGGCCGGGACTGGACGTTCGGCCCCGAGGGCGCCAACTTCTGGGTCTGCGCCATCGACAAGAAGCAGGGCCTGCCGGCGGGGCTCTATGAACTCGGGTTCTTCGTGTCGGGCCAGCTCGTGTTCGCCGAGGGCATCGAGGTGACCGACGAGCCCGCCACCGTCCACTCCACCACCTGGCGCAACCAGACCGGCGTCGAGCTGTGCTCGCTGGCCGTCAACCCCAAGGGCTCAGGCCCGGTGGGCCTCAACGAGCTGCCGGCGGGCGAGAAGATCAAGGTCGACGGCTCGGCCACGATCGAGTTGCCCGACGGCGATTACCTGGTGGAGGCACGGGACTGTGAGAACAAGCCGGTGGCCGACTCCGGCAGCGGCGGGGCCATGACCGTCGACGACGAGCACACGGCCTTCACCATCAGCAAGCCCGAGTAGTAGCTCCTCCCCGGTGTTCGCCGAAGGCGAACCCGAGGAAACAGAACCCTCAGTCCCGGGGGACCCACTTCGACGAGGCCTTGATGTCTTCGATCTCGTAGCCGGCCTTCTCCCAGCCGCCGAAACCGCTCTCCAGGTGGGCGATGTCGGAGTAGCCCATGTCCTTCATGGTCTTGGCCGACAGGGCCGACCGGCCGCCGCCGGCGCAGTACAGGATGTACCGCTTCTCCGGCTTGAAGACCTCGCGGTAGTACTCGCTGGCCGGATCGACCCAGAACTCGAGCATGCCCCGTGGGCACTGCACCGCACCCGGGATCATCCCCTTGAGGTAGAGCTCGCGGTGGTCGCGGATGTCGACCACGATGGCCGACCCGGCCTCGATCTCGGCCTTCACCTGCTCGGCCGACAGGTTCTCGATCTCGGTCTTGGCCTCGTCGACCATGTCCCAAGCCTTCTTGACTGCTGGTGTTTCACCCATGGAGGTGAAGTATCGCCGGTCCGTCAGCCAGACTCCAATGATGACCCGAGCCGATCCGGCCGCCTCTCCCGCCCCGCTCCTGGACTCCCGGCGGGCGTGGGTGGCGACGGTGGCCGTGGCCGCCGCCAACGGCATCGGGTTCGGCACCGCCTACAGCTTCGGCACCTTCTTCAAGGCCATGGCGGCCGAGTTCCACACCGGCAACGGCGCCACGGCCCTCATCTTCGGCGTCACCCTCCTGTTCTTCTTCGGTTCCGGTGTGGTGTCGGGCCCGATCTCCGATCGGGTGGGCCCTCGCCCGGTGCTGGCCGTGGGCGGCACCCTGTTCGTGGTGGGGCTGGTGGCCACGGCCAACGCCCAGCGCCTCTGGGTGGGGGTGCTCACCTACGGCATCGGGGTTGGCCTGGGCTGCGGGCTGTACGTGTCGCCCCTCACCGCCCTGGTGGGGCGGCTGTTCGCCCAACGGCGGACCACGGCACTGTCGGTGGCGGCGGCCGGCCACGGCCTCGGCACCCTCATCATGTCGCCCCTGTCCCAACGGATCATCGCCGCCCGGGGCTGGCGTGACGCCTACCTGACGATCGCCGCCATCGCCGCCGCCATCATCGCCGTCGCCCTCGTGGCCCTGGTCCGCCCTCCCGCCCCCGGCGCCCTGTCGTCGGCAGCGAGCTCGAGTTCGGGCCCGGGGCCGGCAGCTGTCGGCTACCGGGCGGTGATGGGGCGGGCCGTGGCCAACCCGGGATTCCGGTCGCTGTGCCTGGCTACCGCGCTCATGTCGGTGGCCCTGTTCGTGGCCTTCGCCTTCATCGTGCCCTTCGCCGAGGACCACGGGGTGTCGTCGGCCGGGGCGTCCCGCCTGGTCGGCATCATCGGGCTGTCGAGCGTGCTGGGCCGCCTCGGCCTGATGCGGGTGGCCGCCCGCGTCGGCCCTCTCCGCCTGCTCCAGATCACCCTCGTGCTCCAACCCCTGGCCTACCTCACCTGGCTGGCCGCCGGTGGCCGGTACCCACTGCTGGTGGCCTTCGCCGTGCTGCTCGGCGTTTCCTACGGCGGGTTCGTGTCGGTCAGCGCCGAGGCTGTGATCCACCTCGTTGGCCTGCCCGGCATCGGCTCCAGCATGGGCCTGATGTGGGTGTCGTTCGGGGTGGGCGGGCTGATCGGCCCGCCGTCGGCCGGGCTCCTGTCGGACCAGTTGGGCGGGCGCACGGCGGTGATCATCCTGGCTTGCGTGGCCCTCCTCGGCCTGGCCCTCGCCGCCTCGCTGCCCATGGGCCGCGCCACCGCCCACACCGGTTCTCCGGAGCCACCGGCCAGGGCCGGCGCCGGTAACCCGGAGACGGGGGATCCGGGCCTGGGTAGCGTGGAGCGATGGCCCCGGGTGACGACCTCCGAGTGAACGACCGCCTGGCCATCCCGGCCGACGAGCTGGAATGGCGGTACTCCACCTCGGGTGGTCCCGGCGGCCAACACGCCAACACGTCCAACACCCGGGCCGAGGTCGTGTTCGACATCGAGGGCTCGCCCACCCTCGACGACGCCACCCGCCAACGGCTCCAGGCCCGGTTCGGCCGCCGCCTCGCCGTCAGCGCCGACGACACCCGGTCCCAGCTCCGCAACCGGGAGCTGGCAGCCCAGCGTCTGGCCGCCCGTCTGGCCTCGGCCCTCGTCGTGGCCCGCAAGCGCCGCCCCACCCGCCCCGGGCGGGGCGCCGAAGAGCGCCGCCTGGCCGACAAACGCCGCCGCTCGGAGCGCAAAGCCACCCGCCGCGGACCCGATCCTGACGGCTGAGCGGCGCCCCAGGCTGGCCACGGCGTGGCGTCCCTGGCGGAGGCGGCCCCGGTCGCCCGGCGGGGCCGCCTCCGGTCAGGTTCTCGCTCCCAGATCGGGTTCGCCCAGCGAGTTGCTGGCCGTGCAGGTGACGTCGCTGGCACCCACCGTCAGCTCGATTCCGTCGCCCAAGGCGGGCGAGGCGTCCGCCCCGAAGTCGGGCGTACCGTCCACCCGCACGACCACCAGCGCCGGGTCGGCACCCTGGTCGACGGCCTGGCGGCGGTAGGCGTCACGCAGCAGGCCCTCGGTGACGGTGTATGCCGTCTGCATGCAGGCGCTCGACCCGATCACGCTCTGGGCGTAGGCGTAGGCCAGGGGCGTGAGGCCCAGGTTGTCGTCGACCCAGGGGAAGGCGTCGGTGAGCTTGCCCACCGGCCCCCGGTGCTCGGTGAGGCTGTTGCCGCTGGCCACCGTGTCGACCCGGGGCCGCACGAAGGTGATGGCGCCGGCGTCGATGACCACCTCGGTGCTGCCGTCGGCCCGCCGGGTCACGGTGGTACCGGCCGACCCGTCGACGCAGGTGTCGACGTCGCCCACGGCGTCCAGCGTCACCTGGTCGGTGCGGTACACCACCCCCAGGGCCTCGTGGCGCCGGGTGGCCGTGACCGGCACTTCGGCGTGCACCCGGGCCCGGCAGTCGAGCGAGATGGGCTCGATCGCCACCACCCGGGCCTCGGTGGGCACCGACACCTCAGACGTCACCTCGTTCACGTCAGGCAGCCCGGGCGACGGGAACCGCAGCAGGCCCACCTGGCCCGCCAGCACGCCCAGGGACAGCACCACGGCGCCGGCCAAGAGGGCAGTAACGGTCCGCTTCATCTGATGGCTCGTCTCCTGACGGGGGGCTCCGGGAAGGGCCTCTGCACCGGTTCAGACGTGGCCCCGGGCGGGAAAGTCGCGAGGTTTCACACCCTCGCCCCCGAATCGGGCCCGGTAACCCCGATCCGAGCCCCTAACCTGGAGGGGTTACCACTGGACTTTCGCCACCGGCGAAACTCCTGGCAACCCGAGTGGGTTGCCTCCGACGAGCGCCGCATGAACCCGACCCACACCATGAGTCACATCGACACCGACACCGACACCGACGCGGCCGAGCGCATCGATCAGGCCGACCGGCAGCAGGAGGAAGCGGCTGCTACACGGCGCCCGGTGCCGCTGCTGGCGGTCGACACCACGCGCCCGGCGGCCGAGCGGCGCCGCATCCTGGCCGACGTGCTCACCGCCCCCGACCCGTCCCCCGGGCTGTGGTCGCTGTGCGACTCCGGTCTGGCCCTGGAGGTGGTGCCCGAGCTGCCGGCCCTGAGGCTGGAGCAGGATCCGATCCACCGCCACAAAGACGTGTTGAGCCACACCATCGCCGTGGTGGCCAAGACCCGTCCTGATCTCACCGTGCGGCTGGCCGCCCTGTTCCACGACATCGGCAAGCCGGCCACCCGTTCCTTCGAGCACGGCGGCGTCACCTTCCGCCACCACGAGGCGGTGGGGGCCAAGATGACCCGGGCCCGCCTCCGTGAGCTCGGCTTCGAGCATCAGCTGGTGAAGGACGTGGCCGAGCTGGTGCGCCTGTCGGGCCGGTTCAAGGGCTACGCCGACGGCTGGAGCGACTCCGCCGTCCGCCGCTACGCCCGCGACGCCGGCCATCTCCTGGGCCAGCTCAATGAGCTGGTCCGCTGCGACTGCACCACCCGCAACCGGGCCAAGGCCGATCGGCTCCAGCACTGGATCGACGACCTCGAGGCCCGGATCGTGGAGCTGGCCCGCCAGGACCGGGAGGCGGCCGAACGGCCCCAGCTCGACGGCCAGGCGGTGATGGCCCACCTCGGCATCCCGGCCGGCCCCGACGTGGGCGCCGCCCTCAAGTTCCTCCTCGCCCTCAAGCGGGCCGACGGTGTGCTGCCCATCGACGAGGTGGAGGCCCGCCTCGACGCCTGGTGGCAGGAGCGTCTCGCCGCTTCCGGCCGGAACGCCTGACGGCCAGCCCCCAGGGGGTGAAGATGGCAGCCGAGCGGGGCCTCACTCCTTTCGAGCAGGCGGTGTTCGACGTGCTGAACAGCACGGGCCCCGGAGACGTGATGAGCTACGGCGAGGTGGCGGCCGAAGCCGGCTACCCCGGGGCGGCCCGGGCCGTGGGCAACGTGCTGGCCCACTCCGGTGGGCTGGGGCTGCCGTGGTGGCGGGTGGTGACGGCCAACGGCCGTCTCATCCCCCACGATGCCGCCCTCCAGGCCCGCCTGCTGGAGGGCGAAGGTGTCACCTGCCGTCAGGGCCGGGTGGTGGCCGGCGGGGGCGGAGAGTTGTGACGGCGACCAGCGAACCCGAGTGGCTCTCGATCGGGGCCATGAGCGAACGCACGGGGGTGGCCCCCTCAGCGCTGCGGTTCTACGAGTCGATCGGCCTGATCACGGCGTCGCGCTCGGAGGGCGGCCAGCGTCGCTTCAGCCGGGACACGATCCGGAGGGTCTCGTTCGTGCGGGCGGCCCAGCAGGTGGGCCTCAGCCTCGACGACATCAGCGCCGCTCTGGCCTCTCTGCCCGACGGCCGCACCCCCACCAAGCGAGACTGGGCCCGCCTGGCCCGGTCCTGGCAACCCCGGATCGACGAGCAGATCGCCTTGCTGGAGCGGCTCCGGAACCGGCTCGACGGCTGCATCGGTTGCGGCTGTCTGTCACTCCAGGCCTGCCAGCTCTACAACCCGGCCGACCTGGCCGCCGTCGACGGCCCCGGCCCCCGCTACCTGCTGGCCGATCCGCCTGACCAGGGCTGACGCCGTCGATCAGCGCTGACCTTTCAATGCAGCGGGTAGCCGTAGGCGGTGAGCAGGGGGGCGGTGAGGGTGGCGACCAGCATCCGGTCCCGGCGGGGGAGCGAGCGGCGCCAGGCGTCGTCGAGGCGCAGGACGGTGTCGGTGCCTCCGAACCGGAGGGGATTGCCGGCCACTGAGTGCATCGGGGTCGACAGGTGCGCCGTCGAGCCCCGCAGGAAGCTCGTCTCGACACTGTCGGGCGGCAGGCCGAGCAGGCCTCCGATCCGGTACAGCCAGGTGATCGGGTTGGCCAGGAAGTCCTCGTAGCGCATCCGCAGCGACGGCACCCGGCGGGCCAGCACCTCGAAGCCGAGGTTGTCGGTCATCCACCGGGCCGCAGTGCGGGCCGGGCTGTAGCGGGGCATCAACTCGTTGCCGGCCTCGGGCCGGGCCACCTCCTTGGTCCAGGAGTAGGCGACCCCCCGGGGGTCGCGCACCAGGTGAAGAAGCCGGACGTCGAGCGCGGGATCCAGGCTGAGCAGGGCCGCCGTGGACAGGTGCTTCGACGACTCGAGCAGTACGAGGTCGTCACTGGCCGGGGCGGTGGCGGCCGCGGCCAGCAGCACGGTGCGCAGATGGTCGATGTAGTCGAGCTGCCCGGGGTCGAGCCGACCGGTGCGATGGGCCCGGAGGATGGCGGGCAGCCGGCGGCTGCGGTCGACCGACCAGCGCAGCCCGATCACCCGGTCGAGGTCCACCTCGCTCCAGTTCCCGAAAGCCCGCCGGCCGACCTCCTGCCACTGGGGGCACTGGTCGAAGGCGGCACCGCAGCCACACCGCTCCCCGTTCCGCACGCCCCGCTCCCACAGGTGCACGGTCTCACCCACGGCAAAGGTCTGGGGCCATTCGTTCAGCAGCCGCTCCACCAGAGTGGAGCCCGATCGGCCCAGGCCGCCGATGAACAACACCTTCTGCCGCCCGGTCACAGGCCCGCTCAGGGCCCCGGGCCCGGCTACAGCCGACGTCTCGGTCATCGCCACCCCAGATCCCGGCCCAGCAGGGTCTCGGTCTGCTCGATGTCGGGGGCCAGCACCGCCTGGAGGTGGGCCCGCAGGCCAGGCTCGATCTCGTCGTTGGTGCTGCGGTTGTGGCCCTTCAGCGAGCTCGGCCGATGATCGGACAGGCCGAGGAAGCTCAACACCTGGTCGTAGGTGTCGGCCGGATCGGCGTAGAGATCTTCGCTGCGGAGCACCAGCACCTGGTGGCGGGGGTAGGCGTCGAACCAACGGCCCAGGCCCCGGGCGTAGCGCCCCTGGTCCACGTAGGACCAGTGCTGGTGGGCGAAGCTCACGTAGCGGGGGTCGGCCACCATCCGCTCCTCCTCGCCGGCCAGGCGGGCCGGCTCGGCCTCCACCGCCTCGGGGAAGCCGAGGGTTTCCACCCCCTGGCGTACCCGCTCGGCCCAGTGGCCCTGGGCCCGGTCCACAGGGTGGCGGAGCAGGGCGATCACCTTGGCCTGGGGCACGAGCTGGGCCGCCCGGGCCGGGGCGTGGGGGTGGTGGAGGTAGTACGGGGTCGCCTCGCCCAGCAGGAGCGGGTGGCCGGCCCGGCCTTGGCGCCGGTCATGGGCGATCCGGGTGGGGAAGTGCGACCGGTACCAGGCCTCGCCCCGAGCGTGGTTGACGTCGAAGTAGTACGTGCCCTTGCGGGTCTCCCGGGCCGGGAACAGAGGCCGGACGTCGGGGTGCTCCAGCAGCCACCGGGCCAGGGAGGTGGTGCCGCCCCGCTTGGTCCCGATGATCAGATAGTCGGGGAGGGCCCGCAGGGGGGCGGTGAGCTGGCCGAACGTGCGGATGGCGTGGCGGGCGCCGGCCTGGGCCCGGCGTCGGGCGCCGACCGGGGGCACGTGGCGGGCCCCGTAGGGCGTCATGGGGGGCAGGGGTGTGGGGTCGACGGTTGTCGTCGTCATCGGCTCACCATCGGCTCGGTAGTGAGCCGGGTTGACCCTATGGCATCACCTATAGATCATGGGTACGGTGCAAGTAAGAAAAGCTGAGTCACCTATTGTCAAGTAATCGGATGGGCAGTACAGTACAACTCAGTTCAGCCACCTCGAGCACCCCTCGAGCAACCGACTCAAGGAGACCAGCCGTGCTTCTGCAGAACGATCCCTTCCTCACCGCTTTCTTCGGCCGGGCCTCCGGGGCCCCTGCCTCCGCCGGAGGGTTCGTCGCCCCGATGGACGCCTACCGGCGTGGGTCCGACGTGTGGGTCCACCTCGACATCCCCGGCATCGCCGCCGACTCGCTCGACATCAGCGTGGAGCGCAACGTGCTCACCGTCACCGGCGAGCGCTGGGCCGACCGTCGTGACGGCGACCACCACTACATGAACGACCGGGCCCAGGGCCGGTTCCGCCGCCAGGTCCACCTGGGCGACGGGCTCGATGCCGAGCACATCGAGGCCGACTACACCGATGGCGTGCTCACCCTGCGCATTCCGGTGGCTGAGACGGCCAAGCCCCGCAAGATCTCGGTGAAGGCCGGGGCGGCTCCCGCCATCGACACCGAGAGCATCTCGCCCGAACCGCCGGTCGAGGCTGGTGCCCAGGGCTGATCGCCCGCCGGTTCCACCCCCGGGAACCCCGACCCACCACCGAAGGACCCGAGCCGCAATCCGCCCACCCGTCGGCTCGGGTCCTTCGGCGCGTTCGCCGTCTGTTTCGGTGCCGGGTCGGAGTGAGTCGCTCGTCTTCGTTCGACTGCAACTATCTGCTACGGTGAAATTGTGGTTTTCCTGTGCGGTCGGCCCGGGTGTGGACGAGAGTCCTCGGCGACGCTTCAGATCGATGCGCCCGCGTCCACGGTCACCCTGGTAGACCCCCGCGTCAGTCGGGACGGCGTGCCCCTGTGCCCCCACCACGCAGACCGGACCACCCCGCCCATGGGCTGGACGATGAACGACCTCCGGAGCCGGGATCGCACGCTGGCGCCCGTCCGCTCGATCGGGCCCCGCACGGGCGAGGTCGTCTCCAACCCCCGCCCCCGGGCTGTCGGCAATCCCCTGTTCCAGGATTCGCGTTACGAGGCCGAGGCGGAGCGGGCGGCCGAACGGGCCGCCGATCGGCTCCGGGCCGCCGCCCGGGGTGAAGAGCTGGCCGACGATGAGGCCGACGACAGTGGCTTCAGCTTCCCGGTCACCCAGGAGCTGCGGCACATGCCGGTCTCGGCTGCCCGGGCCCCGGTCGAGGTGGTGCCTCCGCCCGAGATCCAGCCCGAGCCCGAGCCCGAGCCGGTGGTCACCGCCGAGGTCACCCGGGCCACCGCCCGCCGGGGCGGCTGGGCCGCCGCCATCTCCGGGGCTGGTGCCAACGGCGGCGCTGCCCCCGCCCCGCCCCGGGCCCCCGCCTCCCGGCCGACCAAGCGCCGCGAGGTAGTGGACGAGGTGCCAGAGGTGGACGAGGAGCGCTTCCCGTTCCACTTCAGCTTCAAGGAAGCCGACACCGACGAGCCCCAGGAGCTGAAGGCCAAATCCCCGCTCCTGGCCCGCGCCTTCCGCTCCTCCGTCGGCTGAGATTCCCCCCCCCGCCCGGCTTTCTTAGGAGCCTGAGCCGCGCTCAGCGCGACTCAGACTCCTCAGAAACTGCGAACCCTGCGGTGTTCGCCGGAGGCGAACCCGAGGCGCCCGAAGGGCGCCCCTACTCGTAGGCGTCGAGCGGGGGGCAGGAACAGCTCAGGTGGCGGTCGCCCCAGGCCTGATCGATCCGGCCCACGGGGGGGAAGTACTTGTCGGCCGAGTCCATGCCCGGCAGCGGGTAGGCGGCCTGGCGCCGGGTGTAGGGCCGGCCCCACTCGTCGGCCGTGAGGACAGCCGCCGTGTGAGGGGCCCGGCGCAACACGCTGTCGGCCACCGTCACCTCGCCCCGGGCCACCTCGTCGATCTCGGCCCGGATGGCGATCATGGCGTCGCAGAACCGGTCGAGCTCGGCCAGGCTCTCGGACTCGGTGGGCTCGATCATCAGCGTGCCCGGCACCGGGAACGACATGGTGGGGGCGTGGAAGCCGTAGTCGGCCAGGCGCTTGGCCACATCGTCGTTCGACACCCCGGTGGCGGCCTCCAGCGGTCGGAGATCGATGATGCACTCGTGGGCCACCAGCCCGTTGGCCCCGGTGTAGAGCACCGGGTAGTGATCGCGGAGGCGATGGGCCACATAGTTGGCGGCCAGCACCGCCGCCTCGGTGGCCCGGGTGACGCCCTCGCCCCCCATCATCTGGATGTACATCCACGAGATGGGCAGGATCCCGGCCGACCCCCACGGGGCCGACGACACCGCCCCGTGCGGCCCGTGGCCGTTGTCGACCACCGGGTGGCCAGGCAGGTAGGGGGCGAGGTGGGCGGCCACCGCCACCGGCCCCACCCCCGGCCCGCCTCCGCCGTGGGGGATACAGAAGGTCTTGTGCAGGTTCAGATGGCTCACGTCGGAGCCGAACCGGCCAGGCTGGGCCACGCCCACCAGGGCGTTGAGGTTGGCGCCGTCGGTGTAGACCTGGCCGCCGGCCTCGTGGACCAGACGGCACACGTCGGTCACCGTGTCCTCGTAGACACCGTGGGTGCTGGGGTAGGTGATCATCACGGCCGCCACCCGGCCGGCGTTGGCCTCGATCTTGGCCGCCAGGTCGTCGAGGCGGACGTTGCCGTGGTCGTCGCAGGCCACCACGACCACCCGCATCCCGGCCAGCACGGCCGATGCCGCGTTGGTGCCGTGGGCCGATGACGGGATCAGGCACACGTCGCGCTGGCCCTGGCCCTGGTCGGTCAGGTAGCGGCGGATGGCCAGCAGGCCGGCGTACTCGCCCTGGCTGCCGGCGTTGGGCTGGAGCGACACGGCGGCGTAGCCCGTGATCTCCACCAGCATCGCCTCCAGCTGGGCGATCAGGGTGCGGTAACCGGCGGTCTGGTCGGCCGGGGCGAAGGGGTGGATGCCGGCCAGCTCCGGCCACGAGATCGGTTCCATCTCGGCCGCTGCGTTGAGCTTCATGGTGCAGCTACCGAGCGGGATCATCGTGCGGTCGAGGGCCAGGTCGCGGTCGGCCAGCCGGCGCAGCCACCGCAGCATCTCGTGCTCGCTGCGGTAGCGGTGGAAGTTGGGGTGGGACAGGAAGCCCGACGTGCGCCGCAGCTCGGCCGGGAGTCCGGGCAGCTCGGCACCGCCCGCGCCGTCGCCGTCGGCCGCGTCGAGCCCGGGGCCGGCGGGTGAGGTGGCCCCGCCGGTGAGCACCGAGGCCACCGTGGCCACCACCTCGGCGGTGGTGGTCTCGTCGAGGCTGATCCCCACCCGATCGCCGTCGAGGAGGCGGAGGTTGATCCGGTGGCGGGCGGCGGCCGCCACCACGGCCTCGGCCCGGCCCGGCACGGTGACCGTGAGGGTGTCGAACCAGGTGGCGTTCACGGCCAGACCGGCGGCCCGGGTGGCGTCGGCCAGCCAGGCGGCCAGGCCGTGGAGCCGGCGGGCCATGGCGGTGAGGCCCTCGGGCCCGTGCCAAGCGGCGTAGGCGGCGGCCAGGTTGGCCAGCAGGGCCTGGGCCGTGCAGATGTTCGACGTGGCCTTCTCCCGCCGGATGTGCTGCTCCCGGGTCTGGAGGGCCAGGCGGTAGGCGGTGGTGCCGGCCGAGTCGACCGACACCCCGACGAGCCGCCCGGGCAGGGAGCGGGCGCTGGCCGACCGGGTGGCCATGAACCCGGCGTGGGGCCCGCCGAAGCCCAGGGGCACCCCGAAGCGCTGGGCCGAGCCCACCACCACGTCGGCCCCCAGCTCGCCGGGGGGCGTGATCAGGCAGCAGGCCAGCAGGTCGGTGGTCGCCGCCACCAGGGTGCCGGCGGCGTGGCACCGCTCGACGATCGGGCCCAGGTCGGCCACCTCGCCGGTGGTGGCGATCTGGGCCACCAGGGCGCCGTAGACGGTGGCGGGATCGAGGTCGCCGGTAGTGGGGTCGCCCCACACCAGCTCGATCCCCAGGGGCTCGGCCCGGGTGGCCACCACGGCGGCCACGTGGGGGTGGAGGCCCTGGTCGACGAAGAAGGCCGACGGTACCTCGCCCCCGGCCCGCTTGGCCTTGTCGCTGAGCCGGCGCAGCATGGTCATGGCCTCGGCCGCCGCCGTGGCCTCGTCGAGCATGGAGGCGTTGGCCAGCTCGCACCCGGTGAGGTCGGCCACCATCGTCTGGTAGGTGAGCAGCAGCTCGAGCCGGCCCTGGCTGATCTCGGGCTGGTAGGGCGTGTACGACGTGTACCAGGCCGGGTTCTCCACCAGGTTGCGGCGCAGCACGGCCGGGGTGTGACAGTCGGCGTAGCCCATCCCCAGTAGGGAGGTGAACACCTGGTTCTGGCCGGCCAGGTGGCGCAGGGCGGCCAGGGCCTCGTCCTCGCTGAGGGGCCCGGGCAGGTCGAGCGGGTGATCCATCCGGATCGAGGGGGGCACGGCGGCCCGCAGGAGATCGCGGGCCGAGGCGTAGCCCAGGTCGGCCAGCACCTTGCCCTCCTCGTCGGGGCGGAGCCCGATGTGGCGGCTGGCGAAGTCGATGGCGGTCGGTTCGGTCACTTGGCACCTCGGACGTAGCGGTGGGGGGTGAACGGAAGGGGGGAGACGCACACGGACACGTCGGTGCCCCGCACGTCGGCGATCAGGATCTGGCCCTCGCCGGCGAGGGCGGCGGGCACGTAGCCCATGGCCACCGGGGCCTCCACCGTGGGGCCGTAGCCCCCGCTGGTGACGGTCCCCGCCGGTGCGCCGTCGACGGTGCGTAGGGCGGCGCCGTCCCGCACGGGGCGGCGGCCCTCCACCGACAGGCCCACCCGGCGCCGGGACGGCCCGTCGGCCAGCTCGGCCCGGATGCGGGCGGCCCCGGGGAAGCGGCCGTCGTCCCGGCGGCGCTTGGGGATCGACCAGGCCAGGTCGGCCTCGATGGGGGAGGTGATGAGGTCGATGTCGTGGCCGTAGAGGGGGAGCCCGGCCTCCAGGCGCAGGGTGTCGCGGGCGCCGAGGCCGGCCGGGCGGACCTCGGGCTGGGCCAGCAGGGCCCGGGCCAGGGCGTCGGCCCGGTCGGCGGCCACGGTGAGCTCGAACCCGTCTTCGCCGGTGTAGCCGGAGCGGGCCACGCCCAGGGGACCGGTGACCGTGCCGTTGGGCAGGGTGGCCCCGTCGGCCACGATCACGTGGTCCATGAACACGAGGCCGGCAGCCGTCGGCACCAGGCGGGCCAGGGCGTCGACGGCCCGGGGGCCCTGCAGGGCGAGGAGAGCCACGTCGGTGCGCTCGATCACCTCGACGCCGGTGGCGCCCAGCCGTTCCCGCAGGTGGGCCAGGTCGACGTCTCGGCGGCTGGCGTTGACCACCGCCACCAGGTGGTCGCCCCGGTTCGTGACCATCAGGTCGTCGATGATCCCGCCCTCGTCGGTGGTGAGCAGGGCGTAGCGCTGGCGCCCGGGCTCCAGTGAGGTGACGGCGGCCGGGGTGACGGCCTCCAGGGCCTCGGCCACGGCGGCCACGCCACCGGAGCCGGCGCCCGGTCGAAGCTCGACCACGCCCATGTGGCTGACGTCGAACAGGGCGGCCGACGAGCGGCACCACGTGTGCTCGGCGATCACCCCCTCGTACTGCACGGGCAGCTCCCAGCCGGCGAAGTCGACCAGCCGACCCCCCAGTTCCTGGTGCAGGGCCCGCAGCGGTGTCGCACGCAGGGCCTCGGTGTCGGTCATGGGCCAGCCTCCGGACAGGGAGCAAGGATGGGGGTCGCCGAAACGGCGCTGCCCCCTCTGTCACGGTTACCTGAGAGCTTGACGGCTCCGCTCCGGTGGGCCGGACCGGCGTCGCTTTCCCCTTCGGTGGCTGGCGACCCTCCTATGTGGGGAGGAACCAACTCTCTCCAGAGCGGCCCCGCCCGAGCGGTACGGGTGCCTGAGAGGTTCCGGGGCGGTTGCTCCTTCGGCGGGCCGGCCGGGGCCGACCACTCTCCCACGCGGGCTATGGACCGTACCCCGCACTGTAGCCGCTACCGGGCGAAGAGCCGGTCCAGGGCGTCGTCCATGCCGGGGGTGTCGATGCTGAGGGCGCTGATGCGGCTCAGCCAGGTGGCCGACACCAGGTCTTCCTGCACGGTGCCGGTGTCGGTGTCGGACGGCTGGGGGTTCTCGTTGGCCCAGTCGAAGCGCACGGTGAAGGCCCCCTCGTGGCCCAGCTTGGGCTCCAGGATCGCCTTGGACATCGAGCGGGGCGGGCCCTGGCCCACCTCGGCCCACCGCCAGCCCTTGATCTCCTCCAGCGGCAGGTTGGGCACGTTGAGGTTCAGCACGGGGGCGTCGGGCGGGGGATCGGCCAGGATGGCCCGGGCCGCCGCCACCGCCACCTGGGCCGCCGTCTCCCACCGCTGGTTGGCCAGCATCTCGTGGTAGCCCTGGCCCTCCACCCCGAACCCGGGCACCGACTGGCTCACGGCCAGGCTGGGGATCATGCCGTTGCGGGCAGTGAGCCCGGCCCCCACCGTGCCCGAGTGGTACACCGAGCGGCCCACGTTGGCCCCCGGGTTGATGCCCGACACGACCAGGTCGGGATGATCGCCGAAGGCGTTGAGCCGCATGAACATCACGCACAGGGCCGGTGGCCCGGTGACCGACCAGGCGGCGTGGACCCCGTCCATCGTCACCCGGTGGATCTCCGGCTTGATCACGTGCAGCGCCCCGATGGCCGCCCCCGCCCCCGAGTACTCCTGGTCGGGCGCCACCACGGTCACCTCACCCAGCTCCCCCAGAGCCCGGGCCAGCACATGGAGACCAACGGAGTCGATGCCGTCGTCGTTGGTGACGAAGATGCGGGCGGGAGGCATCCCTCAGCCTAGGCCTCGGACCAACCGCAGGGCCTCGTCGGCCAACTGCTCGATCTGGACCTTGTAGGCATCGGTGTCCACCGAGTCATCCGCCATCACCCCCTTCAGGTAGCGGGCCATGACGCCCTCCACGATGGCGGCCAGGCGCCAGTTCTGGAAGGCCCGGTAGTAGTCGACGTTGGCCACCTCGAACCCGGTGCGCTCGCTGTACGCCTCGACCAGGGCCTCCCGGGTGCTGAACCCGCCCACCTCGGTGGGGGGTTGAGTGGCGCCCCGGGGCGACGGCTCGCCCGGCTGCACCCAGTTGTTGAGCAGGTAGCCGACGTCGGCCAGCACATCGCCCAGCGTGCACAGCTCCCAGTCGAGCACGGCGGCCACGGCGCAATGGGCGGGATCGGCCAGCATGTTGCCCAGGCGGTAGTCGCCGTGGACCACGCCGGTGTACCGCTGCTCGGGCTTGGCCGCCAGCAGCAGGTCGTAGGCCTGGTCCATGGTGGGCAGCTCCCGGGTCTTGGAGTCTTCCCACTGGGTCTTCCACCGGCGGAGCTGGCGGTCGAGGTAGGCCTCCCGCCGGCCGAGTTCGCCCAGGCCGATGGTGTCGGGGTCGGCCAGGTGGAGGTCGGCCAGCACGGTCACCACCGAGGTGCTGAGCGTGGCCCGCTGACTGTCGTCGGGCAGGTTGGCCAGCACGGTCTCGGGCTCGGCCAGCACCACCCCGTCGACGTAGCCCATGATGTAGAACGGGGCGCTGTTGACCGACTCGTCTTCGCACAGGCCGAGGGCGGGCGGCACCGGCACCGAGGTCCGGCCGACACCGGTGATGATCCTGTACTCCCGGGCCATGTCGTGCGCCGTGGCCAGCACGTGGCCCAGCGGGGGCCGGCGCAGCACCAGGCGGCGGCCGGCGGCATCGGTCACCTTGTAGGTCAGGTTGGAATGGCCGCCCGTGATGAACTCGAAGGTGTACGGGCCCCGGGCCCCTTCGATGTTGGCGTCGAGCCAGGCCGACACCGGCTCCTGCTCGATGCCGATCACGGCGTTCGACGCCTCGGTGCGGTCAGTCATGGGCCCATTCTTAGAGGGTCGGCCCCTCCGCCGGCAACCGCCAGCGCCGTCCCGGCATCGGACGGCGGGCTCCGGTGAGCGGCCCGGTGGTGCCTGCGTGCTCTAGCGTACGGAGATCGACCCGTATCCCTACCGCCCTCTGCTCCCGCCTTTCGGCCCCGGTCCCCGCCGCCCGGCGAGCCGGTCTCGGACGCCCCGGTGGGCGCGGGTTGCGCTGGCCCTGGCCCTGGTCGGAGTGGCCTCCGGCTGCACCTCGGGCGACAGCCTGAGCGAGCGCAACCGGGCCACCACCACCTCGGCTCCCGGCGGCAGCGCCACTGAAGCTCCCCAGCCCAACCCGGGGGTCGCGCTGGCCGACCCGCCGGCCGCCGTCCGCCAGGCCGTGGCCGCCCTGCCCGGCCGGCTCGCCATCGGCAACGGCCCCGCTCTGGGCCTGGCCGACCCCGACGGCACCGATGCCGCTCCCCTCGACCAGACGGCGGGGGCCACGGTGTCGCAGCCCACGTGGTCACACGACGGCACCCATCTGGTGTGGAGCCGCACCACCGACACCGCGGTGGAAGTGGTCGACCGTGACCTGGCCACCGGCCAGGACGCCGTGACCGACCTGTTGCCAACGCCCGGCTTCTACTTCCAGTGGAGCGCCGACGATCAGACGCTGGCCTACCTGCGCACCGATCCCAACCAGGGTGGGGTGGAGTTGGGCCTGATCGACCCCGGTGCCCCGCCGGTGCGGGTGGGGGCGGCGTCGCCGGTGTTCCTGAGCTGGGCCCCCACCGTCCCGGTGCTGGCGGCCCACGTGGCGGCCGAACAGGTGCTGGTGCTGCCGAGCCGCTTCGCCCTCCCCGGCGCCACCACGCTGCAGGACAGCTCGGTGCTCAGCCCCACCGGGGTGTTCTCCGCCCCGGCCTGGGTCGACGACGCCACCGTGCTGGCCGTGTCGCCCGAGGGTCTGGTCACGATCGACGCCGCCACCGGCGTCGCCACGGTGGTGGCCGAGGCGGGTGGCAGCGCCCTGCGGTTCGTGCTCAGCCCCGACCGCCAGCGGGTGGCGGTGGCCGAGGCCGGCTCGTCGGAGGCGGTGTCGCCGGCGGCACTGGGCGACAAGGGCACCGGGCCGGTGCCGATCCCGTTGGCCCCCGCCCTCCCCGGGCAGGGCTCCGGAGGGGGAGGGCCCGGAACCGCCGGGCTGCGGATCGTGGAGCTGGCAACCGGGGCCGTCACCCCGGTGACGTCGAGCGCGCCGCTGGCCTTCGAGTGGGCACCCGACAGCGTGCGGTTGGCGTGGCTGGAAGAGGGGGTGTCGGCCGCCCTGCCCCGGAACCGGTGGAACTTCTGGGACGGGCAGACGTCGACCCCGTCGGTGTCGTATCAGGTGAGCGACGCCGTACAGAACACCTACCTGCCGTTCTTCGAGCAGTACGCCCAGTCGATGACGGGCTGGTCGCCCGACAGCAGCGCCTTCGCCTTCGCCGGCCACCCCGACGGCGGTCCCGAAGGCGACGGGGTCTGGATTCAGCTCGTCGGCGTTCCCGGCGCCCCGCCCGTCCGCATCGCCGACGGCGACGTCATCGCCTGGAGCCCGGCCGGTTAGTCAATCACGCATCACCCGCGACGAACGCTTCGGGGTGTTGGGTGAGCCAGGTGGCGGCGTCGACCGGTTCGGTCTGGTGGTAGCCCTCGGGGATGCGGAGCAGGCCGGCCGACGACAGGAACAGCACCTCCCAGGCGTGGTACCCGTAGTAGCGACCGGGGTCGGCGGACAGCGTGTCGGCGTAGGCCCGCACGGCCCGCACATAGTGGTCGGAGTTGTTGTAGCCGTGGATGGCCCGGTTGAGGTCCTTCAGCGCCCCCCGCTGCTTCAGATAGGTGGCGGCGCCGATGATGGCGTCGCGATCCACCGTCGGGTCACCGGAGCAGCACCCGCTCCAGGTGGAGGGCAGGAACTGCATGGGCCCCACGGCCCCGGCGGTGGACAGGCCCCGGATGCGGCCCATGCGCGACTCCACCAGGTTGATGGCGGCCAGGACCTCCCACGGCACCCCGGTGGCGTCGGCCGCCTCCCGGTAGTAACCCAGCAGCTCGTCGGCCGGGAGGGGCGCCCCGATGTCCCAGGCCGGCATGGTGTCGGCCAGCTTCTCCGAGTTGACCAGGGCCGACAGGTTGCGCCGGGCCTCCCAGTTGAGCTCCACCACCGGTCGCACCGTCTCGGCGACGGCGGCCGTCACCTCCGGCGCCCACTCGGGGTTCGAGGACAGCACGAGGTACAGCAGCTGTTGGCGCCGGCCCCAGGGGGCGGCGTCGCCCGGGGTGAGGCCGGGCCGGCCCAGCTCGGTCTCCACCCGGGTCAGCTCGGCCGCCAACGCCGCCGGGGTGTCGGGCACCGGGGCCTGATCGGGCCCGGTGGGGGTAGCGGTGGTAGCGGTGGTTGCCGGGGCCGCCGGTGGGGCGGTGGTGGAAGCGGACGGAGCGGCGGCGCCGGTCGGGGCCGGCGCCGTGGCCCCAGCCCGGTCGAGAGCGGCGGTGCCACCACCCCCCGAGCTGCAGGCGGCGGCCAGGGAAGCGGTGACGACAGCCGCTACGGCCAGGGCCCGGCGGCGTGGGCACCGGAGGGGGCGGGGCCGGTGGCGGGTCATGAGGTGAGCTGCCATCCCAGGCGCTCGGGGCCGACCGAGTTGGGGTAGAACACCACGATCCAGTCGGTGTCGGCGCCCGCCTTCACCTCGATGTACCGGCCGTAGTTGCCGTCGCCGTTGAAGGCGCCGTCCCAGTTGTAGTCGGTCGAGTTCCGGGCCAGGGTCTCGTCGACGAGGGTCACGTGGTGGTGGCCAACGGCCTCCATCGTCCACACCGCCACCGGGTCGTCGACCGGGCTCCGGTTGGCCAGGTAGTAGTCGGCCCACAGCCCCCCGGTGAGGGGGTTGACGGGGCGGGTGGCGGGGCCCGTGTCGCAGTACCAGTGGGTGCCCGGCGGGTACCACCGGAGGTAGCCGGCCAACGGCTTGACCGTGCTGGTGCGGCGTACGTACTCGAACGACTCGGTGAAGGTGAGCACGGCGGTGCTGCGGGAGTAACCGGCGTTGAGGGTGCGGATCCAGTCGTCGGCCCGGGTGCGGGGCACGTCAGGGCCGAGCACGTCGGCGTAGAGCCAGTCGACGAAGGCCTGGTTGCTCACGATCTGGCGGGCGGTGAACTCAGGTGACCGCAGGAAGGCGTCGGCGATCTGCTCCAGGCTCATGGACCCGGTCTGGTACTGGCGGACCCAGTGGCGGAAGCCGTCGGCATCGGGGGCCCGGCGGAAGAAGGCGTGGTAGAGGCGGGCCACCGAGTCGGTCATGGCCGGGCATGACGACGGTTCCGACTGGGCCGCCGCCGGGCGCGGGGCCCCGACGCCCGACCCGCCGACCAGGGCGGCGGCGCCGAGGCCGATGCCGAGCCCGATGGCGGCGGCCCGGGCAGCGGAGGGTCGGGGGCGGCCCGTCCGCTGGCTGCCGGCCGCCGGCTGGGTCACGGCTGGTCGCCGGTGGCGGCCGGGCGCTCGGGGTCGGACGACCAGGCCGACCAGGAGCCGACGTAGAGCCGGGGCCGGCCCCGTCCGGCGGCCTCAGCCGCCAAGACGTTGTTGCAGGCACTGACGCCGGAGCCGCAGTAGAAGATGGCGTCGCCGTCCACCCCGGCCCCCTCGAATCGGGCGGCCAACTCGGCCGCGGGCCGGAACCGGCCATCGGCGCCGAGGTTCGCCCCGAACGGCAGGTTGACGGCGCCGGGGATGTGACCGGCCCGGGGATCGACCGGCTCGGTGTCGCCCCGGTAGCGCTCGGCCGCCCGGCTGTCGGCCACCACACCGCCGGCGGCGATGTGGGCCACCACCTCGTCCTCGGTGGCCATGGCGCCGGCGGGCCAAGGGCGCACCGGGCACTCCACGGGGGTGGGTGCCGCCTCGGGGCCGGTGGCCAACGGGCCAGGCCAGGCCGCCAGGCCGCCGTCGAGCAGGGCGGCGGGACCGCCCAGGATGCGGAGCATCCACACCAGGCGGCCGGCCACCATGCCACCCAGGTCGTCGTAGGCCACCACCGGGGTGCCGGGGCCGATACCGGCGGCGGCCAGACCGGCGGCGAACGTCTCGGGCGACGGCATGGGATGGCGGCCGTCGGTGGGGGCGCCGTGGGTGGCCAATACGGCGTCCATGTCGATGAACACCGCGCCCGGAATGTGGCCGGCCACGAAGGCATCGGGCCCGGACCGGCCGTCGAGGTACCAGCGGACGTCGGCCACCATCACCGGCTGGCCCGCCTCGAGCTGGCCCTGCAGCCAGGCGACGTCGACTATGGGGGGCAGGCCGGTGTCCGGGCTGGTCATGGGGCACCACGCTAGCGCCGCCGGGCGGCCTGTGACGGGCACCGAAACCGTGCCCCCGCGGCGAACTTTGTCGACTATTGCCGCCCCTGCTGGCATTTCTTCACAACGTTCGAGGGGGAGGGGGGCGGTGGCGGGGGGAGGGGGCGGGGAGCTCTAGTGGGAGGCGTCGATGTATGCCGCCGCCTCCGCCGCCGTGAGACTCCACGTCTCGATCAGGCCTCGGGCGATCACCTCCCGGTAGGTGGCGTGGGCGGCCCGGCGGGGTACGGCGGCCGGGTCGGGGCAGGTAAAGGTCAGGATCGGGTGCCCGTCGGGCCCCGCCCCCATGTGGAGCAACCGTCCGTACCAGCCAGGGCCCACGTCGACGTGGCCACCCGGCTCCAGCGCCGCCGGGTCGGCCGCCCCCGCCGGCAGCGGATGGCCGTTCTCCTGGCTGGCCACGTCGGCGAACTGGTCGACCGTGATCAGCCACAGCCGGCCCAGCACCTGGTCCCCGCCGTCGCCTCCGGCCTTGTCCCCCGGCACCGGGTCGGGAGCCATCGGGTCGAGAAAGGCGACCCCGCCCTCACCCCAGCCCGACGACGAGCGGCCGAACAGGATCCGCCCGGGCAGCCGGACCGGCTCGTGAGCCCGTGGGGGCGACGGGTCCCGGGCCCCCGCCTGCATCCGGCCGGTGGGACTCAGGGGTACGGGGCCGCCGGTGAGGTAGGTCAGGAACCGGGCCGACCACAGGTTCGACCCGTAGGCGGCGTACCAGACCAGGCCACTCACGGGCCGGTCACGGGCCGCTGGCCCGCCGGCGCAGGGCCAGCCCGATCCAATCGCCGCTGGTACGACGCTCCACCACATCGAAGCCGGGGTGGATGGCCGCGGCGTCGGCTTCCTGGGTCGTGAGCAGCCCGGCCAGTACCAGGGCCCCGCCCGGTGCCACCAGCGGGCCGATCAGGGGCGCAACGTCCCGCTGCTCGCCCAGCACCAGGTTCGCCACCACCACGGCGAAGCGGCGCCGGGGCGGCAGCTCGCCCCCGCCCCACTCCCACAAACGGCGCTGGCCGGGCGGGGCCGACGGCGAGGGGGAGGCGGTGGGCGGGGGCGGGAGCTCGCCGGTGACCTCGATCGGCACCGAGCGGGTGAGCCGCCGGGCGTTGGTCACGTTGACCAGGGCCACCCGGCGGGCCTCGGGATCGGTGTCGACCGCCACCACCGGCCCCGCTCCCAGGGCCCGGGCCCCGAGCGCCAGCACCCCGGTGCCGGTGCCCACGTCGAGCACGGCGGCCCCCGGTCGCACCATCACGGCCAGCAGGTCGAGAGCGAGGCGGGTGCTGGGGTGGGTGCCGTCGCCGAAGGCCCCGCCCACCAGGAGTTCGAGGCGGTGGCCGCCCACATCGATCGTGGCCGTGCGGTGGGGATCGAGCCAGTCGTGGTCGTCAACCGTGGCCACGGTCACGTCGGGGGCCGCGGCGCCCGAAGGGCCGGTCCACCGTCTCACCGCCTCCGCCGCCGCGTCGGCCTCGGGCCCGGTGGCGAAGCCGGCCACGATGTCCACCGACCCGGGGGCGGGATTCCCCTCGCCTGGAGGTGCCCCGTTGGCGTCCGAGGGACCAGAATCGGGATCCGTGACTGTGGTGTCGCCCCGGGCGATCTCGGCCAGGCCGGTAGCGTGCAGATCCCACAACAGGGCGCCGAGCGCTTCGGAGTCCACCGACGGCACCGTGGTGCGCAGGATCCATCCCATGTCGGCCGAGGCTAGGAGATGATGCCCCCAGTGAGCGATATGCATGCCGCCATCGACATCGGCACGAACTCGTTTCACCTGGTGGTGGCCCGGGCGCTGGACGGGGGCGGCTTCGACGTGGTCACCACCGAGAAGGAGATGGTTCGCCTCGGCTCCGGTGGGGGCGACATGAAGGTCCTGGCCCCCGAAGCCATCGAGCGGGCGGTGGAGGCTCTGGCCCGCATGATCGACGTGGCCGCCAGCTACGGGGCCGACGTCACCGCCGTGGCCACCAGCGCCGTGCGGGAGGCGGAGAACCGTGACGAGCTGGTGGTGCGGGCCCAGCGGGAGCTGGGCCTGAACGTCGAGGTGATCAGCGGGTTGGAGGAGGCCCGGCTCATCTTCCAGGGGGTGCGCCACGCCGTGTCCCTGGTCGACCGGCGGGCCCTGGTGGTCGACATCGGGGGCGGCAGCACCGAGTTCGTGGTAGGGGAGCAGGGAGAGCTGGTGGAAGCCCGGAGCCTGCGCCTGGGCGCCATCCGACTCACCGAGCGGTTCCTCCCGGCAGGGGTCGACGGCCCGCCTCCGGCGGCCGCCGTGGCCGAGTGCCGCACCTTTCTCCGGGGGGCGCTCAGCGGTGTGGCCCGCGACCTGGGCGGCCACCGCCCCGAGCTGGCGGTGGGAAGCTCGGGCACGATCGAGTCGATCGCCCTGATGGTGGCGGCCGACCGGGGGCTGGATCTCCGCCAGATCAACGGGTTCTCGTTCACCGCCGGTGAGCTGGCGGCGGTGGCGGATCGGGTGCTGAGCCTGTCGGCCAGCGGACGGCGCCGGATCCGGGGGCTGGACGAGCGCCGGGTCGACATCATCGTGGGCGGCGTCCTGCTCCTGCAGGAGATCTTCGACGCCTTCGGCCTGGAGGCGATGACGGTGTCGGACCTGGCCCTGCGGGAGGGGGTGCTGTACGACCGGTTCCCGGCCGGTCCCGAGGCCACCCGCAACATGCGCCGCACGTCGGCGCGACGCCTGGCCCGCCAGCTCGACCCCGACTTCACCCACGCCGAGACATCGGCCCGGCTCGCCCTCCAGCTCTTCGACCGCACAGCCGACCTGCACCAGCTCGGGCCCGAGGCCCGGGAGCTGCTCGACCTGGCGGCCCTGGTCCACAACGTGGGCATGTTCATCTCCCACTCCGGCCACCACAAGCACTCGTGGTACATCGTGCGCAACACCGAGCAGCTCACCGGGTTCACCCAGCGGGAGATCGAGCTGATCGCCCTGGTGGCCCGCTACCACCGCAAGAGCCATCCCAGCGACCGCCATCCCGAGCTGGCCGGGGTACCCGAAGCCGACCGGCGGCTGGTGCGGATCCTGGCCGGGCTGCTGCGGGTGGCAATCGGGCTCGACCGGCGCCACACCGGCCGGGTGGCGGCCGTTGCCGTGCGATTGGAGCCCGCCGCCGGCGGTCGGCGGGCCCCCAAGTCGGAGCGCAAGGGCGGCGGCGATCGGGCCGGGGCCGGCGGGCAGCGGCTGGTGATCGAGCCTGTGGTCACCGGCTGGGGCGACCTGGACCTGGAGATCTATTCGGCCAACGAGCGGGCCGACCTGCTGTCGGTTGCCCTCGGGGTGGAGGTGGAGGTCCGCCGCCGCCAGCCCGACGCTGGATCGCCCCCGGCGCCACCCGGATCCTGACGTGGCGTACCGCCGGACGGCGCGGCGGGTCAGCGATCGCCGGTGGCGCGGGCCTCGTGGGCCAGCAGCCAGCGTTTGACGTCGAGGCCCCAGTAGTAACCGGCCAGGGAGCCGTCTCGCCGCTGGGCCCGGTGGCAGGGGACCACGGGCGACACGAGATTGCGGCCACAAGCGGTGCCGGCGGAGCGCACGGCGTCGGGGCGGCTGGTGGCCGCCGCCAGCTCGGTGTACGTGCGGACCTGGCCGGCGGGGATGGCCCGCAGCGCGGCCCACACCTCCTGCTGGAGAGGGGTGCCGGGCTGGGCGACGGGGAGGACGTCGAGGGCGTCGATCTGACCGGCCAGGTAGGCGGCCACGGCCCGGGTGAGCGGGCCGAGGTCGGCCCGGGGCCGGAGCGCCTCCCGCTGAGCCGGGGTGAGCCGGGCCGCGAGCACGGCGGGCGGGCAGAACCCTCCTGCGGCCAGCGCCTCGCCCTCGCTGACCAGGGTGAGCGGCCCCACCGGGGTGTCGATCGTGCACTGCGCTACAGCCAGCACGGCCAGCCTGTTGGTCATGGGCCGGGGGTTCCTTCCGGGCGGGGGGCGGTGGATCGACGGCGGCGGGGTTGCGGGGGCGGGGCGGTGCGCCACAGGAGCAGGGCGGCGTAGGACCGCCAGGGCCGCCAGGCCTGGGCCCGCCGCTCCAGATGGGCGGCGGGAAGCCCGAGCGACTGGCGCAGCACCAGATCGCCGGTGGGCCAACCGTCGCCGTGACCCACCACTCGCATCGTCACGTATCCCGCCGTCCAGGGCCCGATACCGGGAAGGGCGACGAGCTGGCGGGTCAGCTCCTCGGGATCGGCGTCGGGCCCGAGCCCCACCCTGCTCTCGGCCACGGCCCCGGCCAGCTGGCGGATCGTGTGGCGGCGGGCGGCCGGCATCCCCAGACCGTCGAGGGAGGCGTCGGCCACCGCCGCGGCACTGGGGAACGCCGGCACGTTCACCACGTCGGCCGGCCCGGCCTCGCCGTCGGTGGCCACCAGGGCCACGAGCCGGCCCAGCAGGGTGCGGGCCGCCGCCACCGTCACCTGCTGGCCCACCACGGCCCGTACCGCCAGCTCGAACGGGTCGAAGGTGCCGGGCAGGCGGGCCGGCCCCACCACGGCCAACCGTTCGGCCAGCTCGGGGTCGGTGGCCAGGTGGGCGGTCACCGGCTCCAGGTCGGTGTCGAGGTCGGCCACCCGTTGCACGGCCCGCACCACCCCGTGGTCGCCGTCGCCGTCGCCGTCGCCGTCGTCATCGTCAACCGCCCGGCGGTCGTGACCGCCCCGTCTGCCTGCCGGGCCGCCGGGGTGATCGCCGCCGGGGTGATTGAGCCGCAGGCTGAGCCATCGGGCGTCGGGATCGGGGGCGGCCCGCAGCTCCAGCCAGCCGCCATCGGGCAGGTTGCGGTGGAAGGCGCCGCCCTCGGCCCACTCCAGACCGGGTATGGCCCGGGTGGCGAGAAACTCGATCAGGGGGCCGGCCCGGGCCGGCCCGCGGCTGGCCAGACGAACCTCGCCCTCCCGGGCCGCAGCATTGGCACCACTCGCGATGAGGGAAAGGCTACTCTCGGAGCTGAGCGGTGGAGCCGGGGCGGCCAATGACAGCCGGCCTCAGACCGAGGCCGTACCACCACCAGGAGGGTCGGCCGTGCGACTACCCCCCATCATGCTCGCTTTCACCACCACCATCGGGCTGGCCGTCACCGGCTGCAGCGCCGGTACCCCGGCGCCCGCAGCCACCACCAACGGGGCCCAGACCCGGGCCGAGACGATGATCGCCGGCGAGCTGGCGACCGCCATCGGCCTCGGGCCCCTCACCCCGGCCTGCACCGTGCCCGGCGCCCTTGACATCGGTGTCTCGTTCACCTGCACGGCGGCCCGCACCACCCAGCCCCCCGGTGACCCGATCGAGATCACGGGCACGATCAAACCCGACGGTCACCTCGGCCTGGTCACGTCGAACCTGATCAGCGCGGCCGCGCTGCCCAGCTTCGAGCGACAGGCAGCGTCACAGCTCAACGAGTCGGCCGGTGCCAACTTCACCGCCGACTCGGTCGACTGCGGCAACACCTCGGTGGTGCTGGGGGCCGACAAGGTGCTGCGGTGCGCCCTGATCATGCCGGCCAGTGGCCAGGTCTACGACCTCGACCTGGCCGTCACCGATCTCGACGGCCGCCACTTCGCCCTCAAGGTCGGCGAAGCCCCCCGACCCTGATCCGCAGGGTCGGCCCGAGCGGGGCCCGCGCTCACAGCGGTTGGAAGGCGATCGTGCCGTTGTCGGGGTCGGCGGCGGTGAGCTGGAGGCCGATCTCCTGGGCCAGCTGCCACCCGTCGCCCGTGACCGTGGCCACCACGGCCGGCTCGGCGATCTGGACCTGGGCCCGGTTGCGGCCGACATCGACCACCGTGCCCGTGAACCGCCGGCCAACACCGGGGGCCAGCACCACGGCCTCGGCGTAGTCGAGCAGGGCCCGCTCCAGGGTCGACTCCCGCTGGCTGGCCTGGCCCATCAGGGAGGGCAGTTCGTCGAGCGCCTCCAGCGCCCAGGCCGGGGGCCGGGTGCCGGCGTGCAGGGCGAGCAGGATCTCGTTGCCGAACCGGTCGACGAGGCGACGCAGGGGCGCCGTGACGTGGGCGTAGACCGAGGCGATGGCCCCGTGCTCGGGCTGGTCGGGCACCGTGCCGTCGAACCCGGCGTAGCCGGCCCCCCGCAGGGTGCGGGCGGCCTGGATCAGGAACGCCGCCGCCCGGGGGCTGACCTCGCCGGCCAGGCCCCGCACGAAGGCGGGGTACGGCTGCTCGCGGGGCCAGGACAGGCCGAGGGCGTGGGCCGTGCGGCGCAGCGTGGTGATGGCGTCGGGGGCCGCCGAGGGCAGGGTGCGCAGAATCCCCACCTCGGCCTCCACCATCGTGCGCCCGGCCACGATCCCGGTCAGGAGCGACAGCTGGGCGTTCCAACCCTCCACCGGCAGGGACAGCTCGAAGGCCAGCCGGTAGGCGCCGTCGGGCCCTTCCTCCACCCGCTGGGCCGGTAGGTTGAGGCTGATGCCGCCCCGTTCCGCTTCCCGGGCCTGGCGCTTGGCGCCCACCTCGGGCAGCAACGCGATCGAGCCGGACACCTCATCGGGTACCTGACCTGTGCCATCGATGGCTGCCTGGGCCTGGGGGTAGGAGATGGCGGCCCGGGTGCGCACCACGGCCCGCTCCACGTGCCAGCCCTCCGGCTCGGCCCGCTCGTCGAGGTCGATCGTCCACAGCAGGGCCGGCTTGTCGCCCCCCGGCAGCAGGCTGACCCGGTCTTCGCTCAACACCGTCGGGTGGAGCGGAGCCCGACCGTCGGGGCTGTACAACGTCACTCCCCGGCGCCGGGCCTCGGCATCGACGGCGCCGCCGGGGGTCACGAAGGCGGCCACGTCGGCGATGGCGTAGTGGAACCGGTAGCCGTCGCCCCGCCGCTCCAGGCACAGGGCCTGGTCGAGGTCGGTGGATCCGGCCGGGTCGATGGCCACCAGGGCCACGTGGCGGGCGTCGCGCCGCTGGTCCAGGCCCGGGGCGGGCCGGGCGGCCGCCGCCTCCGCCTCCACCTCGGCCGGGAAGCCCTCGGGCACGGCCAGCTTGCGCCGGATCCGGGCGAATCCAGCCTCGACCGGGCTGGGACCGCTGAGGTGGACGTGGGGCAAGACAGGTCCCCGTCAGGCCTGGGGGGCCTGGGCCGACGACGAGGGTGACGGTGCCCGGCCGTAGAGGCCGAGCGCCTCGGTGAGGGTGTCGTTGGCTTTGTAGGCCTCGTCGGCGGCGGGGAACGTGCCGTCCCGCACGTCGGCGGCGAATCGGCTGAGGGCGGCCGACTGGTCGTCGAAGGCGGTGCCGTAGCGGCGCACGAACTTCGGCTTGAACCGGTTCTCCAGGCCGATCACGTCGACGTAGACCAGCACCTGGCCATCGCAGCCGGGGCCGGCCCCGATCCCGATGGTGGGGATCTCGATGGCCTCGGTCACCAGCTCGCCCACCACGTCGGGCACGCCCTCGATCACCACGGCGTAGCAGCCGGCCTCCTGGAGGGCCTTGGCGTCATCGGCCAGGCGGCGGGCGGCTTCGGCTTCCCGGCCCTGCACCTTGAACCCGCCCATCACGTGGGTGCTCTGGGGGGTGAGGCCGATGTGGCCCATCACCGGGATCTCGGCCGCCACGATGGCCTCCACCATGGTGGCCCGCTTGGCCCCGCCCTCCAGCTTCACCGAGTGGGCGCCGGCCCGGATCAGCTTGGCCGCGTTCTCCACCGTGCGCCGGGGCGTGAGGTGGTAGCTCATCCACGGCATGTCGCCCACCACCACGGCCGTGGGCTTCGACCGGGCCACCGCTGCGGTGTGATGGGCCATGTCGTCGATCGTCACCTGGAGGGTGTCGTCGTAGCCCAGCACGGCCATGGCCAGCGAGTCGCCGACCAGGATGAGGTCGACGTCGGCGGCGGTGGCCACCCGGGCCGACGGGGCGTCGTAGGCCGTGACCATCACCAGCGGGGCGCTTCCGGTGCGCCGCTTGGATGACCGGATGCCGGGGACGGTTCTGGGGGTGCTCACGCGGGCGTTCCTAGCGGTCGGACGGAGCCGGTGTCGACTCCGCAGTTGTCGATCAGCCGGGTGGTGCCGACCCGGGCGGCGATGAGGAGGCGGGTATGGGATCCGAGGGTGGCCGGCACCTCGAGCGTGTGGGGGTCCACCGCCGCTGCGTAATCGAGGGTTGCCAGAGGCTCGGCCGCCACCACCGACGTCATGACGTCGCTGACCCGCTCCGGGTCGCGCTCTCCGTCGAGAATCGCCGCCGTGCCGGCGTCGAGGGCCCGGCGCAGCACCACGGCGGCCGCCCGCTGGGCCGGATCGAGGTAGACGTTGCGGCTCGACATGGCCAGCCCGTCGGGCTCCCGCACGATGGGGCAACCGATCACCTCCACCGGGATGGCCAGGTCGGCCGTCATCCGGGTGATGATGGCCAGCTGCTGGTAGTCCTTCTCGCCGAAGTAGGCCCGGCACGGGCCCACGATGTTGAACAGCTTGGTGACCACGGTGGACACCCCGTCGAAATGGGTGGGCCGGCTGGCCCCGTCCCACCGGGCCGACAGCTCGGCCACCGACACGGTGGTGATCATCGGCCGGGGGTACATCTCGGTGACGTCGGGGGTGAACAGCAGGTGGACGCCGTTGGTGCCGGCCACGCCGATGTCACGCTCCAGGTCCCGGGGGTAGCCGGCCAGGTCTTCGGTGGGGGCGAACTGGAGGGGGTTGACGAAGATCGAGGCCACCACCACGTCGTTGGCGGCGGCCGCCGCCCGCATCAACGATCCATGGCCGTCGTGGAGGTAGCCCATGGTGGGCACGAACCCGATGCTGCGGCCGGCCCGGCGTTCGGCGTCGAGCCGGGCCCGCAATTCGGCGATCGTGGGGACCAGCGTGGGAGTGGTGGGGGTCACGGCGAGGGCCTCGGTGCTCACGGTGCGGGTCTGCTCGCGGTAGGGAGGGCGACCGGCGAGCCGGGCCGCCTCGTTGGCCAGGACGAGGTACAGGGTTCGCTCATCGGTCGGCAGTGCCTCCAGATGCAGGGAAATGGTCGAGGAGTCCCCCCGAGCCGCCGGTCCTGTCAGTGACGGTATCGGACCCGACCGCCGAACGTTTTCCAGCGTCGTTTCCATCAGGTCCCAGTAGGCGTCGAGGGGGACGCCGGCCCGCGCCGCCAGCCGCTCGACCTGGGCACAGAGGGCCACCAGGTGGTTGGCGGCCACCGCCGCCGTGGCGTGGTAGAGGGGCCGGCGGCCGTCGTCCACCGCTACCGGGCGTCCGCCCAGGGCGGTCACGATCCGCTCCGCCACCGGGTCGCCGGCCACGGCGAACACCCCGCCCCGGCGGAGCTTGCCAGCTCCGGTTTCGGGGTCGGGCAGCGACATGAGCGGATGCACCGAGGCCCGGCGAGCGTGCGGTGCCAGCACGTCGAGACCCTTGGCCCCCGAAGCGTGGACCACGACGGCCCGTCCCGGGGTGATGGCGGCGGCCACGGCAGCGATCTGATCGTCGGGGACGGTGATCAGCACCACGTCGCAGTCGGCGGCGGCCAGGCGCAGGTCGTCGTGGCGGCCGAGCGTGGCCACGCACTGCCATCCGCTGGCCACCAGGGCACCGGCGAACGACAATCCGGCCCGTCCGGGCCCGACCACGGTGAACAGCACGTCCTGCAGTTCAGTAGGTGGAGAGGTTGCCGTCCACTCGGGCCAGCACCTGGGTCAGCACGGTCCGCTCCTCCGGCTGCACAATGGACCACAGCAGGTTGCGGATGTCGTTGATGTGACCGGGGGCGGCGGCGGCCAGCGCCTTGGCTCCGTTGTCGGTGAGGATGGCGAACAGGCCCCGACGGTCGTCCTCGCACTCCTGGCGGGTCACGTAGTCGAGCTCGGCCAGCCGGTCGACCCGGTAGGTGAGCCGGCTGCGGGACACGAGCACCTGCTCGGCCAGTTCGCTCATCCGCAGCCGGTTGGCCGGCGCTCCAGACAGCATCGACAGGATGTCGAAATCGGTCAGTGAGAGCTGGGACCGCTGCTGGAGCTCATGATCGAGCCGCTCCAGCAGGCGGGTGGAAGCAGAGTGGAAGAGGCGCCACAGACGTTGATCATCCTCGCTGAACCCCTCATCCATCGCGCCCAATACTAGAGGTCGAACGAGTCGTTGTTGGGATCCTGGCTCGATTTCTTCGCGATTTGGATTTAAAGCATTGCCGTTGACCGAATTTCTTCCTGATGAAGCGGTACGGGAAATGCCTTTGCGGGTCGAGTCGTTGTATCGCGAATTACCGGCGTTGGCAGGTGGGACACCAGGTGGTGGTTCGGGCGTCCAGTACCGCCGAACGCAGGACGGTGTCACAGCGTAAGCACGGGGCACCTGCCCGTCCATACACCGCCAACCTCAACTGATTCGAACCTGAACCTCCCGCCAGGTTCCGGTAGTCGCGAAAAGTCGTTCCCCCATTGTCTATTCCCTGGCCAAGAACCTGGCGGAGTGCTTCCAGCAATCGGGTGGCCCGAACGAGCCCGATTGAGGTGGTGAAAGGACTGATTCCGGCCAGCCACAGGGCTTCATCGGCATAGATGTTGCCCACGCCGGCGATCGGGCGTTGGGATAGGAGCTGAGTTTTCAGGCGGCGCCGACTTTTCGACAGGTTGAGCCAGAGGCGTCGCCCGTCGAGCTCGGGATCAAAGGGCTCGGGCCCGGCGGCGGCCAGGGCGGGGATGCCGTGGTATTCGCCCGCCGTCACCACCCGGATGCGGCCGAAGCGGCGGATGTCGTGAAAAAGCAGGGTCTCTTCGACCTGCAGGGCCTGCTGGTCGTCGCCGTCGGCCGGCGCCAGGCGCCACCACGCCCGGAGGTGGGGATCGCCGTGCACGTCGGGGTCGGGATGGAAGCTGAGCGCTCCCGTCATCCCCAGGTGGACCACCAGCTCCCGGCCGTCGTCGGTGCCGAGCAACAGGAACTTGCCCCGCCGCCCGGCGGTGAGGAGCCGGGCGCCGGTGACGTCCCGGGCCGGGGTGAACTTGGCCGAGGGGTGGGAGCCGGCCTCGATCACCCGGCGCCCCCCCAGCACCCCTTCGAGCTGGCGCCGGATCGTCTCGACCTCGGGCAGCTCGGGCACGGCGGTGGCTCAGGCGCTGGTACGGGCCGGGCGGGCGGTGAGCACGGCGGTGGCGGCGGCCCGGCCCGAGGCGATGGCGCCGTTGATCGACGGGTCGGCCAGATGGTCGCCGCACACCCACACGGCCGCCGCATTGGGGTCGTCGGTGGGCTGCAACTCGGCGTTCAGGGCGGCCACCAGCGAGCGGGGTGTGCCCAGCGGCACCCGGGGATGGGCGTGGGGGATCTCGTCGACCCGCAGCGTGGCCCAGGTGTCGGCCACCGGCCCGTACCAGCCCCGCAGCTGGCCCCGCAGGGCCTCCACCAGATCGGGGCCCGTCCCCGGGGCCGACACGGCGATGGTGGACGACCCGGCCGGGGCGTAGGCGGGCGATACGGCGCTCATCACCGCCAGGGAGCTGGGCGGGCCGGAGGAGGGGCCTTCGCCGTTGAGCACCAGGATCGCCTCGGCCACCGGGGCCTCGGGGGCGGCCAGCCACAGGGTGGTGGAGCTGCGCCAGCCTGGATCGTCGAGGCCGCACAGCCGGCTCGCCGCCGACCGGTCGGTGGCCACCACCACGGCGTCGGCCACCACTTGCTCTCCCTCGGCCAACGTGAGCGACCCGGCCCCCACCGCCGCCACCGGCACGCCGGTGGCCACCGCCCCCTCGGGCAGCCGGGCCGCCAGCTGGGCGGGGATGGCACCCATGCCCCGCGCCGGCACGCCGGCCGGGCCGGCCGACAGCATCCGGAACACGAACTCGAGCACCCGGCTCGACACGCCCAACTCGGGGTCGAGGGTGATCCCGGTGAACAGCGGAGCGAGGAGCCCCTCGATCATGGCCGGGGAGAACCCGGCCGCCTCCAGCCGCTGGCGGGCCGTGGTCTCGGGCCGGGTCCACACCGCGCCCACCGGCCCCCGGCGGACGGCCTGGCGGAACGACAGGATGCGGAGCTTGTCGGCCAACGTGCCCACCGGCGCCCGCAGGGTGGTGAGCGCCGTGCCGGGGGCCTGGAGTGGGTCGCCCAGGCGGTGGAAGCGCCCGTCCCGACGGACGAGGGCCCCGGGGGCGAACCAGCGCATGTCGAGCCGGTCGAGGTCGATCAGGGTGCCGGCGTCGGGGTAAGCGCCCAGCATGATCTGGAAGCCCCGATCGCACAGGTGGCCGTCGACCTCGTCGGTCGCCACCCGGCCGCCTGTCCGGTCCGAGGCCTCGAAGACCTGAACGGTGTGGCCGGCCTCGTGCAGCTCCACGGCAGCGGCCAGCCCGGTGAGCCCTGCTCCCACAATGGCGATGTCCACAGCGGCCGACCCTAGCAGCGGGGCCTCGGGGTGCGACTGCTCGGGCGGGCCCGGCTGTGGGCTACCGTCGGCCGGCGTGGGCCGCCGGCCCGGTGAGGGGGTTGAGCGACGATGACGAGCACCGATCCGTCCCGGATGGACGAGCTGCCGACACCGGCCCTGGTGGTGGACCGGCCGGTGTTCGAGGCCAACCTGGCCACGATGTCGGCGGCCCGGCCCGGCGGCACGCTGCGGCCCCACCTCAAGGCGTTCAAGTCCACCGACATCACCCGGCGCCTCCTGGCCGCCGGGCACGACCGGTTCTGCGCCGCCACGATCCGCGAGCTGGAGGGAGTGGCGGCGGCCGGGATCGAGGCCGACCTGTTGCTGGCCAACGAGGTGGTGGACTGCTCCCGCCTGGGGCGCCTGGCCGCCGACGGGCACCGGATCACGGTGGCCGTCGACTCGCCCGAGACGATCCGGGCCGCCGCCGCCGGCGGGGTGCGGGACGTGCTGATCGACGTGGAGGTGGGCCTGCCCCGGTGTGGGTGCGCGGTGGAGGAGGCGGGGCCCCTGGCCGACGCCGCCCGGGCCGCCGGCCTCACCGTGCGGGGGGTGATGGGCTACGAGGGCCACCTGATGATGGTGGCCGAGCCGGCGGAGCGGGCCAGCCGGGTGGAGCGGTCGATGACGAAGCTGTTGGAGGCCCACGCCGCAGTGGGAGGCGACATCGTGTCGGCCGGCGGTACCGGCACCTACGCCGTCAACACCTGGGCCAACGAGATCCAGGCCGGCTCCTACCTCCTGATGGACACCCAGTACGCCACGCTGGAGGTGCCGTTCCGCATCGCCCTGGGGGTGGTGGCCACCGTGATCTCGGTCAGCCGCAAGGGCTGGTTCGTGGTCGACGCCGGGCTCAAGGCGTTCGGCATGGACCACGGCAACCCCACCTGGCCCCAGGGCGAGCTGCAGTTCTGCTCCGACGAGCACAGCACGCTCAAGCCGTCCGACGGCGACCCCCTGCCGGCCGTGGGCGACCGGATCCGGCTGCTGCCGGCCCACGTCGACCCCACGGTGGCCAAGCACGAGCAGTACTGGGTGCTCGACGGCGACGCCGTGGTCGACCGCTGGCCCGTCGACCTCCGCCACTGGTAGAGAGGGCCCTCCGGCTCCCCCGGCCCGAACCTTGTCACCAACTGCCGCCTCTGCCGGCAAAACTCCACAAGGTTCGCTGGCGTGTCGCGATTTCCGCAGTCGGAGGCTGGCGCGGCGGCATCGGTGGTCAGCGGCCGAGGTGCAGGCCGTCGCCGTTGAGCGACAGGCGGGGGCCGTAGCGAGGGGCCGGGCCGGCCGCCTTGGCCAGGCGGACGATCCGCCACCGGTGCCCGGCCCAGGGGGCCAGCAGCTCCAGCATCCGCTCGTCGGTGCCCCGGGGCTCGCCGGCCAGATGCCAGGCGACCCCGTTGGGTAGGTGGAAGTCGCCGACGGGCACGGCGTCGGGGTCGCCCACCGTCACCGCGCTGACCATGGCCGACGTCCACGGCCCGATCCCGGCGATCGCTTCCAGGCGGCGGCGGAGCTGCTCGGGCGGGCGCTCCTCCAGGCCGGCCAGGCGGGGCATCTCCCGGGCCACCCGGATCAGGACGGTGGCCCGCTTGCGTTCCACCCCCAGCGGGTGGAAGTGGTGGTAGCCCAGCTCGGCCACCCGCTCCGGCGGCGGTAGCAGCCACGACTCCCGGGGGCCCGGGGCCCGCTCCCCGTGGCGCCGGGCCAGGGCCCGGCGGGCCCGGCGGGCGTTGGCCGTCTGCACCTTCTGGCCCAGTACGGCGCCCACCAGGGCGTCCCACAGGCGGTCGGTACGGGCCAGGCGGAACGGGCTACGGCGCCACAGCTCGCCCAACGGGCCCGGCGGGGGCTCGAAGCCGGCGGGGTCGTCGTCGGCTCCCAGCAGGCGGGGGGCCTGGGCCACCAGCCAGCCTGCCCCCGGGCCCCAGGCCCGGGCCTCCACCGTGACCGGATCGAGCCGAGCCAGGGCCAGCGAGCCGGGGCCGTGGGGGGTGCGGGTGGACCACCAGGCCTCGGTGGGGCCCACCAGCACCGGGTTCTTGGCCCCCCGGACCGTGTCGGCCAGCCGCAGCCCGGCCGCCACGTCCACCCGGGCCGCATGGTCGGGGGCCAGGTCTCGGCCCATCGTCGCCCCGGAGGTCATGCGTCCGACGCTACCCGGCGTAGCCGGGCCAGTGGGTGGGGTCCCACTGGCGGATGGGGGAGGCGAAGCCGGCGGGGGCGCCAGCCCCCGGATAGAACTGCGCCACAATGGGGCGTGCTCGACGTCAGCTTCGCCCGTTCCCAGTTCCCGGCCCTGGCCCTGCCCGCCTACGAGCGGGGTTCGTTCTTCGAGAACGCCGGCGGCTCGCTGGCCTGCACCCAGACCATCGACGCCCTTCAGCGGTACTACCTGGAGACCAAGGTGCAGCCCTACGCCGGCTACGGCCCCTCGGCCATCGCCGGGGAGGCCATGGACGACTCCCGCCGGCGCTGGGCCGAGGCGCTGGGTGTCACCCCCGACGAGGTGCAGTTCGGGCCGTCGACCTCGATGAACGCCTACGTGCTGGCCCAGGCGTTCGCTGCCTCCCTCGGCCCGGGCGACGAGGTGGTGGTGACCAACCAGGATCACGAGGCCAATACCGGTGCCATCCGCCGGGCGGTCGAGCGGGCCGGGGCCACCCTGCGGGAGTGGCGGACCGAGCCCATCACCGGCCTGCTGTCGCTCGACGTGCTGGCCGACCTGCTCGGTCCCCGCACCCGGCTCGTCACCATGCCCCACGCCTCCAACATCGTGGGCCAGGAGAACGACGTGGCGGCGGCCGTCGCCCTGGCCCACGGGGTGGGGGCCCGGCTCGTGGCCGATGGGGTGTCGTACACCCCCCACGGCTTCCCCGACGTGGCGGCGCTGGATGCCGACATCTACCTGTTCAGCCTGTACAAGACGTACTCGGTGCACCAGGGGCTGATGGTCACCCGCAACGGCATCCTCGATGAGCTGCCGAACCAGGGCCACGTGTTCAACGCCGCCCTGCCGTCGAAGCGGCTCACCCCGGCCGGGCCCGACCACGCCCAGGAGGCGGCGGCGGGGGCCGTGCTCGACTACGTGGAGCTGCTCCATCGCCACCACGGGGGAACGCCCGACGACGGCCTGCGGGCCGCGTCGGCCGCCGTATCGGCTCTCTGGCAGGCCCATGAGACGGCCCTGGTGGCGCCGGTGCTGGCGTGGTTGGCGAGCTGCCCGTCGGTGCGACTGTTGGGGCCCGGGCCGGCGGATACCGGCCCGCTGCACCGGTGCCCCACGGTGGCCTTCGTGCCCCGGGACCGGGAGCCGGCCGAGGTGGCGGCCGAACTGGTGGCCCGGGGCGTGTGGTGCTCGGCCGGCCACTTCTACGCCTACCGCGTGCTGCAGGGGCTGGACGTGGACCCGGAACAGGGCGTAGTGCGCCTGTCGTGGGTGCACTACACGTCCATGGCCGACATCGAGCGGCTCCTCACCGCCCTGGCGCAGGTGCTGGGCTAGCCCAGGAGGCCGGTGATGACGAACTCGGCCCGCCGGTTCAGGGCGGCCGTCTTATCGTCGTCGCTGTCCTTGGCGTCGGTCTCGCCCCGGGCGTCGATCGTGATGCGGGACGGGTCGATGCCCTTCTTGGTCCAGTAGTTGGCCACCGCCTGGCCCCGCTGTTGGGAGACCTCGAGGTTGGTGGCGTCACTGCCCACGGAATCGGTGCGGGTGACGATCGTGATCCTCACGTTCGGGTTCTGGCTGAGCAGCAGGGTGCCCAGGTCGAGGATGGGGAGGAACGGCTCCTCCACCTTCACGCTGTTGAACCCGAACAGCACCACGTCTTCCACGTAGATCGGGGCGGCCACGTCGATCGGCACCGCCGGGTCGATCTGGTATTCGTTGTGGACGTTGGCCGGACCCACCACCATGCCGGCCTTGGTGACGATTTCCGTGGCCACGGCCTCGGCCGGCACCTTGCCCCGCAAGTAGAGCTGGCCGCCCTTGAACACGGCGTAGCGGACGGCACCAGCCGGGTTGTCGGCGGTGACCATCGAGGAATCGGTGGCGGCCTGGAGCGGAGCGGCGGTGGTGGACGGCGAGCCGGCGGCGGTGGTGCTGGGCCCTGCCGGCTCGGTGGAGGGTGCGCTGGTGGCGGTGCTCGTGGAGGCGCCGGCCGCCACCTGGTCGCCGCCGGTGGAGGCGTCGGTGGCCTGGGCCGTGGTGGTGGTGATGGGGCTGGCGGTGGTGACGGCCGAGTTGTCGTCGCGCACGACGAACCAGTAGCCGGCGAAGGCTCCGGCCCCCACCAGGAGCAGCCCGAGCAGGGCGAACAGCAGCCCCCGGCCCCGCGGCCGCTCCGGGTCCGGCGCCCGCATGGGCTGAGCCACGTTGCTGGTGGCCACCGTGCCCGCCTCAACGGTGCGGTGCGCCCAACTGGGGAGCTCTTCGACGTCGCTCATGGACCCTCCATCCGCGGCGGTGTCAGCCTGCAAGCGCGCCGCCGCGCGCTCAAAGAGACAAGCTACCGCGAAACGTGGCGGAGGCGGAGGGTCAGCCTTGTTTGGCTGCCACCCGGTTCGCCTTGAGCGTCTCGATGATGTCGTCGAGGACGAAGTGGAACTTGCGCGAACCGGGCAGGCGGCTGGCCGGCAGACGACCGTCGCCTGCCATGTTCAGCACCGTTCGGCTGTTGAGATCCAGCAGTTCGGCAACCTGCGCCGTATTCAGGATCGGGGGGTACGCGGCGCGAACAGCATCGTAGCCATCATCGACCTCAGCCATGGGGTCATGATAGCGCTCAAGTACTCTTGTTTCCCAGGATCCAGGCCAACAAAAGGAGCGGGTTCTTCCCGACAGGCGCGAAAACCCTGGTCAGGCCTTATCGGGGCTCGGCTCCTTGGGTAGTCCCAGACCCCGCTCACCGATCACATTGCGCTGAATCTCGTCGGTGCCGCCGTAGATCGACGGGGCGGGGGAGAACAGTGTGAGCTCCTGCAGCAGGCCGCCGGTGGCCGCCTCTTCGCCCACCAGAGCGGCGTCGGGGCCGAGTATCAGACCGGCGACGTGACGGGTCTGGTGGAGCAGCCGGGTGTTCCCGATCTTGGCCAGGTTGCCCTCCACGCCAGCGCCCAGCCCCGAACGGGACCGGCCGCTGCGGCGCTCGGCCGCCTGACGCTGCAGCGTGAGCTCGGCCAGGCGGTACAGCATGTGGACCTGGGTCAGGGCGTCGCGCACCACGGGGTCGGCCATACGGCCCCGGCGTTCCGCCTCCTCGCTCAGCACGCTCAGCACCCGGCGGCCGACGCCGCCGGCCGAGATCGGGGGGCGGCGGCCCAGGAAGTCGCCCACCGGCTGGCCGAGCTCGCCCATGATCTCACCGGGCGAAGCCGTGCCGAAACCGCCGCCGTGCCCGCCCCCGATGCCGGCCCGCTCGTGCGTGAGCGTGGTGTTGGCCACCTTCCAGCCGTTGCCCCGGCCGCCGATGATGTTGGCGTCACTCACCCGGGCCCCGTCGATGAACACCTCGTTGAACAGGGCGCGCCCGGTCATCTCGGTGAGGGGCCGGACCTCCACCCCGGGCTGGCGCATGGGGAAGCCGAAGTAGGTGATGCCCTGGTGCTTGGGCAGGTCGGGATCGGTGCGGGCGATCAGCATGCCCCAGTCGGCCTCATGGCCATTGGACGTCCACACCTTCTGGCCGGTGATCACCCACTCGTCGCCGTCGCGCTCGGCCCTGCACTGCAGGCCGGCCAGGTCGGAGCCGGCGCCGGGCTCGGAGAACAGCTGGCACCAGGCTTCGGTGCCGTCGAGGATCGACGGCAGCCAGCGGGCGAACTGCTCGGGCGAGCCGTGATCGGCGATGGTGGGGGCGGCCAGCAGCATGCCGAGGCCCCCGGGGGGACCGACCACCCGCCGGCGGGCCAGCACCTGGCCCGCCACCCGGGCCTGGGCCGCCGACCAGCCCCGGCCCCCGGCGGCCTCGGGGAGGCTGGGGTGCGACAGGCGGGCGTCGGCCAGCCGGGCCCACCAGTCCCGCACGGTGATGGCGGGATCCCAGTGCTCGTCGACGAAGGCGTTCGTCAGGTCCTCGATCTGCTGGGGTGTCTCGGTCGCCACGGGGGCGCTCCTTTCGGGGGATGTTTCGCCGTAGCGAACTCCAGGCAACGCCGGAGGGTTGCGCTCAGACGAGCGGCCAGGGGTACCGGTGGCCGCCGGTGTCATCGTCGGGGTACTCGCCGGCCGCCAGCAAGTTGCGGGCCCGGGTGAGCAGGGCGTCGTTCTCGAACCGGTCGAGCAGGCAGGTGAGCTCCACCGGAGGATCCTGGGCCAGGAAGCGCTCCAGGCCTTCCGTCACGTCGTCGGGCAGGGGCTCGCCCACGAAGTCCCACATCACGGTACGCAGCTTCCACTGGGCGTGGAACGACAGGCCGTGGTCGATGCCGTACACCCGGCCGTTGCGGGCCAGCAGGCAGTGGCCCGACTTGCGGTCGGTGTTGTTGGCCACCAGGTCGAGGGCGCACAGGCGGCGGAGGTCGTCGAGGCCCTGGCCGGCCTCCTGGAGCGTGAAGTAGTGCTCGGAGAAGTCGGCGTCGACGAAGGCCTGGATCGAGCCTTCGCCCATCGGGCCGGAGCCGATCGTGGTGGGCGGGATCACGTCGAGCCCCATGGCGTCGGCCAGGCGGTAGGTGGCCACCTCCCGCTTGTACAGGTCGGGGGGGAAGTCCCACAGGGGGCGCTCGCCCCGTCCCGGCTTGTAGATGGCGCGGTGACGACGGGTCTTCCCGGAGCTGAGCTCCTGACTCATCGTCACCAGATAGGTGGCGTTGGAGCTGTAGGGCATGCGGCCCTCGATCTCCATCTCGCCTTCCACGAACAGCTCCAGCAGCTCCGGCGCGCCCAGGTCGAAGGCCCCGTTCCCGGACGCCCCGCCCTTCGTCCCGTCGTCGCCGCCGGCCATCGCCGCGCCCTCAGTTGAGGCGGGGGCAGGCGTGGCCCCGGGGATCCAGAGGCTGGCCGCACAGCCGGCAGGGAGGGCGGCCGGCCGACATCAGAGCCTCGGATGTGACGATGAACTGGGCGGCCTGGGCGGCGTTGATGTGGGCCCGGATGCGGGCCCGGTCGGTGGGAGCGAAGAACGAGTCCATCTCGTCGTCGTCATCGTCGTCATCGTCGAGCAGGTCCTCGAGGTCTTCGAGGTCCATGTCGTCTTCGTCTTCTTCGTCGTCGTCGATCACCAGCTCGTCGACGACCACCACCACCTCGGCCTCGGCTTCGGCCACGCCCACGGCGATCTGGCCCACCACCCATTCGGCGGCGTTGGGCTCGCGCAGGGGAACAGGCTGGGTGTCTTCCAGGGCGACCGTGACCGGCAGGTCGTCCAGGACCGAGCGGAGGAACTGGGCCAGCGCCGCCACCTGGTCTTTCTCCAGCTTCACCGACACATGGCCGGTCTCGTCGCCCACCTGGAGGAAGAAGGTGCGCTGACCGGGGGCCCCTTCGGTGCCGGCGGTGAAATGGGTGACCTCACGGAACTCGTACGACTCGCCCATGATTCAGCTCGGCACCAGTTGGCGCAGGTCGTCGCCCATCGAGTTCACGGCCAGCACCACCGGGCCCGACGAGGTGTAGAGGATGGCCGAGATCGAGCACGGGCCAACCACGATCCGCTGGAACAGGTCGAGGTGGGTGCCCATGGCGTCGGCCACGATGGCCTTGATCGGATCGGCGTGCGACACGGCCACCACCGCCTCGCCCGGATGGCGCCCCACCAGGGTGTGGATGGCGTCGCAGGCCCGCTCCTGCATCTGGGCGAACGACTCGCCCTCGGGGAAGCGGAAGCCACTGGGGTAGCGCTGCACCTGCTGCCATTCGGGCAGCTTGGCCAGCTCTCCCAGGTTGCGGCCCGTCCAGTTTCCGAAATCGGCCTCGATCAGATTGCGCATCACCTGCACCCGCAGGCCCAGGGCCTTGGCGATGGGGGCCGCCGTCTCCTTGGTGCGCTCCATGGGAGATGCGTACACGGCCTTGACCCGCTTGGCCCCCAGGATGGCGATGCGCTCGGCCGCCCGCTGGGCCTGGGCCTGCCCCTCCTCGGCCAGGTGGAGACCCTTGGCCCGGCCGGGCAGCACCTGCCCGGTGGTGGGGGTCCGACCGTGGCGGACCAGCAGGACCAGCGTAGGTTTCGGTGCCTTGGGGCGAGCCATCGGCGTCCACGGTATCCAACCACCGGCCCCACCAGGACAAGCGGGCCGTTTGGTGCCGCCGTGGCCCGTCCGCTCCATCCGTTACGCGGTTCGTACCGTGCCGCGAACTGTGTGCTGAGCGCGCCAATCGCGACGTCGCTTCGAACCGTGTCGCGGTGCGCGCTGCGGTTAGGGTGTCGCCGTGTCAGCGGAGGCGGGAGCCGACAGGGCCGGCAGGGCGGCGGCGCTGGCCGCCATCGGCGAGGAGGTGGCGGCGTGTCGGGCCTGCCCCCGGCTGGTGGCGTGGCGGGAGCAGGTGGCGGCGGAGAAGCGGGCCGCTTACCTGGAATGGGACTACTGGGGCCGGGGGGTGCCGGCTTTCGGTGACCCCGAGGCCCGGATCGCCGTGATCGGCCTGGCCCCGGCGGCCCACGGGGCCAACCGCACCGGGCGCATGTTCACCGGCGACCGCTCGGGCGACTGGCTCTACGGTGCCCTGCACCGGGCCGGCCTGGCCCGACTGCCCACCAGCACCCATGTCGACGACGGTCAGGAGCTGACCGGGGTGTTCATCACCGCCCCGGTGCGCTGCGCCCCACCCGACAACAAGCCCACGATCGACGAGCGCGACCGGTGCTCGGTCTTCCTCCATCGCGAGCTGGAGCTGGTCCGGCCGTCGGTGTTCGTGGTGCTCGGCGGGTTCGCCTACGAAGTCCTGTGCCGTCACCTGGGGATCCGGCCCCGGCCCAAGTTCGGCCACGGGGTGGAGGCGTCGGCCCCCGGAGGCGAGGTGGTGGTGTGCAGCTACCACGTCTCCCAGCAGAACACCTTCACCGGCAGGCTCACCGAGCCCATGCTCGACGCCGTGTTCAGCCGGGCCAAGGAGCTGGCCGGCCTCTAGCGCCGTCTCAGGCCGCCGGAAGCCGGGCGGCCGCGGGTCAGGGGACGGCGGCCACCGTCTCGCAGCTCCGGGCCTCGTCCCGGCCCGGGCCACCATCGCAGACATCAGTGCCCCGCTCCCCGTCGAGCCGGTCGTCACCCGTCTCGCCGGCCAGAGCATCGTTGCCCCTCCCGCCCTCGACACGGTCGTTGCCCGGTCCACCGCACACGACGTCGTCGCCACTTCCGCTTTCGATCTCGTCCCGACCCCGCAGCCCCAGCATGAAATCGCGGCCGCTCGACCCCTCCAGCTCGTCGTTGCGGTCGGTGCCGATCACCACGCGGTACCCGGCGGCCCGGAGTTCCCGCTTCGTCCCCGACACGCCACCGCAGCTGTACACCGGGCCGTCACCCGGCCTCGAGGTGGTCGTCGTGCTCGGTTGGGTGGTGG
>CADEDH010000014.1:55742-59732 GCA_902826025.1 uncultured Actinomycetes bacterium
GTGGTGGTCGTGGTGGTACCGGGGGCGGCGGGTGTCGCCAGGTACCAGTGGGTGTCGGTCCCCCCGTCGGGTACGGCACTGATCAGGATCGAGCCCCGGTCGGAGATGAACCGGGCCGCGGCCCCCGACGCCCCCGGCGGGGTGATGTCGGCCATCTCCCCGTCCTGCCACAGGAAGGCCCGGTCGCCCGAGCTGCCGACCACCTGGCCGGCGTTGTTGATGGCGAGGGCGAAGGACTCGTCGCCGGCACGGAGGGTCCCGAGGTCGGTCATCGTGCCGCCCTGCCACAGGAAGGCGTGGGCCAGCTGTCCGGGCCCGGCGGGCAGCGGGAGGGTGGTGGCGGCCCAGCCGACGATCTGGCCGGCGTCGTTGAGAGCGACGGCGTCGCTTCTCGTCCCACCGAGCGTGGGTATGGCCGTGGTCACACCGTTCTCCCAGAAGAAGCTGACGCTGCCGTTGCGGCAGCCACCGACGCTCGAGCACTGGTCGCCGATCACCTGGCCCCGCTCGTTGAGGTCCAGGTTGACGGCCTGCCGGCCGCCGACGGGCGGGAGCAGGTCGACGACGGTAGTGACACCCTGGTCCCACAGGAACCCGAGGAAATCGTTGTCGGGCGTCCCCGGTCCGATGCCGACCACCTGGCCCGCCTCGTTGAGGTCGGTCGGGAGGCTCACGTCGCCGAGCGGGGTTCGCTGTCCGTTCTGCCATCGGGCCCCACCGCCCGGCACGGCGAGCAGGACCTGGCCGGCGTCGTTCACCCGTCGGGCGGCGTCCCGCACGTCGCCGCCCAGGTCGGTCACCGTGCCGTCGACTGCCCACAGCACGGCGTGCCGGCTCCCGGACAGCTCGTCCTCGCCGACCACCTGGCCGTTGTCGTTGATGTCGAAGGCCTGGCTCGGGCCCGGGTTCGTCCCACCCAGATCGGTCACGGTGCCGCTCCGCCACACGAACCCATGGCGAACCCCGGAAACCGTGATGCCCGAGCCCACGATCTCACCCCGCTCGTTCATGTCGGCGACGGCCGAGATCCCTCCGCCCAGAGACAGCGAGCCGATGTCGGTGTAGCTGTAGGTGGGTATGGCGGCCCCGGCCCTACCGCCGCCGGCCACCAGCGGCACAAGCAACGCCACCGGTCCGAGCAGCGCGACCAGCGCGCGCGTACCACGAAAACGCCTGGCTTCGCCCCGCCATGCCATCGCCCGTTCCGCCCGTCTCCATGAGGGTTGCTGTCGCCAACCCGCCGCCGACGGCGAGTGTACGGATCGAGTTTGTTCGACCACAAGCAGCCCCGTCGGTACGGCCCGGCCGGGACCCGGCGACCCCACCCTTGGCCCCTGCTCCCGCCGGGCCGCTAGATTCGTTCCATGACCGACACGGCTGCTCCACCGTCCACCGCCAAGGCCGCCCCCGCTCGTTGGACGTTCCAGTGGAAGGAGCTGTACGACGAGGTGATCACGTCGGGCCTGTGCACCGGGTGCGCCGGCTGCGTCATCGCCTGCCCTCACGACGTGATCGGCTACAAACACCAGCCCGGGGCCTACAAGCCCTTCCATCTGGAGGAGGAGCTGGGGCTGGGCAACTGCGTGCACGGGGAGAAGGGGTGCACGTCGTGCACCCGGGCCTGCCCCCGGTTCCGGGCGTGGGAGCCCGAGGCCGACGAGCACCTGTTCGGCCGCACCCGGGAGCCCAACGAGATGGCCGGCATCTTCAAAGACATCCTGCTGGTCCGGGCGGCCGACGACTCGGTGTACGACAAGGGCCAGGACGGCGGCCTGGTGTCGGCCATCCTCATCTGGTGCCTGGAGAACAAGATCATCGACGGGGCCCTGGTGTCGATGCTGGAAGGCGGGGCATCGGGCTGGAAGGCCACCCCTGGCGTGGCCACCAACGCCGCCGAGGTGCTGGCCGGCGCTGGTAGCCGCTACACCTACTCGGCCAACACCATCGCCTATGACGAGGCCATGGAGAAGGGGCTGGAGAACCTGGCCCTGGTGGGCATGAGCTGCCAGACGTCGATCGCCCCGGTCATGTGGCACCGCAAGGTGGGCAAGGTGTCGAAGCCCATCAAGCTCAACATCGGCCTGCTGTGCTCCAAGAGCTTCGACGATTCCCTGTTCGACGAGCTGTTCTGGCTGAAGTACGGGTTGGCCAAGGAAGACATCGTCAAGATGAACATCAAGGGCGTCTTCCAGGTGTGGATGCGCAACGGCGACTACCACGAGATCAACCTCAAGGAGTGCCACGCCTGGACCCGTGAGGGCTGCAACCACTGCCCCGACTTCGCCGCCGAGCACGCCGACATCTCCACCGGTGGCATCGGCGACAAGACCGACTGGACCCTCACCATCGTCCGCACCGACCTGGGCCGGGCCGTCATCGACGCCATGATCAAAGACGGGGTGATCGAGACCCGTCCCGGCGACGACGATCCCGGCGCCATCGCCCTCATGAACAAGCTGGCGGCCAAGAGCCGGGAGCGGTGGCCCGGGTGGGCCAGCTCCGAGGCCGCCGTCGGCCTGCCGGAGAAGAAGAAGAAGTAGAGCCGGGGGTCGGAGCAGCCGGGGCGCTCGGCGCCCCGGGCACGGCGTCGGCCAGCGTCAGCGTCGCTGTCGGTACAGGGTGTTGAGATCGTCGGCCAGGTGCAGGGCGAAGTCGTTGGCCACGCCCACCGGGGTGCCGGCGATCACGTGGCCCAGGTGGTTGGTGAGCAGCGCGCTGCCCGACCGGTCGACCTGGAGCACCGAGCCGCAGTAGTTCGGCAGGTCGTCGATCGAGTCGGTGAGGATCACCACGCCCACCCGGTGCTCGATGGCGTCGGCGTGGGTGACGCCGTAGCGGCCGAAGTTCTCGATGCCGTCGACGACCACCACCGGGAAGCCGTGGTCGAGGTCGATCTCGTCGTGCACGGCCAGGTCATAGGCCCAGTCCCACACCGGGGCCCGCTCGGGGCTGGCGGCGATGTGGACCCGCAGATCGGGTGTGGACAGGGCGTGGAGCGACAGGATGATGTGGCGGGCGCAGGCGGCGGCGGCCGCCCGGGAGCCGACGATGCCCAGCGGACCGACCAGGAGGTCGGCGGCGATGGGGATCGACGGGAGCGACATCAGGGGCTGGAGGTAGGGACCGAGGGTGTCGGGGATGGCCCGGATGTCGTCGAAGTTCGGCATCCACGGCATGTCGGCCACGATCACTCCGACCTTGGCGAACAGTGGGTGGCCGGGGGGTCGGATGCCGAGGATCGGGGCCCGGGACCGGGTGCGGACGACCAACTCGGCCGGGTCGGGATGGAGGTAGCGCTCCCGATCGGCCAGATCGGCCCGGGCGGCCCGGATCCGGTCGATGAACTCCCAGGACTCGGCGTTGAGGGTTTCCGCCGGCGGATCGCTGTCGCCCGCCCGGCGACGCCCGAAGCGGCGTCGGCCCCGGTCGGGCTCGACCGGTGCGGCCACCTGGAGGCCGAGAGTGGGCGGGACCTCGATCTCCAGCTCGGGCCGATCGAAGGCCTCCCGCTGGGCCAACCACTCGTCGGCCTGGGGGAACGACCGTCGGGGGCGGACGACGAAGCGGGCGCTGCCCACATCGAGTGCCCCCCATCCGATGAGGGTGGGTTGGGTGACCGGCTGGGTGTCGAGCTTCACCGACATCGTGCCGGGCACGAGCACGGCCCGATCCTTGTCGTCGACGGTGATGGTGAAGGCCACTGACTGGTCGCCCTCGGCGAACTCGTGGCCGGCACGATCGAGCTCGAGGTCGATGCCGGCGGTGAGCCCGGCGATCTGACGCAACTCCAGGGTGGCGGCCGGCGGGACGAAGCCGTCGTCGGTCTCGTCTTCGGTTTCGTCGTCGTAGGCCTCGTCGGCGTAGTCGGCGAGGTGATCGTCGGTTTCGTGTTCGGTTTCTTCCTCGTAGTCGGCGAGGTGGTCGTCGGACTCCTGGTCGAGGTCGAGGTCGAGGTCGTCGGTTGTCTCGGCCCCGTACGGCTGGAGATCG
>CADEDH010000014.1:59832-94708 GCA_902826025.1 uncultured Actinomycetes bacterium
TCGGCGCGTGGGGTGACGCTGGCTGGCGGAGGTTGGGGTGGCGTCGGCGGGCGAACCGCAGCGGGGGGCGAGGCGTCGGCCGGTGGGGGAGGGACGTCGGCCGGTGCCGTTGCCGCCGGGCGTAGCTCGGGCCCGGCTGGGTCGGGCTCGGACGAGTCGGGCTCGGACGCGGCCTCGTTCGGCAGGGTCGGGGCGGTTGCGGGGGGCGCCGATGCCGGCAGGGCGAAGGTGGCCGGAGGCTGAGGGGGCGCGCTGGCGACTGTGCGGTCGACATCGGCGGCAGGCGTGGCGATCGGCTTGGGGCCGAACGGCGACGGGTCGGGGGGCGCGGGGGAGATGACCACCGCCTCGGCCGCCGCGTCGGCCGCCGGCGGGTCCTGGTCGTCTGGCGGGGATTCGGCCATCGGCGGCGCCGCGGCCGATGCCGCCCGGCCGTTGTCGGCCGACGCCACCGTGATCGGCTCGTCGGTGGCGCCGTGCTCGTGAGCCGGCTCCTCCTCCAACACCACGGGGATGTCGTGGGCCACCAGCCCGTTGGCCTCGTCGCCCGATTCGGCCCCGATGGCGACCAGCGCGCTGGCGGTCTCGGCCTCCGGGCCCTCGTGGTGGCCGACCGGTTCGGCCGGTAGCCCCTCGTAGGGAGACAGATCGTCGTCTTCGCCCTGCACCGGCGGCAGCTTCAGCTCGGCCCAGTCGAGTGGGTCGGGGGCGTCGTCGCCGGGGTCGGGGCCGGCGGTGGCGCCGTTGCCCGCTCCGCTCCCGTGAGCGAGGAGATCGACGTCGGCCGACCCGTCGTCGGCCCGAACCGGGGAGGTCGCCTGGCTGGCGTCGGTTCCTCCCGCCCCACCGTTGGCAGCCGCCGGCTCGCCGGCCCGGGCCGCCCTCGCCTCCTCGTGCCGCTGCCGGCGCGAGCCCGGCACACGGGCCGGGGAGATCGGCCGCAGGAGGCCATCGGGGGCGGGCGGCGTCAGCCCGTCGACGCCCCGAACCAGATCGATACGGGCGGCGACGGCGCCGTCGGCCCCGGCCCCCGTGCCATTGCCGGGGACGGATGGGCCCGTTTCGGACGCGCCGCTGCTCACTTCTGCCGGGTGACCGTCGTCACCATCCACGTTGTCGCTCGACGGGGTGGCCGGATCGCCAGCCGACCCGTCGGCCGAGTCAGCGCCTGGGTTCTCGTTCGATGTCGCCCTTGATCGGGGGTGGGTAAATCGAAAAGAAGGCAAACCACGATCCTAATCGTCGCTCTATGCGGTTACGGCCCCACGGAGGTGGCTCCAGGTTATTCACAGGGCGGGGCAAGGGGTAGCGCGAGCCGTTGGCGCTCATTCTCGCAGTCCTCCCGTACCCAGCAGCCCGCCAGGTGGTCGTTCACCACACCCATCGCCTGCATGGCGGCATAGGCCGTGGTGGGGCCGACGAAGCGGAACCCCCGTCTCTTCAGCGCCTTCGACAGTGCCAACGAGGCCGGCGTCTGAGCCGGAACGTCGGCGTAGGTCCGCGCCGCCCGCCGGTCCGGCTCGTGGGCCCAGACGAGCTCCGCCAGCGATTCGCCCCGGTCCCACATGTCCACCAGGGCCCGGGCGTTGTTCACCGCCGCCTCGATCTTGCCCCGGTGGCGGACGATCCCGGCGTCCGCCAGCAGCCGGGTCACGTCGTCGGGGCCGAATCGGGCCATCTCGGCTGCCTCGAACCCGGCGAACGCCGCCCGGAACCCCTCCCGTTTGCGCAGGATGGTGAGCCAGGAGAGCCCCGACTGGAACCCCTCGAGGCAGAGCCGTTCCAGCAGGGTGCGGTCGTCGGCCGTGGGCCGGCCCCACTCGGTGTCGTGGTAGAGGGCGTAGTCGAGGGTGCTGGCCCCCCAGCGGCATCGGGCGTTGGCGTCGGTCAGCGGGTCGGGCCCGGAGAATCCGGCCGGGCCCGGTCTGGCCTCGGCGAGGCCCAGGGTCAAGTCGCTCATGGGCGCAGTCTCGCCCCTCGCCGTTTCAAATCGGCAAGCAGGGGGAAGCCGGGATCTGCTACCGCAGCACAGCGGGGGCGGTCAAGCCTGCCGCCAGCTTCGGGTGGTCGGCTGGTAGGTTGGAGCATTCCACACGAGCGTCGGGTCGGGAGTTGCCGCCTTGTCAACACGGTTCGAGTCGGGCATCCAGAGGCCCCCAACAGCGACTCGCACCAAGCCCCGCCGTACGTGGGGCCAGCGGTTCCTGATCGGTTTCGGCTTCACCGCGTCCCTGTCGTTGGTGGTCGCCGCCCTCGGCCTCACCTACACGCTCAACCGCTACCGCAGCATCACCTTCCTCAAGGTGCCCACGGTGGAGTCGGCGCCTCCTGGTGAGCCGGTCAACTGGCTGCTCGTCGGGTCCGACTCCCGGGAGGGGATAGACCCCAACGATCCCAACGCCGGCGCGTTCCTGGGCGAGAAGGTCAACGGCAAGCGTACCGACACGATCATGCTGGCCCGGATCGATCCGGCCAACCACATGGTCGATCTCCTGTCGATCCCGCGTGACCTGTGGGTGCCGATCGCCGGGACCGACGGCAACAACCGGATCAACTCCGCCTTCAACGCCGAGACCGGTGGCGGTGAGCAACGGCTCGTCTCCACGGTGGAAGACGTGCTGGGTGTTGAGGTCAACAATTACGCCGAAGTCAACTTCGTCGGCTTTCAGCAGATCATCGACAGCCTGGGTGGGGTGCCGATCTACTTCTCCACCCCGGTGCGCGACACCCACTCCGGGCTCGACGTCAAGACCGCCGGCTGTCACGTGCTCGACGGCTCCCAGTCGCTGGCCTTCGCCCGCAGCCGGTATCTGGAGTACCAGCAGAACGGCAAGTGGAAGAGCGACATCACCAGTGATCTCGGCCGTTCGGCCCGCCAGCAGTACCTGATCACCCGCATCGCCGACCTGTCGAAGCAGTCGCTCGACCTCACCAGCCTGGGCACGATCAACGACATCCTCACCATCGGTGGCCGCAACCTGGTGATCGACGACGGCGCCTCGGCCAAGGAGCTCTACAACCTGGCCCGCACGTTCTCCGGTGTGGGCAGCGAGGGCATCCGTCGCCACGCCCTGCCGGTGAGCGAGTTCCGCACGGGCGGTGGCGCCGATGTGCTGCGGCTGAACGAGGCCGAAGCCCAGGCCACGCTCGACATCTTCCGGGGTCGGGTACCGGTCGATCCCACGCAGCCCCCGTCAACCGACACGGTGGCCAAGGACAGCTTCGCCATCGGGGTGCAGAACGGGGCCGGCATCTCGGGCCTGGCCAAGTCGTCGGCCACCGACCTGGAGACCGCCGGGTTCCAGGTCGACCAGATCGCCGACGCGCCGGCACCGGTCGACTTCACCACCGTGCGCTACCCCAGCCGCCTGGCTGCCGGAGCCTCGGTGCTCGGCACCAGCCTGGCCGTGGCCCCCCACTACGAGCAGGACAACACGCTCAAGAGCGTGCAACTCGTGTTGGGCCCCGACTACGACGGGTTGGGCACCGGCACGCCGGCGTCGCCCACCACCACGGCCGCCCCCGCTATCACCACGCCACCACCGACGCCGGAGAACGAGAACATCGTCGGCATCGTGCCCGGGCCCGGCCCCGCCGGCACCCCCTGCGCCGCCACCTGAGGCTCCGAACCCGGAACTCTGACGTCGGGGCCCGCTTTCGGCCACGCCGTGTCAGAGTTCGCTTAGAAGCGTGAGCAGCCGGGCGGCCATGGCTGCCGGGGCGCCGTCGGCCGGGGTGAGCACCAGCTCGGGGGACAGTGGCGCCTCGTAGGGGTCGTCGATGCCGGTCATGCCCCGCAGCTCACCGGCCCGGGCCCTCGTGTACAGGCCCTTGGGATCGCGCCGTTCGCACTCGGCCAGCGGAGTGTCCACGAAGACCTCCAGGAACGGCAGGTCGGCGGCGTCGTGGAGCCGGCGGGCCAGGCTCCGGGCCGCCCGGTACGGGCTGATCAGGGGCACGATGGCCACCACCCCGGCGTCGGCCAGGAGCCGGGCCACGTGGGCCACCCGGCGCACGTTCTCGTCGCGATCGGCGGCCGAGAACCCCAGGTCGCCGTTGAGGCCCTGGCGGAGGTTGTCGCCGTCGAGCAGATAGGCGGCCCGACCCCTGGCCACCAGCTGGCGTTCCAGCTCCACCGCCACCGTCGACTTCCCCGACCCCGACAGCCCGGTCAGCCACACCGTTGCGCCCGGACCGCCGGTGGCCTGGGCACGGCTGGCCCGGTCAACGGCGCTGGGGTGCCAGACGGTGTTCTCGGAGACGGGGTCGGTCACGCCCCGCTCACTCGGTGCCGACGATCATGCCGGCGGCAACCGTGACGTTGGTGGCCTCGTCGACCAGGATGAAGCTGCCGGTGTTGCGGTTGCGCTGGTAGTCGTCGGCCATCAGCGGCTGGGTGGTGCGCAGCCGGACCCGACCGATCTCGTTGAGGGCCAGGCTGGTGGCCGACTCGTCGCGGTGCGAGGTGTTGATGTCGAGCCGGTAGCGGAGATCCTTCACCATGGCCCGGGCCCACCGGGTGGTGTGCTTGATGGCCAGCTTGGCTCCCGGCAGCAGGGGTGTCGTCTCCGACATCCAGCACACCATGGCCTCCAGGTCCTGGGTGACGGCGGGCCGATTGTTGGGTCGGCACAGCATGTCGCCCCGGCTCACGTCGAGGTCGTCTTCCAGCAGCACGGTGACCGCCATGGGGGCCACGGCGGCGTCGACCGGGCCGTCGGCGGTGTCGATCCGGGTGATGCGGGTGCCGAAGCCCGAGGGGAGGGCGATCACCTCGTCGCCGGCCCGCAGCATGCCGCCGGCCACCGTGCCGGCGTAGCCGCGGTAGTCGTGGTGCTCGGTGCTCTGGGGCCGGATCACGTACTGCACCGGGAACCGCACGTCCACCAGGTTGCGGTCGGACGCGATGTAGACCTCCTCCAGGTGGTGGAGCAGGGTGGACCCCTTGTACCAGTCCATGTTGGCCGACCGGTCGACCACGTTGTCGCCGTGGAGGGCCGACAGCGGGATGAACGTGAGATCCCGGAAGTCGAGCCGGCTGGCCAGCTCGGTGTACTCGCGCTTGATGTCGGTGAAGACCTGCTGGTCCCAGCCGACGAGGTCCATCTTGTTGATGGCCACCACCACGTGGGGGATACGCAGCAGGTTGGCGATGTAGGAGTGGCGCCGGCTCTGCTCCAGGATCCCCTTGCGGGCGTCGACCAGGATGATGGCCAGATCGGCGGTGGAGGCCCCGGTGACCATGTTGCGGGTGTACTGGATGTGCCCCGGGGTGTCGGCGATGATGAACTTGCGGTTGGGGGTGGCGAAGTACCGGTGGGCCACGTCGATCGTGATCCCCTGCTCCCGCTCGGCCCGCAGGCCGTCGGTGAGCAGGGCCAGGTTGGTGTGCTCGTCGCCCCGGCTGGCGCTGGTGGCCTCGATGGCCTCCAGCTGATCCTCGAAGATCGACTTCGAGTCGTACAGCAGGCGCCCGATGAGGGTGCTCTTGCCGTCGTCGACGGAGCCGGCGGTGGCCAGGCGAAGCAGGTCCATCAGAAGTACCCCTCCTTCTTGCGGTCTTCCATGGCCGCTTCGGTTGTGCGATCGTCGGCCCGGGTGGCCCCCCGCTCGGTGATGCGGGTGGCGGCGATCTCGTCGATCACGGTGTCGATGTCGGCGGCCGAGGACTCGACGGCGCCGGTGCAGCTGGCGTCGCCAACGGTGCGGAAGCGCACCAGCCGGTCCTCCGGCGTCTCGCCCTCCATCACGGTGACGTAGGGGGTGACGGCCAGCCACATGCCGTCGCGGGAGAACACGGAACGGCGGTGGGCGTAGTAGATGGAAGGCAGCTCCAGGTTCTCTTCCCGGATGTAGTGCCACACGTCGAGCTCGGTCCAGTTGGAGATGGGGAACACCCGGATGTGCTCGCCCTGGCGGTGGCGGCCGTTGTAGAGGTTCCACAGCTCGGGCCGCTGGGCCTTGGGGTCCCACTGGCCGAACTCGTCGCGGAAGCTGAAGATCCGCTCTTTGGCCCGGGCCTTTTCCTCGTCTCGCCGGGCGCCGCCGAACACGGCGTCGAAGCGGTGCTCCTCGATGGCGTCGAGCAGGGTTGTGGTCTGGAGCCGGTTGCGGGAGGCCCGGGGCCCGGTCTCCTCGGCCACCCGACCGGCGTCGATCGAGGCCTGCACCGAGGCCACCACCAGGCGGACCCCGGCCTCGGCCACCCGACGGTCGCGGTAGTCGATCACCTCGTCGAAGTTGTGGCCCGTGTCCACATGCATCACCGGGAACGGCACCGGCGCGGGGTGGAAGGCCTTGATGGCCAGGTGGAGCATCACGATCGAGTCCTTGCCCCCCGAGAACAGCAGCACCGGCCGCTCGAACTCGGCCGCCACCTCCCGGATGACGTGGATGGCTTCGGACTCCAGCATCGACAGATGGCTGAGCTGGGTGGTTGACATGGCTTCCTCTCGGGCCACCTCGACGCTGGCCCGGAGCGGGAGGCGAAGGCGGCCGGCGGGGGCGGCGGTACGTGGTAGGGCGGGTTGCTCAGGAGTCTGGTCGGCCTGCCGACTCAGACCTTGATCGTTCGGCGCGCCGACCGATCGACCGGTCCATCCTACGAAAGGTCGGGACGAACCCATGTCCGACGGCTCGTCTTCAGTTGTACGACTCAGCGAGTACAGCCGGGTCCTGCGGCGCGGGGCCCGGGTGATCGCCGGTGTGGCCGTGATCGGGGCCATGGTCGGCACCGCGCTCGTGGCCAGCCAGCCCCGTCGGTACGAGACCGTGGCCACGGTGGAGGTCCGGCCGATCGTGTCCCGCCAGGACGACCCCAACCTCGATCTCTCCCGCCAGGTCGATCCCGAGACCGAGGTGGCCATCGCCCGCTCGTTGCGGGTGGCCGAACGGGCCCTGGCCCTGCGTGCGGCGGCCACCGAGCTGGGCCGGACCGACCTGGAGTCCGTCGAGGTGGCCGAACTGGCCGCCACCCTGGTTCCCGCCCCCGAAGTGGCCCGTACCGACATGGCCGGCCTGGAGGTGACGGTCGTCGACGACTCCACGATCCTCAAGTTCCACGCCACCGCCGCCGACGCCCGCGGCGCCCAGCTCCTGGCCCAGTCGAGCGCTCTGGCCTACCTGGCCTTCCGTCAGGAAGAGGCCACCGCCGGCGCCGCTGAGTCGCGGGCCCGCCTGGAGGCCCGCGAGGCCGAGCTGCTCACCGCCCTGGCCGCCATCGACAACAGCGCCACGGCGGCCGACGCCCAGGCCCCGGCCGCCATCGACACGGTGCCGGTGGCCGCCCTGCCCTACGCCGCGGTGGCCAAGCGCCAGGAGTTGGTGGCCATCGGTTCCACCTACGCCAATCTGGCCGCCCTGGCCATCGACCCCGGTGTGGTGCTGACCGACGCCGTCCTGCCCACCACCACCCAGGGCCTGCCCCTCTACGCCGGGCCGGTGATGGGCCTGATGCTGGGCCTGATCGGCGCCCTGACCGCCGTGTTCGTGCTCGACCGCACCGACGACCGGCTCCGGTCGGGTCGGGTGGAGCTGAGCGCCCTCGGCGTGCCCGTGCTGGGCAACGCCCCGGTGGCGGCCAAGCGGGGCACGCTGGTGGACAGCGGCGGGGTGTACCCCAGCAGCAGCCCGGCCGGCGATGCCTATCGCCGTTTGCAGGGCAGCCTCCTGTTCACCCTGGAGCACGACTCCCGCAGCGTGGTGCTGGTGGCCGGTGTCACCAGCGCGGCGGCCGCCACCACCGTGGCCGCCAACGTGGCCGTCACCGCCGCCCGCTCGGGCCGCCGCACCCTGGTGGTGGGGGCCGACCTGCGGCGCAACGGGCTCGCCCCCCGCTTCGGCCTGTCGGGGGGCAAGGGCCTCAGCGACGTGGTGGTCGACGGGGCCAGCCTGGCCGAGTCGATCCGGGCCGTGCCCGGGGTCGACAACCTGTCGGTGCTGGGCGCCGGCACCCGCCTCGACCGCCCGGCGGCCGTGCTCCAGAGCGAGGCCCTGGCCCGCCTGTTGGCCGCCGTAGAGGCCGACTTCGACCTGGTGATCGTGGAGGCCGCCCCCATCCTGGAGGTGGCCGACGCGGTGGACGTCGCCCGCTTGTGCCACGGCTCGGTGGTGGTGGTCGACGCCGCCACCGAGACCCGGGCCGCCATCGCCGACTCGGTGGACCAGCTCCGCAGTGTGGGGGCCGACGTGGTGGGCGTCGTGGTGGCCGACGCCGACCGCTGACGGGCCCACGCTGTGACTGTGACCGTGTCCCCGGCCACCACCGGCAACCCGGCCGGGCCCGCCGGTTCGGCCGGCGGATCGGTCGGCGGATCGGTCGGCGGTTCGGTCGGTGTCTACCGGGCCGAGGCGGCGGCGCCCCTGCCCCACTGGCCCCTCACGTTGATGGTGGCGGCCTACCCGGTGTGGTTCCTCCTCGGGCTCAGCGGGTTCATGTGGGTGGCCCTGGCCTTCCCCATGGCCGGAGCTCTGCTCCGGCGGCGGGGGCTGGTGGCCCCCCGGGGTATCGGCTGGTGGGCGCTGTTCCTGGCCGCCGTGGCGGCCTCGGTGGTGAGCATCGACTCGGTGTCCCGCATGGCCGGCTACGTGCTCCGCTTCGGCTACTACGGGGCGGCCACCGTGTTCCTGCTGTATCTGCTGAACGGGGGCGACGGGGTGCCGGTGCGGCGCATCGTGCGGGCCTTCAACCTGCTGTGGGTGTTCGCCATAACCGGCGGGTACCTGGCCCTGGTGTTGGGGGCGTTCACCTTCCGCTCGCCCATGTGGTACCTGCTGCCCGGGCCCCTGCTCGACAACGACCTGATCCACACGCTGGTGACGCCGGGCTTCGCCGACGTGCAGGACATCATCGGGTTCCCCGTACCCCGGCCCAAAGCCCCGTTCGCCTACACCAACTCGTGGGGGTCGATGGTGGCCCTCACCACCCCGTTCGCCCTGGCCGCCCTGGCCAATCCCCGCATCGGGCTGTCGCCCCGGGTGATCCGCTGGGTGCTGGTGGCGGCGGTGATCCCCATGGTGATCTCGCTCAACCGGGGCCTGTGGCTCAGCCTCGGGCTGGGTCTCGTCTACGCCGCGGTCCGCCTGGGGATGGGCGGGCACCGGCGCCTGTTCGCCCGTCTGGTGGTGTCGGGTGTGATGCTGGCGGCGGTGCTGGTGCTGTCACCCCTGGGCGGGCTGGTCACCTCCCGGGTGGAGACCGGCCACTCCGACCACGACCGCGAGGGCCTGGCCATGGCCGCGGTGCACGGCGCCCAGGAGCGGCCCCTGTTCGGTTGGGGGGCGCCCCGGCCCAACGTGCGTGACCTGCCGTCGATCGGTACCCACGGCCAGATCTGGCTGGTGACGTTCTCCCACGGCTTCGTGGGGGCCGCCGGTTTCGTGGGGGCCCTGGTGTCGTTCCTGTGGTGGACCCGGCGCCAGGTCACCACCACCGGCCTGTGGGCCCATGTGGTGGTGCTGGTGGGGATCATTCAGCTCCCGTTCTACCTGATGATCCCGAACGCCCTGTTCGCCGTGATGGCGGGGGTGGCCGTCGCCCTCCGTTGCCAGCGGGAGCCGGTCGACGGCGAGCCCGTCGCCTCGCCTGTCTGAGCCCTCCTGATGGCCTCCGACCTCGGCCCAACTGCGCCACGAAAACCGCGCCCCCCGAGCGATCTGCGTCACGTTTTCGACGGATTCCGGAGACTTCGCGACGCAGATCCGTGGCCGGGCGCGATTTTCGTCGCGCAGTTCGGGCGGCGCCGTCCCGCGGCCGTGGTCGTCGCCGGCGCCCTGCTGGTGGCGGGCTGCGGCGGATCGACGACCGGCTCGGCCGGCGGAGGTACGGCGACCACGGGCCGGTCGACCGCCGGCGGGGCCGGGTGGACGGCGGCCGACGGTTCGATCGTGGTGGGGGGCGAGGCCGGGGCCCCCGATCCCGCCGGTGCGCTGGGTGGCCCCCGACCGGATCGGGCGGCGCCGCTGGGCATGGCGGTCGATGCCGACGAACGCCGGCGAATCGAGGATGCCACCGGCGTGGCCCTGCCTGTGGTTCGGGTGTTCGCCCGCTGGGACAGCCCGTTCCCCACCGCCGAGCAGCAGGCCCTGCTCGACGCCGGCCGGATCGTGCACCTGTCGGTCCGGCCCCGCACCGACGGCGGCCGCCGCATCGGCTGGGCCGACGTGGCCGCCACCGGGGCTGGCACCCCGCTCGGGGACGAGATCGACCGATGGGCGCAGACGATCGGGGAGGCGGCCGAGCAGGCGGCAGCCAACGGCGGGCGGCTTTACCTCACGTTCAACCACGAGCCGGAGGCGGCCGACAGCGACGGGTACGGCACCGCCGCCGACTACCGGGCGGCGTGGCGGGCCATGGTGGGTCGAATCCGTCTCGCCCCGGGTGGGGCCGGAGTGCGGACCGTGCTGGTGCTGAACCGGGGCACGTTCGCCTCGGGGGAGGCTGAGGCCTGGTGGCCCGGCGACGACGTGGTCGACGTGGTGGGGGTGGACGCCTACAACTGGTTCGACTGCCAGGCCGCCCCCGGCGCCCCCAGCCGGCCCTGGGCGGCTCCGGCCGAGCTGCTGGCCCCGGCTCTGGCCTTCGCCCGGGCCCACGGCAAGCCGCTGGCCGTGCCCGAGATCGCCTCCACCGAAGACCCGGCCGACCCGTCGGCCAAGGCGGCGTGGATCCTCGAGCTGGCCCGCACGCTGGCCGACCCCGCCGTCGCTCCCGATATCGAGTACGCCGCCTGGTTCCCCGCTCACGACCCCGCCTGGCCCCGTTGCCGTTGGGCCTGGGACTCGAGCCCGGCCTCGTCGCTGGCCATGGCCCGGGCCCTGGCCTGGCTGGCCGGCCCGAACTCCTGACCTCCGGGATCAGCGGCGCCCGATGGAGCTGAGGCCCAGCAGGCGGCGCCAGCGGGCGGCCCACAACACGTAGAGGGGGCCGGCGACGGCCGCCGCCACCAGCAGACCGGTGAACGTGTCGGGGGTCGACAGGCCGATCGGCACCACGGCCCCGACGGCCCCCGCCGCCGCCACCAGGGCCGGGCGGCCGAACGAAACGGTACCGCTGGTCCGCCGCACCAGGGTGGCGGCCGTGAGGTTCTGGGCCATCACGGCCAGACCCCAGGCCACCGCGGCGCCCATGAGGCCGAAGCGGGGAATGAGCAGCCAGGCCAGGGTGAGGTCGATGGTCAGGGCCAGGGCCACCGCCGCCAGCGAGGCCCGGCTGCGGCCCAACATCAACAGGGCCAGGTCGGCCGGGCCGACGGCCGAGCACACGAGCATGCACAGGGCCAACACGGTGAGCGCCGCCCCGTGTCCGGCGAACTCGGGGTTGGCCAGGCCGAGGAAGGTGTCGGGCTTGGTCGCCACCGCCAGCAGGTAGGGCCACACGATCAGCACCATCCACCCCGTGGCCTGCTGGAGCAGCCGGCGGCCGGCCGTCGGGTCACCCCCGCCCAGGGTGCGGCGCAGTCCCGGTCCGCAAGCCTGTCCGATGGAGAACACGAGGAAGTTGCCGGCGGTGATGTAGCGCGAGAGGGCGGAGTAGATCCCGGCCACGGCTGGTCCGGCCAGGGCCGACACCAGCACCACGTCGAGCCGTTCCAGGGCGATCTGGAGGGCCGTGGCGAACGACCGGGGCCGGGTGTATGACCAGAACTCGGAGCCCGGCACCGGCGACGGGCCCGACCCGACCAGGCCCCCCTCCCGCCACAGGATCACTACGGCGGCCACCGCGCCGGCCACCACCGGGACGCTCCAACCGGCGGCCACCAGCCACGGCGGCGGATGCTCGGTGGTGAGCAGCACCGTGCCCACGCCCACGAGCTGGCCCATGGGCCGGCCCACCTGCTGCACCGCCACCGTGGGCACCATCGACCCCAGGCCCCGGGTGGCCCCCAGGGCGCTCATCGTGAGGGCCCAGGCCGGCACGGCGGGCGACAACACCCGCAGCATCTGGGCCAGCTCGTCACCCCGGCTGCCGGCGATGGCGTTGCCCACCACCGGGGCTGCCACCAGCAGTAGCCCGCCGCCCAGGAGGCCGGCCACCACCACCGGCCCCAACGCCACCTTCACCAGGCCGCGTGGGTTGGGGCCCGGCTCGGCCGCTCGGGCCACCGGCATGAAGTACACGAGACCGGTCATCGTGCCGAGGCCAGCCGAGTTGCCCAGCACGATCACGAGGGCGGTGGCTGAGAAGAACAGGCCGGCCAACACGGCCCCCACGTGGGCCACCAGGAACAGTAGCCCGAAGTTGTTCACGGTGGTGACAACGGCCCCCACCAGGGCCACGCCGGTGGCGGCGCCGGCCGACTGGTCGGCCCGGGGCGGCGCCCCCCATCCACCTCCGGCGGAAGGGGCGGTGCCGGTGGCTCCGGCCCGGTCGGCGACGGTGGTGGTCATCAGGCCACCTTCGTCCTGCCGGTGGGCGAGGAGCTGAACGACGGAGCAATGGCCGGTGGCCGGTGGGCGACGGCCGTGGTCATGGCGTGGTCCGTAGGCGCCGGGCCAGGAGATCGGTGGCGGCAGGGGCCAGGTCGGCCAGTGGGCTGGCCCAACGCTGCCCGTCGAGCCGGCGCTCCCTCGTGATCAGCTCGCAGAGGTACAGATCGACCAGGGCGGCCAGCCGGCGGCCGGTCAGCTCCCGGCGCAGGGGGGCGAGCACCGACGGGGCGTCGACGATGGCGGCGGTCAGGGCGTCGACGGCGGAAGCGCCGGGTCGACGCCGGTGCTGCTCGAACCGGTGGTGGAGCAGGTCGAGGCCAACCGGGCGGCCGGAGCCGGCCAGCTCCCAGTCCCAGACCCAGGTGGTGCCGCCCCGGACCGTGAGGTTCCAGGGGGTGAGGTCGCCGTGCCACAGGCCGGTGGCCAGCTCCACCCCGGAATGGCGTTCGGTCAGCCGGTCCAGGTCCACCGACTGGCCCAACCCTGCCGCCGCCCACGGGCCGAGCAGGGGGAGGGAGGCCACCGGGCGGGGGGCGGCCGGCTCGCAGGCGGCGATGGCCGCCGCCACCGGGGCCAACCCGGTGGGGTCGGCGGCAGCGGGCGCCCCGCCGCTTCGGGTGGGGCCGGCGGGCCGCAGCGGGGACAGCACGGCGACCGACCGGCCGTCCCATCGGTCGTGCAGGAGCACCGAAGGGGCCACCACGACGGCGGGGTCGAGGCGCCCGGTCACCAGGCGGAGCACGTCGGCCTCGTTGTCGACCAGCTCGGCCGTGAGGGGCGACCAGCCGATCTTGGCGAACCCGACCACCGACCCGTCGGGCCGGATCAGCTGGAGCACAGGCTTGCGGTTGCGACGCCGGGGCCCGAGCGTGATCGCCACCGCCAGCTCGGGCTCAGCCAGGGCCCGGGCCAGGTGGTCGACCAGGGCGAACGGGGGCAGGGCGAGGCGGATGGCGCCCGGGAGGCGACCGAGCAGCCCGGCCCGGCCGGCCAAGCGCGCCACAGCCGCCTGCGCCTGGCGGGACAGGCTCCGGTCGTCGCCCAGGCGGTGGAGGGCAGCGGCGGTGGCTGGCGCCGGGCGGGCCGGCGCCAGGAAGCGCAGCTCGCCCCCGGCCACCCGGGCGGCCAGGTAGGGGACCGGCTCCGCCCCGGGGACGACGCCCAGCACCTCGGCCAGCCAGTCGATGTCATCGGCCACCGCCCCGTCGGCCGAGGCCCGCCGCCGGCCGTCGCTCAGGGGAGCCAGGCGGCGGCGTCGATCGGCGGCACGGACGAGCACGTCGGGGGAGGGGGCCATCGTCGTCCCGTCGGCAGAACGGGACGGCGGTGGAGCATTCGGCCCGGTCCGGGCTCAGGTTCCGGCCGCCGGTGGCCGATACCGCTGGGCGATGGCGTTGCTGGCTCCCTCCGACCCGACCTCGACCCCGGGAACCGCTCCCGGCCGCCGGCTGAAGGTCCTGTTCGTCTGCTCCTCCGGCGGGCACCTGTCGCAGCTGCTCCAGCTCCGACCGTGGTGGGAGCAGCACGACCGGCGCTGGGTCACCTTCGACCTGCCCGACGCCCGCTCCAAGCTCACGGGCGAGGTGCTGATCCCGGCCCATCACCCCACCACCCGGAACCTGCGGAACCTCGTCCGTAACGTGCCGCTGGCCCGGCGGGTGCTGCGAGAGTACCGGCCCGACGTGGTGGTGTCGGACGGGGCCGGGGTGGCCGTGCCCTTCTTCGTGCTGGCCCGGGCCGACCACATCCCCACCGTGTACCTCGAGGTCTACGACCGGATCGACAGCCGCACCCTCACCGGGCGTCTGTGCCGGCCGTTCACCACCCGGTTCCTCGTCCAGTGGCCCGAACAACAAGCTCTCTACCGGGGCTCCGAGCTGATCGGTCCCCTCTATTGAGCCGGCAGCTCCCGCCCCCGCTGGTGGTGGTGTCGGTGGGTACCGATCACCACCGCTTCGATCGCCTGGTCGGATGGATGGACGATTGGGCCGCCCGCCACCCCGACGTGCGGGTGGTGATCCAGCGAGGGGGCGCTCCCGACACTGCTCACGCCGAGAGCGCCCCTTTGATCCCCTACGACGAGCTTCGGGCCCTGTTCGCCCAGGCCACCGCAGTGGTGAGCCACGGCGGCCCGTCCACCGTGATGGACGCCCGGGCCGCCGGCCGGATTCCGGTGGTGGTGCCCCGCGACCCGGCCCACGGCGAGCACGTCGACGGCCACCAGATCCGCTTCGGTCACCACCTCCGCCGATACGCCCTGGCCACGGTGGCCACCACCCGCGACGACGTGGAGGCGGCGGTGGAGGCGGTGCTGGCCGACCCCGACCGTTACTCCGTGCCGGCGGCCCTGGCCGACCTGCCGGGCGTTGTCGCCTTCGGCGACGTGGTGGATGACCTGTTGGGCCTGCCCGCTGTCACGATCGCCGAGGCCCGCCGGAGGAACCGATGAGCCCGGCCCGGCCCGGCGTCGAAGCAGTGCCCGGCTCGATCGGAGCCGACGGGATGGCCGAGACCGACGAGGCCGCCCTGGCCGACCGTTCGGTGTCGGTGGTGATCGCCACCCGGGACCGGCCTCAGCTGCTGAGCCGGGCCATCGACGCCGTGCTGGCCCAGGCCTTCCCCCATCGCCTCGAGATCGTGGTGGTCTTCGACCGCACCGAGCCCGACCTCGGCCTGGAGCGCTTCAGGCCCGAGGACGGCGGTGACGGCGGTGACGGCGAGCGGCGGGTGCGGGTGATCGCCAACACCCGGTCCCCCGGCCTGGCCGGGGCCCGCAACTCGGGCATCGCGGCGGCCCGCCACGCCTGGGTGGCCCTGTGCGACGACGACGACGAATGGCTGCCGGGCAAGCTGGCAGCCCAGCTCGATGCCCTGGCCGCCACCCCCGGCGCCCGGGCCGCCTGCACCGGCGTGTTGATCCGGTACGAGGGCACCGACACCCTCCGCCGGCCCGATCCGGCCAAGCTCACCTACGGCGGCTTCCTCGACGACCGCATGACCGAGGTCCACCCGTCGAGCTGGCTCGTCCACCGCCGAACGCTGGTCGAGCTGATCGGCCCCGTGGACGAGGACATCCCCGGCAGCTACGCCGAGGACTACGACCTGTTCCTCCGCACCGCCCGGGTGTGTCCGATCGCCGTGGCCGACGAACCCCTGGTGCGGGTGTGGTGGCACGGGGCGTCGTTCTTCTTCGAGCGGTGGCGCACCATCGACGAGGCCCTCGACTACCTGGTGGCCAAGCACCCCGACTTCGCCCGCCACCCCCGGGGTCTGGCCCGCATCCTGGGCCAACGAGCGGTGGCCCAGGCCGCCATGGGTGAGCGGCGCCGAGCGGTGGCCACAGCCGGGCGGGCCCTGCGGCTCAACCCGCTGGAGAAGCGGGTACCGGTGGCCCTGGCGGTGGCGGCCGGCCTTCCCGCCGGTACCGCCCTGCGGGCCGCCCACCGCCTGGGCAAGGGGATCTGAGGGGTCGAACCCGCCGGGGCGCCAACACTGGCGGCGAACGGTCTGTCAGAATCAGCTTGTCAACGTGCGGGGGCAGGAGTACACCGATTGACAGGAGAGCCGGGAAGTCTGGTCGGCGGTAGTCCGGAGCCTGAGTTCGGACAAGGGGCGGGAGAGCCCCGGAGGGAAACATGTTGGTGATAGCGGTTCCGATCCTCGTGATCATCGCGCTCGCGGTCGGGGTGGTGTTGTTGTCCCTGCACTCGATCGGTCCGGCCGAGCTGGGTCTGGTCAACAAGCGCCTGGCCCGCCACAAGCTCGACAACGACGACCCCATCGCCTTCAACGGCGAGGCCGGCTACCAGGCCGAGCTGTTGATGCCGGGCCTGCGGTTCAAGCTGTGGCCCATCTTCAGCGTGCAGAAGCACCCCTGGGTGCAGATCCCGGCCGGTGAGATCGGCGTGGTGATCGCCCAGGTCGGCCAGCCCCTGCCCATCGGGGCCAAGAGCGCCGTCTACATGCCCGGGTTCGGCAACTTCACCGATCTCCAGGCCTTCCTCGGGGGCGGCGGCCAGAAGGGCGTGCAGCGTCCGGTGCTGACCCCCGGCACCCTGGCCCCCATCCATCCGGTGGCCTTCCTGGTGCTCACCGCCCATGCCGTCTACGGCGTGCCCATCGGGTCCGAGCTGGCCAACGCCGGCCGGGAAGGGCTCAGCCCCCAGCACTTCGGTCTCAGCCCGGAGCAGCTACGGGTGGTCGTGATCGCCCCCCAGGGCAACTCCGACGTCATCGGCATCGTCACCGCCCTGGAGGGCGAGCCGCTCGACTCGGGCGACATCGCCAGCCGCCTCGGCGGGTTCCGTGACGTGGTGGCCATGGAGTCGGAGACCGCGGCCGACGCCGAGATCATCGAGGAGCTGCTGGGTAACAAGAACGAGCAGCACAACAACTACCAGGACTTCCAGAAGTTCATGGAGGGCGGGGGCCGCATCGGTCTCCAGCACGACCCGCTGCTCTACGGCGCCTACTTGCTGAACCCGTTCCTGGTCCGGGTGGAGCTGGTGCCGATGCTGGTGGTCCGCCAGGGTGAGGTGGCGGTTGTCAAGGCCTTCGTGGGCCTGCCCACCCTCGACACCTCGGGGGCCGAGTTCAAGTTCGGCTCGATCGTGCGCCCCGGCCACCGGGGTATCTGGCAGGAACCGTTGCGAACCGGCAAGTACCCGATCAACCCCCGGTGCTACGCCGCCGAGATCGTGCCCACGTCGATCCTCACCCTCAACTGGGCCTCCGCCGTCAGCCAGGCCCACAACCTCGACGCCCACCTGTCGCCCATCGAGGGCAAGAGCCGGGAGGGCTTCATCTTCCGCATCGACCTCCAGGTCCAGATCCACGTGCCCGACACGAGGGCACCGAAGGTGATCTCGATGGTGGGCACGATGGCCAACCTGGTGAACGAGGTGCTGCAGTCGGCGGTGGGCAACCACTTCCGCAACACCCTGCAGGCCCTGGAGGCCGTGCAGTTCATCGAGACCCGTACCGCCGTGCAGGAGTCGGCCTACGACGCCATCAGCGGTTACCTCGACGCCTACGAGGTGGAGACGAAGGGTGTCTACATCCAGGACGTGGAGTTCCCGGCCGAGCTGGTGCAGGTGCTGACCCAGCGTGAGGTGGCCAAGCAGGAGAAGGCCACGTTCGAGGAGCAGCAGCGGGCCCAGACCGCCCGTATTGAGATGGAGAAGGCCCGGGGTACGGCCGAGATGCAGGGCCAGCTGGCCTCGGCCCAGGTGTCGGTGGAGATCAACCGGAACCAGGCCAACGCCCGGGCCGAGGCGGCCCGGGGCGAGGCGGCCTACGTGGAGACCACGGCCAAGGCCGAGGCCACCAAGGTGGAGGTGATGGGTAAGGCCGACGCCTCCCGGGTCACCGCCCTGGGTGCCGCCGAGGCGTCCCGCACCCAGGCCGTTGGCGCCGCCGAAGCCACCCGGACCGAGGCCATCGGTCTGGCCGAGGCCAAGGCGGCCGAGGCCCTGGGCCTGGCCCGGGCTGAGGGTTTCGAGGCCCAGAAGCGGGCCCTGGGGGAGATGGCCACGTCGCTGGTGGCCATCGCCAACGCCATCGCCGAGGGCCGCATCGACGTGATGCCCGACGTGCTCGTCACCGGCGGTGGCGGCAGCTTCGACGGCCTGGCCGCCAGCCTCATCCAGGCCGTCCGCAGCGGCAGCTTCGGCGGCGGCCCCAACGGCAACGGCAGCAGCAACGGTAGCAACGGCCACGGCGATCCCGACGAGATCAGAGTGGCCGCCGACCCCACGCCGGTGGCCGAACTCGACTGAGTGTCCTCTTCGGGGACCCTCATTCTGAGGAGCCTGAGCCGTACTGAGTACGGCTCAGGCTCCTGATTTCGGCTGGTGCCGGGTCAGCTGAACACGACGGTGCGGTGGCCGACCTGGAAGACGCGGTCTTCGGCCCAGTAGCGCACGGCTCGGGCCAGCACCACCCGCTCCACGTCCTGGCCCATGGCCACCAGCTGGTCGGCGGTGTGGGTGTGGTCCACCCGCACCACGTCCTGGTCGATGATCGGTCCCTCGTCGAGCGCGGTCGTCACGAAGTGGGCGGTGGCCCCGATCAGCTTCACCCCGCGCTCGTGGGCCTGGTGATAGGGCTTGGCCCCCTTGAACCCGGGCAGGAACGAGTGGTGGATGTTGATGGCCCGGCCGGCCAGCTCCCGGCACAGGTCGTCGCTCAGGATCTGCATGTAGCGGGCCAGCACCACCAGGTCGATCTTGTGCTCGGTGACGAGGTCGAGCACGGCGGCCTCCTGGCGGGGCCGGGTCTCGGGAGTCACCGGCAGGTGGACGTAGGGCACGTCGTAGCGGGCGGCCCACACCGAGCAGTCGAGGTGGTTGGAGGCGATGACGGCGATCTCGATCGGGAGCTGGCCGCTGCGCCAGCGGTAGAGGAGGTCGGCCAGACAGTGGTCGAACTTCGACACCAGCACCAGCACCCGGGGCCGCACGGTGGCGTAGCGGATGTTCCACCGGCCGAAAGCGTCGAGGGCGGGGCCCACGGCGCCCCGCACCTCGCTGATCGAGTCCCGGTCGGCCTGGAACTCGGTGCGCATGCAGAACCGGCCCGAATCGGGGTCGCTGAACTGCTCCGTCTCCACGATGTTGGCCTCGATGGCCAGCAGGGCACCCGACACGGCGTGCACGATGCCGGGCTGATCGGGGCAGGTGAGGGTGAGGATGTAGTTGGTGGTGGCCAACGGGGGTCCGCTCCTGGGTCGTACCGCCGGCACCGTCGGCCGGCGGTGCCATGAGCATGCCAGGCCGGGCCCGGGATCGATACGCCCGGTCCCGGTCGGGACCGGCGGACGGGCGGCGGGACGCCGGCTCCGGTCCTGCCACGATCGAGAGGCAAACCATCAGCCCGCCACCAGATCGGCGAGCTCGGTGAAGAAGCGGTCGACGAAGCCGTCCACGAAGGCGGTGGCGGACAGCACCAGGAAGCCGCGGCCACAGGCCAGCACCGGGCAGGAGCCGGCCACCCGGACATCGTGGACCTGCGGGGGCCCGATGGCGGGAGCGGTGGCACCCAGGCGGCGCAGCCCGGCCAGCAGGTGCTGGCGGTCGCCGGCGGGGCGCCACCCGTGCAGCGTCCAGGTCTCACCCGCCGCTCCGGGGTCGGCCAGGGGCGGGATCTTCCGCCTCGGGGATCCCTGGGCCACGAGCTCCTCGATCCAGGCCAGGTCGGCCAGCACCGCCGCCGCGTCACGGTAGTAGACCAGGTGGGCGTTGAACGGCAGGGGTGGGCCGTCGTCGGTGTGGAGCCGGATCGAGGCGGGATCGACCGCCGCCACTACCTCGTCGAGCAACCGCAGCAGGAGGTGTCGGTTCCCTGCCAATGCAGCGGCGTGATCCGGCGTGACGGTGCCGCCTGGCGTCCGGAAGGGCCACACCGGATCGAACGTCAGCTCCGCCGCACCCTCCTCCCGCTCGTCGCCAACGGCGAAATCCGGACCCCGGCAGGCCACCCGCAACGCCAGCTGCTGAGGTGGCTCGTCCGGATCGGTTGGCTGGCCGGGGAACCGCCACCCTCTGATCCGGGCTGTGGCCGCCAGGCGGACGTCGGGCCCGTCGAAACCGCCCAGTACCGCCCGCAGCCGCTCACCCGCGCCGTCGGACGAACGGAGCTGGGGCTGGTGCTGGTGGCGGGCACCGAGATCCCCCTGGTGCACCGTGGGGAGTGACCACCGGCCATCGTGCTCCTCCAGCCGCTCGACCGCTTGGGTCAAGGCGTTGAACAGCGGGGCCGGGGGACGCACTGCCGGTCCCCGGATCACCGCAGTCAGGGCGACGGACACGGCGGCCCAGGCTAGCCGCGGGCGGTGGTGGCACAGGGCGGGGCCCCGGGGCGGCCGCCGTCGCTCCTGCGCCGGGCGCCGCCCACTGGACGAGGTCGATCGGCTCCCGTAGGTTGCAGCCCCATGCGAACGATCGCCGAAGGACTCCGGTTCCCTGAAGGTCCCATCGCCATGGAAGACGGCTCCGTGCTGCTGGTGGAGATCGAGCGGGGCACCTTGAGCCGGGTGGCCCCCGACGGCACCGTCACCGTGGTGGCCGAGTGTGGGGGCGGGCCGAACGGGGCCGCCATCGGGCCCGACGGTGCCGTGTACGTGTGCAACAACGGCGGGTTCAGCTGGCGTCACGTGGAGGGGATGCTGCTACCCGGCATGCAGGCCGAGAACTACACCGGTGGGTCGATCCAGAAGGTCGACCTGGCCACCGGCTCGGTCACCACGCTCTACACCGAGTGCGACGGCTGGGCCCTGAAGGGGCCGAACGACCTCGTGTTCGACCGCAACGGCGGCTTCTACTTCACCGACCTGGGCAAGGGCCGGGAGAAAGAGCTCGACCGGGGGGCCATCTACTACGCCAAGGCCGACGGCTCGTCGATCGTGTGCGTCACCCGGCCGCTGATCACCCCGAACGGGGTGGGGCTGTCGCCCGACGAGGACCGGCTCTACTACGCCGAGACGATGACGGGGAAGGTTCGGTACTGGGAGCTGGCGTCACCCGGTGTGATCAGCGTGGCCGGCCACCAGCTGGCCTCCACCGCCGGTGCCCCGTCGATCCTGCTGGGGCAGGTGCCGGGCGACGGCCGGGTCGACTCGCTGGCTGTCGACTCCGAGGGCAACGTGTGCGTGGCCACGCTGGGCACGGGCGCCGTCACCGCCTTCTCGCCCACCGGGGCGCTGCGGGCCATCGTGCCGGTGCCGGGCGACCCGATGGTCACCAACGTCTGCTTCGGCGGTCCCGAGCTGCGCACGGCGTTCATTACGGCGTCGGCCTTCGGCACCCTCCAGGCCCACGAGTGGCACTGCCCCGGCCTGCCGCTCAACTACCTCAACACCTGATCTCCACCCGCCCCCCTCAGCCGAAATTGCGCGTCTATGTCGCGCTCAGCGCGACTCAGGCGTACCAGAATGCCGGGCATGCGGATCGATGCCCTCTTCGTCAACGGTGACATCCACACCCAGGACCCGGGCCGGCCCTCGGCCCAGGTGCTGGCCGTGCTGGCCGGGCGGGTGATCGCCACCGGCGACGCCGCCCTGGCCGACCAGTTCCAGCCCCGGGCCACCTACGACCTGCAGGGCCGCCGGGTGGTGCCCGGCTTCAACGACGCCCACAACCACATGCTGTTCCACGGCCTCAACCTCGACGCCGTGAATCTGGCGTCGCCCCCCATGGCCACCGTGGCCGACGTGTGCCGGGCCATCGGCGAGCGGGCCGCCACCACCCCCGAAGGGGAGTGGGTGATCGGGGCCGGCTACGACCAGAACAAGCTGGCCGAGCGGCGCCACCCCACGGCGGCCGAGCTCGACGCCGTCGCCCCCCGCCATCGGGTGTGGCTCAAGCACACGTCGGGCCACATGTGCACGGTCAACTCATTGGTGCTGGCCGACATCGCCGGCCAGCCGGTGCCCGACGGCGGCGTGGTGGAGACGGGCGACGACGGCCGCCCCACCGGCCTGGTCCAGGAGCAGGCCCAGGCCCTGGTGCGCAACCTGACCTATCCCACGTCGCTCTCCCGGATGACGGCCGCCATCGAGCGGGCCAGCCGGCAGTACCTGGCCGAGGGGGTCACGTCGGCCACCGAGGCCGGGGTGGGGGCGGGGCTGGTGGCCCAGTCGCCCATCGAGCTGTTGGCCTGGCAACAGGCCCGGGCCTCGGGGGCCCTCGGCGTGCGGGTCAACCTGCTGGTGGCGGTGGAGGCCCTTCATCATCTCGACCACCACGCCGACGACGGCGAGTGTTTCGGCCTCGATGGCGGCCTGGTGGGCGGCTACGGCGGGTTCGGCGACGAGTGGCTGCGGATCGGTGGCACCAAGGTGTTCTCCGACGGCTCGCTCATCGGGCGCACCGCCGCCATGTTCGACCCGTTCGAGGGCGGCGGCTGCAACTGCGGGTTCTTCCAGACCGAGCCCGAGCTGCTGCGCCAACGGATCCTGGCCGCCCACCGCAGCGGCTGGCAGGTGGGCACGCACGCCATCGGCGACCGGGCGGTGGCCACCGTGCTCGACATCTACGCCGAATGCCAGCGGGTCCATCCCCGGCCCGATGCCCGCCACCGGATCGAGCACTGCGGCGTGATCGCCGAGGGGCTGCTCGACCAGGTGAAGGCGCTGGGCGTGATCCCCGTGCCCCAGGGCCGGTTCATCTCCGAGATCGGCGATGGCATGAAGGAGGCCCTGGGCATCCACCGCACGCCCGACGCCTACCGCCAGCGCAGCTTCCTGGAGCGGGGCATCCCCCTGCCCGGCTCGTCGGACCGGCCGGTGGTGAACGGGGCGCCGCTGCTGGGCATGCACGACATGGTCAACCAGCGCACCGCCTCCGGTGAACCGTTCGTGCCGGCCGAGGCCATCCCGATCGAAGCGGCGCTGCACGCCTATACCGCCGGCTCGGCCTACGCCGCCCACGAGGAGGGCCGCAAGGGCACGCTGGCCCCCGGCATGCTGGCCGACCTGGTGGTGCTGGGCGACGACCTGCTGGCCATCGATCGCGACGGCATCGGCCAGGTGCCGGTGCTGGCCACCGTGGTGGGCGGCACCGTGGCCCACGACCTCATGGGGCTGGGTCAGGCTTGACGGCGACGGCGCCTGGGATCAGGGAAAGAAGCCGTTGCGTTCGGCGGTGTCGATGAGGGCCCGGGCGTACGCCCACAGCTGGGCCGACCCGTCGGCGATCACGGCGTTGCGGTCCCGCACCTGATCGGGGTTGATGCCGTGCTCCTGCCAGCTCCGTCCTTCGGCCGCCACGTTGTGGAGGAGTGGCATGAGCCGGTCGAGCGACCGGGCGAAGCGGGCCTCGGGCGAGTGGCCGGTGTCGAACTCCTCCCACAGCCGGCGCAACTCGGCCCCCTGGTCGGCCGGGAGGAGGGCGAAGATCCGGTCGGCGGCGGCTGCTTCCCTGGCGTCCTTGGTGGCGGCGCCGGCGGTGTCGTAGACGAAGGTGTCGCCGGCGTCGATCTCCACCAGGTCGTGGACCACCAGCATCTTGAGCACCGTGGTCGGATCGGCCGGGGCGTCGGCGTGCTCGGCCAGCACCAGGGCCATCATGGCCAGGTGCCAACTGTGCTCGGCCGTGTTCTCCAGCCGGCTGGCGTCGAGCACGTAGCTGCGGCGGAGGATCCCCTTCAGCTTGTCGATCTCGACCAGGAATTCGATCTGACGGGTCAGGCGCTCAGGGAACGGCTCGTCGGTCACGGCCGTCATTGTGCCGGCAGGCAACCCTCGGTGGGGAGCTCCACCGGGACCGACCCCACCACCACGCCGTGCACCGGATGGAGGTCGACCAGGTTCATCTGGTGGGAGGCGGCCACCCCGTAGGGGGCACCGGAGTACCAGGCCGTCACGTTCTCGGTGCTGGCGTCGGTGCGGACGTGCCAGTGACCGAGGGCGACGTAGTCGGCCCCGGTGGCCTCGATGTCGGCCGGGGTGACGGGCGACGACCGCCCGTACACGTCGTCCTCGGTGTGCTCCAGGTGGCCGTGGCCCAGCACCACCCACCAGGCGGCGGGGTCGGGGCGGGGCGGCAGGCCACGAAGGGGGCGGAACGACCGGTCGTGGATGGGCATCGACCGGGCCCAGAGGTGGAGGGCGCCATCGAACAGCTTGACCGTGTCGCCGTCGGGATCGTCGATGAAGATCACGCCGGCCTGCTCGGCCACCCCTTCCACGTAGATCGAGCGGTCGTCGTGGACGTCGTGGTTGCCGGCGATCACCACGCAGGGCACGCCGAGGCGGCCCAGGCGCCCCAGCACCTCGTCGACCAGATCCCGGGTCACCCGCTGGTGGTCGAACAAGTCGCCCACCACCAGCATGAGGTCCACCGCGTGCGCCTTGACCTGCTGTTCGATCACCACCAGGGGGCACAGGCAGTGGTCGTGGTGGTCGCCGTCGTCGGGGGTACGGAAGCCGCCGCCGATGTGGACGTCGGAGGTGTGCAGGAGGCGGATCGGTCGGGTCGTCACCGGGATTCTTTCGGCTTCGGGGAGCAGCGCCGGGGTCGGTGTGATGGGAGTTCGGGGCCTGCCCTAGCATGGCGCCATGGCAGAACTCCGGTACTTCGACGCCGATGCCAACTTGGACGAGGTGGTGGCATGCGTCAAATCCGACGGCGCCTGCGTGATGACCGGTGTCCTCGACCCGGAGCAGGTGGCCGCGCTCAAAGCGGAGCTCGCGCCGTGGGTTGACGCCAGCCCCGGCGGCCGTGACGGCTTCACCGGATTCAAGACCTCCCGCACCGGCGCCCTGGTGGCCCGGTCGCCCCTGTGCCGGGAGGTGGTGATGCACGCCCGGGTGATGGAGATGGCCAACAGTTTCCTGGCACCGTGGACGAACCGCATCCAGCTCCACCTGACCCAGGTGATCCGCCTCATGCCGGGCCAGGGGGCCCAGCCCCTCCACCGGGACCGGTTGGCCTGGGGCGGGTACATCCCGGCCGAGATCGAGCCCCAGTTCAATACGATCTGGGCCCTCACCGATTTCACCGAGGAGAACGGGGCCACCCGGGTCATCCCGGGCTCCGTGCGCTGGCCGGCGGATCGGCGGGCCAGCTTGCCGGAGAAGACCCAGGCCGTGATGCCAGCCGGGTCGGTGCTGTTGTATTCCGGATCGGTGATCCACGGCGGGGGCGAGAACCGGTCCGACACCGACCGTTGGGGCCTCAACATCACCTACACCCTGGGCTGGCTGCGCACCGAGGAGAACCAGTACCTGTCGTGTCCTCCCGAGATCGCCAAGGACCTCGACCCCGATCTCCAGGAGCTGCTCGGCTACACGATGGGCAACTACGCCCTCGGGTACTACAGCGATCCCCGCCAGGTACTGGCCGCCACCGACACCTTGCCGCCGGAGCTGGCCCTCGGCCGCAAACCTCGGCAACGGCTCGACGGCACCCCCCTCATCTCGGGCGACGCCTTCTAACCTTTCTGCATGCCGAAGCGCAAGCAGCAGTACTGGCTGATGAAGTCGGAGCCGGGCGACTTCTCGATCGAGGACCTGGAGCGGGTGGGCACTGAGCCGTGGACCGGCGTGCGCAACTACATGGCCCGCAACTTCATGCTGTCGATGCACGAGGGCGACGGTGTGCTGTTCTACCACTCGGCGTGCAAGGTGCCGGGGGTGTACGGGCTGGCCGAGGTGGCGGGCAAGCCCTACCCCGACCCCACCCAGTTCGACACGTCGTCGAAGTACCACGACGAGACGTCCAACCCCGACGACCCCCGGTGGTGGCTGGTGGACGTGCGCTATGTCAGCACCCTGGCCGAGCCGATCACGCTGGAGCGGATCCGCGGCCAGCAGGCCAAGCTGGGCGACGACTTCGCCCTCACCCGCAAGGGCAACCGCCTGTCGGTGCTGCCGGTGTCGGCCAAGCAGTGGAAGATCGTGCTCGGCCTGGAAGGCAAGAGCTGACCATCACTGTTCAGCTCAGCCGCCGGAACCGGACACCCGATTGATCAGCCCGTCGATCGAGCTGAGCGACACCACCACATCGCCGAGCGGGGAGGCGGCCTTCGTGCCGGTCATTCCGCCTGAGCCGAAGCCGATCACGCCCCGGTAGTCGAACACGTCGTCGCCGGTGGCCACGTGCCACCCCGCCGGCCAGCCGGTGGCGGTGCCGTCGACCTCGGCCGGGATCAGCACCACGGTGGCGTCCAGCGTGGCGGGGTCGACCCGGGCCAGGGTCGAGTCGGGCAGGCCGCCGTCGCCGTCGTGGCCGGCGTAGACGGCGGTGGGGCCGACGGCCAGCCAGTTGGGTGGGGCGTCGGGCATGGGCCAGGCCTTCACGATGGCGCCGTCGCCGTCGAGCAACAGCAGCTCGCCGTAGTCGCTGGCCGCCGGCCCGCTCGACGGATCGCCCAGCCGACCCGATGTGGTGCTGATGAAGCGATCCACCGTGCCCCTCGGCAGCCGGGACAGTATCCAACGGCCGCCGTTGCCGGCTGGTAGCTCGGCCTCGACCCCGATCCGGGACGACAGCGGCAGTTTGGCCACGGCGGCCTCCACGCCATCGCGGGTGGCGTCGGCGGCCGACTGGCTCGGTTGGTCGCCCTTGCCTGGCGCCGGGGCCGGGGCCGGGTTGGTCGCGGTGGCAGGCGACACCGGCGAGGTCGACGGCGGTGCCGCCCCGACGACGGTGGTCGGGGGCGTCGCCGCGGTGGTCGCCGATGCAGTCGGTGCGGTGCTCGATGGGCTGGCCGTCGACACCTGTTCGCTGTCGATGATGGCGTCGTCGGCGTCTCCGCAGGCAGACGCGGCGATGGCCAGTACGACGGCGAGCAGGCCCGCTCGCAGCGGACGGGTCCGTCGTCGAGCGGCGGCAGGACGTTGGGGCATGGAGGTCGTGCTCCTCGATCGATCCGGCCCCAGTCGAGGTCTTTCTAGCAGCTCGAGATCGCGCCACGGTTCACGTGGGAGCGTCGTCCTCGCCGCTGTCGGGGCGGGACCCTCCCAGCATCGTGCGCATGATGGGCACCGCCCGCTCCAGCAGATCGTCGAGGGCGGCGTCGAGGTGACGGGGCTCGACGGTGCTGGCGGCGCCACCGTCGGCCTCCTCGATGGCGGCGAACGCCGCCCGACGGACCAGCTCCTTCATGAACGAGGCGGTCACCCCGGCGGTCCGTTCCACCATCGGCGCCACGTCGGTTACCGAGTGGGGGGTACGATCGAGATACAGCCGGAGCAGGCGCTCCCGGGCCGGCTCGTCGGGAAGGCCGATCTCCACCGCCTGGTCGATCCGACCCGGCCGGGCCACGAGCGCCGGCTCCAGGATCTCCACCCGGTTGGTGGTGAGCACGAAGCACACGTCGTCGGTGGGGGTGAGGCCGTCCATCTCATTCAGCAGCTGGAACAGCAGAGGGGTGGGCTCCGAGCCGTACATGCCCCGCTCGGCCGCGATGAGGTCGACGTCCTCGATGACCAACATGGCCGGAGTCAGGGCCCGGACGATCGCCGCCGCCTGGCCCAGCGCCCCCACACTCGGACCCTGCAGCACTACCACGGTCCGCTCCGGCATGGCCGCCATCAGGTAGCCGATCGTGTGCGACTTGCCTGTGCCCGGTGGCCCGTAGAGAAGCAGGCCCCGCTTGAGGTGCTGCCCCGCCGCCACCAACTCGGCTGAGCGGCGGGCGACGCCGACGACGTGCTGTTCGATCGCTGCCAGGTCGGCCGGCGGGAGGATCACCTGGTCGGCGGTGGTGGTGGGGCGGCGTAGGAAGCTGATCCCGAACTCCCCGTACTCGCTGTGGGAGAACGACAGCACCTTGCGCCGGTAGACGTTGTGGCGGCGCCTCAGTTCGGTCAGCCGGTCGGCGAGGGCCTGGGCGACGTCGGGGTCGGCGGCGATGGCCTCCACCCGGATCGGCTGGGGCCCGGGGGAGTGTTGGGGGCCGGGCGCCACGCCGATCACCGCCGGCACACCGTCGTGACGGACGAGCCAGATGCCGGCGGCGACGCAGCGCATCGTGGCGTCCACGTCCACCGGCACCTCCTCGTACACCGGGGGGATGGGCTCGGGTGAGATCCGGCCGGCGAGCAGCGCCGAGAAGGAGAACACGCTGAACTGGGTGAGCTCGGGGGAGAACCCGACGATCGTGCCCCCGTCGGACGCCGCCAGCACCTCGTCCAGCGCCAACTGGAGGTTCGGGCGCTCCTCCGGCGGTAACCGCTGGCCCACCGACGTCGCCTCGGCCGGGTCGATCCCCAGATGGGCCGCTGCCTGGTCGGTGAGGACGGTGTTGGTCGGTGCCAGCCGGTGCACCTCCTGGGCCAACTGGCCGAACGCCTGGGCGAAGGCCACCACCACGTCCCTCGGGATCGATTCCGACGAGTCACTCATGACGACACGCTAGAGCGGGATCTGGGGTCCGGGGCCGCCGCCCCGGCCTACCAACCGGTGCGGGGCGGGAACAGGCGGGCGGCCTGCATGGCGGCGACGAGGCGGCGGAACATGTCTTCGGTGTCGACACAGTGGCCGAAACCGTGGTGGCGCAGCTTGATCGTCGACAGCAGGGCGGGGGAGCGGAGCGCAGTCTGGCCGAACCCGCCGATCATGTCGGCGTAGAGGAACGACTGGCCCACGAACCGCTCCAGCGACACCGGGGCGGCCAGGCCGAACCGCTCCACCAGCGCCGCCCACTCCGGCTCCCGGGCCGGCATCGACGCCGCCAGCGAGCACGGCACGTCATCGCCCACCTCCATACCGAAGGCGTCGGCCAGCACCGGCCACACATTGCGCAGGGTGTAGACGTCGCCGTTGGTGACGTTGAACGTCTCGTTGGCCGCTTCCGGCGAGTCGGCGGCCCAGGCCAGCACCCGGGCCAACAGGTCGGCGTCCACCGCCTCGCTGATCGACGCCGTCCCACCCGGCCAGTGCAGCGGCTCTCCCTGGGCCCGCAGGAGGGCGGCGTACACCCCCAGCGCCGGCAGGGCGTTCATGTTGCCGCCCTGGGCCTCGCCCCAGATCACCTGGGGCCGCAGGATCGTGTGCGCCCACGGCGCGCCGGCGGCCTGCCGGTCCCGCAGGTGGTCCTCCTGGAGCCAGTAGAAGTTCTCGTGGTCGTCCCGGGGGTTGCGCTCCCGCCCGGGCACGGCGATCGGGTGCACATGGGCCCCGTAGGCCTTGGTCCCCTGGAGCAGTGAGACGTGGCGCAGGCCCTCGCCCCCGCCCAGGCCCCGGTCGAGCAGGTTGGCCAGCATGGCCAGGTTGCGCTCCATCTGATCGCGCTCCCGCCACCCGGCGAACAGCCCCGGCTTCTCGTACAGGGCGGCGTAGACGAGGTGGGTCACGCCGGCCAGCAGGGGAGCGGCAGCGGCCGCCGAGGCCGGGTCGGCCAGGTCGACCGCCACATGCTCCACCGACGGCGGCAGCCGATCGGGCCGGCGACGGGACAGGCCAACCACCGACCACCCCTCGGCGGCGAACCGGTGGGCGGCGGCGAATCCCACCACGCCCGACACCCCCGCCACCAGCACCCGCCGCTCCCGGCCCTCGATGTCAGCCATCAGCCCTCCCTCCGTCACCCCCTGATCTTCGCACCCGGACCGCCGCAGGCGACGTCCTCGGCGAGAAGTTGCCGGGAGGGGGTAGGGCCGGCGGGGCGCCTTGGCCAGGACCCCGCCCTGGGCTCTAACGTCAGGGCGGCGAACCACCCGACGCGGAAGGACGGAAGCCCATGAAGGCAGCGGTGCTGAACGAGCAGCCAGGCGAGCTGGTGATCGAGGACCTCTCGATCGACAAGCCGGGGCCGGGTGAGGTTCTGATCCAGGTGGTTGGGGCCGGCCTGTGCCACAGCGACCTCCACTTCATGGAGGGCCTGTTCCGGTCCCAACTCCCGATCGTGATGGGCCACGAGTCGGCCGGCATCGTGCAGGCCGTCGGGCCCGACGTCACCTACGTCAAGCCCGGCGACCACGTGGTGGCGTGCCTGTCGATCTTCTGCGGCCAGTGCCACCAGTGCCTGGGCGGCCACCCCAACCGGTGCTCCAACCCCGCCGCCACCTCCCGGGCCAAGGGCTCGGCCCCCCGTCTGTCGCGGGCCGACGGCACCCCGGTCGACCAGATGGCCCGCCTGGGCGGGTTCGCCGAGGAGATGCTCGTGCACCAGAACGGCCTGGTGAAGGTGACCGAGGAGATGCCGCTGGACAAGGCGTGCCTCATCGGCTGCGGCATCACCACCGGCTTCGGCGCCGCGGTGCGCACGGCCAAGGTGGAGGTGGGCTCCTCGGCCTGTGTGATCGGGGCCGGCGGCATCGGCCTGGCTGCCATCCAGGGGGCCCGGGTGGCGGGCGCCAACCGGATCATCGCCGTCGACGTGTCCAAGGCCAAGCTGGAGATGGCGGGCCAGATGGGGGCCACCCACTTCGTCAACGCCTCCGAGGTGGAGGATGTGGTGGCTGCGGTGAAGGAGCTATCGGGGGGCGGCGTCGACTACTCGTTCGAGGCCATCGGCCGGGCCGCCACCGTGCGCCAGGCGTTCGACATGCTGGCCATGGGCGGCACCGCCACCGTGATCGGCATGGTGCCGTCGAAGGACGTGGTGCAGCTCCGGGGCATCGACTTCCTGCAGGAGAAGAAGCTCCAGGGGTCGATGATGGGCTCCAACCAGTTCCGCACCGACATCCCCCGCATGATCGACATGTACCTGTCGGGCCGGCTCCTGCTCGACGAGATGGTGTCGGCCACCATCGGTCTGGAAGGCGTCAACGACGGCTACGAGATGATGAAGCGGGGCGAGGTGGCCCGCACGGTCATCACCTTCGACTGAGCTGACAGGCGAGCTCAAAAGCAGCGAGGGGAGGTCGGGGGCGGACACCCCCCGACCTCCCTGTGCGGTCGAACCGCCGGAGGCGGCCCTCAGCGTTGGCCGAAGGCGAGGCGCAGCGGCCGGACCCGGCGGATCACGAACCGGTCGAGGCCGAGGATGATGAGGGCGGTGGCGGCCCACTGGGGAAACAGCACGCCGAGGCCGGCCCCCACGATCTTGATCTTGCGCGACAGATGCACGTCGGCCGGTCGCTTGGGCAGACCGAGCGTGCCGGGACGGCGGCGCTTGGTGAACATGACCAGGGCCGAGATCGACGACCAGATGGCCAGCACACACAGCAGCGTCATGAAGATCCGGCTGACGATGCCGAGCTGGGTGCCCATGTGGGTCTGGACCAGAACGTCCATGCCGTAGCTGATCCCGCCCAGGCCGTAGGCCTTCTGGTCGGCCAGGGTGGCCCCGGTGAACTGGTCGAGGCTGAGGTCGCGGGCCTCGCCGGTCTTGCGGGGCCACGAGTTCGACAGGGTGAAGCTGCCGAAGGTTGGGGCGCCCGACTCGTCGGTGGCGTTCTCGGGGAAGAACACCGTGTATCCGGGCAGCATGCCCTCCTCCTCGGCCACCGCGGTGACGGTGTCGAGCGAGACCGGAACCGGCATCGAGCCGTCGGCCGCCGGGGCGTAGCTGGCCGGGATCGGGCGGTCGCCCGTGCTCCACTGGATCTGGTTGCCCAGCCGGTCGAGATCGGCCCGGGTGGCCACGGCGCTGGTGGGCGGGTCGACCGGATTGCCGGGCGTGATCTTGTCGGCCAGCGAGTTGAAGTTGGGGCCCCAGTAGGTGCTCCACCCCATGCCCGACACGATCGTGAGGCCCAGCACCGGCAGCATGATCAGGCCGGAGAGGCCGTGCAGATCGCGCCAGCGGGCCCGGCCCTTCTTCTGCAGGCGGAGCGAGAACCAGCTGCGCCCGGTGCGGCTGTCGCCGCCATTGCGGGACCGGCGGGGCATCCACAGGTACAGCCCGCTGATGATCAGCACCAGCGTCCACACGCCGAGGATCTCCAGCACGAGATCACCCACCACGTAGGGGCGCATCAGGGTCTCGCCGTCCCACAGGGCCGACACGGTGGGCAGGCTGACCGTGAGCGACTCGTTGTTGAAGAAGCCGTGGAGCCGGTTCGACAGGCCCACCAGGCCGCCGTCGGAGTTGATCGTTCCCAACACTTCCCCGGTGTAGGGGTTCACGTACGCCTCGTTGAGGCCGTCGTCGAGCCCGAAGGCGGTGGCGTGGCGCTCATCGGGCGGTGTGATCATGTAAAGCACCGGCGTGTCGGGATAGGCCTCCGCCACCGCCTGCGCCTGCTCGTCGTAGGAGACGATCCGGTCGCCCTTGTCGACCACCCGCCGGTCGCCCTCGGTGGCGTCGCGAAGGGGCTGGGTGTAGAGGATCACCAGCCCGGTGGTCGCCATGAGCAGGATGAACGGAATGGCGAACATGCCGGCGTAGAAGTGCATGCGCCACAGCGAGCGCCACTGGCGCGAGCCCTCACCTCCGCCGCTGCCGGCCGGTGCGGTGGTCGGGGTCGAGTCCGGCGTGGGCGGTGACGGCTCCGGCTCGTTGGGGGCATCTACGTCGGTTGACACGGTGGGAGACCTCCGGTCGGTTCGTCTGACAACGACCGGTAGACCGGCTGCGATCCGCTGGAGTTCCCGGGGCGGATCTCCCTTTTTCGGTCGGGTTGAGCGGTCGGTGGGAACCGATCCCTGCTCGCTACGGTCTACGGCACAGGGCTCGCCCGGGCCCACCGGGAGGTGAGCACCCATGTCGTCGTGGAAGACCGGCCGGCCGCGCTGGCGGGGCGTGGTCGCTGCTCTGACCCTGGCACTCGGCGCCGGGCTGACGGTCGCCGGCTGCGGCACCAGCGAGACGACACCCGCCACCGGGGTGGAGGTGAGCGGGGCCTGGGCCCGCACCTCAGCGTCGGGAGCCACCACCGGAGTGGTCTACATGACGATCACGGGCAATCAGACCGACCGCCTCGAGTCGCTCACCGTCGACCCGTCGATCGCCGCCGCCGCCGAGCTCCACCAGATGGTGGCGGCCGACGGCACCGTGGTGGCCGGCAGCGACAGCGGCGGTGGGGGCGGCGGCCATCACGACCACGGCGGGGGCGGCGGTGGCGACGATGCGGGGGCCGACAGTGGCGCCGACACCGGCAGCGAGCAGGCCATGATCATGAAGCCGGTGACCGGCGGGCTGGCCATCCCGACGGGCCGTGACATCGTGCTCGGCCCCGGCGGCTACCACGTCATGCTGCAGGAGTTGGCTCACCCCCTGGCCGCCGGCGACTCGTTCCCCCTGGTGCTCCACTTCCAGCGGGCGGGCGACCAGACGGTCGACGTCGAGGTCCGCGACGATGCCCCGTAACCGCCGCCGGATCGGGACGGGCTTCGCCGCCCTCGCTCTCGCCCTCGCCGCCTGCGGCAGCGACGACTCGGCCTCCGGCGTGTCGTTGCCCCCATCGGCGGCCGAGGGGCGCCAGCTGGCGATCGACGCTGGCTGCGCCGGATGTCATGGCAAGGACGGCCAGGGCGGGGTGGGCCCGGCTTGGACCGGCCTGGCCGGTTCCACCGTCAACCTGGCCGACGGCACCGCCGTGGTGGCCGACGACGACTACCTCCGGCGGTCAATCACCGACCCCCGGGCCCAGATCCCGGCCGGCTACACCATGGTCATGCCCATCAACACCACGCTCACCCCGGATCAGATCGACAGCCTGGTGGCCTACATCAACGCGCTGAGCTGACGGGCTGAGCTGACGCGGGCGGGGCGGGCTAGCTACCGCGGGCGGCCAGCGCCTCGGCCAGGGTCAGGATGCGGCGGGCCTGGGTGAAGTGGGGCACGTCGACCATCTGGCCCTCGAACCGGAAGGCCATCCGGCCGGCCGCCTGCTGTACCTCCAGCTCGGCCAGCAGGGCCCGGGCCCGGGCCACGTCCTCGGCCGACGGGGTGAACACCTCGTTGATCACGTCGATCTGGCTGGGGTGGATGCTGATCTTGCCGGTGAAGCCCACCCAGGCCCCGTCGAGGCAGTCGCGGCGCAGGCCGTCGGGGTCGGTCACGTCGGTGAACACCGTGTCCAACGGCTGCACGCCGGCGGCAGAGGCCGAGATCAAGCAGGCCGTGCGGGCGTGCTCGAACACCGGCAGGTACTTCCCGTCGGGGCCTCGGTTGCGACGGGCCCCCAGGGCGGCCGACAGGTCCTCGGCCCCCCAGCTCAGGGCGTCAACCCGGGGTACGCAGGGGATGTCGGCGATGTTCTGGAACCCCCGGGCCGTCTCGGTGCCCAGCACCACCAGCTTCACCGAGCCCGGCTCGTGGCCGTGCTGGGCTTCCAGCTGCGACACCACCCGGTCGACCAGGCGCACATCGTCGGCGCCGGAGACCTTGGGAACGAGATAGGAGTCGGGCGGGTCGACCATGGTCGCTTCCATGTCGGCCCGGAACCACGGGGTGTCGATCGGGTTTATCCGCACCATCCGCTCGTGGGGCCCGAAGTCGACGTCGCGCAGCCAGGAGCAGATCACCTCCCGGGCCGAGTCCTTGTTCTCGGGGGTGACGGCGTCTTCCAGGTCGAGCACCAGGGCGTCGGCCTCGGTGGCCAACGCCTTGTTCAGCATCTTCTCTGACGCCCCGGGCACGAAGTGGGCGCAACGACGGACACGAGCCATGATCTGCTCCCTCCGGTCCTACTGCTCGGTCTTCAGCGACGAGCGCTTGATCATCATGCCCTTGCGGATGCAGGTGCAGACGAGCTCGCCCCGCTGGTTGTGGCCCTGGTGCTCGAAGGTCACGATGCCCCACTCGGGGCGGCTGTTCGACTCCCGCTTCTCCTTCACCACGGTGGAGGAGTAGAGCGTGTCGCCGATGAACACGGGGTTGGGGAACCGGGTCTCGTCGAAGCCCAGATTGCCCACGGTGGTGCCCAGCGTGGTCTCGCCCACCGACAGGCCGATCACGGTGGCCAGGGTGAACAGCGAGTTGACCAGGATCTGGCCGAACTGCGACTTGCTGGCGAACTCGGCATCCAGGTGGAGGGGCTGCACGTTCATCGACAGTGTGGTGAACAGCAGGTTGTCGGTCTCGGTGACCGTGCGGCCGGGCTGGTGCTCGT
>CADEDH010000014.1:94808-108505 GCA_902826025.1 uncultured Actinomycetes bacterium
GTGGTGAACAGCAGGTTGTCGGTCTCGGTGACCGTGCGGCCGGGCTGGTGCTCGTACCGCTTCCCGACCTCGAACTCCTCGTAGTACATGCCAGTCATGGACAGTGTGTCTAGCAGCCAGGGGTGCCGCCGTCACCCCCGGCGCGCTGATGCTCATGTGAGCGATCGCTCGTTTCTCGGCGACCCGCCCTTCGCCGCTGACGCGAGCGTCTATCAGCAGGACACCAGGCGTGGAAAACGGCGGCTCAGCGCAGCCTGCATATCCGGGGGGGCGTCCGTAGGGGTGAGGAACGGAGTCAGGCGCCGAGGTGGCGGCGGCATCTGATCGGCGGGCAGGATGCCGGCCGCACGAGCCGTCGCACCGCCTGACGGTCCTTGATGGTCTCGTTGGTGGCGCTGATCTCGCCGACGATCGGGCCTGACAGGTGATCGTGGGCTCCGAAGCGGTCGTGCACTGCAGTTGAGGGCTCAGCTACAACAGCAGAGTAGCCCTCGATGTCTGTCCCCGTGTCGACCGACCACCGTTCGGGCCGGTGTGGTCACAACATGCTCCACCTCTGGAAAATTTCCCGCGGGAAATTCTGTCACTGACCGTGACTGCCTCCCGCTACCCGTCACCCCAACCGGGGAGTCAAGGGCCTTTGGTACCTGGGCGGGCGGAGGGCCGGAGCGCGATGCTGAGCGGAACCCGTATCGAGGAGGCGTGGCAGTGACCGATGTGGCGACAGCGCAAACAACGGCGTCGGCCGCCGGCCCCGGCGCCCTGCCGGCTCGGGTCGACGTGCTGATCGTGGGGGCGGGCATCTCGGGCATCGGTGCCGCCTACCACCTCACCGACCAGATGCCCGGCACCACCTTCGCCGTGGTGGAGGTCCAGGCCGGTTTCGGTGGCACCTGGCGCACCCACCGGTTCCCGGGCATCCGCTCCGACAGCGACCTCTACACCTTCGGCTACCGGTTCAAGCCGTGGGTGGGGGCACCGATCGCCACCGCCGAGGAGATCAACCGCTACCTGGGCGAGGTGATCGACGACAACGGGCTGGGCCGTCACATCCACTACCGCCACCAGGTGACCGGGGCGTCGTGGAGTAGCGCCACCGCCACCTGGACCGTGACCGTCGACGATCTCGACACCGGCACCACCCACACGGTGGTCACCCCGTTCCTGTGGATGTGCCAGGGCTACTACCGCCACGCAACGGGCTACACGCCCGAGTGGCCGGGCATGGACCGCTTCCAGGGGCGGATCGTGCACCCCCAGACCTGGCCCGACGATCTCGACGTCACCGGCAAACGGGTGATCGTGATCGGTTCTGGCGCCACCGCCGCCACCGTGGTGCCCGCCATCGCCCCGATCGTGGAGCACGTCACGGTGCTCCAGCGGTCGCCCACCTTCTTCATCCCGGCCCGCAACGCCAACGACCTGGCCGACACCCTGCGGGAGCTCGATGTCGACGAGACATGGATCCACGAGATCACCCGGCGCAAGATCGTCCACGACCAGGCCGTGTTCACCAAGATGGCGTTCGAGCAGCCCGAGCTGGTGCGCAAGGAGCTGATCAAGGCGGTGGCCGACCTACTGCCCGAGGGCTACGACGTGGACCGCCACTTCAACCCCCGCTACCGCCCATGGCAACAGCGCATCGCCTTTGTACCCGAGGGCGACCTGTTCGCCGGGATCAAGGCGGGCAAGGCGTCGATGGTGACCGACGAGATCGATACCTTCACCGAGACCGGCATCCGCACCCGCTCGGGCCAGGAGCTGGAGGCCGACGTGGTCGTCACCGCCACCGGGTTCGACCTGAGCGTGCTGGGCGACATCCCCTTCACCGTCGACGGCACCCGCCTCGACCTGGCCGACACCGTCACCTGGCGGGGGATGATGTTCACCGGCGTGCCGAACCTGCTGTGGATCTTCGGCTACTTCCGGGCGTCGTGGACCCTGCGGGTGGACCTCGTGGCCGACCTGGTGGTCCGCCTCCTGCGCCACATGGGCGAGCAGGGCACGCCGATCGTCACCCCCCGGCTGCGGCCCGAGGAGGACGCCGGTATGGAGCTGCACTCCTGGATAGACCCCGACGACTTCAATCCCGGCTACCTGATGCGTTCCATGCATCTCATGCCCCAGCGGGGCGACAAGCCGGAGTGGCGCCACACCCAGGACTACTGGGCCGAGAAGGACGCCCTGCCAGCCGTGGATCTCGACGACGGCTGCCTCGTCTACAGCCGGCCGGAGGGGTGGACGGGGCCGCCGGCCCGGCGAGATCTGTAACGGATCTGACTCTCGCCCGGGGTGAGCGGTAGACCCCCTGACCTGCCATAGTGGGGTATCCGAGCACGGCCACGCCGCATCGGTGCCGTGCCGGAGGGAGCCCGGAGGAAGAGTCCAGGATGGAACAGCAGAGGTCAGAGACGACCCCGCTGCCAGCGAACTCGGACCTGGCGCGCGCTCTCGTCGAGTCGAGCCCCGACGGGGTCGTGGTGGTGGACCGGGCCGGCACGATCCGGCTGGCCAACCCGAAGATCGCCGAGATGTTCGGCTACCAGCCCGGTGAGCTCGAGGGCCAGCCGGTCGAATGCCTCCTCCCCCTGGCCGATCGGCGGGTCCACACCGCCCACCGCCTGCGCTACACCGCCGCCCCTCGCAGCCGCCCCATGGGGGAAGACCTGGAGCTGTGGGGCCGACGGTCCGACGGGGCCGAGTTTCCCCTGGAGATCGCCCTCAGTCCGGTGGTGGCGGCCGGCGATGAGCAGCTCGTTATCGCCACCGTGCGCGATGTCACCACTCGCCGCCTGGCCCAGCAGCAGCTCCGCAACGTGAGCGAGCTGCTGGCCGGGCTGGGCGAGGCCGTGTTCTTCGCCGACGCCGACGACATGTCGATCGGCTACGCCAACCGGGCCGCCTGCCATCTCACCGGCTACGACCACGACGAGCTGGTGGCCATGACGCCTCTGCACCTGCTCCCGTCGTGGGACCGGGATCAGGCCGCCCATCTGCTGGCCGATCTCCGCCAGTGCCCGGTGACCTTCACCACCGAGCTGCGGCGCAAGGACGGCATGGATCTGACGGTGGAGTGCGACGTCAGCCTTCCCACCCCGGCCCGGGGCGAGCCCACTCAGGTGGTGGCCGTCGTGCGGGACATCTCCGACCGGCTGGCCCGGCTGGCCCAGCAGCAGGCGGTGGCCGAGCTGACGGCTCTGGTCGGCGACCGGGAGCGGATCGCCCGAGACCTGCACGACACGGCCATCCAGGATCTGTTCGGGGCCGGCCTCGCCCTTCAGAGCATCGCCTACCTGGCGGGGGACGATCTCCAGGCCCGGCTCATGGAGATCGTGGAGCGTCAGGACGAGGTGATCCGCCAGATCCGCACCGCCATCTTCGGCCTCACGGCCAAGCGCAACGGCGACAGCCTGACCGACCAGGTGCAGGCCGTGCTCGACGAGTCGGTCCGGGTGCTCGGGTTCCGGCCCTCGCTGACGCTGTCGGGCCTGGTCGACACGATGGCCACCCCGGATGTGATCTCACATGCCGTCCCGGCCCTGCGGGAGGCCCTGTCCAACGTGGCCCGCCACGCCCGGGCCAGTGAGGTGACGGTGGATCTGACCTGCGCCGACGGGTCGGTCACGCTCCGCGTCACCGACAACGGCATCGGAATCGGGAGCAGTCCTGGCGACGGTGCCGGCCACGGCCTGGCCAACCTCCGCCAGCGGGCCCTCGATCTCGGCGGCAGCTTCGAGATCGCCCCCGCCCCAGACCACGCCGGCACCGCCCTGGCCTGGACCGTGCCGGTCTGACCTCTCCCGGGCACGGTTCGCCCCGGCCCGTGTATCCAATCGGCTCGTCTCCTCTCTGTGTGGTGCCGCAGCGGAGCTGGGCCACCCGACCGGTGCCCGGCCCGGAGGAACGAGAGGTGCTGCAACATGGCGACGACGGGAACCGTGCTCGTGCCCATGGGGGTGTCAGATGGGCTGGTGGTGGCCCTGTACCACCGGGGGCCGAAGCCCGAGGAGATGAAGCTGGTGGCCACGGTCGACGGTCACGACCAGACCATCCCGGTCACCGAATGGCGGACCTGCCATGAACCCTTCGGGACCATGGAGGGTGCGGGGTTCGAGCTCTATGCGGCCAAGGTGAAGGTGAGCGCCCCGGCCGCCACCAAGGTCTGGTTGAAGGTGTCGGGACGTGAGGGTGTCGACGGATCGGCCTGGACCCCGCCCGAGGCCGACACTCGACGCTGCACCGTGGCCTTCGGCTCCTGCTTCGGTCTGCGCAACGACAGCCACCATCGCCGGGGTACGTTCGACGAGGAGATCGAGCGGCACCTGACCAGCGCCTACGAACAACTGACGGCCGGGCAGGACGATCCGGTGTACCACGTGTGGCTGGGCGACCAGGTCTACCTCGACGATCCCGCCGTGGGCCTGCGGGGGCGGATCAACGTCCACCGACGGATCCTCGAGCGCTACGCCGACACCTGGGGGCTGGGCGGTCGGTCGGGCTTCGCCCACCTGCTGAGCCGGTCGACCAACTGGTTCCTGGCCGATGACCATGAGTTCTGGAACGGCTTCCCCCGGGCCAACATCACGATGATCGGCCACACCGGCGATCGTCTGGTGGAACAGGCCCGTCGCTTCTTCACCCACCGGGAGGAGCCGAGCCATCCTTTCCACCAGGGTCCCTGGGGTCGGATAGCGGGCGCCGCCTTCATGACCTTCCAGTCGCCGAGCTTCGATCGCGATCTCAACCAGTTCTCGGACATGGCGTCGCCCTTCGTCGAGGACAGGGGAGGATCGCAGTACGCCGGTGTCGCCACATTCGGCAGCGACTCCTTCACCGTGGCGCTCCTCGACATGCGTTGGAACCGGACCATGCTTCGCGTTGATCGGCGCGATCGCCATGCCGGATTCACCTCACAGCCAGCGCTGGAGAAGCTGGAGAACCTGCTCGAGGAGCGCGACCACCTCGTGGTGTTGTGCCTGTCCCGTCCGATCGTCGGCCGGCCTCTGCAGCGGCGCGTGGTGCCGATCTTCTCCGAGACCGCGCCGGAGCACTATCACGACCAGTATCGCCGGCTGCTGGCGGCGATCGAGGCCCGGGGCCGGGCGGGGCGGCCGACGCTGATCCTCGGCGGGGACGTGCACGAGCACTCGGCCCGGCTCGGCCTCGGTGGCCGGGTGCTGGAGATCGTGAGCTCGCCGTTGAGCCTGATCGAGTCTCTCGACGGGCGGGGCAAACCGGCTGACGGCCTGAAGGGAGGGGTGATCCGACTGGGCGCCCGGCTGATCGATCGGGTGCAGGGTGCTATCAGCCGGCCCGAGCCGTCCTGGGTGTCGGACGGCAGCAGCGATGTGTTGCGCCTGTCCGGTGAGGATGCTGTACGGGACGGGCTGGCCGCCGTCCGCATCGACACCACCACGCCGACCGAGCCGGTGGTCACCTATGCCTGCTGTCTGTCCGGGCTCGACGACGTGAGAACGGCCACCATCCAGTGGCGGGATCAGGCCTGGACGGTCCCGAGCCCGCTGGCCGCCGACCCCGCTTGAGGTCGAGCGGACCGGCCCCGTCCCCGGCGAGGGGACGGGGGGCCGGACGTCGAATTACAGCGCCCGGCTGCGGGCCAGCATGTCGGCCAGCAGGGCCCGGGAGCGGGTCTGGTCGAACACGCCCATCTGCATCATCTGCTTGTTGCGGGCGGCCGAAGTGAGATAGAAGCGCTCGTAAAGGAAGCCCCGCCCGGCCAGCGAGGAGCCCACGAAGTCCCACGCCATGCGGAACACGGCGGCCCGCTCGTCGGCCGACACGTCGTCGGCCCCGTGCAGCATCTCGTCGATCAGGGGCCGCAGCTCGGGGTCGTCGAGCTGGCCCCGGGTGGGGGTGGTGAGCAGGTTGTGCCCGCCGATCAGCGTGATGATCTCGTTCACCCGGGGCATCCAGATGGCCAACATGGCCCGCATCGGGTCGAGGGCCGCCCCGTTGGGGAACCACACGCCGTCGGCCCGCTCGGCGCCCTGCTCCACCGCCAGCTCCACCGCGTTGCGGGTCATCCGCACGTAGCAGGCCAGCTCCCCCAGCATCTCCAGCGTGGAGGGGGTGTAGTCGCCGATGATCTCGGCCATCCGGGTGGCCAGGCCGTAGGCGAACTCCAGCTTGGTGAGGGCCCGGGTGGTGGACTGGGCGGTCATGTGGACGATGAACCCGGTGGCCCGGATGTTGTTGTAGATCTCGACGTCGCCGTCGATGAACACCCGGTCCCAGGGGATGAGCACATCGTCGAAGATACAGAAGGCGTCCTGCTCGTCGAAGCGGGCCGAGATGGGCCGGTCGAACAGGTTGGCGCCAGGGGCGGCGGCCGAGTCGCGGCACAGGAACTTGAGGCCCGGGGTGTCGAGCGGCACGGCGAAGGCCAGGGCGTAGGCCGAGGCCTCGGGCGGGATGGGCAGCGCCGGGTACACGGTCTGCTCGTCGGCGTAGGGGGCGAGGGTGGCCAGCACCTTGGCCCCCCGCACGATGATGCCGTCGGCCGTCTCGCCCACCTTGTGGACCGGCACGTTGTTGCCCACCAGCGTGCCGTCGGTGCGCTTGTCGACCGTGGGGTTGATGATGGTGTGGGTGAGCGAGATGTCGGCCTGGCCCAGGTAGCGCTGGAAGGCGAGCAGGTTCTCGGCCCCCTTGGCGTTGCGGCCGTCGGGCCCGGCCCACACGTCGGGGGCGGAGGCGAAGCCGGAGTACTTCATGTTCATGTAGTCGGGCGTGCGGCCCATGATGCCCATCGACCCCTCGGACAGGCGGGTGAGGCCGGCGTGGCGCTTCCACAGGTCCTCGTGTGACCGGGGGATCATGTGGCTGACGTTCGTGGCTTCACCCGTGTCGGGATGGGTGTAGAGGCACTCGTCGGCGTACTGGTGCTGGCGGTCGAAGATCGAGGCCAGGGTGGCGGCCCCGCCGGCCAGCTTGGGGTGGGAGGTCACATCGTCGATGCGCTCGCCGTCGACCCAGATCTCCCGGCTCGTCTTGCGGAGCCCGTCGAGGAACTCCTCCCCCGTTCGTGCGCCCACGGCGCCTCCTTGGTGTCGGTGCCGGGCCATTGCCAGCGGCTGTCGTCGTTGTGTAGCTTCACTGTAGTGATCGTTACGGTGAAGGTAAAGAGGGTCCAGTGGGGACGGCGGGGGCAGTGAAGCCCAAGACGCCGCGCCGCAGCCGCCAGGGCCAGGAATCGCGCCAGCGGATCATCGACGCCACGTTCGAGATCGCTCACGAGCAGGGCTACCAGGGCACCTCGATCGCCAAGGTGTCGGCCCGCTCCGGCCTGCCGGCCAGCTCCGTGTACTGGCACTTCGCCGACAAGGACGCCCTGTTCGCCGAGATGATCCAGCACAGCTTCGACCAGTGGCAGGCGGCCATGCCGCCGTGGACGCCACCCGCTCCGGGCGAGCGCCGGGCCGAGGCGCTGGCGCTGCAGATCCGCTCGGCTATCGACTCCATCGCCACCAGCCCCGAGTTCTGGCGGCTCGGCCTGATGCTGTCACTCGAACGTCAGCCGGTGGAGCCCCAGGCCCGGGCCCGGTTCCTCGAGATCCGGCAGCGGGTGCAGGCCGGTATGGCCCGATGGTGGGAGGCCGTGCTGCCCGAGGGGCACGGGGAGCGGTCGCCCGGCCTGCCCCAGCTGCTGGCCCGGTTCACCATGGCCGCCAGCGACGGCATCTTCATCTCGGTCCAGGTCGACGACGAGGGGGCCGACCGGGCCCTGGCCGACCCGGCCGAGGCGGAGGCGGCCCGGCGCCGGCTGGCCGATCTCCTGGCCGACTCGCTGGAAGCGGCGGCCCTCCGCCTGGGCGGCGGCTGACACTCGGCGCTGACGGGGACATCGAGGCGGGGGATCCCGCCGGGTCGAGGTGGTAGAGGGGACGGCCCACCACGCTGGCCACCGCCGCCTGCTCGGACGGGGTGGGTGGCACGCGGTCGTGGCTCGTTCACGGCTCGTGCGGCGGGGCCGACGGCACGCCGCTCACGTCGGGCCCGCCGTCACCGGGGCGGCCTGTCACCGGACCCTCGCCGCGTCAGCGGAGGGCGGAGGCGCCACCGGGCGCCAGGGGGCCAGACCGGGCTCGAAGAAGCCGAGGGGCGGCTCGGGCCCCTCGGACCCGGCGGTGTAGGGCGTCGGCTCACCCTCGGCCCAGGCGTCCAGTGCCGGCTGGCAGATCCGCCACGCCTCCAGGGCCTCGTCGCCCCGCACGAACAGGCCCCGGTCGCCGGCCACCAGGTCCACCAGGAGCTGCTCGTAGGCCGAGTAGTCGGCGGCGGCCGCCTCGTGATCGGTGGCGGTGAGCGTGATGCGCTCGAGCGCCATGCCCAGGCCGGCCCGCTTGGCCACGGCGTGGACCTCGATCGTCTCGTCGGGCCTGAGCCGCAGCACCACCCACTGGCTCCCGTCCTCGCCCACGTCGTTGTCGGCCCCGGGGTCGATGGAGGCGGTGCGCTCGAAGTGGAGGCGGGGGGCGGGGCGGAGCTGGAGGGCTATCTCGGTGAGGTCGCCGCCCAGGCGTTTGCCGCTGCGGAGGTGGAAGGGCACACCCTGCCAGCGCCAGTTGTCGACCTCCAGGCGCAGGGCTGCGTAGGTCTCGGTGCCGGTGTCGGGCGGGATGTCGGGCTCCTCCCGGTAGCCGGGCACGGCCACCGGTTCGGGCTCGCCCGGGCGCTGGACGGTCCCGGCGGTGTAGCGGCCCCGCACGGCCCAGATGCCGGCGTTGTCGGCCGTGGGGCCCCGGGTGGCCCGCAGCACGTCGACCTTGTGCTGGCGCAGGGTCTCGCCCTCCCACACCGACGGAGGCTCCATGGCCGTGACGGCGAACAGTTGCATCAGGTGGTTCTGCAGCATGTCCCGCAGGGCGCCGGCCTGGTCGTAGTAGCGCCAGCGGCCCTCCAACCCCAGCGACTCGGCCGCCGTGATCTGGACCTGGGCGATGCTGGCGTTGTTCCAGATCGCCTCCACGAAACGGTTGGCCAGGCGGAACACGAGCAGGTTCTGGACCGTTTCCTTGCCCAGGAAGTGGTCGATGCGGAAGACCTGCTCCTCCCGCCAGCCGGCCAGCAGTTGGGCCTGGAGGGCGTTGGCCGTGTCGAGGCTGGTGCCGAACGGCTTCTCGACCACCAGACGGCGCCAGTTGCCGTCGCGCTCGGCGGCCAGGCCGGCGTCGGCCAGGGCGGCCGCCGCCGGGCCGAAGAGCGTGGGCGGAAGGGCCAGGTAGAACACCGACGGCCCGGTGGTGTGGGGGGCGAGGGCCTCGACGGCATCGGGCGTGAGGTCGCCCCGGACGTAGGCGGCGTTGGCGCTGAGGGCAGCCCAGGCGCGTTGGTCGAGCCCGCCCCCGTGCTCCTCTACGCCGTGGCGGAGGCGGTCGAGGAACTGGCCGGTGGTCAGCTCGTCGATGGCGTAGCCCACGATGCGGGTGTCGATGGGGAGGAGTCCATCGGCCACCAGGCGGTGGATGGCGGGGAACAGCAGCCGGCGGGTCAGGTCGCCTGAGGCGCCGGCGATCACCAGCGTCGGGGGCGGCGGCGGCGGGACGGTTGGGGCCATTGGGGTCTCCTTCGACGGATCGCGCCGACGACCCCGCGAGTGTGCCGCCTCGCACCGCCGAGTGTCGCCACCCCCGCCTGTACCCGCCCTGAAGGCGCCTGAAGCGGTCTTCAGCCCGGCGGTCGGGGGCGCGTCAGGCCCCGGCGGCGACGGAGCGGCTGCGGGTCCGCCACCAGGCCGGGACCACCAGGAGACCGATGGCGGCCAGGCCGAGCACGAGGCCCACCGCGCCGGACGCGTCGCCGCCGAGCAGCGCGGCCAGTCCGCCGATGACGTTGATGGCGCCGATGCCGGCCACCGCCGGCGGGCCGGCGGCGTGGCGCAGCAGGAGGGCGGCGGCGGCCACCAGCCCGGCCACCCCCACGGCGGTGAAGAACCACAGGACACCGGCCGGCATGTCGAAATTGTCGGGCTGAAATCCGGCCGGCACGTTGGCCAGGGCCATGAGGATCGTGGGGGCGGCGGCCCAGCGGCTGACGTGGGTGGGGGAGAGCAGGGCGGAGGTGGGCATGGCGTCGTCCTCGATTCGGGTCGGGTCGGGTCGGTTTGGTTGTCCGGTGACGGTTCCACCCTGAGCCCACCGGGCGCTGGAGCCCAGAGCGGTCGTTCCCGACCTGTCGGGACGATCTCCCTCCACGCCGGGACGGCCGGCCATTGCCCTGCTCAGAGCGGCTTGGGATGATGGCGCCATCGACAACGCGCTCCACCCGACGCGCCGGCGTGCCACCTCGTGGGCGCTGGCCACCACCGTCGTCACCCTCGTCGGTGCCGTCGCCACCCCGGCGCTGTACTGGTACGTCCACACCCGGCCCGGGCTGGGAGCCCTGCCGTTCGACGTGGTCGACGCCACCCTCACGATCCTGGCCTACGGGGTGGCGGGCGCCGTGCTGATCGATCGCCGCCCCGACCTGCCCTTCGGGTGGATCCTGGCGGCGGGGGCGGCGCTCCACGCCGTGCACGCCACCGCCACCCTGGGTGCCGTGGCCCTGGCGGTGAACGGCTACGGCAGCCAGCCGGTCCGATGGCTGCTGGTGGCGGGTAGCGGGTTGGGGCCGCTGCCCATGGTGGTCCAGGGACTGGTGAACCTGCGGTTCCCCAGCGGGCGGGTGGGCACCCGGGCCGGGCGCTGGTTGCAGCGGGCGATCGTGGGCGGGATCGTCGTGGCCTACGTCGGCTACCTGTTCGGGGCGGGCAGCAACGCCGGTTGGTCGCCCGCCGACGACCGTTTGCCCCCGTCGCCCACCGCCGGCACGGCCCTGGGCCAGGTGGGCGACGGGCTGGTGGTGCTGGTGCCGCTGGTGGTGCTGTTGTGCAACGCGGCGGGGGTCGGGGTGGTGCTCCGGTTCCGGCGGGCCACCGGCCTGGAGCGCCAGCAGCTCAAGTGGCGGGCGGTGCACGTGGTGTACGCCCTGGTTCTGTTCCCGTTCGTGGTCACCGGTCTGGTGTGGCTGCCCCCGATCGACAGCATCCTGTTCGTGGCCACCCTGGTGGTGCCGGTGCTGCGCTACCGGCTGTGGGCCATCGACACGATCCTGCGCCGCTCCGTGGCCTATTCGGTGGTGGCGGCGGTCCTGGTCGCGGTGTACGGGATGGTGGCGGCCGTCGGCTCCCGCCTGGTATCGCAGACCGTCGGCGCCTCGGTGGCAGCCGGGCTCGTGGCTGTGGCCTTCGTGCCGGTGCGGGACCGGGCCCAGCGGGTCATCGACCACCTGTTCTACGGCGACCGAAGCGACCCCTACGCCACCCTGCGGGAGCTGGGCCGCCGCCTGGGCGGGGCGGCCCCGCCGGGCACGCTGTTGGCCGGCGTGGTCGACACCGTGCAGACGTCGCTCCGTCTCCCCTACGTGGCCATCGAGCGGGCCGCCGACGGCACGGTGCTGGCCGCCGGTGGCGAGCCGGGGGCCACGGTGGAGTGGTGGCCGCTGGCCTACGACGGCCGGGTGGAGGCCCGGCTCGTGGCGTCGCCCCGCCGGGGGGAGGACACCTTCGACCAGCGGGATCGAGACCTCCTCGCCGACGTGGCCCGCCACGCCGGGCCGGCCGTGCACGCCGAGTCGCTCACCGCCGATCTCCTGGCCTCCCGCCAGCGGTTGGTCCAGGCCCGGGAGGAGGAACGGCGCCGGCTCCGGCGCGACCTCCACGACGGGCTGGGCCCGGTGCTGACCGCCATCGGGCTCAACCTCGACGCCGCCCGGGTGCGCCTGTCCGCCACGGCCGGGGCCGAGGCCACCGACCGCCTCCTGGCCGAGGCCAAGGCGGCCTCCGCCCAGGCTCTCACCGATCTCCGTCAGGTGGTCTACGGCCTGCGGCCCCCCTCCCTCGACGACCTCGGGCTCGTGGGGGCGGTGCGGGCCCAGGCCGACCGGCTGGCCGCCGGGTCCGGCCTGGCGCTGGAGCTGGACGCCGACGAGGGCCTGCCCGCCCTGCCGGCGGCGGTGGAGGTGGCGGCGTTCCGCACCGCGGTGGAGGCGGTCACCAACGTGGTGCGCCACGGCCGGGCCACCCGCTGCTGCGTCCGCCTGGCGGTGCCCCATCCCGACATGATGGAGGTGACCGTCACCGACGACGGTAGGCCCGGGCCCCGGGCGTGGACGCCGGGCGTGGGCCTGTCGGCCATGCGGGAACGGGCCGAGGAGCTGGGCGGCACCTTGGACGCCGGCCCGACCGGGAGCGGGGGGCGGGTGGTGGTCCGCTTCCCCCTCTTGACCGGGGCGCCCTTGTGACCCGGGTGTTGATCGCCGACGACCATCCCCTGGTCCGCCAGGGGCTGCGGGCCGTGCTCGACGCCACCGATGACCTGGAGGTGGTGGGGGAGGCGGCCGACGGGCCCGAGGCCGTGACGCTGGCCCTGGAGCAGAACCCCGACGTGGTCCTGCTCGACCTGCAGATGCCGGGCCTCCACGGCATCGAGGCCATGCGCCAGATCCTGGCCCGCCGCCCCTCCACCGCCGTGCTCGTTCTCACCATGTTCGAGGAGGACGACACGGTGTTCGCCGCCGTGGGCGCCGGGGCCGCCGGCTACCTGCTCAAAGGGGCCGACGGGGTGGACATCGTCTCCGCCGTCCGCTCCGTGGCGGCGGGCCACGCCGTGTTCGGCCCCAATCTGGCCCACCGTCTCCGCACCTGGTTCGCCGCCCCGCTGGCCGTGGCCCGGGACGTTCCGTTCCCCGAGCTGAGTGAGCGGGAGCGGGAGATCCTCGACCAGCTGGCGGCGGGGCGGACCAACGCCGAGATCGGCCAGCGGCTCAACCTGTCGACCAAGACGGTGGCCAACAACGTGTCCCGCATCCTCAACAAGCTCCAGCTCACCCAACGCAGCCAGGCCATCGTGCAGGCCCGGGACGCCGGCCTCGGCCGAGGGTGACGCGGTTCCCGGCGTCGGTTGGGACTTCCCGGCCGGGTCGGGATCGGATCCTCTCGGCGGCGGGAACCGGCCGGAGGATGCTCGGAGCATGCGAATCGACAACTCCGATACCTCCATCTCCGCCCACGCTGCCCGCCCCGGCACCCGCCCGGCCGCCCGACACGTCGCCCGACTGCTGGCCGGCGTCACGTTCGGCGCCCTGCCCTTCGTCGCCGTCGGCTGCGGCAGCGACGACGCCAGCGGGGCGGCCGCCCCACTGTCGGCCGCCGAGTTCCGGGCCCAGGGCAACGAGCTGTGCACCGCCACCAACGAGCGGATCGGCGGCATCATCGGCCAGACATTCGGCTCCGGGGGCGAGCCCACGCCGGCCCAGCTCCAGACGGCGCTCGACGGGATCCTGAGTGAGAGCCGGTCTCTGATCGACGGGATCGACGCCCTGGCCGCCCCGCCCGAGCTGGCCCCCGACGTCGACGAGGTGCTCTCCGACCTGCGGGCCGTGGCTGACGAGGCCGAGGCCCAGGGCGGGCCCGCCTACTTCGCCACCGACGACGACCCCTGGGCCCCGGCCGGGGTCAAGGCCACCGCCCTCGGCCTCACTGCCTGCGCCTCCGGCGAGTAGCGACGCCGCAACCCACCCGACCCCGCCACCGTGCCCCCGCCACCGCCGTTCTGCGCGACGGAACCGCGCCCCGCCGCCGTTCTGCGTCGCGAAACCTGCGGAAATCGTCGAAAACGTGGCGCAGTTCGGTTCGGTGT
>CADEDH010000015.1:0-47022 GCA_902826025.1 uncultured Actinomycetes bacterium
CGCCCGCAGAGGGGGATCCCGTTCTCGGGTTGGGTCTTGCCCCCCGCTGCGTGGGGGTGGGCGTGGTCGGCTTCACAGACCGAGGTGGGGACCCAGCAGCCGGGCCACAGACAGGTGGGGCTCTGGAGCTTCACCGCGAGGCGGTTTCGGCCGGTGAACAGCCGCCGCCGGGAGCCGACGTGGGTCGGCTGCCCGCCGGTCACGAGCACCACCCGCACGTGGTGGTGGAAGCTGTCGATCACCGCCTCGACCGGTTCCAGCGGGTCGCCATCGATGGTCTCGCACCGGTAGGTCGTCGGGTCGTACCACTTGTTCGTGGTGTGCGCCTCGGCGTCACACGCCGGGTCGGTGCAGGTGACCCGGTGCACGGTCGATAGGTACGTGTCGGCGTCCCAGACCACGACGTGCTCGGTCCCCGGGCCCTTAGCCTCAGGATCAGCTGAGGTGGCCAGGTCGGCCATGCGGGCCAGGGCGTCGGCCCACCGTTGGGCCTCGGTGCGTTCCAGGTCGGCAGCGCAGGCGCTGTCACCGTGCTCGGCCCGAGCGACCGCCAGGTCCTGCTCCCGTTCCTGATCAGCCAGCCGCCGCAGGAGGTTGTTGACCTTGGCCCCCGGCAACGGCCCCAGCGACCCCTTCACCTTCCAGGCCAAGGTTTCCGGGTCTTGGGAGAGCGAGAGGTGACGGTTCTTGTGGGCTGTGTCGTCTTTCGGTTCGGGGCCGTCTTGATCGGTGGCCCGTTCCCATTGGCGGAGCACCGATTCGAACACCGGGTACTCGCACTCGGTGGCCAGCACCAACACCTCAGCCTGGAACCCGACCAAGGCCTCGCGGACCCGTTTGTTCCCGTACACCTTGGCCACCAGATCGACCTGCTCGGTACCGATCACACCAGCCCGGTAGGCGTCAGCCACCAGTGTGAGGTGGCGCAAGGCCGCTTCGACGCGTTCCCGCCGGTTGGCCTCCGAGCCCGAGAGGCGGCAGGTGTGGCGGACCATCACCCTGGCCGACGCGTGCCCGTCGACCTGGTACAGGCCGGACTGCTGGACCTGACCGAGCACCGCCACCCGGGCAGCGTCGATCCGGCGGGCCCCGACCTCCAAACCAGCCAGCAGGTCACGGGTCTCGTGATCCCACAGATCATCCGCCGACATGGCCTGAGCCCGGTCCAACACCGCAGCGAGATCGGCCAGGACGGCGGCCGGGGTGTCGCCCCCGAACCCTCCCCCCAGCTCATCAGATCCCGCCGAATCCATACGACAAACCTAGTCAGAGGGTGTGACAATGAACGCCGGAATCAGCCCATCCATAGAGAGAAATTCGAGAAGTTTCTCAACCCCTCAATACATGAACCATCCACGCGATTGTTGCGTCTGCCGGCCTCAGCCCGCCGACGATGAGGCGCCACCTGGGGTGGTGAAGACGAAGTTCTCGTCCATGTGCTGGCGGGCGTGGGCCATGAAGTCGTAGTAGCGCTTGAACGAGCCGTTGTAGTTGCCGTCCTGGCGCCGGTTGAATTGGCCCTCGAAGTTGTAGTACCCCGGGGTGCATTCGGCGTTGCGGTTGGTGCGGCCCCGCTTGTTGATCACCTGCTGCACCCACCACTCCTCGGCCTCGTACGTGCAGTCCATGGTGGCCAGCCCGTTGCGCCGTACGAAGTCGATGCAGCCGGCGATGTGCTCGCCCTGGGTCTGCAGGATGTGGGTGAGGTTGAAGGCGAACGACGCCTGGTAGCCGCCCATGATGAACATGTTGGGGAAGTGCTGGGTGTGGATGCCGAGCAGCGTCCGCACACCCTCGGCGTACTTCTCGTTGAGGTCGAGCCCGCCCTCGCCGATGATCCGGTTGTAGATGCCCGTCTTCTGCACCTCGAACCCGGTGGCGTAGATCAGCAGGTCGAGCTCGTAGGTCCTGCCGTCGAACACCGGGCCGGCCTCGGCTATCTCGGTGATGCCCTTGCCCTTGGTGTCCACCAGGTGGACGGTGGGCCGGTTGAACGTTGGCAGGTAGTCGTTGTGGAAGCACGGTCGCTTGCACATGAGCATGTACCACGGCTTGAGCGACTCGGCCGTCTCTGGGTTCTGCACCACCTCCTCGATTCGCTTGTGGATCCGCATCATGGCGTCGATGTTGGCGTTCTCCTGGCGCCGGACCTTCTCTTCCGGGCTGAGCGCCGAGGCCCGGGCCCGCTGCTCGGGCGAGCGGCCCGAGGTGGCGATGGCCTTGTCGAGCCGCTTGCGCTGCCAGCCCGGCTCGAGCGTCTCGGCCCACGCAGGGTCGGTCTCCCAGTCGTCGCGGATGTCGATCGACGACGGCGTCCGCTGGAAGACGTACAGCTCCTTGGCCTTGGCCCCCAGGTGGGGAATGGCCTGCACCGCAGTGGCCCCGGTGCCGATGATGCCCACGACCTTGTCACCCAGGTTCTCCAGGTCGGCGCCGGTGTAGGCGTAGTCCCACCGGGACGTGTGGAACGAGTGCCCCTTGAACGTCTCGATCCCGTCGATCTTGGCCAGCTTGGGCTTGGACAGGGTGCCATTGGCGCACACCACGAACCGGGCCTTCATCCGGTCGCCCCGGTCGGTGCCGATGTGCCACAGCTGCTCGTCGCCGTCCCACACCGTGGACGTCACCGTGGTCTGGAACACGGCCAGGTCGTACAGGTCGTAGCGGCGGGCGATGGCCCGACAGTGCTCGAGGATCTCCTGGCCGCCGGCGTAGTGCCGGGTGGGCACGTAGCTCATCTCATCGAGCAGGGGTAGGTAGTCGTACGACACCACGTCGCAGGCCACCCCCGGGTACCGGTTCCAGTACCAGGTGCCACCCACGTCGGCCCCCCGCTCCACGATCCGGATCGACTCGACGCCGAACTCCCGCAGCTTGGCCGAGGTGAGTAGGGCCGAGAACCCGCCGCCGATGAACAGCACCTCCACCGTGTCGGTCAATGGGTCCCGCGGCTCCGAACCGGTGGCGTAGGGGTCGGTCTCGTAGTGGGCCAGCTCGCCCTCCATCTCCACCCAGCTGCGGTCGCCCTCCTGGAGCCGGACGTCGCGCTCCTGGGCGAAGCGGGCCTTGATGGCGTCGTAGTACTCCTGCGGCTTCTGCTCGCGGATGATGTCGAACTGGAACGGGTTCGACGGCTTGGCCTCTCCGGCCTCGGAGGCGGGGCGATCGTCACTCATGACGGAAAGTCTCGCGCCGCCGATGGGAGGGTGAAAGTCCTGCCGGTACCGCCCACTCCCGGCCGCCGACCCGGGACGGGGCGTATCAGGAGCCCACGATCGACAGGAGCTCGGACCGGTCGGGACCGTCGACCGGCCCGGGGTTCTCCAGACCGGCGACGGTGGCGCCGAGGTCGGGATCGGCGAGCACATCGCCCACGGTGCGGAACAACATCGTCACGTCGAGCGAGGCCCGCAGCAGCTCGGGCGTCGCCGGGCCCGACGCGACGAGCGACTTGTACCCGCTCCAGACCGGGTCGTCGGCCTCGTAGGACCGACCCCCGATGATCGCCTCGATCTCGGCCAGACGGTGCCCGTCGAACCGCAGCGTCTCGTCGACGTAGGGGCCGGTGCTGGCGGCCGTGGCGTCGGCCCAGCGCCCGGGCAGCAGGCCCGGCTCGTCGAGCGCTCCCTGCCTCAGCATCGACCGCAGCGCAGCGGCATGGGCCAGGCCCAGCGACAGGCCACGGCCGAGGGAGGGATTGGTGCAACTCCAGGCATCGGCCAGGGGCACGATACCGGTGGCCACCGGTTGGCCTTCGGGCACGTAGTGGCGCCGCACGTCCTCGATGTTGGCGATCGTGGTCACCTCATCGATCGGCTCGCCGTCGAGCCAGTGGGCGATCCGGGGCATGGCCCGCACTACCTGCTCCCACGCGTCCACCCGGCGCAGGGCCCGCAGCGCCCGGTCGGTCCCGCTGGTCACCACCACCACCGCCCACGTCCCGTTGTCGCCGGGCAGGGTGAGCGTGCTGACCGACCCCTGGGCCTGAAGCCCTGGGCCCACCTGGCGGGGTAGGGAACCGTCGTCGGAGCGGAAGTGGCGACCGTAGTAGACGAAGCCGGAATCGTGGGTCTCCTCGATCGGCCCAGCCGAGCCGATGGCTCGCAGCAAGGCCGGAACCCCGGTGCGGCGGCCGCTGCAGTCGATCACCAGATCAGCGGCGATCGCCTCACCAGCCTCGGTCACGACGCCGGTGACATGGACAGGCCGGCCCGACCGGCCCGGCCCTCCGTCGGTCCTCAGCGCCCCCACCGGACAGCCCCGGCGGACGGTGAGCCCGTCGGTGGCCCCGGCCCGACCCGCCACCACGGCCTCGACCACCGGCCGCCGGGCCGTCACCAGCTCGAAGCGATCGTCGCCGGGCCAGGGGCCGCCGGTGACGTCGTCGGGCATGCGGGTGATGGGGTTGGCCCGCATGGCGCCGGCCGCCGCCAGAGCGTCGACCAGGCCCGGCAACTCGGCGTCGGCCACGCTCCGGAAGCGAGCCAGCAGGAAGTGGGGCAGCCGGAACTGGTTCACGCCGCGCCGGGCCCACGAGTCCCATGCCTGCTCCGGACCCGGCGGCGGTTGCGGGTCACGCTCCAGCACGGTGACCTGGTGGCCGTCGTCGGCCAGCATCATTGCTGCGCCAAGCCCCACCACACCCGCTCCGAGAACCACGATCCGAGCCATGCCACAACCACCCTTCATGGTCGCCCATTACGGTCTGGTCTCCCTGGCGCGCAGTGTAGGGCCCGGAGCGGGCGCAGGCCGCCGGTTTTATCGAGTCCGGCTCGTGCGCTCGGAGCTATCCGGACTTCTTGGCTTGGCGGCGGGCGTGGAGGATGGGCTCGGTGTACCCGGAGGGCTGCTCCACCCCGGAGAACACGAGGTCGCAGGCCGCAGCGAAGGCCTGGCCGTCATAGCCGGGGGCCATCGGCGTGTAGGCGCCGTCGCCGGCGTTCTGACCGTCCACCACGACCGCCATGCGGCGCATGGTCTCGGTGATCTGCTCGGCCGACACCACCCCGTGCTGCAGCCAGTTCGCCATGTGCTGCGACGAGATGCGGCAGGTGGCCCGGTCCTCCATCAGTCCCACGTCGTTGATGTCGGGCACCTTGGAACAGCCCACTCCCTGATCCACCCAGCGCACGACATAGCCGAGGATGCCCTGGGCGTTGTTGTCGAGCTCGGCCTGGATCTCCTCCGGACCCCAGTCGGTCGACGGGGCCAGCGGGACGGCCAGCAGATCGTCCATCGACGCCCGGGGTCCGTCGGCGGCCAGGGCCGCCGCCAGCTCGGCCTGGCGGGCCTGCACGTCGACCCGGTGGTAGTGGGTGGCGTGCAGGGTGGCGGCGGTGGGAGAGGGGACCCAGGCGCAGCTCGCGCCGGCCTGGGGGTGGCCGATCTTCTGGGCCAGCATGTCGGCCATCAGGTCGGGCGCGGCCCACATGCCCTTGCCGATCTGGGCCCGGCCCTGGAGCCCGCAGGCCAGGCCGGCGTCGACGTTCCAGTCTTCGTAGGCCTTGATCCAGGCCTGGGACCGCATTTCGGCTTTGCGCACCATCGGGCCGGCCAGCATCGAGGTGTGGATCTCGTCGCCCGTGCGGTCGAGGAAGCCGGTGTTGATGAAACAGACCCGGCTGCGGGCGGCCCGGATGCACTCCTTGAGGTTCACGGTGGTGCGCCGCTCCTCGTCCATGATGCCGATCTTCACCGTGTTGGCCGGCAGACCCAGGATCTGCTCCACCCGGGCGAACACCTCGGTGGCGAAGGCCACCTCGTCGGGGCCGTGCATCTTCGGCTTCACCACGTACACCGACCCGGTACGGCTGTTGGGCAACACCCGGGGCCCCCGCAGGTCGTGGGTGGCGCAGAGCACGGTGACGAGCGCGTCGAGCAGCCCCTCGGGGATGTTGCGGCCGTCGCCGTCGAGCACGGCGGGGGTGGTCATCAGGTGGCCGACGTTGCGACTCAGCAGCAGCGAACGGCCGGGGCGGGTGACGGTGGAGCCGTCGGGCGCGGTGTAGACCCGGTCGGGGTTGAGGGCCCGGGTGAAGGTGACGCCGTCCTTGGTGACCTCTTCGGTGAGGTCGCCCCGGAGCAGGCCCAGCCAGTTGTGGTAGGCCTCGGCCTTGTCGGGCCCGTCCACGCAGGCCACCGAGTCCTCGCAGTCGACGATCGTGGTGAGGGCGGCCTCCAGTACCACGTCGGCCACCCCGGCCCGGTCCACGGCGCCGACCGAATGATTCCGGTCGATCAGGATCTCGATGCCGAGTCCGTTGTGCTCCAGCCACACGCTGGTGGGGGCGTCGGCATCGCCCGTCCACCCGGCGAACAGGGCGGGATCGGCCAGACCGGCCGAGCTGCCGTCGGGCAGATCGGCCACCAACGAGGCGCCGCCCGACCCCGACGTCGCCACCCGGTAGGCCGTGATGAAGGCATGGGACGTGGCGCCGCCCCCGCCGGCCAGCGTCAGGGGGGCCACGTCGTCGAGGAAGGCTCGCACCCAGGCGATCACCCGATCGCCCCGGGCCGGGTCGTAGGGCCCGGGGGCCGGGGTGTCGCCCAGGGCGTCGGTGCCGTAGAGGGCGTCGTACAGCGACCCCCACCGGGCGTTGGCGGCGTTGAGGGCGTAGCGGGCGTTGGTCACCGGCACCACGAGCTGGGGGCCGGGGACGAGGGCGATCTCGTCGTCGACGTGCTCGGTGTCCACCGTGAACGGCAACCCGTCGGGCACCAGGTACCCGATCTCCTCCAGGAACCGGCGGTAGGTGTCGGGGTCGAGCGGCTGGCCCGAACGCTGGAGGTGCCAGTCGTCGATGGCCCGCTGCAACACCTGGCGCCGTTCCAGCAGCTCGGCGTTGCGGGGCCCGAAGTCGGCCACCAGGCCGGCGAGGCCGGCCCAGAACGCCTCCGGGGCGACCCCCGAACCCGGCAGGGCCTCGTCGAGGCAGAATGCGTGCAGATCGCGATGGATCGAGAGCCCGGCTTCGGTCACGTACGCGTCGGCATTGGCCACTGGATTCCTCCTCAGGGGTTCGACCGCACACTATTGGCCCGCTGCACCGCAGAGAAAGGCGCGGGCGGTGAATGTGGACTATCAATCCCCCATGCCCACCGACCTCACCGGCCAGACCGTCGAGCTGCTCGCCACCATGATCCGCAACCGGTGCGTGAACGACGGCACGCCGGAGTCGGGCCAGGAAGTACGCAGCGCCGACACCCTCACCGCCTTCCTCGACGGCACCGGGCTCGACATCGAACGCTACGAGCCCACCCCGGGCCGGGTCTCGATCGTGACCCGTATCCCGGGGCGGGACCCCAGGGCCCCGAAGCTCCTGCTGATGGGTCACACCGACGTGGTGCCGGTCAACCCCAACGGCTGGGTCAACGACCCGTTCGGGGGCGAGGTGATCGACGGCGAGGTGTGGGGCCGGGGGGCGGTCGACATGCTGAACATCACGTCGTCCATGGCCGTGGCCTTCCGCCAGCTGGCCACCAGCGGGTTCCGCCCCACCGGCGACCTCATCTACTTCGCCGTGGCCGACGAGGAAGCCGGCTCGGCCCACGGGGCCCAGTGGATGGCCGACCATCACCCCGAGGCCATCCGGGCCGACTACGTACTGACCGAGAACGGCGGCCTCCACTCCGGTTCACCCGACGCCCCCGCCATCGGCATCAACATCGGGGAGAAAGGTGTGGCCTGGCGCCGGCTCCGCCTCACCGGTACCCCCGGCCACGGCTCGATGCCCTTCCGTACCGACAACGCCCTGGTCAAGGCGGCTGCCGTTGTGCAGCGCCTGGCCGACTACCGCCCCCCGCCCCGCTTCAGCGAGCTGTGGGCAGAACGGGTGGCCAGCCTCGGCGTCGACGACGAGCTGCGGGCCGCCCTGCTCGACCCGGCCCGGATCGACGAGGTGCTGACCACGATGCCCAACCGGGGGGCCGCCTCGTACCTGCATGCCTGCACCCACACCACCTTCTCGGTGAACGTGGTGGACGGCGGGCCCCAGATGAAGACGAACGTCATCCCCGACACGATCGAGCTCCAGGTCGACGTCCGCACCCTGCCCGGGGAGGGAGCAGACGAGGTGCAGGCTCACCTCGACGCCGCCCTGGGCGAGCTGGCCGACACGGTGGCGGTGGAGATCATCATGAACGACCCGGCCTCGATCAGCCGCACCGACAACCCCCTGTGGGAGACCCTGCAACGGGCGGTGGGCCGGCCCTTCCCCACGGCCCGCCTCACCCCCCAGATGATCGTCGGCTTCACCGACGCCCGGATCTTCCGCCAGATGGGGTCGGTGGCCTACGGCGCCGGCCTGTTCAGCCCTGAGCTCGACAACGGTGAGTTCTCCTCCCGCTTCCACGGCCACAACGAGCGCGTGGACGTGGAATCCCTGCGGCTGTCCACCGAGCTCTGGCTCGACGTGGCCCGCGACCTCCTGGGCTGAGGCAATCCAACAGCCACCGGTTCGTCATTCGACGACGACCTGAATCTTTTCCCGTTCGGGGGTATCGCGGGGGGCGCCTCCGTGCGGTTACCCCCACATGACGCCGACCGCCACCTGCCGTGCTGATGGAGCCCCCGCCCCTACCGACGACGACGCCCAGGGGGACGAGGCACCAGCTGCTCGGACCCTGAGCCGTCGGGGCGTGCTCGGGGCGCTGGTGGTGGGCGCGGCCGCCGTGGCCTGCGGGCCCGGCGGCGAACCGGACACGGCGGCGGCGCCCGCCGGTGGTGGCGCCGCCCCCCTCGCTCCTCCTCCGGCCGGCGGAGGAGCCACAACGCTCGCGGCTGGCGCACCCCCAGCCAACGCCACGGGCCCCGAGCTCGACCAGGTCCAGCTCCCGGGGCCCCCGGTCCAGAGCGGAGGCGGCGGGCAACCGCCACCGGCCGCCGGCGGCAGCACCAGCCCGCCTCCACCGACCGCCGGCGCTGGCGCCAACCCTGCGCCCCCCATTCCCTCGCCCCCCACGATGGCCGGAGCGGGCGGCTCGCCGACCACGCAGCCCGCCACCCCCGGGTCGTCGTCGACCCTCAGCCCGGCCGGGACCACCCCTGCGGCGGCGGCCCCGTCCGTGGTCACGCCCCGGGCCGTGGCCGCGCCGGGGATCCTGGTGGCCAACCGGATCACGTTCGGGGTCACGCCGGCGATCCTGTCCCAGATCGACCAGCAGGGGGGTGGCGGCTTCATCGACGACCAGCTGGCCCGCACCGGACCCGACGCCGAGGTCGAGGCCCGCCTCGGCGCGCTGGGCATGCTGCGGCTGAATCCCAGCCTGGCCTCCTACAACGCCGTCCAGGGCACGGGCGCCGCCCGGCTCCGCCAGGAGATCACGCTGGCCGCCGTCACCCGGGCCGTGGCCAGCCGACACCAGCTGTACGAGGTGATGTGCCACCTGTGGATGGACCACTTCAACCTCGAGGTCTTCAACGACGGCTCGGCCCGCCACCTCCTGGTCGACTACCAGGAGAAGGTCATCCGGCCCAACGCCCTGGGCTCGTTCCGCAACCTGCTCAAGGCCACCGCTCACGCCCCGGCCATGCTGGCCTACCTCGACAACGACACGAGCAACGCCAACTCCAAGCAGGGGATCAACGAGAACTACGGCCGGGAGTTGCTGGAGCTGCACACGTTGGGCATCGCCCCTGATGGCTCCCAGGTCTACACCGAGGCCGACGTCCGGGCGGCGGCGATGGCCATGACCGGCTGGTCCACCGTCTCCGACCGCAAGGCGGCCGACTTCTCGGCTTTCGTCTTCCGCCCTCAGTACCACCACACCGGCGACATCTCCCTGCTGAACGGGGCCTGGATCCGGGGCGCCACCCAGGGCCAGGCCACCGGCGAGTCCCTTCTCGAGTTCCTGGTCACCCACCCCAGCACCGCCCGCCACGTGGCTCGCCGGATCTGCCGCCGGCTGGTGGCCGACAACCCCCCGGCTTCGCTGATCGAGTCGACGGCCCAGGTGTATCTGGCCAACGACACCCAGCTCGTGCCCACGGTGCGCCATGTGCTCAACAGCGCCGAGTTGGCCGCCTCCGGGGGCCAGAAGCTCCGCCGCCCGTTCGAACACCTGGCCGCCATGCTGCGGGCGCTGGGCACGGTGCTCCCCACCGACCCGGCCTCCGATGGGGCCGTCGGTCTCCAGCGCCACCTCGAGCGCACCGACCATCTGCCCTGGTCATGGCCCCAACCCGACGGTTTTCCCGACACCGCCGCCCATTGGCTGAACACCGGCGCGCTGCTCTACCGGTGGAGCGCGGCGGGTCAGCTGGCGGGCAACCGGATCAAGGGCGTCCAGACCGATCTGGGCCCTCTCACTGCCGGCGGCGGCACGGTGGGCGACCTCATCACCCGTCTGGCCACCCGCTTCGGGCTCGGACCCCGCACGGCCGAGGAGGTGGCGGCGGTGGCCGCATCCGTGCGCAAGACCCCCGGCGACCCGGCCGACTCGATCGACCCCAAGCTGCTGCCTGCCATCCCCGGCCTCCTGCTCACCCACCCGATCTTCCAGACCCGATGAACCCGACGCCCCTGAACCCGTCGCCGATGAGCCCGGCCCCGATGACTGACCGGAAGCGAGCACCGATGTCCGACCTGTCCCGCCGATCCTTCCTCGCCGGCGCCGGCCTCGGCCTGGCCGGAGCGGCCACGCTGGCCGTCACCAACCTCGGCACCCGCCTGGCCCTGGCCGCACCCGGTTCGCCCCAGACCGGCGACACCCTCGTCGTCGTCTTCCTGCGGGGCGGGGCCGACGGGCTCACCATCGCCCCGCCCTACGGCTATCCCTCGTACCGCAAGCTCCGGCCGTCGATCGCCATCGCCCCGCCGGGCACGGCCGATGGTGCCCTCCCTCTCGACAAGTCGAACCCCAACGCCGCCTTCCCCACCGGGCTGGCCGGAGTGGTGGGGCTGCACCCGGCGTTCAAGCCGATCCACGACACCCTGTGGCGCGAGGGCAAGTTGGCCGTGATCCCGGCCACCGGCCTGCCGCCGTCGGAGAGCGCCAGCCGGAGCCACTTCTCAGCCACCCGCTACGTGCAGGCCGGGTCGGCCTCCACCGCGGTGGGCGGGGGCTGGCTGGCCCGCATGATCAACACCATGGGGGTGGGCGGCGTGATCCCCGCCGTCGACACATCGGCCCGCTCCGACCTGCTGCGGGGCGGGAGGGGGACAGCCGTGATCCCCAGCCTGGGCTCCTTCGGGGTCAACGGCTTCCCCGACCGGGACCGTACCGCCACCGCCCTGCGGGCGCTCCACGCCGGCACCGACAGCATCGCCGGCCAGGGTCGCACCGCCCTCGACGTGGCGGCCCGGGTGGCCACCTTGGGCACCGAGCTCCGGCCCGGCTACCCCAAGGGGTCACTGGCCAAGACGTTCAGCGAGCTCTCGTCGATGCTGAAGGCGGGGCTGGGGATCCAGGCCGCCGTGGTCGACTACGGCGGCTGGGACATGCACTCGAACCTGGGCACGGTGGGAGCCGGACGGTTCCACGACCGGGCCACCGAGCTGGCCGCCGCCCTGCGGGCCTTCGCCGACGACACCAACGGCCTGGATGAGATCACGGTCCTGGTGATGACCGAGTTCGGCCGCACGATCAACGAGAACGGCAGCCGGGGCACCGACCACGGCCGGGGCACCACCTACCTGGCCATGGGGGCGGGCATCAGGGGCGGCGTATTCGGCGACGACTACCCCGACGAGATCGCCGACGAGCCCACCTACGGCGACCTCGCCGTCCTCACCGACTACCGCAAGCTGGTGGCCGAGATCGTCACCCGACGGGCCGGCGTGTCGGATCTCGGCGTCGTGTTCCCGACCTACCGGGGCTCGGGGAGCCTCGGGCTCACCCGTTGATCTCCGCCCGGGCCGGATCCGCACCCCGGCTCGGGCGGTCGCCGGCTCCTCTCGCGCGCTGCCGTCGAGCTGTGGTGTCGCTTCTATTGCGGAACGATGTCGAGCGTCGCTACCATCCGGGCCAACCGGGCAGCCGGAGAATTTTTTCTCGGCAGCCGGTATCGCGATGGGGCGGCGAGACCGGTCTGGTCACCGGATGACCGGGTTCTCGACGATGGTGGATGCAGTGACGACAGGTAGGCGGCCCCTTCAGCTGGCATGTACGCGCCCCCGGTGGGGACGGTCGTGACCCAGATCGTCCCCGTTGAGGAGTTGCCACCCCAGTCGTCGTTCGCCGGTGTGATCCAGGCGGCCACGGCAGGGGAGGGATGGGCCATCGACAGCCTGGCCGCCCAGTGTCTGCCCCGCCTCACCAGCTTCGCCGAGGCCCGGGGCGCCATCGACCCAGGCGGCATCGCCGACCTGGTGCTGATCGAGCTGCTGCACCGCCTCGGCACGCTCCAGTTCGACACCCCGGCCCAGCTCTGGTCGTACATCTACCGCATCGCACGGAGCCGCATCGCCGACGAGCGGCGCTCGGTCAAGCCGGTGGAGCTGGTGGAGCACGTGACGATGGAACTCCTGGCCACCCCCGCCCCCGCCTTCGACCAGCAGGTGGCCGACCGCCAGTGGGTACACGGTCTGTTGTCCGAGCTGACCTCGGAGCAGCGCGAGGTGCTGGAGATGCGCTTCCTCGACGACCTGTCGATCGAGGAGACAGCCAGCCGCACCGGGCGCACCCTCACCGCGGTGAAGGGCCTTCAGCGGCGGGCCATCCGGGCCCTGTCGGCCGCCGCCCTGCTGCTGGTGGTGGCGCTCGTCGGCTGGCTGTTCTGGTGGCTGCTGCACGGTGATCCGTCATCCCCGATCGTGCCTGCGCCGGCCGATCAACCGTCCACCACCCCCTCGACCGAGGCCGAAGTGGGGCTTCCGGCCGACGACGGGTTGCGGGCCATCGGCGACGTGACGGCGATCCCGGCCGCCGTGACGATCACCAACCTGACCCCGGCGGCCAACGACCCCCGTTCGGCCACCGCCACCTTCGAGCCGATCGAGGGCCTCGTGGCCGAGTGGTTCAATTGCCGCCTGGACGGCGAGGCGTGGAGCCGGTGCACCAGCCCCGTCACCTACCGCAACCTCAGCGACGGCAACCACGTGCTCGAGATCCAGCCCGTCGATGGATCGGGCTCGGCCCGGGCCCCGGCCGTTCCCCTGGTGTGGAAGGTCGTGGTCGCTCAGCCCCCTGGCACGCCGGCCGGAGTCGATCTGAGTGCGCTGCGGGCGGCCGGTGCCGTGCTCGAGTGCAACGGCAAATCGGGCACCCTCGATCAGCTCACCGAGGCCGGCTACGACGTGATGGTGGGCACTGAGCGCGACGATCTGATCGACGTCAGCGCCGGCGAGCGGCCCGACCTGGTCATCGCCTATGAGGGGAACGACACGATCCGGACCGGCCCGGGAGACGACCAGGTGTGTGCCGGAGGGGGCAATGACAGCGTCGACACCGCGGGAGGCAAGGACCGGATCACCGGCAGCGGCGGCAACGACTCGATCGCGGCCGGTGCCGGTGACGATGTGGTCTACGCCGGCGGGGGCAACGACACCGTGCTGGGCGGCCCCGACAACGACACCCTGCGGGGCGAGAGCGGTGTCGACCTCGTGCAGGGCGACGCCGGCGACGACGACCTGTCGGGCGACAACGACCTCGACGTGGTGGTGGGCGGTGCCGGCGCCGACGCCTGCGGGGCCCCTGATCCGGGCCTGACGGCCGATCCCACCTGCGAAAACAGCGCCGCCACCACGACCACCACCCGTCCCGGCACCACCACCGCCTCAACGGCGGCCGGCAAGGCGTCCACAACCGCCGGCGCCACCAGCAGCACCCGTCCGTCATCGTCCACGACCACCACCCGGGCGGCCTGAGCCGTGACCGCCCCGTTCGTGGTCTGTCTCCCACCGCCGACCAGCGGGCGCTACCATCGGAGGTGATCATGGCGACGAGATCGACCTCTACTTCCGGCCGGCGCGGCGCCGGTGGGCGACGTCAGCAGAATCGGCTGGCCACGGTCCAATGGCTCGCCCTGGGGATCGCGGTGGTGCTCTTCATCCTGGCCGCCTTCGTGTTCTTCAGCAGCGGCTCCTCCGTTCTCTCGCAGTAGGATTGCTCTTGCCCATGAACTGGTCCGACGCTTTCTCCGGCGATCCCACCCGGTCCGGTGGCCGAGCCGCCGTCGGTCGGGTCCACCCGGCCCGCCAGACCCGCCGGGTGCTCGGTGTAGCCGGCGCTTCGTGCTTCGCCAGCCTCGTGTGGGTCATCTCGGCCGAGGCCGAGACCCCGGTGCCCTACAACGTGACCGCCGCCCTCCAACCCCCGGCGCCGCTGGTCGCCTCGAACGCGCCGGCGCTCCAACTCGACGGGGGCGCCACCCCGGCCACGGCGGCTCCGGTGTCCACCACCGCCCCGGGGGCCACAGGCCCCGCACCCACGACGGCCCCGGCCGCCACCGCCGCCCCGGCTCAAACCGGGGCTCCGGCTCAGACCGGGGCTCCAGCTCAGACTGCGGCTCCGGCTCAGACTGCGGCCCCGGCCACCACGGCTCCGCCCGCCGACGGTGGAGGGGGCGACGACCACGGTGGCGATCATGGCGGGATCATCACGATCCCGCCCACCACGAACGGCTCGTTCGACACCTCGAGCGGCGGTAGCTGATGGCCGTCCCGGGTCCGGCATCCCGGGGCAGCGCACCGACAGTGGACGGGGCACGTGATCACCGCTTCCGGGCCATGGGCACCGACGTGCACATACGGGTGGTCGGAGGCCCGCCAGGCCTGACCGCCGAGGCCGAGGCCGCCGTGCGGGGACGGGAGGCCCGCTGGAGCCGGTTCCTGCCCCGCTCGGAGCTCTCGACGCTGAACGGGGCGGGCGGACGTCCGGTGATCGTCAGCCCCGACACGTTCGCCCTCATCGCGGCGGCCGTGGAGGCGTGCCGGCTGACCGGCGGCGCCTTCGATCCCACCGTGTTGGCCAGCCTGCTGGCCGCCGGCTACGACCGACCGCTCGATCAACTCCCCCCGCCGGCGGAGGCCACGCCCAAGGGGCCGGCACTGGCTGCGCCCGGGGGCGTTCCGGCCCCCGGCGTCGACGACATCGAGCTCCATCCCGCAAGCTGCGCCGTGGTACTGCCGCCGGGGGTCGGCCTGGACCTGGGCGGGATCGCCAAGGGGGCCACGGCCGACGCCGTGTCGGCCGAGCTGGTGGCCTCGGGCGCCGACGGGTGCTGTGTCAACGTCGGTGGCGACGTCCGGGTGCGGGGCGCCGCTCCCGACGGGGAAGGCTGGGTCATCAGGCTCGACTGTCCCGGCGCCACCGACCACGGGCGCCTCCGCCTCCGCCTGGTCGACGGTGCTGTTTGCACCTCCACCGTCCTGGCCCGCCGCTGGGCCGGCCCCGGTGGCGGCGGGACCGAGCATCACCTGCGGCACCCAGTCACCGGGGCGGCGCTGAGCACCGGTCTGTGGTCGGTCACCGTGGTGGCGGCGTCGGCCCTGCAGGCTGAGGTGCTGACCAAGGCGGCCTTCGTGGCCGGCGCCGGCGGGGCGGGCGCCGTGCTCGGTGGCCATGGGGCCACCGGGGTGCTGGTGGCCGACGGGGGCGAACTGGTGCCGCTGGCCGGCCTCGACCCCTTCCTGGTCCGGTGAGCGACCAGATCTTCTGGTATGCCACCCGCGCCGCGGCGATCGTGGCCTGGTTCGCGGCCTGCCTGTCGGTGGCGGTGGGGGTGCTGATGTCGTCCCGCTTCCTGGGCCGGCGTCCCACCCTGCCCTGGCTGACCGACCTCCATCGCTTCTTCGCCGCGATGGCGCTCGTGTTCGTGGGCGTCCACATGGTGACGTTGTGGGCCGACGACTTCATCTCGTTCTCCTGGCGGGAGCTGCTGATCCCATGGGAAGCCCAGGTGCGGGGGATCAGCCGGCTGGCGCTGGCCATGGGCGTGGTGTCGGCCTGGGTGATGGCGGCGGTGGAGCTCACGTCGCTGGTGAAACGCCAGCTCCCGGCCCGCTTCTGGCACGGTGTGCACCTCGGGTCCTACGGCACCGTGGTGTTGTCGACCGTGCACGCCTGGATGGTGGGCTCCGACGCCTCGAACCCGCTGCTGTTCAGCCTGTCGGCCTCGATGCTGGCGGCCGTGGGCTTCGTGACGCTGGTGCGGGTGCTCCGGCTGCTCGATGATCGCAAACGTCGCTACGACTCGGCCCTCACCGGCGCCGACCTCACCGCCGCCCGGGTTCCGGTGGCGGCCGGGCGCCGTCGGGGCGGGGCCGCCTCGGGCGGCCGGGCCCGGCCCGTGCCGCCCGACCCACCCGATCCCACACTCATCGATCCCCGCCGCCCCGTCCCCCCGGCGCCGCCCGATCCGTCGCAGATCGACCCCGAGCGCCCCGTGCCGCCATTACCGCCCGACCCATCCCAGATCGACCCCGAGCGCCCCGTGCCGCCACTACCGCCCGACCCGTCCCAGGTCGACCCCGAGCGCCCCGTGCCCCCACCTCCACCGCCGAACGTCGCTCTGGCCGCCTGGCCTCCCGCCCCTCCGGCCGCCGAAACGGCCGACGACGGCGGCGACGACGGCCCGGCAACACGTCCCCCGGCCCCCTCCCACCGAGCCCGTCGCCAGCGCCACCGCTGATCTCTCAGGCCAGTTGTGCGATGGCGGCGGAGTAGGCCCCACGGATGGCGGCGGCGTCGACCGGACGAGGTTCGACCACCTGGCCGGCGCCCAGGCTCCAGCGGGCGGCCACTGCGCCCAGGCTCTCGCCGCCTGCCACCGCGGCCGCCTGAACGCAGGCCCCGGTGGCCACGGTCTCGTCGGTGTCGGGTACCACCACGGGCCGGCCGGCCAGATCGGCCAGGGCGCGGCGGTAGGCCTCGGCCCGGGCCCCGCCCCCGGTGAGCAGCAGCCTGCCCCCGGTGACCACACCCACCCGGCCCATGGCGTCGAGCCCGTCGAGCAGGCCGCACACCACACCCTCGTAGGCGGCCCGGGCCAGCTGGGGACGGCCCACGTCGGAGCGCAGGCCGATCACGGCCCCCGTGGCGTCGGGCCGGTTGGGTGTCCGCTCGCCATCGAAGTAGGGGACGAGCACCACCCCACCGGCACCCGGCTCGGCGGTCAGCGCCAGCAGGCTGGTCTGCTCGTGATCGAGACCGAGCAGGCGGGCCACCGCATCGGTCACCTTGGTGGCGTTGAGCGTGCACACCAGGGGCAGGAAGTGGCCGCTGGCGTCGGCGAACCCGGCCACGGCCCCGGTCGCGTCGTGGGTGGCCGTGGGGGAAACGGCGTAGACGGTGCCCGATGTCCCGATCGACACCGCCACGTCGCCCGGGCCCAGGCCGAGGCCGAGGGCCCCAGCCATGTTGTCGCCCGTGCCGGGGCCGACCACCACGCCGGGGCCCAGGCCCCGCGCCAGGGCGTCACCGGCCGTCACCCCGCCCACCGCCTCGGTGGGGGCGAGCACCTCGGGCAGCCGACGGGCCAGGTCGGCCGGGTCACCAACGAGGGCCAGCAGGTCGGGGTCGTAGCGTCCGGCCGGCGACCACCAGCCGGTGCCCGAGGCGTCGCCCCGGTCGGTCACGTGGCGCCCGGTCAGGCGCCACGTGAGGTAGTCGTGGGGGAGCATGACACGGGCCGCCCGGGCCAGGATCTGCGGTTCGTGGACCGCCATCCAGGCCAGCTTGGTGATCGTGAACGAGGCGGTGGGCACGCTGCCGCAGGCCCCGGCCCAGCCCTCGGGGCCGAGCCGGCGGGTCAGCTCCTCGGCCTCGGGGGCCGAGGTGGTGTCGTTCCACAACTTCGCCGGCCGGAGGGGGGCGCCGGCCTCGTCCACCAGCACCAGACCGTGCTGCTGGCCGGCCACCGCTGCCGCCACCACGTCCGCCAGATGGGCCGCCACCTGATCGAGGGCGGTCAGCAGGGCCTGCCACCACGCCTCGGGATCCTGCTCGCTACAGGGCGGGGTGGTGAGCGGGTGGGGGGCCCGGCCCACGGCCACCAGGGCGCCGGTGTCGAGCCGCCGCAGCTCGACCTTGGTCGACTGGGTGGAGGAGTCGACGCCGAGCACCAGCGGGACGGATTCTGCGGTCATCGGGTTGCCTCTCTCCAGTGGATCTCGAACCAGGCGGCCAGCGTCTCGCCCGGTGCCAGCTCGCAGCGGGGTCGGCGGTTCACCGCATCGGGGGCATCGGTCTGGGGTTCCACGCACAGGGCGTGGTGGGGCCGGTCGTAAACCACCCAGCAGGAGCAATTCGACGCCAGCGTCACGTCGACCACCCCGGGCCAGCAGACCACGGGCGGCCCGGCCAGGCCGGTGAAGCAGTCGTCCCAGGGTCCGGGCGGGGGTTCGACCAGGCGTCCGGTGGGGATGCCGTCGGCGTCCAGCTCGAACATCGAGGCCGCCTCGAACCGGAGCTCGGCGTCGGCCCCGCCCACCCGTCGCCGGAACCACGGGTGCCACCCCATCGACACCGGCATCGGCCCCGACCCGGAGGCGGCACCGTTGGTCAGCGTCAACTCCAGGCGAAGCCGGCTGGAGCTGAGCACGATCCGCTGGTCGAGCCGGGCCGGCCAGGGCCACGGGTGGCCCAGGGCGACCGTGAGGGCGGCGGCGCCGGACGAGGGCGGCTCCACCACCCGCCAGCTGTCGGCGGTGTAGGCCGTGCCGTGGATGGCGTGGGGCGGCAGGGTGAGCGGCAACTGGTGCTCCACGCCGCCGGCGGTGAAGTGGCCGTGAGCGATCCGCCCGGCCCACGGCGCCATCGGGTACAAGCCCCAGGCGATCGACTCGGGGCCGTCAGGCCCGGGGTCGGGCACATCCTGGGGCCCTACCAACAGCTCGTGCCCACCGACCGACAGTGACGACAGGCGCCCGCCGGCCGCCGGCTCGACCACAACCGTGGCGCCCTCGGCGGCCAGCTCGATGCGCTCACCCGACGTCGTCGCGACCACGGCGCCAGCCTATGGCCGCTCAGGCTCGGGCGGCCCAGACGGCGTACAGGGGGTCGCCGGGGGTACCGGGCGGGGTGGCCAGGCTGGCCCGGGCCTCGCCCCAGGGCCCGGTGAGCCGGAAGTACCGGGCCACGATGGCAACGTGGCCCCGGTCGTCGGTCTGGAGCCAACCGTGGATGGCCTTGGACGGGAAGCACCGGTTGGAGAAGGTGCAGCAGAACACCCCGCCCGGGGCCAGGACCCGGGCCACCTCGTCGAACACCTCGAGCGGCTGCACCAGGTAGTCGACCGAGACACAACAGGTCACAGCGTCGAACGAGCCGTCGGCGAAGGGGATGGTGGGGGAGCGGTTCAGGTCGGCCACCACCGCCCCCGCGGCCTGGGGGTTGGCCGCCAGCTCCACCGGGTTCATACCCAGTACCACCAGCCCGGCCGGGGTCTGGCGGAAGTGCGAGATCCACGAGCTCATCACGTCGAGCACCCGACCCTGAGGGCCGAGGCCGAGGTCGGCGTACACGGCGCCCACGGCGGCGATGGCCCGGTCGTCGATGTGGGTGACGAGGCGGGGCTGATCGTAGAAGCGGGTGTCGTCGGCGTCGTCGAAACGGCGGAAGAAGTCGGGCCCGAACGTGGCGTACCGCTCGGCGTAGGGGGCGCCGGGTCCCGGCAGGTCCGGCCGGGCCGAGGCGTCGGTCACGAGAGGTCGACCACGTCCAGGCCACCGTCGGCGTAGCGCTGGCGGAGGACCTTCTTGTCGAACTTGCCCACCGAGGTCTTGGGCACCTCCTCGATCCGGCTCCACCGCTCGGGCAGCCACCACTTGGCCACCCGCGCCTCCAGCCAGCCTTTCAGCTCGGCCGGGTCGAACTCGGACCCCTCGGCCAGCACCACGCAGGCCAGCGGCCGCTCGTCCCACCGGTCGTCGGGGACGCCCACCACGGCCGCCTCCCGCACCGCGGGGTGCCCCATGAGGGCGTTCTCCAGGTCCACCGACGAGATCCACTCGCCGCCCGACTTGATCACGTCCTTGGCCCGGTCGGAGATCTGGATGAAGCCGTTGGGCTCCATGGAGCCGACGTCACCGGTGCGCAGCCAGCCGTCGTGGAACTTCTCGGTGGTGGGGTCGAGGTGGTACTGGGCGGTGATCCAGGGACCCCGGATCTCGATCTCGCCCTGGGCCTGGCCGTCCCACGGCAGCTCGTTGCCGGCGTCGTCGCAGATGCGGATCTCCACGCCGGGCAGCGCTCGTCCGGTCCGCACCCGCCAGCTCATGGCGTCGGCCGGGTCGGTGTTCTTGGGCACGTGGGCGATGGCGGCCAGCGGGCTGGTCTCGGTCATACCCCAGGCCTGGAGGACGTCGACCCCGAACGTCTCCTCGAAACCCTCGATCAGGCTGCGGGGCACGGCCGAACCGCCACAGATCACGGCCCGCAACGACGACAGGTCGGCGTCGGGCCGGTTGTGGAGGATGTCGTTGAGCACGGTGGGCACGGCGCCGGAGAAGGTGGGCCGGGTGGTCTCGATGATCTCGACCAGGGGGCCGGCCTGCAGGAAGCCCTGAGGCATGACGAGATCGGCCCCCACGGCCCAGCCGGCATACGGCATGCCCCAGGCGTTGGCGTGGAACATGGGCACGATCAGCAGCATGCGATCGTGCTGCGACAGGCTCATGGCCTGGGCCGAGGTGATGCCGAAGGTGTGCAGGTAGGTCGACCGGTGGGAGTAGACGACGCCCTTGGGGTTGCCGGTGGTGCCGCTCGTGTAACACATGGCGGCGGCCGACCGTTCGTCGACGTAGGGGTAGTCGTAGCCTGGCTGCTCGGCCGCCAACAGGGTCTCGTAGTCGAGCGTGGGGCCGAGGCCGGAGGTGTCGCCCGAGCCGAAGGTGATGATGTGGCGCACGGTGGTGAGCTCGTGGCGGACCTTGGCCAGCAGGGGGGCGATCGAGGCGTCGACGATCAGCACCTCGTCCTCGGCGTGGTTGACCACGTAGCTCAGCTGCTCGGGGAACAACCGGATGTTGAGCGTGTGGAGCACCGCCCCCATCGACGGCACGGCCAGGTAGGCCTCGAGATGGTGCTGGTTGTTCCAGGCGAACGTGCCCACCCGGGTGCCGTCGGTGACCCCGAGGCGGGCCAGGGCGGCGGCCAGCTGATCGGCCCGGTCTCCGACCTGGGCGAAGGTGGCGGTGACGGGCCCGTTCTCGGTCCAGGTGATCACCTGGGAGTCGGCGTGGACCCGCCGGCCGTGGAGGAACAGATGCCGTATCCCGAGGGGGAAGTCCTGCATCGTGCTCTGCATCATCTCGTCTCACTTCTCCTGATGGCGAACTGCGTCCATGGTACCGCTCCCGTCCCGGAGGCTCCGGCGACGGGGCGCCGGCCCCGCTGGGGTTCACGCCATGGTGAGGCCGCCCGAGACCGACAGGGTCTGGCCGGTGATGAAGCCGGCGTCTTCGGAGGCGAGGTAGGCCACAGCCGAGGCCACCTCCTCGGGGCGGCCCAGGCGCTTCATGGGCACGGCCCGGGTCATGGCCCCGATCACCTTGTCGCCATCGGCGCTGGCGTCAACGATCTCGTCGAGCAGGGGGGTGGCGGTGGGCCCCGGGCACACGGTGTTGACCGTGACCCCGAACCGGGCCACCTCCCGGGCGATGGTCTTGGTGAAGGCGATCACGCCGCCCTTGGCCCCGGAGTAGACGGCCTCCAGCGAGCTGCCGACGCGGCCGGCGTCGGACCCGATGTTCACGATCCGCCCGAACCGGGCCTCCACCATGGCCGGCAGGCAGGCGTGCACCGTGCGCAGCACGCCTTTGTAGTTGATCTCGATGATCCTGTCCCAGAAGTCCTCGTCGGTGTCGAGGAAGGGCTTCAGCTCGTCCCAGCCGGCGCAGTTGACCAGGATCTCCACCGGCCCCAGTTCGTCAACCACGGCGTGCAGCCCCTGCTGCACCGAGTCGGAGCTGGTGACGTCCATGGTGACGGCCAGGGCCCGACCGCCGGCAGTGGTGATGGCCTCCACCGTGTCGGCCGCCTCGGTGGCCCGGAGGTCGGCCACGGCCACCACCCGTCCGTCGGCCGCCAGGGCCAGGGCGATCTCCCGCCCGATGCCGCGGCCCCCGCCGGTCACCACTGCCACTCGCTCGGTCATGCCTCTGCTCTCCTCACCGGTACGCATCCGGATGTGCGAATCGTCGTTGCCGGTGCCAACCTAACGGTCAGGGCGACACCGGACCCAGCGGACCCATCCCAGGGCCAGCGGGAACGGGGGCGCCCTGACGATCCCGGCGCGGGTAGCTGCTGTAGGATCCCCGTCCAGGACATCACCCATGACCACATCTGTCGCCCCCGGCCCTCCCGTCACGCCGCCCGCCGCACCTCCGTCGGTGACACCACCCGCCCCGAGCCCAGCCGCGGCTCCCGGCGTCTCTGCGTCGTCCCTTCCCACGGTCCGCCAGCGACTGGCCGAGCTCACCACCACCACCCCGGGCCGCCTCCGGGTGGAGTCGGTCCTGCTCGTCGCCCTCGCCCTGATCGCCGGCCTGTTCACCGGTTGGGTGGTGAACGGCCGACTGGGCGCCACGAACCGCATCGCCGAGGAGAACGTTCCGGTCATCGTCAGCGCCCGCCAGGTCCAGACCGGCCTGGCCGAGGCCAACGCCGCCGCCGCCACCGCCTTCCTGGCCGGCGGAGTGGAGAACGCCGACCAACGCCAGCTCTACGAAGACTCGATCGCCGCGGTGGGCCGGGAGATGGAGAACGCGGCCCGCCTCACCGGAGACGATCAGGAGGCCCACGACGCCCTCCAGACGCTCACCAGTGGACTGCCGGTCTACAGCGGGCTGATCGAACAGGCCCGGGCGAACAATCGCCAGGGCTTCCCGGTCAGCGCCGCCTACCTCAACGCCGCCTCCCGCCTGCTCGACGAACAGCTCTTCCCCGCCACCGACGTGGTGGCCAACCGGGCGGCCGAGCGGTACCGCTCCGCCTACGACGACCAGCGGGGCGTCAGCCTCGTGCTGGCCGTGGCGGCGGTGGGTCTGAACCTGCTGGTGATCCTGCTCCTGGTGCGGCTGCTGCTGCAGCTCCAGCGACGGTTCAAACGCACCCTGAACCTGCCCCTGCTGGTGGCGCTCGGGGTGGCCGTGGCCCTCACCGGGTGGCTGGTGTCGGGCCTCACCCGGCAGTCGTCACATCTGGCGGTGGCCCGAACCGACGGCTACCAGGGCACCCGCCTCTATCTCGATGCCCGGGGGGCGGCCTTCGGAGCCAAGGCCGACGAGGCCCGTTACCTGCTGGCCCGGGGCGCCGGCCAGAGCTTCGAAGCCGACTTCCTCTCCCGGGCCGGCCAGTTCGACGACCTGGCGGCCGCCCTCGACGACCATGTGGCCGCCAACGGAGGATCGGCGGCCCGGGCCGACGCCGACGCCACCACCGCCGCCTGGGACCGCTACGTGCAGAGCCACGCCGGACTCATCGAGTTGGACGCCCAGGGTGAGCGCTCGGCGGCGGTGACCGCCGCCCTCAGCGAGGCCACCCCGGCCTTTGCCGCCTTCGACGATGCCAGCTCCACCGCCCTGGATCACCAGCAGGCGGAGTTCGCCTCTGAGATGGACCAGGCGGCCGGATCGCTGGGCGGGCTGCGCCTCGGCGCCCTTCTCGGTGCGGTGCTCCTGGCGGCAGCCGGCGCCTACGGCGTCCAGCAGAGGATCAACGAGTACCGATGACCGAGCGTTCCGCCCGCCGATCCACCCGCTGGTTGCTCCTGGCAGTGGCGGCAAGCCTCTTCGCCGCCGCCTGCGGCACCACCAGCGAGGAGCCGTTCGCCTCCAACCCCACCACCGACGGGGGTGGGGGTGGCGGGGCGTCCACCACGGCGCCGTCGCCCGACCCGGCGTGCGACACGAGCGCCCCCGAGCGGAGCCTCGCCCCCGACGAGGGGGCGCTACCCCCGCCGGGCCAGATGCCGGCCGGCAGCACCATGGCCCAGATCCAGGCCGACGGGAAGCTGGTGGCGGGGGTCGGGGCTGACACCCTGCTGTTCGGGTACCTCAATCCGAAGTCGGGAGATATCGAGGGGTTCGACGTGGAGATGGCCCGCCTCGTGGCCAGAGCCATCTTCGGCACCGACGTCGGGCACCTCGATCTGATCCCGCTGCAGAGCTCGCAGCGCATCCCCCGGCTGGAGGCGGGCGACGTCGACCTCGTGGTCAAGACGATGACGATCAACTGCGACCGGTGGGGCAAGATCAACTTCTCGTCGGTCTATTACAACTCGGCCCAGCGGTTGCTGGTGCGGGCCGGCTCGCCGTTCAAGGAGCTCGACGACGCCATCGACGCCGGGGCCACGATCTGCGCCGTGTCCGGCACCACCTCCCTCGATCTGCTCAACACCGAGGGGGCGAAGGTGACCGAGGTGGGCGACTGGACCGACTGCCTGGTCGAGTTCCAGGCCGGCCGGGTCGACGGGATCTCAACCGACGACACCATCCTGGCCGGCCTCAGCACCCAGGACCCGTACGCCGGCATCGAAGGCCGGAAGCTCAGCTCCGAGCCCTATGGAATCGCTCTGCCCAAGGGGGCCGACGACTTCACCCGGTTCGTCAACGCCGTGCTGCAGCAGGCCCGGGAAGACGGCACCTGGCAGGCGCTGTACGACCAGTGGCTGGCGACCACCCTCGGCCCCAGCACACCACCGGCGGCCTCCTACCGTTAGCCCGGTGTCAGGGAGCGGCGGGCCTGGCGGACGGCGTAGAAAGCGATGGCGGCGGCCGATCCGACGTTGATCGAGTCGACCCGGCCCGCCATCGGTATACGGAGCCGGTGGTCGGCGGCGGCCAGCGTGGCCGGGGTGAGCCCCGGCCCCTCGGCCCCCAGCACCAGCGCCACCCGCTCGTCGGCCCCCAGCACCAGCTCGCCGATGTCGTCGGCGTCGGCGGCGGGGGTGAGGGCGAGAATCGTCACGCCGGCGTCGTGCACCGACGCCAGGCCTTCGGGCAGATGGTCGAGCCGGGCATAGGGGAGGGCGAAGGCCTCGCCCATCGACACCCGGGCCGACCGGCGGTACAGCGGATCGCAGCAGGTGGGATCGAGCAGGAACGCCTCCACCCCGAGCCCCGCCGCGGCCCGGAGGATCACACCCATGTTGGTGGGGTTGTTCACGCCCTCCAGGAGCGCGAAGGTGCGGGGCGGAGGGTCGCCAGCCGGGCCGGCCAGCACCTCGGCCGCCGTGGGCACCGGGCGGCGGTGGAAGCAGGCCAGCATCCCCCGGTGCAGGTGGTAGCCCGTGATCCGCTGCAGCACCTCGGGGCCGGCGGCGTACACCGGCACGTCGTCGCCCACGGCCTCGGGCAGGGGCTTGGTCCGGCGCCCGTCGACCAGGATGCCGTGGAGCCGGTACCCGGCGAGCAGGGCCCGCTCCACCACCAGATCGCCTTCCGACACGAACACCCCGTCCATGTCGCCGCCCTTGCGCTCCCGCCGCTGGCGCAGCACATGATCACGCAGGCCCTGGAAGATGTGGATGCGGGGATCGTCGGGGTCGATCACCGGGATCACGGTGCCCCGGCCCAGCTGAGACCCGAGCGATCCGAGCGACCCGAGGTCTGGGCCGGGTGCCATGGGGATCCAGCGTAGCTGGCGCCGGGGTGGGGGCCCCGGCGCAGACGGGGTCCGGGGGCGCAGCCCCCGCGAGAACCAGACTACCGGCGCCGATTCCGCTACCGTGGCGGCCATGCGCGCCATCGTCATCTACGAGAGCCTCACCGGGAACACGGCCAAGGCGGGCCACATGATCGCCGACGAGCTGAGCGCAGCCGGGATCGAGGCCACCGCCTGCCCCATCACCGCCATCGACCTCCAGGCCCTGTCGGAGTCGGACCTGGTGGTCGTGGGGAGCTGGACCGACGGGCTCATCCTGTTCGGGCAGCGCCCGGGTCGAGTCGGGCGATTGGCCAAGCTGCCGGTGATCGACGGCAAGACAGCCGCCGTGTACTGCACCTACGCCATCGAGAAGGGCAAGACCCTGGAGAAACTGTCGGGCATCGTGAGTCGCCGGGGCGGCAACGTGGTGGGCGGCATGGCCATCAAGCGCAACAACCTGGCCGGTGGCGCCTCCGAGTTCGTCGACCGCCTCCTCGGTGCCCTGGAGAAGACGAACTGACGCCCACCAGCCGGGCGGACATCCGGCTGGCTACCAGCCCGGCGGGCGCGGCGTGCCACCCACCAGGGCCTCGATGAAGCCAGCGGCGGCCAACGTGGTGTGGTCCTCCAGGAAGGGGCCGGCCACCTGCACCCCGATGGGCATGCCGTTCGAATGCAACCCGATCGGCACCACCGTGACCGGTAGGTAGACGGCGCCGAACAGGCCCATCCACTGCATCTGGGTCATGTAGGAGCGGGTCTGGCCCGCCACCTCGATGGTGCGGGCCGTCATCGGGTAGCTGTGGTCGTGGGGGATGGCAACGGTGGGCGACACCGGGGCCAGCAGCACGTCCCACTGGCCGAAGAACTCCCGCCACCGGGCCCGCATCTGAAGGCGGCGCTCGTTGGCCGACAGCCAGGCCCGGTGCCGGGCCGTGACCCCGCCCACGCCGAGGGCGCCCTCGGGGGCGTCACCCCGGGCCGCCCGAGCCGCCAACTCCTCGATCTCGGTTGGCGACCAGCCGCCCGACAACGCCGCTCCGAGGAGTTGCCAGAACACGGTGTCGGCCTTGGCGAAGTCGAACCCGGTGGGCCGGGCAGTGTGGTCCACCACCGCCCCCACGCCCTCCAACTGGCCCGCCACCCGCTCGATGGCGGCCGCGATCTCGGGGTCGACGGGGCAGTAGGGGTCGTCGGCCCACACCGCCACCCGCAGCCCCTCGGGGCCGGGGCGCCGGGCCGGCGGCAACTCCAGACGCCAGCCGACCTCGTGCCAGTCGTCGGCTCCGGCCAGCAGGCCCAGCGCCATACGGCAGTCCTCCACCGTCCGGGCCATCGGGCCGACCACGGCCAGGTCGGCTTCGGTGAGCGTGCCGGGCGGGCCCGGGATCTGCCCTTTGGCCGACACGATGCCATAGCTCGGCTTGTGGCCCACCGTGCCGCACATGGCCGACGGGATTCGGATGCTGCCGCCGATGTCGCTGCCCACCTCGAGCGGGGTGAAGCCGGCGGCCAGGGCCCCGGCCGAGCCGCCGGAGCTCCCGCCGGGGGAGCGGTTGGTGTCCCACGGGTTGTTGGACGTGCCGAAGACCTCGTTGTAGCTCTGGGCGTCGCCGGCGTAGATCGGCAGGTTGGTCTTGCCCCAGATCACCGCCCCGGCCGCCTTGAGCCGGGCCACCGCAGCGGCGTCGCGATCGGGCACGAAATCGGCCAGCTCGGGGGCGCCCGAGGTGGTGAGCACCCCCTCGGTCATGAGGGAATCCTTCACCGTCATCGGCAAGCCAGCCAGGGGACCCAGCGCCTCACCCCGGGCCCGGGCCTCGTCGATGGCGCGGGCCCGTTGCCGGGCCCATTCGAGGTCGGTGGTGACCACCACGTTGATCTCGGGGTTGCGCTCGGCGCAGCGGGCGGTCAGGGCATCCAGGGCCTCGACGGCCGACAGGTGACCGGCCCGCAGGTTGGCCAGCAGCTCGGCTGCCGACTGGTAGGCGACATCGCTCGACATCCCTGGACGCTACCCCCGCGGCCGGGTCCCGTGCCACGACGCAGCCTGCCGGGCCGGGTAGGGCGAGGGGCTTCTGCCCAGCACCAATGGCAGGATCCGGTGGGCTACAGTCGCCCCGGATGTCCCGCTTCCGCCCCCTCGTTCTCGCCGCGGCTGTGGCCGCCGCCAGCTGCGGGCTGCTGGCCGGTTGCGCCTCCCGGCCGAGCGAGGAGGACCTCACGAACTCGATCCTCACCGCCACCAACGCCGTCAACTCCACCGTCACCCTCAGCAGCGACCAGGCGGCCTGCATCGCCCGGGCCCTGCTGGCCAGCAACCTGTCCGACACCACCTTGTCGGGCCTGGCCGAGGACTTCGACAAGCCCGAGGTGCTGGAGACCGAAGCCGATCAGGTGGAGCCGGCGGTGGCGGCCGCCGCCCAGCAGTGCCGATGACGGAGACCACCGACCCCCGCCCCGGAAACGGGCCGGGGTCCGGGCTCGATGTGGTAGTGGCCCCCGAGGTGGCAGCCGCCCTGGCCGACCGCCGGCCGGTCGTGGCCCTGGAGAGCACGATCTTCTCCCATCTCGGGCTCCCCGCCCCCCACAACCGGGAGGCGCTGACCCGATGCCTCGGGGCGGTGACCGGAGGGGGTGGCGTGCCGGCGCTCACCGCCGTGCTGGACGGACGGGCCACCGTGGGTGTTGCTCCGGCCGACCACGAGCGGATCTGCGGGCCGGCCCGCAAGGCGGCGGCCCGTGACCTGCCGGTGGCCGTGGCCCAACGGTGGTCGTTCGGCGCCACGACCGTGTCGGCCTCGCTGCGCCTGGCCGCCGCTGCCGGGATCGGGGTGTTCGCCACCGGCGGGATCGGGGGCGTGCACCGGGGGGCCGAGCGAACGGGTGACGTCAGCGCCGACCTCGATGCGCTGGCCCGTCATCCGGTGGTGGCGGTGTCGGCCGGGGCCAAGGTGTTCCTCGACCTGGCCCGCACCCTCGAGTACCTGGAGACGGCATCGGTCCCCGTGCTGGGATGGCGTTGCGACGAGTTCCCGGCCTTCCATGCCCGGTCCAGCGGCCTGCCCGTACCCCATCGGGTGGAGTCGGCGGCCGAGGTGGCGGCCGTGGCCCGGGCCCACTGGGCCCTGGGCGGCGGTGGACTGCTGGTGGTGGCCCCCGTACCCGAAGCCGAGGCGCTGCCCCTGGCCGAGGTGGAAGCGGCGTCGGAGGAGGCCATCCGTCAGGCCGAGGAGTCGGGGGCGGCGGGCAACGCCGTCACCCCGGCCGTCCTGGCCGGCATGGTGCAGCTCACCTCGGGTCGGGTGATCGCCGCCAACCTGGCTCTGGCCGAGCACAACGCCCAGGTGGCCACGGCCATCGCCCAAGAGCTGTAAGCCCTGATCTGGTTCCGACGCCGTAACCGGTGACGGTGCTGGACGCCAGATCGGGAGGGGTCAGACCTCGGAGGCGGCGAAGGTGTCGCACTTTTCGGGGTCGCCGGTGGTGAAACCTTCACGGAACCACTTGGCCCGGCTCTCAGCCGAGCCGTGGGTCCAGGTGTCGGGGTTTATGCTCATCCCGGCCTGGGACTGGATGCTGTCGTCGCCCACCGCCTGGGCGGCCCGCAGACCTTCGTCGATGTCGCCGGCCTCGAGGATCGGCTTGCCGTCGGCCGTGGTCCGCTGGTTGGCCGAGAAGCCCCACACCCCGGCCAGGCAGTCGGCCTGCAGCTCCAGGCGCACCGAATACTCGTTGGCGTTGTTCGGGTCTTCCTGCTGGGCCTGGCGGACCTTGTCGCTGATGCCGGTGATCGACTGGATGTGGTGGCCGATCTCATGGGCGATCACGTAGGCCTGGGCGAAGTCGCCGGGGGCCTGGAATCGGGTGGCCAGCTCGTCGTAGAACGTGAGGTCGATGTAGACCTTGTTGTCGCCCGGGGCGGGGCAGTAGAACGGCCCGACACCGGCCGATGCGTTGCCGCAGCCCGTTTGCACGGCGTCGGTGAACAGCACCAGCTTGGTCTCGGTGTAGTCGATACCGGCCCGCTCGAAGTACTCGGACCAGGTGTCCTGGATGTCGGCCATGAGGGCCGCCATGTACTCCCGGGTCTCGGCCTGGGGGTCGACCACCGGGGCCGCAGGGTCGTCGATCTGTTGGGACACGGGGCCGGCCCCGGTGTCGAACCCAGCCGCTCCGATATCGAACCCGCTGCCGCCACCGCCTCCGGTGAGGGCCACGATGATGGCGATGATGATGCCGATCAGGCCGCCGCCGCCCACGACGCCGCCCGCCATCTTGCCCCGGGAGCCACCGGCCCGGCGGCGGTCTTCGATGTACTGCTCACCCCGCTGCGCCGTGCTCTTGTCGTATCGGACCATCGGCCGGCCATCTCCCTGTTCGCCCGCACCCTAGCGGGTCAACCATATCCTGCCAGGGTGACCGACGAACCGACCGCTGCTGCCACCCCGCCGCCCCTGGACGTCGGCCTGGCCCGGTCGGTGATCGACCCCGCGGCCCGGGCCGCCAGCGTGGCCCGGTTCGCCGAACGGGGCATTCGCCTGCCCACCTTTGCCGAGCTGCGGCGCCCCGAGACGATCGAACCCGAGATCCTGGCCGGGCTGGCCGCCGTGGACCGGCGGGTGCCCGATGCCCGCAACCTGTTCCGGGTCCACTGGCACAACCGCTGGGAAGCCGACGGCCTGGCCCCGGTGCCCGAGCACCTGGAGCTACCGCCGGCTCTCACCGGCGTGCCGGCCCGGATCGTGGCCGTCCTGGGCGACCGCTTCCCCATGATCGACACCCACAAGGTGCTGGCCGCCTACGGTTGCCTGGCCCCCCGCATCGTCACCGGCCGGTTCGACCCCCAGCGCCACCGCGCCATCTGGCCCTCCACCGGTAACTACGCCCGAGGCGGCGTGGCCATCAGCCGCATCATGGACTGTCACGGAGTGGCCGTGCTGCCGGCGGGCATGAGCCAGGAGCGGTTCGACTGGCTCCAGGCCTGGACGCTCGACCCCGCAACCGACATCATCCGCACCGCCGGCACCGAGAGCAACGTGCGGGAGATCTACGAGGCCTGCGCCCGGCTCTCCCTCGACCCGGCCAATGTGATCGTCAACCAGTTCTGCGAGCTCCCCAACTACCTGGTGCACCGCACGGTCACCGGGCCGGCCATGGAGGCCGTGTACCGCCATGTGGTCGGCGGCCGGCCGGGGTCGCTGCGGGCCTTCGTGTCGGCCACCGGTTCGGCCGGCACGATCGCCGCCGGCGACCATCTGAAGGCCGGGCACGGAACCGAGATCGTGGCGGTGGAGGCCCTGGAATGCCCCACCATGCTGGAGAACGGGTTCGGCGAGCACAACATCCAGGGCATCGGCGACAAGCACATCCCGCTGATCCACAACGTGATGAACACCGACGTGGTGGTGGCGGTGAGCGACCAGGTGACCGACCACCTCGATCTCCTGTTCCAGACCGGCCCGGGCCGGGAGTACCTGGTGCGGGAGCTGGGCCTCGACCCCGAGCTGGTGGCCCAGCTCGTCCACTTCGGCTACTCCAGCATCGCCAACCTGGCGGGCGCCATCGCCTACGCCCGGCTGCGGCGCCTGGGCCCCGACGATGTGGTGCTCACCGTGGCCACCGACGGCGCCGCCCTCTACGCCAGCGGCCGGCCGGCCATCACCGCCCGCGACTTCGGGCCCGGCGGCTTCACGGCCGCAGCGGCGGCCAGCACCCACACGAGGCACCTGGGCGACCCGTCGGTCCACGCCGTGCTCGACCTCGACGAGCGGGAGCGGCGGCGGATCTTCAACCTCGGCTACTTCACCTGGGTGGAGCAACTGGGGCTCGATGTGGAGACCTTCACCGCCCGACGCAACCAGGCCTGGTGGGACGACATGGTGCCGGTGGTCGACGCCTGGGACGAGCTGATCGCCGAGTTCAACGCCGACACCGGCTGCTGCCCCTCCCGGGCCTGACGCGGCACCCGTGGTGTCCGGCCCCGTCCCCGCACCCCACCTGGCGCCTGTGCTCAGCCCTGGCGGCGGGAACCCGTTCATCGTCCATCGCAACCGGCTCGACGTCTACCACCGCGCCCGGGTCGCCGGACTCGCCGACGCGGCCTACGTGGCGCTGGTGGAGGCGGCCGACGATCGGGTGGCGGCGGTGGCCGGTACCGGGTTCCGGGCCACCCCGCTGGTCGACCTGACCGGCGGGCAGCCGGTGCCGCCGGCACTGGCCGGGCTCGGCCCGGTCGTGGCCAAGGTGGAGACGGCCAACGTGTCGGGTTCCCACAAGGCCCGCCACCTGTTCGGGCTCCTGCTCCGGCTGCTGATCGACGAGGCCGCCGGGGGCGCCCCCGAGCCCGGGGCCACCGGCCCGCTGGCCATCGCTTCCTGCGGCAACGCCGCGCTGGGTGCCGCCATGGTGGCGGCCAGCGCCCGCCGGGCCCTGCGGGTGTTCGTGCCCACCGACGCCAACCCGGCGGTGGTGGCGCAGCTCGACGCACTGGGGGCCGACGTCGTCACCTGCCCCCGCCGGCCGGGGGAGGAGGGCGATCCGTGCGTGCTGCGCCTCCATGAGTCCCTGGCCGCCGGTGCCCGACCCTTCACCGTGCAGGGGCCACTGGAGCCGGCCGTGATCGACGGCGCCCGCACCATCGGCCTCGAGTTGGCCGACCAGTTGGCGGCGGCCGGGCTGCGGGCGGCCGACCTGTTCGTCCAGATCGGGGGCGGGGCCCTGGCCACCGCCGTGATGGACGGCATGGCCCGGTCCGGCGGCCCCGGCCTGCCCCGCCTGCACCCGGTGCAGGCCGCATCGGCCCACCCCTACGTTGCCGGGTGGCGTCGCATCGCTCCGGCGCTGCTGGCCCGGCTCGGGCTGCCCGACCCGGCCCCCGACCTCCGACCCGATCGGGCCTGGGCCCAGGCGCTGGCGGGCCCGGCCGCCGACGGCCGACTCCGCCTTCCGGACGACCTCGATGCCATCGCCCATCTCATGGCGCCGTGGCCGGGGACGCCCCACAGTGTCGCCAGCGGCATCCTCGACGACCTGACCTACGACTGGCGCACGGTGCTCAGCCATCAGATCCGCACCGGCGGCTGGCCCCAACTCGCCGACGAGGCCACCCTGGCCGAGGCGGCCGTCCTGGCCGCCGGACTCGTCACCCCGCCGCCCGACGCCACCGGCGCCGCCGGCCTGGCCGGCCTGCTGGCCGCCGCCCGCGCCGACGGCCTGCCGCCCCGGACCCACGGCGAAGCGCTCGTCGTCCTCCTCACCGGTGTCGACCGGGCCTGGACCCCGCCCGCCCCCTGACCGCGCCCCACCGTCGTCGCCCGTCGAACCGACGCCCCGGCCGCTCGACCCACGGCCGAACCGACGCCGCGAAAACCGCGACACGCCGGCCTTCTGCGTCGCGAAACCACCGAAACTCGTGCAAAACGTGACGCAGAACGGGGCCGGGGCGCGGTTTTCGTGACGCAGATCGGGCAGGGAGGAGGGCGCGGAACGAGGGGGCGATCAGGCGGCGAGGGGGCGGCCGAAGGGCTTGGCTGGCTGCCAGCTCAGCATGAACTCCTCGGCCTGGTAGCAGGCGCCGAGCAGCACCCCGTCGGGGTGCGAGGCGGCCGCCGTCAACGTTTCGACGATCCGGTTGACGACCGTCGGGATGGCAGCGGCCTCGTCGTCGCCCACCCCGTCGAGGTAGCCGGCGAGCCAACCGCCGGCGGTGGTCACGAAGTCGGGTAGGAGCCGCACCGATCCGGGCGCCAGCACCTGGGCCAGGGCCTTGGTGGTGAACGGCACCGGCCCCCAGGGCACGATGGCCTTGGCTGTGACGAAGCCCACGCCCTGGTGGGTGAGCACGCCAGGCTTCGAGCCGGCGATGATGGCGTCGACCTTGGCCCCCCACACCAGCCACGGCTTCTCGTCCACGCCCCACACGTCCACCACGGTGGCACCGGCTTCGGTGAGGGTGTCGATCAGCCCGGCGGGGGCGTCGGCCCGGCCCTCGACGGCCAGCGTGGTGCCTTTCAGGTCACCGCCGACGGCCCACGCCGCGGCAGCGGCGACCCCGACGTTCAGGAGCCGGTTCGATCCGGCCAGCGGGCCCACCCCGGAGGCCTGGCGCAGCTCGGCCAGCTGATCGGCCGCCACCCCCTTGCCGGCGTCGAGGTGGAGCTGGCCACTGGCGACATCGGGCAGCACCTCCGACACGAAGGCCTCCGTCGCCCCGCCGATGGCATCACCCTCGGCGTTGATGCCGGCCGACGCCCCCGACCGCTGGATCCCGAAGGCGGCGAAACCGTAGGTGGCGGTGCGGGCCAGGTCGGACGCACTGGACTCCAGCACCTTGCGGGCCCGGCGAACCACCCCGGAGGCGGGAGCGTCGGGAAAGTCGACGACGACGAAGGCATCGGTGGAGCTGAGCTTGCGAACGGTCACAGCCCGGGAGTCTAAACACTCCCGGCCTACGGCCGGAATCTCTTGGCGGCTCGGCGGTCTATGGTCGGGCCCAGGCTGCGCCCAGGAGACGGTGCAGATGGTCGAGATCAGCCAGGCCAGCCGTCTCCCGGCAACTGTGCATGGCCAGCTGCGGTGCCCCGATGTCGACCGTGGGAACGCCCAGGCGGGCCGCCGTGATCGGGCCGATGGTGGACCCGCAGGGCAGATCGTTGCGATGGATGTAGTACTGGATCGGCACGCTGGCGTCGGCGGCCACCGCCACCAGCTCGGCCTCGCTGACCGCGTCGGTGGCATAGCGCTGGTTGGCGTTGCGCTTGACCACCACTCCGCCGTTGAGGCGGATGTGGTGCGACGGCTCGTGCTTGTCGACGTAGTTGGGGTGGGTGGCGTGGGCCCCGTCGGCCGAGATGACGAGCGACCGGGCCAGCGCGGCCAGGTACTCGGCCCGGTCGAGCCCGGCCGCCACCGCCACCCGCTCCAGCACCGAGGCCAGCCATGAGCCCGACGCCCCCGTGGCCGACTCCGACCCGATCTCCTCGTGGTCGTACAGCACCACCATCGGCATCCGGCCCCCGTCCGAGCCCGTGGCGGAGCCGTTGCCCTCTCCGCCCGCCGCCAACCCGGCCAGGGCCCGGACGGCGCAGAACGACGAGACCAGGTTGTCGATCCGGGCCGAGGCGAAAAGGTCCCGGTCCCGCCCCACCACGGCCGGGGGCTGGGTATCGAACGCCATCAGGTCCCAGGCCAGAATGGCGTCGGGCTCCACCCCCAGCCCGGCGGCCACATAGGCCCGCACCGACCCCTCGTCGGCGGGGCCGAGCGCCCAGAGGGGGCGGATGTGCTGTTGGGCGTTCAGGTCGAGGCCCTTGTCCCGGATCTCCCGGTCGAGATGGATGGCCAGCTGAGGGATACGCAGGATCGGCTCGCTCTCACACCACAACCGGTGGCTGATCGCTCCCGACGCCTCCCGCACCGATACCCGGCCGGCCAGCCCAAGATCGCGGTCGAGCCACGAGTTGAGCAGGACCCCGCCGTAGACCTCCACCCCCACCAACGACACGTCGGCCGAGGTGATGTCGGGCCGGGTCCGGACACGGAGGTTCGGGGAGTCGGTATGGGCCCCCACCAGCAGCACCCCGTCGAGGGTGGCCGGCTGCACCCAGGCTGCCAGCGATCCCCCGGTACGCAGGAAGCGGGGCCCGGGGCCGGTGGGGAGGGGGAGCGCAGGATCGCATTCGGCGAATCCGGCGGCGCTCAACAGCTCAGCCGCCCGGGTGGCGGCGTGATACGGGGTGGGGGACACCCGCAGGTCCTCCAGCACCCCGGCCGCCACCGGGGTGAGGCCGGCCGGAGAGGATGACGACGATGAGGGGGAGGCGGTGACTGTCACCCTGCCATACTGTCGGATGGCATCGACCACGGCACGGTTCCACCGTTCGCTCACTCGCGCCCAGTCATCTGTTCCAGCGATTGGCTTGGATCCGCTAGCTGCAGTTCCGATAGAGTGTACGAACGCTTTCCCGACGCCGGGCGGGCGCACGCTGGATGCCAACTCCTGGCCAGCGGTAACGCCAGCTGGTCCCCTCCAGCAGCACAACGAGTTCCTGGGCCAGAGTCGTCCCACCTGTTCCCCTGACGACAACTTTGGAGTACCCGGTGCCTGATCTTCCGCAGCCGCAGGGCCTTTATGACCCCCGATTCGAGCACGACGCCTGCGGCGTCGCCTTCGTGGCCGATCTCCGGGGGCGCGTGAGCCACCAGATCGTGGCCGACGCGCTCGACGCCCTGCGCTGTCTCCAACACCGTGGCGCCACGAACGCCGAGCCCAACACCGGCGACGGCGCCGGTGTGATGCTCCAGGTCCCCGACCGGTTCTTCCGATCGGTGCTGGGCGACGACCTGCCGGCGGCCGGCGCCTACGCCACCGGCATCGGCTTCCTGCCTCCCGAGCCCGGCCTGTGCGACAAGGCCAAGCTGGCCATCGAGGCCGTGGTGGCATCCGAGGGCCTGGAGGTGGTGGCCTGGCGCACGGTCCCCACCGACCCCTCGAACCTGGGCCAGCAGGCCCGCAGCGTGATGCCGTCGTTCGAGCAGCTGGTGATCACCTCGCCCCAGGGGCTCACCGGGATCGACCTCGACCGGCAGGTCTACGTGGCCCGCAAGCGGATCGAGCACGAAGTGCCACCCACCCTCGGCGCCGCCCTGTACTTCCCCAGCCTCTCGAGCCGCACCTTCGTCTACAAAGGCATGCTCACCACCCCGCAGCTGTCGGGCTTCTACCCCGACCTGGCCGACCCCAGGGTGGAGAGCGGGCTGGCCCTCGTCCACAGCCGGTTCTCCACCAACACCTTCCCGTCGTGGCCGCTGGCCCACCCCTACCGATTCGTGGCCCACAACGGCGAGATCAACACCGTGATGGGCAACCGCAACTGGATGCGGGCCCGGGAGGGCCTGCTGCGGGCCCCGCACTGGGCCGGCCGGGAAGGCAGCCTGTTCCCCATCTGCACCCCGGGGGCGTCGGACACGGCCAGCTTCGACGAGGCGCTGGAACTCCTCCATCTGGGCGGCTACCCCCTGCCCCACGCCGTACTGATGATGATCCCGGCCGCCTGGGAGCGCCACAACGACATGCCGGCCCCCAACCGGGCCTTCTACGACTTCTACTCGTCGGCCATGGAGCCGTGGGACGGCCCGGCCTCGGTCACCTTCACCGACGGCACCGTGGTGGGCGCCGTGCTCGACCGCAACGGCCTGCGCCCCAGCCGCTACTGGGTGACGGCCGACGACCGGGTGATCATGGCCTCCGAGGTGGGTGTGATCGACATCGACCCGGCCAAGGTGGTGCGCAAGGGCCGCCTCCAGCCGGGCCAGATGTTCCTGGTCGACACGGCCCGGGGCCGCATCGTCGACGACGCCGAGATCATGGCCGAGCTGGCGGCCGAGCACCCCTTCGCCGAGTGGATTACCGAGCGGCGCACGCTCGACGACCTGCCGGCGGCCCCCGCCGCTGGGCCGGCCCCGGTGCGAACCGAGGCCGAGCTCCAGCCCGAGCAGGCCACCAACGGCTACACACTGGAGGAGCTGGAGCTCCTGGTGGACCCGATGTTCCTCACCGGCAAGGAGAACATCGGCTCGATGGGCACCGACACCCCGCCGGCCGTCTTGTCCAACAAGCCCCGCATGCTGTTCGACTACTTCGCCCAGCTCTTCGCCCAGGTGACGAACCCGCCCCTGGATGCCATCCGGGAGCAGCTGGTCACCAGCCACCGGGTGCTGCTCGGCCCCCAGGCCAACATCCTGGAGCCGGCGCCCGACTGGTGCCGCCAGCTCGAGCTGGCTTACCCGGTGCTCACCCAGGCCCAGCTGGACCGGGTGCTGGGGGCGAACGAGGACGGGGCCAATCCCCAGCTCCGGACGGCCATCGTGCACGGCCTGTTCCCCGTCGCCGCCGGCGAGGCCGGGCTGGCCAGCTCGCTCGACCGGGTGCGCCAGGAAGCGTCGAACGCCATCGCCGCCGGTGCCACCGTGCTGGTGGTGTCGAACCGGGGGGCCACCGCCGACCTGGCCCCCATCCCGTCGCTGCTGCTCACCGGGGCCGTCCACCATCACCTGGTGCGGGAGCGTTCGCGCACCAGGGTGGGTCTGATCATCGAGTCGGCCGACGCCCGCGAGGTGCACCACGTCGCCCTGCTGCTGGGGTGCGGGGCCGGAGCCGTGTGCCCGTCGCTGATCCTGGAGACGATCCGCACCCGGGCCGCCCACCATCCGTATCCGCTGCGGGCCAAGGCCGAGCAGAACTTCGTGAAGGCGGCGTCGGAGGGGGTGATCAAGGTGATGTCGAAGATGGGCATCTCCACCGTCGCCTCCTACACCGGGGCCCAGATCTTCGAGGCCATCGGCCTCAGCCAGGCTCTGGTCGACGAGTACTTCACCGGCATCACGTCCAAGCTGGGCGGCATCGGGCTGGCCGAGATCGCGGCCGAGTGCGAGCTGCGCCACCGGCGGGCCTTCCCCGACCGGCCCGAGCTGCTGGCCCACCGGGGCCTGGAGCTGGGGGGCGAGTACCAGTGGCGGCGGGAAGGCGAATACCACCTGTTCAATCCGCAGACGGTGTTCAAGCTCCAGCACGCCACACGCACCAAGCGGTACGAGATCTTCAAGGAGTACACCTCGCTGGTCGACGACCAGGCCGAGCAACTGGCCACCCTGCGGGGCCTGTTCCGCTTCGACACAGCCGGCCGGGCCCCGATCCCGATCGAGGAGGTGGAAACCGTCTCCGAGATCGTGAAACGGTTTGCCACCGGGGCCATGAGCTACGGGTCGATCTCGGCCGAGGCCCACGAGACCCTGGCCATCGCTATGAACCGGCTGGGCGGCAAGTCCAACACCGGCGAGGGCGGCGAAGACCCGGAGCGGTTCGTGCCGATGCCCAACGGAGACTCCAAGCGGTCGGCCATCAAGCAGGTGGCCTCGGGACGCTTCGGCGTCACCGCCGAGTACCTGACCAACGCCGACGACCTCCAGATCAAGATGGCCCAGGGGGCCAAGCCCGGTGAGGGCGGCCAGCTCCCGGGGCGCAAGGTCTACCCCTGGATCGCCAAGACCCGGCACTCCACCACCGGCGTGGGCCTCATCTCGCCCCCGCCCCACCACGACATCTACTCCATCGAGGATCTGGCCCAACTGATCCACGACCTGAAGAACGCCAACCCGGCGGCCCGGGTCCACGTGAAGCTGGTGGCCGAGGTGGGCGTGGGCACGGTGGCGGCCGGGGTGTCCAAGGCCAAAGCCGACGTGGTGCTGATCTCGGGCAACGACGGCGGCACGGGGGCGTCCCCGCTCACCTCGCTCAAGCACGCCGGTGGCCCATGGGAGCTCGGCCTGGCCGAGACCCAGCAGACCCTGCTGCTCAACGACCTGCGGGACCGGATCGTGGTCCAGGTCGACGGCCAGCTCAAGACGGGCCGTGACGTGGTGGTGGCGGCCCTCCTGGGAGCCGAGGAGTTCGGTTTCGCCACCGCCCCCCTGGTGGTGTCGGGTTGCATCATGATGCGGGTCTGCCACCTCGACACCTGCCCGGTGGGCGTGGCCACCCAGAACCCCGAGCTGCGCCGGCGGTTCTCGGGCCGCCCGGAGTTCGTGGAGACGTTCTTCGAGTTCATCGCCACCGAGGTGCGCGAGCTCTTGGCCCAGCTCGGCTTCCGCTCGATCGCCGAGGCCGTGGGCCACGTGGAGTGCCTCGACGTGGCCCGGGCCCTCGACCACTGGAAGGCGGCGGGTCTCGACCTGACCCCGATCCTGTACCAGCCCGAGATCGACGAGGGTGCCTCCCGCCTGTGCTCCCGGGAGCAGGACCACGGCCTGGAGCGAGCGCTCGACCGCCAGCTCATCGACGCCGCCGGCCCCGCCCTGGAGCGCCGGACCCCGGTTCGTCTGCGGTTCCCCATCTCCAACACCAACCGGACGGTGGGCACCATGCTCGGCCACGAGGTGACCCGGCGCTACGGGGCCAAGGGCCTGCCCGCCGACACGATCCAGATCGACTTCGCCGGATCGGCCGGCCAGTCGTTCGGGGCGTTCCTGCCCCCGGGCATCACCCTGCGCCTGGAGGGCGACGCCAACGACTACTTCGGCAAGGGCCTGTCGGGTGGCCACCTGCGGCTGTTCCCGCCCCGAACCTCGCCGTTCGCCGCCGAGGAGAACATCATCGCCGGCAACGTGATCCTCTACGGCGCCACGTCGGGCACGGCCCACATCCGGGGCGTGGTCGGGGAGCGGTTCTGCGTGCGCAACTCCGGGGCCGAGGCGGTGGTGGAGGGCGTGGGCGACCACGCCTGCGAGTACATGACGGGCGGGGTGGCCGTGATCCTCGGCTCGACCGGCCGGAACTTCGGAGCCGGCATGTCGGGTGGCGTGGCCTACGTCCACGATCCCGACGGCTGCTTCCCCGACCGGGTGAACCCCGAGATGGTGGAGCTCGAGCAACTCGACTCTGAGGACGACGTGCGCCTCTACGGGCTCGTGGAGCGTCATCTGAGCGAGACCGGCTCGGCCGTGGCCGAACGGCTGCTGGCCGACTGGGCCACCAGCCTGGAGCAGTTCGTGAAGGTCATGCCGACCGATTACCGCCGTGTCCTCGACGCCCAGCAACGGGCGGCGGAGCAGGGCATCGATCCCACCGACGCCATGATGGAGGCCGCACATGGCTGATCCGCGAGGGTTCCTCGTCCACGACCGCAAGCTGCCCACCCGGCGGCCGGTGGCGGTGCGATTGAAGGACTGGAAAGAGGTCTACGAGCCCTTCCCCGAGCCCGACCTGCGCGATCAGGCGTCGCGCTGCATGGATTGCGGTATCCCGTTCTGCAACAACGGCTGCCCCCTGGGCAACCTGATCCCCGACTGGAACGACCTCGTGTACCGGGGCGACTGGCGGGAGGCCATCGACCGGCTCCACGCCACCAACAACTTCCCCGAGTTCACCGGGCGGCTCTGCCCCGCCCCGTGTGAGGCGGCCTGCGTGGCCGGCATCAACATCGAGCCCATCACGATCAAGAACGTCGAGCAGACGATCATCGAGAAGGCGTGGGCCGAAGGCTGGGTGCAGCCGGTGGTGGCATCGAAGAAGACGGGGAAGAAGGTGGCCGTGATCGGCTCCGGCCCGGCCGGGCTGGCCGCCGCTCAGCAGCTCACCCGGGCCGGCCACGACGTGGTGGTGTACGAGCGGGCCGACCGCATCGGCGGCCTGCTGCGCTACGGGATCCCCGAGTTCAAGATGGAGAAGTGGGTGCTCGATCGGCGCCTGGCCCAGATGGAGGCCGAGGGCACGGTGTTCCGCACCAACGCCTACGTCGGTTCCGCCGCCGACCACCCCGACCATGTGCCGGTGTCGGAGCTGACCGATGGCTACGACGCCGTGGTGCTGGCCGGAGGGGCCACGGACTGGCGGGACCTCCCGATCCCGGGCCGTGAACTCGGCGGCATCCATCAGGCGATGGAGTACCTGCCCCTGGCCAACAAGGTGCAAGAAGGCGATCTGGCCGAGCCCCCGCTCACGGCGAAGGACAAGAGGGTGGTGATCATCGGCGGCGGCGACACCGGCGCCGATTGCCTGGGCACGGCCAACCGCCAGGGGGCGGTGATCGTGCACCAGTTCGAGATCATGCCGCGCCCGTCCGACGACCGGCCCGACTCGACCCCATGGCCCACCTGGCCCCTGATCATGCGCACCGCGTCGGCCCATGAGGAGGGGGTGGAGCGCCGGTTCTCGGTGGAGACCTCGGCCTTCCTCGGCTCAAACGGCACGGTGACCCACCTGCGGGGCCACGAGGTGGCCTCGGTGCTGGTGGACGGTCGGCCCGCCTTCCAGAAGGTGGAGGGCTCGGAGTTCGAGTTGGAGGCCGACCTGGTGCTGCTGGCCATGGGATTCGTCGGGCCGGAGAAGCACTCGGTGCTGGCCGGGTTGGGCGTCGAGATCGATGCCCGGGGCAACGTGGTGCGCAACGGCGGCTGGGCCACCACCGTCGACGGCGTGTTCGCCTGCGGCGACATGGGCCGGGGTCAGAGCCTGATCGTGTGGGCCATCGCCGAGGGGCGCTCCTGTGCCGCCGCGGTGGACGCCCACCTCATGGGGACCACCCTGCTCCCGTCGCCGGTCAGGCCCACCGATCGCCCCATGGTGTGAGGCGCTGGGCGGCCGGGCCCGTCACCCCTCGGTGATCAGCTCCTCGAGCAGGAGGCGGTAGAGCGATGAGCAGACACGAAAGGCGCTCTGGCCGGTCTCGGCGATGAGATCGGCCACCGTTCGCCGTCCGTCGAGGCGGGCCAGGAACCGCCACTCGTCCGCCGTGACCAGCCGCTCCTCCTGGGCCTCAGGCAGATCGGGGGCCAGCACGAACACGGCGGCGGTGGACGGGATCCGGGCGGCGATCCGGCGCCAGATCTCCACCCGCTGGCGGGCCGCCGCCAGCAGGGTGCGGGTGTCGTCGGCGAAGCGGTCCCCCAGCGGGTGGACGGCGCCGGCGTCGAACCGGTAGCCGGCCCGGCTCGGCACCAGCAGCTCGAACAGGGTGTTGAGGCTGACCTCGCGGATCAGGAGCTTCACCGTGCTCTCGGCCTCCGGCCGTTCGCCCAACAGCCGGTCGATCCCGCCGGGCCCGTCGCCCTCGGCCGGCGGCTGACGCAGGGCGGCGGCAATGGCGTCGGGGGCGCCGAGGTCGCCGTCGAAGAGGACCTTGGCCAGGTCGGGGCTGGTGATGGTGACAGCCAGGCAGGTCCGGCCCTGATGGAGCCAGATCTCAGAGCCGCCGTCGATGCGCAGTACGCCGGTTCGTTCGGCGTCGGCCAGCGAACGGAGCAGGGCGGGCAGTGCCGTCACGTCGAGGGAGCCGCTCACCTCGGGGGTGTCGTCGGCCTCGTTGTCCAGTCCGTCGTCAAGCCTCTCCACGGTCGTCACCCGGACTCCTCACCCGTCGCGCCAGCCGGCCGGTCGGCCGGTCACCGATCTATCGGCCCGACCCCGGTTGTTCTCAAGCCTCCCGGCCCGGCGCCGATCATGGCTGGTGGCAAGCAGAGAACGAGAGGGCCATGTTCGACAATCTCAACCTGCGGAACAAGTTCCTGGCGGCAGTGGTCGTGCCGGTGGGCTTCCTGGCTGCACTGGCCCTGGGGTCGGTGGCTACCGGCCACTACCTGCTGGGGGCCTTCGCCCTGATGGGTGGGGCGGCAACCGTCGGGATCGCCTACCGGATAGCCGAGGAGGTCGACGCCAGAGCGTCGGCCCTGGCCGTCCAGGCGACCGAGCTGGCTTCGGTCCGTCTCCCGGCCGTCCTGGCCGATCTGACCCGTCCCCCCGGCGACGACCGGGCCGACGCCGGCACCGGCACCGGCACCGGCACCGGCACCGATGACAGCGTCGGCGATGGGGCGGCCCCGGTGGCCGTCACCGGCCGCGACGAGTTGGGCCGGGTGGGCGAGGCGCTGACCCTGGTGGCCACTCGGGCCCGGGAGACTGTGGAGCAGGAGCGGGCCACGATCTCCCGCAACCTGGGAGCGATGGTGAAGAACCTGGCCCGCCGAAACCAGAGTCTGCTCGACCGCCAGATCGAGCACATCGACTGGCTTGAGGCCAAGGAGCAGGACCCCGACCGGCTGGAGCAGCTGTTCAAGCTCGACCACCTCGCCACCCGCATGCGTCGCACCTCCGAGAGCGTGCTCGTGCTGGGCGGGGCGGAGGCGACCCGGCAGCGGGGCGGTCCGGCCCCCATCGCCGATGTGCTGCGGGTGGCGATGGGTGAGACCGAGGACTACCGCAACATCCGGCTGCGCACCGTAGACCAGGTGAAGCTGGCCGGGGGACCGGCGTTCGACCTGGCCCACCTGCTGGCCGAGCTGTTGGAGAACGCCACCCAGTTCTCGCCGCCGGAATCGCCGGTGGAGATCCACGCCGTCAACCTCGGGGCCGACGGCTTCCAGGTCACGGTCATCGACCGGGGCGTGGGCATGGACGAGCGCCAGCTCGACGAGGCCAACGCGGTCCTGGCCGACCCGCCCGACATCAGCCTCTCGATCGGCCATTCGGTCGGCTTCATCGTGGTCGGCCGCCTGGCCCGTCGCCTGGGGGCCACCGTGGAGCTGGCGCCGACCGCCGGGTCCGGGGTCACGGCCCACGTGGTGGTCCCGGCCTCGGTGCTCATCGACGCCCCGGCCGTGGCCGGGGGATCGGCCGCCTCCGCCCGCCCCGCCGGCGACGTCGGGACGGGCGACGCCCTCGACCGGCTGCTGGCCGTCGACTCCAGCGCCCTGCCCGAGGGCGAAGGCTGGCAGGCCCCCAAGGTCGATCAGCGCAAGGCCAAGCCATTGCGGGCCCGGGACGGTGCCAGCGCCGCCGTGCCCGACAGCCTCAAGCCGGCCTCCGCCCGGACCCCGGAGCCCGAGAACGAGACCGAGCCTGAGCTCGGGCCCGAGACCGAGGACGCCCCGACCGGGGAGCAGGTCGCCGAGCCGACGGCCAAGGCGCCCGAGCGCCCCCTACCCAGCCGGGCCGACCGGCCGGCGCTGCCGCCGAGCAAGCGACCCCGCTCCGATCGGCCGTCCGCCGAGAACCGGGCGGCGGCCGAGAAAGCCGCCCGCACGCTGGCCGAGGCCATCCCCACTGGGGCCGCCTTCGACTCGGGCGTGGAGGGTCTGTTGGCCGAGGACGGCCCGGTCGACGACGAGCCCAGGGCCGAGCAGCCGACCCCACCGGTCGACCCCGGCGCCCCCTGGGTGCCGCCGTCCATCGCCGGCGAGGCCGGGGGCTCCCTCTCCCGCCGGCAGAAGGGCACCTCGGCCGCTCCGGTCACCAAAGGACCGGGGGCCCGGGCCAGCAGCCGCAAGCCCGACGAGATCCGCTCGATGATCACCCGCTACCGGGACGGTCTGAAGGGCACCGGGGCCGGGCCCACCCCGTCGGGCTCCATCGTGCCCGACGCACCGGCCGAGATCGACCCCGACATCATGGATGCCGCCGAAGCTGTCCTGCGCTCCGTCAACGAGGGTCCGGCCGAGACCACTGTGGCCCAGCCGGCCGAGGCCCAGCCCGCTGAGACACAGCCGGCCGAGGCGGGGTCCGCCCCCACCACGGGCACCGGTACCGCCGGCTCGGGGTCGAAGGCAGCGGCCCGCACCCGGCGTCGCAACGGCAACGGCAACGGGACCGGTTCGAAACCGGCCGGGGAGGAGAAGTGATGGCGGTCCTCAGCGCCCAGGCGACCAACGTCAACTGGCTGGTCAACAACTTCGTGGACCATGTGCCCGGCGTATCGGAGGCAGTGGTGGTGTCGTCAGACGGGCTGCCGATCGCCGCCTCGTCGGGTCTCGACCGGGACTCGACGGACCGCTTCGCCGCCGTCGCCTCCGGCCTCATCGGCCTCAGCTCGGGCGCCGCCGGGCGCTTCGGCGGGGGGGCCGTCACCGAGGTCATCGTCGAGATGGAGCACGCCTTCATCTTCGTCACCGGGATCAGCGACGGCTCGTTGCTGGCCGTGGTGGCCAACGCCAGCGCCGATGTGGGCCTGGTGGCCTACGAGATGGCGGTGCTGGTGGAGAAGACCGGAACCGTCCTCACCCCGGAGCTCCGGGCCGAGCTACAGGCAGCCCTCCCCCAATGAGCAAGAGCAGCGCAACCGCCAAGAGCCGACGCAACCAGACCAAGGGTCGCGATACCCGGACCACCGACCTCGGGCCCGCCATGCGGGAACCGAGCCTGCTCAGGGTGCGCCCCTACCTTCTCACCGGAGGCCGCACCCGCAGCGAGGTCGAACTGCCCCTGGAGGCGACCCTGATCACGACCGACGAGGGAACGGCCCAGCGCAACACCCTCACCCTGGAACGCCTCAGCATCGTCGACACCTGCACCGAGCCGGTGCCGGTGGTGGAGCTGGCGGCCCGCCTGGGCTTCCCTCTCCAGGTGGTGCGGGTGCTGGTGGGAGACCTGATCGGCGAGGGGCTCGTGGAGCTCCAGACGGCACCCAAGACGACGTCCGAACGCCCCGACCTGGCACTGCTCGAGCGGGTGCTCGACGGCCTGCAGAACCTGTGAGGACCTGGCGATGAGCAACCCGATCCCAGTCAAGATCGTGGTCGCCGGTGGGTTCGCCGTCGGAAAGACCACCTTCGTCGGATCTCTGTCCGACATCGAGCCGCTGACCACCGAGGCCAGCATGACCAAGGCCAGCGAGGCCGTCGACGACCTGGGCGACGCCACGGCCAAGCAGGGCACCACCGTGGCCATGGACTTCGGCCGGGTGGCATTGGGCAAAGACCTGATGCTGTACCTGTTCGGCACGCCGGGCCAGGAGCGGTTCCACTTCATGTGGGACGAGCTGGTGCGGGGCGCCATCGGCGCCGTGGTGCTGGTGGACACGAACCGGCTCGACGCCTGCTTCGCCGCCGTCGACTACATGGAACGGGCCGACGTGCCCTTCATCGTGGCCATCAACGCCTTCGACGGAGTGCTGGCCCATCACCCCGACGATGTGCGGGGCGCCCTCGACATCCCCGACCATGTACCGCTGGTGGTCACCGACGCCCGGCACAAGGCGGCGGTCAAGGACACGGTCATCGCCCTCGTCCGCCACGCCATGACGATGGCGGCCGAGGCCGGAGCGTCGGCCCGGGCCTGAGCCCCGCTACTCCTCGGCTCGATCGTTTGGGGCCGGCCCTGCCCGCTGTGGCAGGGTTGGCCCCCATGGACTCTGTAGACCTCCTGGAGGGCCTGGCCACCACCCGGGCCATCCGCCGCTACCGACCCGAGCCCATCCCCGACGACGCGCTGGCCCAGATCCTGTTCGCCGCCACCCGGGCTCCCACCGGCTCCAACCGCCAGAACTTCCGGTTCCTGGTGCTCACCGACGGGCCCCGGGCCCGGGAGGCCAAGGCGCTGCTGGGCCGCACCTTCCGGGCCGGCTGGGAGGCCAAGCGGGGCAACGACGGCTACACCGAGGGCTCGGGGGCCGACGACAACTCGCCCAAGGCCCGCACGGCGCGGGCCATGCAGCACTTCGTCGACCACTTCGAGCAGACCCCGGCCGTGGTGCTGGGCTGCATCCGCCGCCGCCACGGGGGCCTGGCCGACGGGGCCAGCATCTTCCCCGCCTGCCAGAACCTGCTGCTGGCGGCCCGGGCCCTGGGCTACGGCGGGGTCATGACCGGCTGGCACCGGGAGGTCGAAGGCGAGCTGAAGACCCTGCTCGGCATCCCCGACAACATCGACATCGCCGCCACCATCCCCATGGGCCGCCCGATGGGCGGCCACGGCCCGGTGCGTCGCCGCCCGATGAGCGAGCTCGTCTTCGAAGACTCCTGGGACTCCTCACCGGCGTGGGCCGTCGACCCTCCCGGCACCAGGTTCGCCCAAGCCGGCCCGCCTCGTTCTTCGGGGGCTGGCGCCCCCGCCGCCTAGCGGCTCCCCCATCCCACCAGGGGCCCCCACCCCTGGCCCGGCTCCGCCGGAGCCCCTTCGGGGGCTGGCGCCCCCGCCGCCTAGCGGCTCCCCCATCCCACCAGGGGCCC
>CADEDH010000015.1:47122-66348 GCA_902826025.1 uncultured Actinomycetes bacterium
GCCCGGCTCCGCCGGAGCCCCTTCGGGGGCTGGCGCCCCCGCCGCCTAGCGGCTCAGAAGGGGGCGGCGCCGAGGAAGTCGAGGCCCTTCTCGACGAAGGCGAACGCCTTGGGCAGGCCGAAATGGTCGACGCCGGGGAGGGTGAGCAGCTTGCCGTTGGGCAGGGCCTCGGCCAGTGGCTCGCCGGGGCCGGCGAAGTCCTTGTCTCCGATGACCACCAGCGTGGGATTGGTGATCCGGGCCACGTCGTCCTTCGTGAGCGCCGGATGCCGACGCTGGATGAAGGCGGCCAGGGCCTCGGGGTCGTTGCCGTTCTCGTTGGCCATCTGCTTGAAGTGCTGGCCCACCATGTCGTCCTCGGTGCCGTCCTTCCCCTGGAGGGCGTCGAGGATCTTGTTGCCGTCGCGGGGCTCGAACAGGGTCTTGCCCACGCCCCCCACCACCAGCTTGCCGAACCGCTCAGGGGCCCGGGACGCCAGCACCAGGGTGATACGAGCCCCGGCCGAGTAGCCCACGGCGTCGACCGGGCCGTCGGGCAGCAGGTCCTCGATCAGCTTCTCCACCTCGTCGTAGGCCGCCGGGTCGTGGGGCTTGGGGGCGTTGCCGTGGCCCAGCAGGTCGGGGGCGATCACCTCTCGGCCGGCGTCTTTCAGCAGGTCGATCCAGCCCGGCTCCCGCCAGGTGCGTTCGGCCGAGGTGGTGAAGCCGTGGAGGAGGAGGACCGGGTTGCCGCTCATCTGTGCATTCTTAGGCCGAGGCGAGCACGGCGTCGAGCCGGGGCGCCTCGATACCGCCGGCGGTGATGGGGAACGGCCGGGCCACCAGGTGCCCGCCCATGTTGTCGGCGTCGTCGGCCGAGCGGCGGATGGCCACGATGTCGGCCGTGCGGTAGCTGGCCAGACGCACGCTCCAGGAATCGATCACGTTGCGGTTCGACCGGAAGGCGAAGAACGTCGTGAGCGGCCCTTCGAGCTGATAGGCGTCGGCTCCCTCGACGACATCGGTGGTCTGGTCGGTCAGAGTGACTGCGAACAATGCCATCTCGGTCTACCTCCGCTCGTAGTGGGCCGTGTTGACACCGTACGATGAAGCGTTTGTGCGGTTCTAGATGGGAAAGCCTGTGGATATCGATACTTATCCACAGGCCCGGATGTCACGGGAGTGAGTCATGACCGACCGGATTGCAGTGACGATCGAGGACGGGGTGGCCGACGTGCGCCTGAACCGCCCGGAGAAGATGAACGCCCTGGACGCCGCCATGTTCCGGGCCCTGGTCGACACGGCCGACGAACTGGCGGCCGATCCGAGCCTGCGCTGCGTGGTGCTCTCCGGCGAAGGACGATCGTTCTGCGCCGGCCTCGACTTCGGCAGCTTCCAGGGCATGGCCGGCAGTGACACCGGCGACGGCGAGGGCCGGCGGAGCGGCGGCATCGGCGACATCGTGGCCGCCGACCCCGGGCGCATCACCCATCTCGGCCAACAGGCGGTGTACGGCTGGTCCAGTCTGCCGGTGCCGGTCATCGCGGCCGTGAACGGGCACGCTCTGGGTGGCGGGATCCAGCTGGCGCTGGGTGCCGACATCCGCATCGTGGCCCCCGAGGCCAAGATGTCGGTGCTGGAGATCCGCTGGGGCCTCATCCCCGACATGACCGGTACCCAGACCCTGATCCGCCTGGTGGGCCTCGACGTGGCCAAGGAGCTCACGTTCACCGGCCGCATGGTGACGGGGGAGGAGGCGGTGGCCCTCGGCCTGTGCACCCGCCTGGCCGACGACCCCCGGGCCGAGGCCCTGGCCCTGGCGGCCGAGATCGCCGCCAAATCGCCCGACGCCATCCGGGCGGCCAAGCGACTGTTCAACCAGGCGCCGCACGTGTCGCTGGCCGAGGGCTTCGCCGCCGAGCGTCAGGAGATCGGCCGGCTCATCGGTTCGCCCAACCAGGTCGAGCAGGTGAAGGCGTTCTTCGAGAAGCGCGCCCCCGACTTCGCCGACCCCAGCTGACCCTCCGCCCAGATCTCGGTGCGCCACGCACCGCCCGTGGCGCCCCGCGCACCGAGAACCGGGAGCGGGGGTAGAGAACGGTTCAGGCCAGGCCGACGGCGGCGCCGGTGAGGGCCCGGGGGTCGGCCACCCCGGCCAGGGTGGGCCCGTGCACGTCGATCAGGTGGGCGTGGCCGAACAGGCCGTGGCCCCAGGGCCGGGTTTCCACCCGGTGGCCCCGGGCGCCCAGGCCGTCGGCCCAGCCGGTGCCGGCTTCGATGGCCACCACCATCTCGTCGACCCGGTGCCAGGTGTCGAAGCCCTGGGCGTCGGGCACGGTCAGCGTGAAGCGGGGGGCGGTGAGGGCCCAGCCCGGCGCCGCCCCGCCGTGCAGGAGGCGGGCCAGCATCTGCAGCACCACCTGGGGCTGGCCGTCGCCTCCCATGGTGCCGATCACGGTGCGAAGCGAGCCGTCGGGGTTGGTCACCAGCGCCGGTGACAGGGTGCTGGGCGGGCGCCGGCCCGGCGCCAGCTCGCCCGGATGGCCCTCCACCAGGTTGAATCCGAGGCCCCGATTGTGCAGGAACACACCCACCTCGGGCACGGTGAGATGGGCCCCGAAGCCCGAGGCGTTCGACTGGATCAGCGACACCCCCATGTGGTCGCGGTCAACGGCGCACAGGTAGATCGTGCCCCCGGCCATGCCCGGCGGCACCACCGGCGCCGCCCGGTCGGGCGAGATGGCGGCCCGGCGGGGCCCCAGGCGGCCCTCGCCCACCAGGGCCGCTCCATCGGCCCCCTCGTAGAGCACGTCGAGCCGGTCGAAGGCGGCCTGCTTCGACGCTTCCACCAGCAGGTGGGCCCACAGGGGGTCGTCGCCGTCGGCGGGGAGGTCGAGGCCGGCGGCGATCACGGCGGCGGCCAGCGTCAGGTACCCCTGGGAGTTGGGGGGCACGGTGTGGAGGCGGTGGCCCCAGGCGTCCACCGTCACCGGTTCGGCCCATTCAGCCTGCGACCGGGCCAGGTCGTCGGCGGTGTAGACCCCGCCGCCCACCCGCACCAGGCCCTGGCCGAACTCGCCTTCGTACCAGCCGGCCCGCCCCTCGGCCACGATGGCGCGCAGGCCCCGGGCCAGCCCGGGACGGCGCACCACGTCGCCGGCGGCGGCTGGGCGCCCACCCACCCGGAAGTCGTCGGCCCCTTCCAGCGCCGCGATCGAGGGGATGCCCCCGGCCAGCAGGGGAGCGACGGGGAAGCCCCGTTCCGCCGTCTCGATGGCGGGGGCCAGGACGTCGGCCAGCGGGGCCCGACCGTGACTGGCGTGCAGCGTGAGCCACCCGTCGACACAACCCGGGACCGGGACCGAGCGGATGTCGCCCCGGAAGGGCATCGTGTGGTGGCCCTCGGCCCGCAGGGCGGCGGCATCGGAACCCGAGCCGGCCCGTCCCGAGGCGTTGAGGGCGTGGGGCACCGGACCGCCGTCGTGGACCAGGGCCCACAGGTCGCCGCCCATGCCGCACATGTTCTGGCTGGTGACGGCGAGCACGGCGGAGGCGGCGATGGCGGCGTCGACGGCGTTGCCCCCGTCGGCCAGGAGCCGGACCCCGGCGGCCGACGCCTGGTGGTCGATGGTGCACACCATGCCCCCGGCGGCCAGGCGGGCGTGCTCCGGCCGGGGTGGCACGGCCATCGGGTCAGCAGGCATGAGGTTCTCCCCCCTGGTCAGGGCTCGGGCTCAGTGGATCAGGCCCGGCAGGATCGGGCTCGGCGGGCCGCCAGGCCCCCCGGTCGGTCAGCACCTGGCGCAGCACAGCGGTGGCGTCGCTCATCACGGCGTCGACCCCGCGGTCGTACAGCTCCGCCATCTCGGCTGCGGTGTTGATCGTCCACACGTGCACCTGGAGTCCCATCCGGTGGTAGCGGCCCACCAGGAATCGGGTGGTGAGAGGGATGACCCAAAGCCGGCGCGGGATCTGGAGGGCGGCATGGCCGGAGCGGTGCCATGGCCACACGTAGGCCGCCAGCCAGATCAGAGTCACCCCGATCGGGCCGGGCGAGGTGGCCAGCCCGGGGCCCAGGGCCCGCCGGGCCCGCCGTACCCGGCGATCGGAGAACGAGCCAACGCACACCCGGTCGAGCAGGGAGCGGGCCCTGATCTCGGCCACCAGCGGCTCGACCGCCTCGTCGTGCTTCGGCTCGATGTTGAACCGGGTGCGGGGGTAACGGTCGATCACCTCGTCGAACCGGGGGATGGGGTGCTGGCCGCCCACCCGGACCTGGGCCAGCTCGGCCCAGGTCTTCTCCCACACCGGGCCAGGCACACCGGTGGCGGGCTCCAGGTCGTCGTCGTGGAAGATCACGAGCACACCGTCGGCCGTGCGCTGCACGTCGGTCTCGATGTAGGCGTAGCCGAGGGCGACGGCATGGTCGAAGGCGGCGATCGTATTGCCGGGGGCGACGTCGGTGCCGCCGCGGTGGGCCAGCCCGAAGGGGACCGGGGTGTCGAGGAAGGCCGCTGGCATCGGAGCGACGCTAGCAAACCTGGCCTCCAGCGGCGGGCCCGGCAAGACTTGGGGTATGCCCACCCCCGTGGAACGTCTCGCCGAGCTGCTGGCCCTCGACCCGGTACCCCTCGACCGGGTGATGGCCGTGGTGGCCTCGGTGGCTCCCGACGCCCCGAACGAGGACGAGGTGGTGGCGGCGCTCGACGCGCTGGCCGCTGATCTGCGGGCGGCCCACGGCGGCGGCGCAGCGCCGCTGGCGGCCGACGCCGTACTGACGCACGTGTACGGCGAGCTGGGTTTCGTGGGCAACACGGCCGACTACTACAGCCCCGACAACTCACTGGTGCACCGGGTGCTCGCCACCCGGCGGGGCATCCCGTTGACGCTGGGCATGATCGGGGTCGAGATCGCCCGCCGGGTGGGGGTGGAGCTGTCCGTGGTGGGTCTGCCGGGCCATGTGATCGTGGGCGACGGGCAGCAGCCCAACCGCTGGTTCGATCCGTTCGGCGGGGGAGCGGAGCTCGACCTGGAGGGCTGCCGCCAGCTGTTCGGCCGCTTCAGCCCGATCGAGAGCTTCGATCCGGCCATGACAGCACCCATCGGCCCCCTGGCCGCCACGGCCCGGATGCTGGGCAACCTCAAGCTCTGCTACCGCAACGCAGGCAACCTGGCTCAGATGGCCCGGGTGCTGGAGCTGTCGGCCGACCTGCCCGGGGCACCAGTGACCGAACGGCTGGAACTGGCCGGCGCCCTGGCCGCTCTGGGGCGTGACGAGCAGGCGGCCCGCCAACGCGACCTGCTGGCCCGGCTCGACCCGGCGCGGGCCCAGGCCCACGAGGCGGCAGCCGTCCGTCATCGGGCCCGGCAGAATTGAGCGCCATGATCGATCCCCGTATCAAGCGCAGCCTGGGCCAGATGATCAAGGGCGTACAGGTGGTGGCGGCCACGTCCGACGGCGTCACCCGGGCCTACACCTCGCACTGGGTCTCCCAGATCGCCTTCGACGAACCCATCGTGTGCGCCTCGGTGAGCCCGAAGCACGACACCCACCCGCTGCTGGTGGCGGCCGGCACCTTCACCGTGTCCCTGTTGGCCGCCGACCAGATCCGGGAAGGCCAGTACTTCTCCTACCCGGGCCACAAGTTCCGGTACGTGGCCCCCGAGTTCCTCGCCCCCGACGAGGCGGGCCGGCCCTGCGTGCCCAATGCCATCGCCTGGCTCCACTGCGAGGTCTTCGACCGGATCGAGCGGTTCGACCACGACCTGTTCCTGGCCACCGTGACCGACGTGGCCGAGGGCCGCCTGGGCGAGCCGCCCCTGTTGTACTCGGCCCGTCACGGCTGGCGGGTGACCGGCGGCGCCGCCCGGGAGAAGGGCGTCTCGGTACGCGACGAGCTCCTGGCCCGCGTCGCCGAGGCGTCGGATGACGCCCCGGCGGGGTAGGGCCCTAGCTGTCCGACTCGACGGCGGCCCAGCGATGGTCGACACTTTCGGGCCATGAGCACGATCGATACCTCCCTCGACGCCGACGCCCGCATCGATGCCCTGTGCGACGAGCTCGTGAGCCGATGCGACCCCAAGACGGCGCCGGCCGCCGAGTTCCTGGGCCACCAGTTCGACCTCGGCCTGGCCTGGGTCAACTTCCCGGAGGGTCACGGCGGGCTCGGGCTCAGCCCCAGGCTGCAGACCCGGATCAATCGGCGCCTGGAAGCGGTCGACGCCCCCAGCGCCTGGCTCCGCAACCCGATCGGCTACGGCATGGGGGCGCCCACCATCGTCACCCACGGCAGCGACGACCAGAAGCGCCGTTACCTGCGCCCGCTGTTCACCGGAGAGGAGATCTGGTGCCAGCTGTTCTCCGAGCCGGGCGCCGGCTCCGACGTGGCCGGTCTGTCCACCCGGGCCGTGCGCGACGGCGACGAGTGGGTGATCAACGGCCAGAAGGTGTGGACGTCGCTGGCCCACCGGGCCCGCTGGGGGATGCTGGTGGCCCGCACCGACCCCGATCAGCCCAAGCACAAGGGACTCACGTACTTCGTGGTCGACATGGACCAGCCCGGCGTCGAGGCCCGGCCGCTGCGCCAGATGACCGGCGACGCCGAGTTCAACGAGGTCTACTTCACCGACGCCCGGGTGCCCGACGTCGAGCGCATGGGTGAGGTCGGCGAGGGCTGGCGGGTATCGCTCACCACGCTGATGAACGAGCGGGTGGCCATCGGCGGCACTGTGCCCCCCAAGGGCTCGGGCCCGATCCGCTACGCCGTGCGGGCCTGGCAGCGCCAGGCCGGGATTGCGGGCGGCACCCCGGCCACCCCGGCCACCACGGCCCAGCGCGACGAGCTGATGAGGCTGTGGGTCCACGCCGAGGTGCTCCGGCTCACCAACATCCGGGCCTCGGAGATGCGCAAGACCGGCACCCCGGGTCCGGAGGGCTCGATCGGCAAGCTGGCGTCGGCCAACCTCAACAAGGACATCACGAGCTTCACCATGAACCTCATGGGGGCCGAGGGGATGCTGTACGAGACCGGCTACGCCGGGGGGCAGCTCGGCTCGGGTATGGACTTCGCCAACCCTCCCAAGGCATTCCTGCGGTGTCGGGCCAACTCGATCGAGGGCGGCACCACCGAGGTGATGAAGAACATCCTGGGGGAGCGGGTGCTCGGCCTCCCGGGCGACGTGCGCACCGACAAGGACCTCCCCTGGATGGAGGTGCCCCGGAACTGAGTGCGCCTACAAGCGGAGGTCGGGGGCGCCCCGGAGATGCGCCGTCTCGTTGAGCGACACCACCGAACGCTCGCCCGACGAGGCGGCCATGAACCGGTTGATCGAGGTGTAGTCGGGGTTGAAGAACAGCGTGACCGTCAGCCCCAGCACGCGGCAGGCCCAGGCATTGATCACCCCGCCATGACACACCACCACGATCCGCTGGCCCCGGTGCCGGTCGATCAGGCCCTCCAACGCAGCGGCCACCTCGGCCCCGAAGGCCGACCGGTCGATGCCGGCCTCCTCCAGCACGTAGCGCCGCCAGGCCTCCTTGTCGGCCCGGACCACCTCGATCGGCACGTAGGAGGTATCGGCGGCGTCGTACTCGCGCACCCCGGGGACGGCCACCGCCTCCAGGCCCAGGAGCCGCTCCAGGGGGGCCGCCGTCTCCCGGGCCCGCACCATGGGGCTGGTGTACAGGGCGTCGACCGGCTCGGCCGCCAGCCAGGCGGCCACGGCCCGGGCCTGGCGGTGACCGATGTCGGTGAGCGGCGGGTCGGCCGGGCCGTCGGCCTCGACGATGTGCTCCGGCCGAGCGTGACGCACGAGGATCAACTCCATGGCCTGGCAGCGTAGCTGCCGGCCGGGGGCGGGCCTGGCAGCGTAGCTGCGAGGACGCTTCGGCCCGGTGGCTGTGTAGCCCCGGCCCGGAATGGGCAAGGAACCACCTCGGTGGCCAGCCGGTACCGTGGAGCTGGCGCGCGCAGGAATGGTGGATTACAACATGAAAAGGACCACGAGCTGGACGAGCGCGCTCGGTATGCTTCCGCCGGTGAAGCGACGTACCAAGATCATCGCCAGCATCGGCCCTGCCTGCTCCGACGATGCGACGATGAAGGCCATGCTCGAGGCGGGCATGGATGTCGCTCGCCTCAACCTCTCGCACGGTCCACTGGAGACCCACATCGAGCGTCTGGGCCAGCTCCGCCGGGTGGCCGAGGCCGCCGGCCTGCCCATCGGGGTGATGGCCGACCTGCCTGGCCCCAAGGTCCGCATCGGGCAGCTGCCCGAACCGATCGAGCTGGCCGACGACTCCGAGATCCTGCTGGAGCCCGGCAACGAGCCGAGCCACGCCGGCCACCTGTTCGTGGACTACGAGGGCCTGCTGACCGACGTCCAGCTCGGTGACCGGCTGGCCGTGGGCGACGGCTCGATCGTGCTCCAGGTGATCGGCCACGAGCCGAACGCCCTCCGGGCGCGGGTCCTGTACGGCGGTCAGACTCAGGGTCGGCCGGGCCTGCACATCCCATCGGAGCGTCTGCGCCTGACCACCCCGACCCCGGAGGACCTGCGCCTCCTCGACGCCATGGTCGACCACGACATCGACTTCGTCGCCCTGTCGTTCGTGCGCTCGGCCCACGACGTGCGCCGGATCGGCCTGGAGCCCTCGCCCCGGGGCCCGCTGGTGGTGGCGAAGATCGAGACCCAGGCCGCCATCGAGAACCTCGACGGGATCATCAACGAGTCGGGCGCCATCATGGTGGCCCGGGGCGATCTGGGCACCGAGCTGCCGATCCAGGAGCTGCCCCACCTGCAGAAGGAGATCATCGCCCGCTGCATCGCCCTGGGCCGGCCGGCCATCACGGCCACCCAGATGCTGGAGTCGATGATCACCAACCCGTCGCCCACCCGGGCCGAGGCGTCGGATGTCGCCAACGCCGTGTTCGACGGCACCAGCGCCGTGATGCTGTCGGCCGAGACCGCCATCGGCGACGATCCGGCCCACGTGGTGGCCACCATGGCCGCCATCGCCCAGCGGGCCGACCAGGCCTTCGACTACGACGGCTGGGCCCACAAGCTCCGCCGGGGACAGCTGCTGGAGCGCCAGGGGCAGGACTCGGCGGTGACCGACGTGATGACGCTGGCCACCTGGCAGGCGGCCAAGGAGATCGACGCCAAGGCCATCCTGTGCATCACCCGGTCGGGCTTCACCGTGCGGGCCATCGCCCGCTTCCGGCCCCGGGCCCCGATCCTGGCCTTCTCCCCCGAAGACCGCACGATCCGCCAGCTCTCGATGAGCTGGGGCGCCACCCCCATCAAGATCGACCGGATCGACGACAACGTGATCACCGTGCACCGGGTGCTCGAGCTGGCCAAGCTGCAGGGCCACATCCGCACCGGCGACATCGTGGCCGTGCTGGGCGGCAGCTCCGCCACCATCGGCGCCACCGACACCCTGCGGATGGTCCGCTGCCCCTGAGCGCCGGGGCGGGCACGGTCGGGCGGGCCGGAGCGGTCGGGCACCGGCTACGCCGCGCCCTCGACCCGTTCCTTCAACGGGCCACGGGCCGCCGCACCCGGGCCTTCGTGCTGTCGGGGGGCGGCAGCCTGGGGGCGGTGCAGGTCGGCATGCTACGGGCCTTGGTGGAGGCGGGAATCAAGCCCGACCTGGTGATCGGGTGCTCAGTGGGGGCGATCAACGGCGCCGGGTTCGCCGCCGACCCCACTCTGCGGGGGGTGGCCCGCATGGAGCGGATCTGGCGGCGTATGGCAGCCGGCAACCCGGAGGTGATGCCGGGCGGGTTCATGCCGCTGGCCGTGCAGCTGGCCCGCCGGGGTCAGTCGCTCCACGACCCCCGTCACCTGGCCCAGCTCCTCTCCGACGAGCTGCCGGCCAGCGACTTCGCCCAGCTCAAGGTGCCGTTCCAGTGCGTGGCCACCGACCTGAAGGCGGCCGCCGAGCACTGGTTCACGACGGGCCCTCTGGTCCCGGCGCTGATGGCCTCGGCTTCGCTGCCGGCCGTGTTTCCGGCGTGCGAAATCGAGGGCCGCACCCTGATCGACGGCGGGGTGCTGAACGAGATCCACACCCACCGCGCCGTGGAGCTGGGGGCCACCGAGCTGTGGGTGCTCCATGTGGGCCACCTGGCCGACAAGGAGCGACCGGTGCAGCGCCCGTTCGACAGCGCCCTGCGGGCCTACTGGACGGCCCGCCGCTTCCGATTCCAGGACGACCTGCGCCGCATCCCCGGTCACTGCGTGGTCCACGTGGTGCCGGCCGGGGCAACACCCCGCCTGCGGTTCGACGACTTCACCCAGGCCTCCGAGCTGATCGAGGCCGCCTACGACGCCGCCTCGGCCTACCTGATCCGCCTCGACCAGGGACACGACCCGGGCCCCGACCCGTCGCCCGTCATCGAGCCTGTGCCGGCCGAGCTGGTCTACGACGACCCCGATGACGTCGACATCGACGGGGGAGCCGAACCGGCCACGGCCTTCACCGCCGAGCAGGACACCGGCGGGCGCTCCTGAGCGGCGGGCGACGGTCGTAGCCTGCGGAGATGAGCAACATCAACCTGAGTTCCGGCCTACCCGAGACCGTGCTCGACCCGCCCCCGGCCGATGCCGCCGCCGCCCTCGACGCCGCCCTGACCGCTCCCGAGCCCGACCGGCGCGACCGGGTGTCGGCCGTAGTGGCCGGCTGGCCCCAGTTCCTCGAGGCCTGGGCGTCGCTGGGCGACCTGGCCCGCGACGACGTGGAGGCCTACGCCTGCTACCGGGTGGGCTACCACCGGGGCCTCGACCAGCTCCGGCGCAGCGGCTGGCGGGGCTCGGGCTACGTGCGGTGGGCCCACGGCACCAACCGGGGCTTCCTGCGGGCGCTCGACGGTCTGCGCCGGTCGGCTGACGCCATTGCCGAACACGACGAGGCCGAGCGGTGCGACCAGTTCCTCCACCAGCTCGACCCCGACTGGGACCGCCGCCCGACGATCTGATGTCCGAGCCCCTCCCCGGCGACGCCCCTCGCCACCAGAACGCCGTCGTGGGCGCAGTGCTGATGGGAGGGCGGTCGAGCCGGTTCGGGGCCGACAAGGCGCTGGCCGACGCCGGGGGGAGACCTCTCGGCCTCCGGGTGGCTGACGCCCTTAGCCAGGGCGGGGCCGATCCCGTGGTGGCCGTGGGCGGGCAGGCCGGCAGCCGGCTCGGCCTCGTCACCGTGCCCGACCGCACCGCCGACCAGGGTCCACTGGCCGGGCTGGCCTCCATCCTGCTGTGGGCCCGCACCGGTCTGGTGGTCGTCTCCCCCTGCGATCTGCCCCTGCTCACCGGGGCCCACGTCGCCGCCCTGGTGGCAGCGGCGAGCACAGACCCCCGGCGGGCCGGCGTGGCCGTCACCGGGCCCGAACGACGGCCTCAGCCCAGCCTGGCCTGCTGGCCGGCCGCCGCCGGGCCCGTTGTCCAGCGGCTGGTCGACTCCGGCCACCGGGCGTGGCGAGACGCGCTGACAGTGGTCGACTGGGCCCCGGTCGCTCTACCCGACGAGGCGATGGCCGACGCCGACACGCCGGCATCGCTGGAGGCCATCGTTCACAACCTCCGGCCCCACCACGATGGGCCGGGGCCCAGCGTGCCGTAGGCTCAGTGCTGTGCCAGTTGTGGTGACATCAGCAACCGAGCTCGACGCCGTGGTCCAGTCCGCTTCCGAAGCCGGTCGCTACGCCATCGACACCGAGTTCCATCGGGAACGCACCTACTTCCCCCAGGTCGCGCTCATCCAGATGGCGTGGGACAACGAGGTGGTGCTGATCGACCCCCTGGCCGTGGACCTCAAGCCCCTGGGCCAGGTGCTCGAGGGCCCCGGGCTCTGCGTGGTCCACGCCGGGGTACAGGACCTCGAGGTGCTCGACCTGGCCACCGGCACCCTGCCCCAGAACCTGTTCGACACCCAGATCGCAGCCGGCTTCCTCGGCCTGTCCAACGGCTCGCTCAAGGCCCTGCTCGACCGCTACCTCGACGTCAGCCTGCCCAAGGGCGACCGGCTGACCGACTGGCTCCGTCGTCCCCTCAGCGCCGACCAGCTCCGCTACGCGGCGTCCGACGTGGAGCACCTGCTCCACCTGACCGACATCCTCCAGGCCGAGCTGCGGTCCCAGGGCCGCCTGGAGTGGGCGTTCGAGGAATGTGCCCTGCTCCGCAACCGGCCCCGGAACCGGCGGGTGCCGGAGGAGGCGATCCTGCGCATCAAGGAGGCCCGGACCCTACGGGGGATCAGCTTCCGGGTGGCCACTGCGGTGGGGGCGTGGCGGGAGCGGCGGGCGGCCGAGGCCGACGTGCCGGTGCGCCAGATCCTGCCCGACCTGGCCATCGTGGCCATCGCCCAGCAGATGCCGTCCACCCTGGATGAGCTGACCGGCCTACGGGGGGTCGAGAACCGGCACCTCCGGCACGGCGCTGACCAGGAGATACTAACTGCGGTGCAGGTCGGCATCCGTATGCCGGCCGAGGAGAGCCGGGCGCCCCGCTCGCCCGAGCTGCCCAAGCACCTGCGGCCCGTGGTGACCCTGGTCACGGCGTGGATCTCCCAGCTGGCCCGGGATCACGAGCTCGACCCGGCCCTCCTCGCCACCCGGGCCGACATCGAGTCGCTCCTCAAGGGCGACACCGACTGTCGGCTCCATCACGGCTGGCGTTCCGACATGGTCGGAACCCCGATCGCTCAGCTCGTGGCGGGCGACGCGGCGGTGGCTTTCGACGGCGACGGGCGCCTCGTGCTGGAGGCCCGGAGCCGCCAACCCCTCCTGTGACTCGGGGCCCCGCACAAATGCGCCTACTTCGGCCACTATTCGCCAACTCAGCTCAAAAGCTTCTAGACTGTAAGTCTCACGCACGCGCTGGGGACAGGTGGAACGGCCCTCAGCGCCACCCATATTTCAGGAGTGTCCCATGAAGAAGGGGCGTCATCGTCGGTACGAAGAAGCGCGAGCGCTGAAGCGCGCCTCGGACGGGGAGGACATCGAGTCACTGATCGACCGACTCGACGAGGACCCCTTCCACCTGCCGACCACTCCTGAGGCGAGCCGGATCAACGAGGAGAACGAGCGGGTCGACTAACCGATCCAACCGCCTCGGTTTCCTCAGGATCTCCGCTTCGAACCGACCGTCACCGGCGTGCCTCGCCGCCGAGCATCGGCCTTGGCCGCACCGATCGCATCGACACCCGGCTGTGGGGGACGAGCCGCAAGCTCTGCGGCCAGCCGGTTGTAGATGTCCTCGCCCACCAGCTCGACGAGTTCGTCGCGGGCGGTGAGCCACAGGGGATCGGGAGCGGAGTAGGCGGCCTCCTCCTCGATACACCACCAGTGGAAGTCGTCGCCTCCGGGCCCCCAGTCACGGCGCTGCCACGCCCGGACGAGCACGGTCTGATGGCCGTAGTCGTCTTCGTGGACGTCGAGCCGGATCGGGACCTGCCAGCACACCGACGGCTTCCAGTCGATCGGGCGCTCGCCCCGGCGCAGGGCAGCGGCGTGCAGGGCGCAGCCCGGGCCACCGTCGAAGTCCTCCCGGTTGAGAAAGATGCAGGCGCCATCGGTGGTGCGGGTCATCCAGTCGCCACCCTGATGCTGTTTGAACGGACCACCCCGGGCCTTGGCCCGGCGGGCCAGCTGCCATTCATCGGGTTCGAGCTGGGCCACGCGGGCTTCCACCTTGGCCCGGTCATCGGCATCCACGAAGTGGGCGCCGTGGCTACAGCAGCCGATTGCGCCGGTGAGATCAGGCTCGGGATCGATCGAAGGGCACCCCATCCCGTAGATGCACCGGTAGCGGGAGGTGAAGTACGCCAGGTCGAACAACCAGGTGGTCCCCTCCTCGTCGTGCAGCGAGAGCCAATCGTGATTGTCGGCGGGAGGGAGCACCGCTGCAGGCTACCGTGCGACCTCGGCAACCACAGGAGACGGAGACGGCACCAGCGGTGAGCAACCACAGCGACAGACTCGACGACATCCGGGGGCGGCTCGACGGGATCGCCGAAGAGCTGGCCGAGCTGGCCATCGACGTCCTGCGGCAGGCCATCGACGAAGGGGCGGCCAAGCGCCCGGCCGAGGAGCGTCAGCTCACTCAGGCCCGCCGGGCGGTGGAGAAGGCGGCTCGTCTGCTCGACCGTTGACCGCACCCGGTCCGGTGGGCACGTCGGGGGCCACGTCGTGCAGCAGGCCCCGGGCGGCCCCGGCCCCCGCCCGTCCTCCGACGGCGTTGATGCGGTGGATCAGCTGGACCAGGCGGCCGAAGGACCGGTCGTTGAACCGGAGGGCCAGCCGGGGAAGATCGACGTTGTCGCCGTCTCGCCGCTCGATGTCGGTGGCCTCCACCCGCTCGATCTCGCCGCTCACCACCAGGTCGGCGAACTCCCGGTTGAGCTCGGCCAACCCCTCGTCGGAGAGGGTGGAACGGAGCCGGAGGATCAGCCGCCGGCCGACGAAGCGCAGCGAGTGGTAGCAGGAGTAGAAGGCGCACAGATACTCGGCCGCCTCCTCGGCGCTGTGGGTGTGGAGGAACAGGTCGAGGTCGGCCGGGTTGATCATGCCCGCCGGCAGCAGCTCGGACCGGATGAAATCCTGCCACCGACGCCAGTAGGTCGAGCCGGGGTGGTCGATGAGCACGATCGGCACCGGATAGCTCTTGCCCGTTTGCACCAGCGTGAGGAGCTCGAACGCCTCGTCGAGGGTGCCGTACCCGCCGGGGAACACGGCGAAGGCGTCGGTCTCCTTCATGAACGTGAGCTTGCGGGTGAAGAAGTACTTGAACGTGGCCAGCTTGGCGTCGCCGGCGATGATGGCCGCCGCCTGCTGCTCGAAGGGGAGCTGGATGTTGACCCCGAAGGCCCGCTCCACTCCGATGCCCTCCATGCCGGCGGTCATGATGCCCGGGCCGGCGCCGGTGATGGCCATCCAGTTCCTGGCCCCCATTCGCCGCCCCAGATCCACCGCCAGCTCGTAGTCGGGGTGGCCCGGGGGCAGCCGGGCCGAGCCGAAGATCGTGACCTTGGCCGCGTCGGCCCAGGGGGCGAACACCTCCCAGGCGTTGAGCATCTCCACCATCGTCTGGGTGGCGATCTTGAGCTCGAGACGGCCGATGTTGGCCTTGTCCATCTCCAGGGCCGTGATCAACAGCGATCGGATCAGGTCGTCGTTGGCGTCGGGATGTTTCGCCGCAGGCGAAACTCCAGGTCCCGAAGGGACACCGTTGCCGTGGACCGCCAGCAACTCCTCCAGCACGGCATCGACCTTGGGGTCACCGGTGGTGGGACGCGGGCGGGGTATGGCCATGGGTCACCTCGTCGTGACGGGGAAGCGGGCGCCGGGCCCGCCGGGGATCAGACCCCGGCCGGCTCGTCTACCCGACCGTACAGCGTGGTGCGCTGCACCAGGCGCCTCCCCAGCGGCTCCACCAGGGCCCGGAAGTCGTCGGCCGTGACGCCGGTGCCGTGGGTGGCGCCGGCCGCTCGGGAGATGTTCTCGTCCATGAGGGTGCCGCCCACGTCGTTGCAGCCGGCCTGGAGGAGCTGACGCACGCTGTCGAAGCCGATCTTCACCCAGCCCGACTGGATGTTGTCGATGTAGCCCCGGTAGGCGATGCGAGCCACGGCGTGGATGAGCAGGTTCTCCCGGAAGGTGGGACCCCGGCGGGCCTTGCGCTGGAGGTAGATGGGCGACGCCATGTGCACGAAGGGGAGCCCCACGAACTCGGTGAAGCCACCGGTCTCGGCCTGCAGGGCCCGGGTCACGAGCAGGTGGCGGACCCAGCTCTCAGGATGCTCGACCGAGCCGAACATCATGGTCACGTTGGACCGCAGGCCCACCTGGTGGGCCGTGCGGTGGGCGTCGAGCCATTCCTCGGTGTTGACCTTGTCGGGGCACAGGATCTCCCGCACCGGGTCGTCGAGGATCTCGGCCGCCGTGCCGGGCAGGGAACGCAGGCCGGCCTCCATGCACCGCTTCAGATAGTCGGCCAGCGGCTCACCCAGACGCTTGGCCCCCTCGGTCACCTCCAGGGCGGTGAAGCCGTGGATGTGCATGTCGGGGGCGACCTCTTTCACCGCCCGGCACACGTCGATGTAGTAGTCGCCGTCGAAGTCGGGGTGGATGCCGCCCTGGAGGCACACCTCGGTGGCCCCCAGCTCGGCCGCTTCCACCACCCGGCCCTGCATCTGCTCCAGCGTGAGCAGGTAGGGCTTGCCCCGGAGGTTGAGGCTGAGGGGGCCCTTGGAGAACCCGCAGAACCGGCACTTGAAGGTGCACACGTTGGTGTAGTTGATGTTGCGGTTGACCACGTAGGTGACGTCGTCGCCCACGATCTGGCGTCGCAGCTCGTCGGCCAGCTGGGCCACCGCCGCCACCTCGGGCCCCCGGGCCCGCAACAGCGTGAGCAGCTCGTCGAAGCCGGCTTCCTCGCCGGCCCGGACGCCGGCCAGCACCTCGCCCACCGGGCCGCCAACCGTCACCGGCTCGGCCGAGATCAGGGGCAGCGGCGTGGCGGGGGCGCCCGAGTACCACTGGGTGGAGCGCTCACCGATGAGGCGCACCTCGGCCCCGTCGTCGGCCTGGCCCACCAACTCGGCCTTCTCGGGGAACACCGCGCCGGGATCGTCGCGGGCCAGGCCGTCGGCGTCGGACCGGTCCATCACCGGGAAGTGGAGGCCGGGGTCGAGCCAGCGGTGGGGGTCCTTGGCGAAGGTCGGGTGGATGGTGAGGCGGGGGGCGAGGGCGAATCCCCGGGCTTCGGTGGCCTCCCGTAGGAGATCGAGCGACGGCCAGGGCCGCTCAGGGTTGACGAAGTCGGCCGTCACCGGCGACACCCCACCCCAGTCGTCGATGCCGGCGTCGAGCAGCACGCCGAAGTCATCGCTCAGATTGGGCGGGGCCTGGAGGTGCACGTCGGCCGGCAGGATCAGGCGGGCCAGGGCGATGGCCCGGTGATAGGCCTCATCGGGGCAGGGATCGGAGCGCCACATGGCGGTGCCCGGCTTGGGCAGGAAGTTCTGGACGATCACTTCCTGCACGTGGCCGTGGCGGCGGTGGGAGGCGGCGATGGCCTCCAGGGCGGCCACCCGGTCGGCCTCGGTCTCCCCGATGCCCACCAGGATGCCGGTGGTGAACGGGATGGCCAGCTCACCCGCCGCCTCCAAGGTGGCCAGGCGCCGCTCGGGCGTCTTGTCGGGGGCGTTGCGGTGGCATTCCAGGTCGGCTCGGAGGGTCTCCACCATCATGCCCTGGCTGGGCGATACGGCCCGCAGGGCGGCCAGCTCCTCGGGGTGGAGGGCGCCGGCGTTGGCGTGGGGGAGGAGGCCGGTTTCGTCGAGCACCAGGCGAGCCACGGCCACCAGGTAGTCCACGGTGGAGGCGTAGCCGTTGTCGGCCAGCCATTCGGCGGCCGCCGGGTATCGGAGCTCGGGTCGCTCGCCCAGCGTGAACAGGGCTTCGTGGCAACCGGCCCGGGCCCCCTGGCGGGCGACCTTCAACACCTCGGCCGGGGTCAGGTAGGGGCTGTCGAGCCGGGCCGGGGGCTGGGCGAAGGTGCAGTAGCCGCATTGGTCGCGGCACAGCATCGTGAGCGGGATGAAGACCTTGGGAGAGTACGTCACCCGGGTGCCGAACGCTGCGGTGCGGGCCTCGGCGGCCCGCGCCAATAGCTCGGCGGTGGGCAGGGCGGCCAGCGCGCCACCCACCTGCGAGGCGACGACGGGAGAGGGACCGGCGTGGGGGGTCTGGGGGGTCAAACAGAGCTCCTTCCAGGCCCGGGACGACTTCTGATCCTCCCGGGATTGACAGTCTCATCGCAGTGGGGGCAGCGCACGTGCTGCTCCACCGGGGTGCCGCACGTCTCGTGCACCAGGATCGTGGGCACACCCTCGGCGGCATACCAACGGTCGCCCCAGCCCATGAGGGCGATCAGGGCGGTCGACAGGTCGGCCCCCTTGGCCGTGAGCCGGTACTCGCAACGCACCGGGCGGGTCTGGTACGGCACCCGCTCCAGCACGCCGTGCTCCACGAGGCGCGACAACCGGTCGGCCAGCATGTTGCGGGCGATGCCCAGATCCGCCTGGAGCTGGGCGAACCGCCGCACCCCCCGGAACACGTCGCGCAGGATCAGCACCGTCCACCGGTCGCCCACGACCTCGAGGGTGGCGGCGATCGAGCACGAAGCGGTGGGCGCAGTCACCGCTTCAGAGGCGGTGCCGGTAGCAGGTCGAGGCTCGGTGTCCACCATGGCGGCGTAACCCTAGGGGAGTCGGTTTCGATTTGCAACCAGCCGATGACCAGGACCCATGCCGACCGATAGACCACTTCGTCACACATCCGTAAGGTGATCGACCCATCCGTATTCGCCCCGACTGGAGGAGACCGCCACCGCGATGCAGCTATCCTCACCCCCGATGAGCAACGGAGACGATCAGCCGCAGGGCGGCTTCGACCGGTTCCCGCGCTTTTCGGCGGGGGTTGGGAGCGGCTCCTTGTTCGACGAGCCACAGCACCGTGTCCCCCCAGTTCCCCCACATCCCGGGTCGGTCTTCGAAGACCCCACGATCCCGGTCGACCGAGCCGCCTATCTGGCCGCCATGGAGCCCACCCGCAGCCGGATCCTCGAACCGGAGGCGTGGGCCGACGAGTCCGATCCATTCCCCTACGGGCCGGCCGTCGGCTACGAGCGGCCAATGGTCCGTTCCGAGCTGTTCGCCGAGCGCCACGCCCCACCGTTCGCCCCGGCCGGCCCCCACCGGGAGGCCGACGTGCCACCGATGGAGCGGCTTCTGGAGGGGGCCTACCGGTGGCGCAGCCTGCTCGGCCTCGGCCTGGCCGCGCTGATGACGGTGGCCATCGTGGTGGCCTACCGGGGCGCCGCCGGCGACGAGACCTCGGATCTGGCGGTGGGTAACGGCCAGACCGGGGCCGCCTTCGGCGACACCACGGCGACGAGCACGGTGCCGCTCTCCGGCTCCATCCCGGGGGCCGACCAGCAGGTCGGGAGTTCGGTGGGCGAGGTGGCGTCGACCACCCAGTTCCCCTCGGGGCCGTCCCAGACGTCGGCGCCGGCCACCGTGCGGTCCACCACCTCCACCACGGCCAAGAACACCTCGTCGTCCGGCAGCGCCAGCACCGGGCCCACCACCCCCAGCTCCAGCACGCCCAGTTCGAGCACCCCCAGTTCGAGCACCCCGAGCTCCAGCACGCCCAGCTCCAGCACCCCGAGCTCCAGCACGCCCA
>CADEDH010000015.1:66448-80681 GCA_902826025.1 uncultured Actinomycetes bacterium
AGCACCCCGAGCTCCAGCACGCCCAGCTCCAGCACCCCGAGCTCCAGCACGCCCACCAGCAGCGCCACCACCGCCAGCAGCACGGCCACCAGCCTCAACACCAAGGTGAAGCTCGAGGCCGAGACCGGCGTCCTGCTCGGCGGGGCCCAGATCGGCAGCGACCACGATGGCCACACGGGCTCCGGCTTCGTCAGCGACATCGTGGCGCCGGGCCGCGGCGTCACGGTCACGGCCAAGGAGATGGCGGCCGGGGCCACCACCGTGCGCATCCGCTACGCCGCCGGGAACACCGCCCTGGCCAGCCCCCGGCGCCTCACCCTGCGGGTGAACGGTGTCGACGTGAAAGGCGGGGTCACCATGGCCAACACCGCCAGTTGGACCGAGTGGAAGACCGTGACCGTCGACATCGACCTGAAGGAGGGCGACAACACCCTCACGCTCATCCTGGCCGCCGGCGACAACGGCGTGGTCAACATCGACTCGTTCGACATCGGCTGAGCGGGTCGCTCAACGCGTGAAGGGCCGACCCCACTGGTCGGTGAAAGCGATCTCCTCCACGGGCTTGCGTGACAGGCGGCGGTACTGCTTGTCCGGCTCCGGCCATCCGACGGCCACCAGCGCTCCCAGGGCGTAGCCGGGCGGGGTGCCCAGCAGCTCGTCGACCGACGGCTGCTCGGCCGCCAGCAGGGTGGTGAGGGCGGAGCCCAGGCCTTCGGCCGTGCAGCCCAGGAGGACGTTCTGGATCAGGGTGTAGAGCGACCCACCGCCCACCACGCTGGGCCGGTCGAGCTGGGAGTCGGTGACAGCCAGCGTGGCCAGCTCCACGTAACAAACGAGCAGCACCGGCACTTCGTGGAGGCGGGCGCTGAACTCGTCGGTGCGGTTGAGGCGACGGGTGGCGTAGGCGGTGCCGTGCTCCATCTTCTTGCCTGAACCGTCGCCCTGGTAGCCGACCACGCCCTCCCGGGCGTGCACGATGTAAGCGTCCCATTGCCGGCGATGGAGATCGGCCACGGCGGCCCGCAGATCGGGATCGGTCACCACCACGAGCCTCCACCCCTGGCGGTTGCCGCCGCTGGAGGCGAACCGGGCGTTGTCGAGCACCCGGTGCAGTACCTCGGCCGGCACCGGGTCGGGCCGGAAGTACCGGCACGACGGCGTGTGCCGCATCACCTCGGCCAGAGCTGCAACCAGGGCGGGACCCGGCGGAGGAGGAGTGGGGGAGAAGGGCGCTGCTGGTTCGGGCTGGGTCGTCACGCCGTCAGCTTCGCAGACCCTCGCTCCGTTCGGCCAGGGTGGCCAACACCTCGTCGAAGCTCTTGGCGAAGGCGTGGACGCCCTCGGTCTCGAGCTGTTGGGCCACGGCCTCGATGCTGATGCCCAGCTCGTCGAGCTGGGTGAACACCGCACCGGCGGCGTCGGGGTCGGCGTCGACCGTGCGGGCCAGCGTGCCGTGGTCCTCGAAGGCGGCCAGCGTGTTGTCGGGCAGGGTGTTGACGGTGTCGGGCCCGATGAGGGTGTCGACGTAGAGCGTGTCGGGGTAGGCCGGGTTCTTGGTGGACGTCGAGGCCCACAGGGGCCGCTGCAGACGGGCGCCCCGGGCCGCAAGGGCCTCCCACCGGGGGCCGCTGAACACCTGGCGGAACTGACCGTAGGCCAGCTGGGCCTGGGCCACGGCGGCCCGGCCCCGTAGGTTCGCTGCCTCGGGGGTGCCCAGGGCGTCGAGGCGGCGGTCGATCTCCACGTCCACCCGACTCACGAAGAACGAGGCGACCGACGACACTCCGGCCAGCGAGGCCGACGGATCGGCGGCGGCCAGGCGCTCCAGGCCCCGCAGGTATGCCTCCATCACCTCGCCGTAGCGCTGGCGGGAGAAGATGAGGGTCACGTTGATCGATCGCCCCTCGCCCACGAGCGTCTCGATGGCGGCCACCCCTTCCATCGTGGCCGGCACCTTCACGTAGAGGTTGGGGGCGGCGATCGAGTCGTGAAGCTGGCGGGCAGCCTCCACCGTGCCGGCCTCGTCGTGGGCGAGGGCCGGCGACACCTCGACCGAGACGTAGCCGTCGAGGCCGCCGGAGCCGGTGTGCACCGGCGCCAGCAGACCCAGCGCCTGCTCGATGTCGGCGGTGACGAGCCGCCAGTAGGCATCGTCCACCGTGGCCCCGCCGCCCAGCATCGAGGCCAGGTCGCGGTCGTAGTCGGAGGTCTCCATCATGGCCTTGGCGAAGATGGTGGGGTTCGACGTGAGCCCCCTCACCCCGCGGTCGATCCAGCGCTGGAGTTCGCCGGAGGCGATCCAGCCCCGGCGGAGGTTGTCGAGCCAGGGGCTCTGGCCCTGCTCTGCGTAGAGGTCGTGGAGGCGGGTCATGGTTCCCCTTCGTCCTGGTAGGCGTCGAGCACCTCGAACGCGGCGTCGACCACAGCATCGACCGTCATCCCGAGCCGCTCCAGAGCCACGTTCCCCGGCGCCGAGGTGCCGAAACGGTCGATGCCCACGGGCAGGTCGGCGTAGCGCTCCCAGCCCAGGGTGACCCCGGCCTCCACCGTCACCGACGGCACGTCGGGATCGATCACGGCGTCCTGCTCGTCGGGCGGCAGTGCCTCGAACAGCTCCCAGCAGGGGAACGAGACCACCCGGGCCATCACCCCTTCGCCTGCCAGGCGCTGGGCCGCCTCCACGCACAAGGCGACTTCGCTGCCGGTGCCGATGAGGATGATGTCGGGATCGTCGACGTCGTTCAGGGCGTAGGCGCCCCGGGTCACCTCGGCCGACCGGGTGCCGGCCAGCACGGGGACGTCCTGGCGGCTGAGGATGATGGCGCTGGGGCCGTCGTTGCCGATGGCGACCTGCCAGGCCCCGGCCACCTCGGTGGCGTCGGCCGGGCGGATCACCCGGAGGTTGGGGATGGCCCGGAGGCTCATGATCTGCTCCACCGGCTGGTGGGTGGGGCCGTCCTCGCCCACTCCCACCGAGTCGTGGCTCCACACGAACACGCATTTGGCGTCGCTCATGGCGGCTAGGCGCACCGGGGGCCGCATGTAGTCGGCGAACACGAGGAAGGTGCCGCCCACGGGGATCACCCCACCGTGGCGGGCTGCGCCCACCAGGGCGGCGCCCATGGCGTGCTCCCGTACCCCGAAATAGAGCTGGCGTCCGCCCGGATGCTCCAGACCCTGGAGGGCCTTGTCGATCTGGGTACCGGTGTTGCCGGTGAGGTCGGCCGAGCCGCCGATGAGCCCGGGCACCACCTCGGCCAGGGCGGTGAGGCACTGCTGGGACGCCTTGCGGGTGGCCACCATGTCGCCCGGGGTGAACACGGGCAGGGCGCCAGCCCAGCCGGCCAGCCCGGTGTGAGCCTGACCGGCGTCCCATGCCGCCCGGTCGCCGCCGTAGGCGGCCAAGCGCTCCCGCCAGGCGGTGTGCTCAGCTTCGCCCCGGGCCCCGGCCCTGCGGTACAGGTCCAACACGTCCTGGGGTACCCAGAACGGCTCGTCCACCGGGAGGCCCATCACCTGCTTGGTGGCGGCGATCTCGGCGTCATCGAACGGGTTGCCGTGAGCGGCGTGATTGTCGGTGAACTTGGGCGACGGGTAGCCGATGTGGCTCCGCACCACGATGAGGCTGGGCTTGTCGGCCACGTCCTTCGCCCGCAGCAGGGCCGCCTCCAGCGCGTCGAGGTCTTCGGAGACCTCGCCCAACTCGGTGACGTCCCACCCGTAGGCCCGGAACCTCGCGGCGGCGTCATCACCCAGGGCCAACTCGGTGGGGCCGTCGATCGTGATGTGGTTGTCGTCGTAGACCACGATCAGTCGGCCCAGGCCCAGGTGGCCGGCCAGTGACGCCGCCTCGTGGCTGATTCCCTCCGACAGGCAACCGTCGCCGGCGATCACGAACGTGTGGTGGTCGCACAGCTCGGCGCCGTACGTGGAGCGGAGCTGGCGCTCGGCCACGGCCAGGCCCACGGCGTTACCCAGGCCCTGACCCAGCGGGCCGGTGGTGACCTCCACGCCAGCCGTGTGGCCGGCTTCCGGATGCCCCGGGGTGCGGGACCCGAACTGGCGGAACTGCTCCAGATCGGCCTTCTCCAGCCCCTGCCCGGTGAGGTAGAGCATCGAGTAGAGCAGGACCGAGGCGTGCCCGGCCGACAGGACGAACCGGTCGCGGTCGGGCCAGCCGGGATCGGCGGCGTCGTAGCGCAGCACCCGGGTGAACAGCACGTGGGCCAGTGGGGCGAGCGCCATGGCCGTGCCCTGGTGGCCGGATCGGGCCCGGTTCACCGTGTCGAGGGCCAGGCCCCGTATCACGTTCACCCCCAGGTGGTCGAGATCGTGGGGGCCGGAGGCGCCGGAAGGCAGGTCGGGAAGGGGGTCGGGGACCGGGTCGGACGAGGTCACCTCGCCACCCTACCCAGGGCGGGCGCGCCGCAGGCGCCCCGGCGGGGTAGGGCCCCCGACGGCCATGGGGGAGCGAAGCGACGGGGGCGGCAGCCCCCGAAAAAACACGACTACAAGAACACCAGCACCGTGGCGGTGAAGCCGTGGACGGCGTTTCGGGAGCCGATGGGGCCGAGCTCACCGGCGCAGAACATGCCCGACACGGCGTCGCCCACCACGGCCTGCACCCGGGAGGCGTCGTGGTTGGGCTCACCGAACAGGTGGGTGCCCCGACCGTTGCAGGTGAACACGAGGCTGGAGCGTCCGGCCACACCGGTGAGGAGGCGGTCGAGTTCGGCGCTGGCCGAGGCGGCGTCGCGCACCTGGAACTGGATGACCTGGCCCACCTCTACCTCGTCGCCCACCGCTACCGAGCCGGTGGACCTCTCGGCCCCCAGGAGGCCCCGGATCAGGAAGTCGCCCTGGTCGAAGCTCTCCTCCTGCTCGTTGGCCACCACCCCCACGTGCAGTCCCTGGGAGGCGGTGGCCCGGTCCGCCTCCGACATGGTCTCGATCATCTCGCTCAGCCGTTCCAGCGCAGGCCGCCCGCCCAGGGTGCGTACGAGCTGGCCATCGGCCTCGGTGACCACCCACGGCGAGCCGATGGGACGGCACCCCTGGGACACGATCGGAACGGCCACCCCGGGCGGGAGCACGAAACCGGCCGCCCCGTCGAGCAGCACCTCGTCCCCCAGGACAAGCCGGTTCCGCTCGGGGCCGCCGGGGGCCGAGGCCAGCCCTCCCACCAGGTTCACCCCAGGATGGGCCTGGTTCAGCTCGTCGACCAGGGCGTCGACCGGGAACGTGTAGGGGTCGGCCACCACCACCACGGTGCTGCCGGGCTCGATGGCCTCGGGCACGCCGGCCAGTAGGGGCGGATGACCAGGCAGGGCCTCCAGCCGCATCGGGTGGGCCGGCACCCCGGTGGCGGCCCACAGGGCTACGCCGTCGCCGGCCTCGACCTCCTCCGCTCCGCCCACCACGCCGATGGCCGTCGTGCCCACCAGCACGTCGGGGCCCAGCAGGGATCGGACCGTGGTCACGATGTCGTCGAGCGCGGCGATGTGGTCGCCGGAGGCGAACAGCATGGCCACCGACGGGTGGCCGGGGCCGAGTTCGTCGCGTAACCGGCCCACCACCTCGGCGGTGGCCTCGGCCGGGTCGGGATGACGTGACAAAGCAGAGGCGAAGGTGCTCATGGGTTCCAGCCTCTCATGTCGCCAGCCTCATCCCACCGGCGGCAGCAGGGTATAGGGAACCAGACGCTCCGGCCCGTCGTCGATCCGACACCGGGCCACCACCGTGCCGTAGCTGTCGAAGACCAGCTCAGGTCGTACCAGCCGGTAGTTGAACTTGCCCGGTTCGATCTGGAGCGCCTGCACGTTACGGGCCAGCGGGATGACGGATGGATCGTCGGCCGGGCTGGGCCCGTCGGCCGGCGTGAACACCACCTCGAGGGCGCCCATCTCCCGGCCGTCGGGCGGGTTCCACACGAACACGACCAGGTGGGGGGCGACCGTCACCGGCACCGGGGCCGGGGCGGGGGCCGAGAACTGGATGCCGCTGAGGTCGATCCGGGTGGACGGCCCGGGAACCGAGCGGAGCTCGATGTCGTCCATGAACAGTGCGGCGATGATCTCCACCTGGGTGGGCCCTTCCGGTCGTTCGCTGATCGCTTTCCGCGATTCAGAATGAGCAATTGAGAGTAGTTTCGATGCCGTGTCCGACACACCCACGAGGGATCTGATTCTGCGGGAAGCCCGCCTGTGTTTCGCCAACCAGGGGTACGAAGGCACGTCGCTCAACGACATCGCGGCTGGCGTGGGCATCCGGCGCCCCAGTCTGATGCACTACTTCCCCTCCAAGGAGGCGATCTACCGCCAGGTGCTGGAGGATGCCCTGGCCGACTGGGGCCTACGCATCAACGAGGTGCGGCGGGAGGCGCTGGACGGCTGGGCCCTGGTCGACTCGGTGTTGGCCGCCAGCTTCGACTTCTTTCGCTCCAACCCCGACATCGTGAGCATCGTGCGCCGGGAGGCCCTGAACGAAAAGGGCCACCTCGGCTTCGACCTGGGCAGCGCCCTGCGCCCCTACTTCACCCGGTCGGTGGCCTTCTTCGAGCGGGAGATGGCGGCCGGCCGGTTCCGTCGCCATGACCCGGAGAATCTGGTGGTGACCGGCTACGGGGCGCTCCTGACCTACTTCTCCGACCACTGGATGCTCACCGGCCTGCTCGACCGGGACCCGTTCGCCGCCGAAGCGCTGGAGGCCCGGTTCAAGCACCTCCGCGAGTTCGTCCGAGCCGCGCTGGAGCCGGCCGGCCGGGGGTGACGGAACCGGCCCCCGACTGGCCCGACCGTCCTCCCGGGGGCGGCCGCCCACTGGTAGCGTGAACGCGATGAACGCGCCGGCTCGGATCGCGCGCCGGTGGGGGGTGGTGGCTCTCCTCGGTGTGGTGTCGTTGGCCTCGTGGCAGGCCGCCGACCGGACCGATGCCGCCGATGCCCGTACCGAGCCCGTGGTCTACACCCAGCAGCTGACCACCCCGCTCCTGTCGGCCCGCCGGGTCCCCCGAACCCTCCAGGCCCCGGTGGCCGACGCCGCCCTCGAACCGAGCCTGACCAACGCCATCGCCCAGTCGCCTCCCGACACCTGCCTCGTGGTGGAGGCCGGGAACCGGATACTGAGCCCGTCAGCCAAGCCCACCGAGGCGCTGACGCCGGCCTCCAACCAGAAGCTGCTCACCACCTTCGTCGCCCTCGAGCTGCTCGGGTCCGAGTTCCGGTTCCGCACCACCGTGCGGGCCGACGCAGCGCCCGTCGGCGGGGTGGTGGCGGGCAACCTCTATGTCGTGGGGGCGGGAGATCCGTTCCTCAGCACCGATGGCTGGTGGGCCCAGTACGACGATCCCGAGGGCCGCTTCCACACCCGGTTGGAGGACCTGGCCGACGCCGTGGTCGCGGCCGGTATCACCCAGGTCACGGGCAACGTGGTGGGCGACGAATCGCTCTACGACGCTGAGCGCACGGTGTCGGGTTGGGCCAACCGGCTGATCGCCAGCAACCAGTCGGGGCCCCTGTCGGCCCTCACGGTGAACGAGGGGTTCACCGACTGGCCGGCGCGGACACCGGAGAGTACCGGCCGCGTCCGTAGCGCCGACCCGGCGGCCGATGCCGCCACCGTCCTCAAGGACCTCCTGGCCGCCCGGGGCGTCGCCGTGGCAACCGGGCCGGCCACCGCCGGCGTCACGCCGCCGGCGGCAATCGAGGTGGCGGGGGTGGAGTCGGCGCCCCTGGCCGACGTCGTCACCCATGTCAACAGCTTCAGTTCCAACATCGGGGCCGAGCTGCTGTTGAAGCGCCTGGGCCTGTACGGAGCGGGCCAGGGCACGACCGTGGCCGGGGCCGGCGTGGTCCAGAGCCAGCTGGCGGCCCGGGGCATCCCCACCCAGGGGCTGCAGATCGACGACGGATCGGGCCTGGCGGAGAGCGACCGGGTCACCTGCGAGACCCTGGCCGCCGTGCTCACCCAGGCCGGGCCCGACTCCGCCCTCGCCTCGTCGCTGTCGATAGCCGGGGTCAGGGGCTCATTGGCCGAGCGCTTCGATGCCGACGACGCCGCCTACCAGCTGGTGTACGCCAAGACCGGCACCCTCATCGACGTGCTGGCCCTGTCGGGCTTCGTGCAGTCGAGCCTCGACCCCGACGAGGAGCTCACGTTCGCCTTCGTGGCCAACGGCCCCCAGATCTCCAACCAGCCATCGGCCCGGGCGGTGCAGGACGCGCTGGTGTCGGCCCTGACCGGCTACCCCCAGGCCCCGTCGGCCGAGGTCCTCGGCCCCCGGGCGCCCACGCCATCCTGACCGGGTGTGACGTGGGGGATTGGGCCCTGGTTTCACGGCGGCGTGACCGATCGCACTAGCGTCAGGGGGACCATGACGATCATGCCGCAGTTTCCGCTCGGGCTCGTGCTGTTCCCGTCGATGGTGCTGCCACTGCACGTCTTCGAGCCGCGGTACCGGGTGATGGTGCAACGGGTGCTGGAGGGCGACGGGCGCTTCGGTGTGGCGCTCATCCAGCGGGGCTCGGAGGTCGGCGGCGGCGACGTCCGTACCGATTTCGGCACCGTGGCCCAGGTGGTGGAGGCCGAACAGTTCAGCGACGGCCGGTGGGCCCTCACCACCGTGGGGGTGGAGCGGTACCGGGTCGCCCGCTGGCTGCCCGACGACCCCTACCCGGTGGCCGACGTGGAGCCGTGGCCCGACGAGGAACTCACCAGCGACCTGGAGCCGGCCTACCGGGAGGTGTTGGCCAAGTTCCGGCGGTGCATGGCGCTGGCCTCGGAGTCGGGCGTGAACGTGGGGCCGCTCCCGGCCGACCTGGCCGACGTGGAACTCGGCTGCATGCAGATGTCGGCTCTGTCGCCGATCTCGATGCTCGACAAGCAGGCCCTGCTGGGAGCGAAGGGCCCGGCTGAGCGGCTGCCGATGCTGGGCGGCCTGCTCGACGACGCCCTCGAGCTCATCCGGCTCCGGCTCTCCGGCAACTGACGCCTCCCGACGGTCAACCGATGATCGCCGGGGGTGTCACCGCACCCCATTAGGGGAAGCGGGCTCGTACACTCCACCCCGTCGATCGGCACAGGAGGCCCGGTGGCCAATTCGAACCCGCTGGACGGGGCCCAGGAGATCAAAGAGCTGATCGTTTCCTACGCCAAGCAGGAGACGATCGTTCCGCTCAGCGCGCTGAAGAAGTACCTCGGCTTCGGCCTGGCCGGCTCGTTGTTCGTGTTCCTCGGGGCGTTCTTCCTGTGCCTCGGGGTACTCCGGTTGATGCAGTCGATCGAGTTCTTCGCCGGGGGGTCGTGGGCCTCGACCCTGCCCTACCTCATAGCTCTGGGTGTGCTGGTGCTGCTCCTGGGCCTGGTCTACAACGCGCTGCGCCGGTCGAAGAAGGCTCTGGCCGGCCAAGGGAGAGGATGAGGTCTGATGGTTGAACGCGATCGCGGCATCACCCCGGCCGACATCGAGGCCAAGTTCCGGGAGATCCAGGGCCAGTTCGGCGAGGCGGCCGAAGGGGGCAAGCGGACCTTGGCCATGGTGGGGGCGGCCGGCGCCGTGGTGGTGATCCTGGCGGTGTACGTGATGGGCCGCCGGGCTGGGCGCAAGCGCAGCACCGTGCTCGAGATTCGGCGGATCTGACCATGGCCCGATCGACGGTTCGGCGGTCGATGATGCGGCGGCGGTTCTGGCTGTGGCTGGTCCGGCGCATGCTGGGCGGCGGCGGCCGGGCCTGGATGATCACGTGGGGCGGCCTGTTCGGGCTGCGCATGATCCGCCGGGTGATGGGGGCCCAGCCCCGGATCGAGCGCCTGGAGCTGAAGGCGGGTCAGCATCTCACGCTCGACCAGCTGAAGATCAGCCACCGGCGCCAGATCAAGCAGTTCAAGGCGGCTGACAAGGCCGGCCGCCGCGCCGAGAAGGCCGCCGGCAGGGCGGCCCGGGCCGCGGCCCAGCCGACGAGCTGAGGATCCAGGAGCAGGAGATGAAGGTGCTGCTGCGCAACCCGCGCCGGGAGCTCGACGTGGCCGGGCCGATCTCGGTCACCAGGCTGCTCCAGCAGCTCGACCTGAATCGTGAGTCGGTGTTGGTGATCAGCGACGGCACGCTGGTGCCGGGCGACGCCACCCTGGCCGACGACGCTTCGATCGAGATCCGGCCCGTGATCAGCGGAGGCGAGGGGCCCGGGCGGTGAAGTGCAAAGTCTGCCGGGGGCCGGCCGTCATCGACCTGCCCCGGCACAACGCCAACTTCTGTGCCGACCATTTCCTGCGCTACTGCCGCAACCAGGTGGAGCGGGTGATCCACGACTACGCCATGCTGACCCCGGGGGAACGGGTGCTGGTGGCGGTATCGGGCGGCAAGGACAGCCTGGCCCTGTGGGATCTGCTGGGTGAGCTCGGCTGGGAGACCGACGGGCTCTACGTCGGGCTCGGCATCGGCGACTACTCCGACGTGTCGGGTGGGTACGCCCGCCGGTTCGCCGCCGAGCGCGGCCTCCGCCTGAACGAGGTCGACCTGCGGGCCACCTACGATTTCGACATCCCCACCGCCGCCGCCGTCACCCGCCGGGTGCCGTGCTCGGCCTGCGGGCTGTCCAAGCGCCACCTGTTCGACGCCGCTGCCGTCGATGGCGGCTACGACGCCATGGCCACCGGGCACAACCTCGACGATGAGGCGGCCGTGCTCTACGGCAACGTGCTGCGGTGGCAGATGGCCTATCTCGGCCGGCAGCGCCCCGTGCTGCCCGCCGGCAACGGGTTTCCCCGGAAGGTCAAGCCCCTGGTGCGGCTGACCGAGCGGGAGACCGCGGCCTACTGCGTGCTGCGGGGGATCGACTACCAGGTGGAGGAATGCCCCATGGCCGCCGGAAACCGGCACCTCGGCTACAAGGAGGTGCTGAACGAGATGGAGCGCCGCTCGCCCGGAACGAAGAGTTCGTTCTACTTCGGCTTCGTGGACCGGGCCGTCGACCTGTTCGCCCAGGAGGCGTGGAGCGGCCCGTCGGGCGGAGTCGGCTTCGACGATGGTGCCGCCGACGACGGGGGCGCCAGCGGCCGCCCGCTCGGTCACTGCACCCGGTGCGGGGCCCCGGCCGAGAGTGACCTGTGCGCCTTCTGCCGTCTCGTGGACCGGGCCGGCGGGGCCCAGCCGGTACCGGTGGCCCCGCCCAGGAGGCGCTCGTGACCGCCGTGGATCCCACTGCCGGGGAGATCGGGCCCGACGAGGCCGGGCCCGGACCGACTGCGGCCTCCGAGGCCGTCACCGATGCAACCCCGGCCCGCCCGTTCGAGGTGGGCGAGCTGGTACTGCTGATCGACCACAAGAAGCGCCGCTACCTGGTCACGCTGTCCGAGGGCGGGAAGTTCGAGTCGCACACCGGTGTGCTACCCCACGACGCCATCATCGGGCGGGCCGAGGGTTCGGAAGTATCGACGCCCCGGGCCCAGCGGTTCCGAGCGTTCCGGCCGACGCTGAGCGACTACGTGTTGTCGATGCCCCGAGGGGCCCAGGTCATCTACCCCAAGGATCTCGGCCCGATCCTCATGCTGGCCGACATCGGCCCCGGGATGCGGGTGCTGGAGTCGGGTGTCGGGTCGGGTGCCCTGTCCATGGCGATGCTGCGGTGCGGGGCCCAGATCACGGGCTACGAGCTCCGGCCCGACTTCGCCGCCCGGGCCCTGAAGAACGTCACCACGTTCCTCGGGGCCGAGGTGGCCGACCGCTACACGATCGAGCTGCGGGACTGCTACGAGGGCATCGACGAGCGGCACATGGACCGGGTGGTGCTCGACCTGCCCGAGCCGTGGCAGGTGGTGCCCCATGCCCGCCACGCCCTGCGCCCGGGCGGGATCCTCGTGTCCTACAGCCCGTCGATCCTGCAGGTCACCCAGACGGTGGACGCCCTGCACGCCGCCGGGTTCGACGAGCTGTCCACCACCGAGGTGCTCAATCGGACCTGGCACATCGAGGGCGCCGCCGTCCGACCCGACCACCGCATGGTGGCCCATACCGGTTTCCTCACCCGGGCCCGCCTGCTGGCCTAGCCCCAACCGCGTCGCGGTGATCGCGCCCAGCGCGACAACCGCGACGCAGTTCGAACTGCGTCGCGGTTTGTCGCACGGAGTTTCCGCGAAGCGAAACTCCAGGTCCCCGAAGGGGACACTCAGTCGAGCCAGCTGGCCGGGGCCCCCTTCTGCACGCTGTTGAAGCGGCTGGCGAAGCTGGGCCCGAGGCTGTCCTTGCGGGGCCCGGCGAACCCGAACAGGAACTGGGCCACCCGCCGGATCTGGATCTCCTCCGCCCCCTCGGTGATCCGGTAGCGCCGGTGGTGGCGGTAGATGTGCTCGAAGGGCATGTGGCGGCTGTAGCCGATGCCGCCGTGGGTCTGGATGGCCTGGTCGGCCGCCTCGCACACCAGCCGGTTGGCCCGGTAGTTGCACATGGCCACCTTGTCCGAGATGTACATGGGGTCGATCCCGTTGTCCATCTCCCACGCCGTCTTGCGCACCAGCTGGCGGATCATCTCGCACTCGGTGTGCATCTCGGCCAGCGGCCACTGGATGGCCTGGTTTCGGGACAGGGCCTGGCCGAACAGCTTGCGCTCCCGGGCGTACTTCACGCTCTCGTCGACGCAGTACTGGGCGGCGCCCACCCCCGACGCGGCCTGCCGGATCCGGTTCTCGTGGACGAAGGTCTGGGCCACCGCCAGGCCCCGGCCCTCCGGACCCAGGCGGGTGGAGTCGGCCACCCGCACGTCCTTCAGCGTCACCTCGGCGTGGTCGGTGGGCATGTTGAACGTCCACCACATGAACTCGATCGTGAACCCGGGGGTGTCGACCGGCACGATGAAGCAGGTGATGCCCTCGGCGTCGCCCGGCTTGCCCGAGGTCCGGGCGAACACGTAGTCGTGGGTGGCGGCGTGCATGCCGGTGTTCCAACGCTTGGCCCCGTTGATCACCCACTCGTCGCCGTCGCGGTAGGCCGTGGTCTCCATCCAGGTGGCGTCGGACCCGTGGAGGGGCTCGGTGAGGCCGAACCCGATGCGGGCGTTGCCCTCCAGCATCGTGGGGATCCAGGTGTTCTGCTGGTCCTCGGTGCCGTACTTCTCCATCATCAGCACGGTGGGGAAGTTGCCGACGATCGAGTTCTCGTTCTGCAGGTCGTTGTGGAGGCCCAGACCTTTGGCCGCCAGGTGCTCCCGGATCACGGCCATGCCGAGGTTGGTGCCGTCCATGCCCCCGAACCGCTTGGGCAGGTGGTAACGGAGGAACCCGGCGGCGTCGGCCCGGCGCCGCATCTCCTTCAGCAGGTCCTCCCAGTCGTGTCGGGGCCAGCCGTCGCGTTCGAAGTCGGTGCGGGCGTACTCCCGGCGGTGGTCGAAGAAGCGGATGTTGTCGTTCTCCCGCTCCAGGGGCTTGATCTCGTCCTCGATGAACTGATCGAGCTGGCCGAGCAGCGTCTGCAGCTCGGCGGGTATGGCGAAGTCCACGGGGATTCTCCTCGCTCGGCGGAGTGACGGCGAAGCCCGACCGCCACCGGTCGGGGCCTGATGGTAGGGGAGCGGACCGACCCACGCCATCTGGTCGGCCGATCCTGGCGTTACGGACAACGGACCGATTCACGTGTGGACGGGCCCGGTGATCTAGCCTGTCCGGCGATGTTCCTGGACCGCATTGAACGCCACGACGTGATCAACGCCGTGCTGCTGGCCGTGGTCCTGCTGCTGCTCGGTTTCGGCATCGTCAGCGCTGTCAACGACCTCCTGGCGGCCGACGGCTACGTCACCGCCACCAAGGATCCCACCTCCACCAGTGGGCCGGCGTCGGCCACCGCGTCGAGCGTGCCCGTGGTGGAGAACGCCACCACCCTGCCGGCGGCCCGGCCTCCGGCCGAGGTGAAGGTACGGGTGGGCAACGGCGCCCGCCGGCCCGGCGTGGCCGGCGCCGGAACCGAGAAGCTCCAGACCGCCGGCTACCCGACGCTGCCCCCCAAGAACGGGCCCACGATGGACGACAGCGTTGTCTATTACGCCAACGGCTATGCCGCCGAGGCGGCCTCGGTGGCCGTGGTGCTGGGGCTCGAGCCCACCAAGATCGCCCCCATGCCCACCGATCCCGGCATCCCCGTCGACGATGCTGTGATCATCGCCATCCTCGGCGTCAACAGCAGCTACTGACTCTCAGCCCCCTGGTACTGACCGCCGAAGGCGGGCAGGCCGGCGGGGATGGGGCCCCG
>CADEDH010000015.1:80781-82788 GCA_902826025.1 uncultured Actinomycetes bacterium
GCCCCGACGGCGATGGGGAGGCGGCGCAGCCGCCGGGGGCGGCAGCCCCCTGGTACTGACCGCCGAAGGCGGGCAGGCCGGCGGGGATGGGGCCCCGACGGCGATGGGGAGGCGGCGCAGCCGCCGGGGGCGGCAGCCCCCTGGTAGTCAGCTCGGACTGATGTCGAGCGGGGGATCGGGGAGGTCGCCCCGCACGAGGGCGGGGAGCAGCTCAGGAAGTCGGGGCGGCAGGAAGCGGCCCTGGTGGTTGACCACCTCGTCCACCGTCCACCACCGGATCGACTGGAAGGCCATGGCCTCGAACAACTCGAGTTCGGGCTCGTCGAGCTCGGTCTCCTCGGTCCAGCCCACGTGGATGAACTCGTCCTGGTCGAAGTAGAGCCCGGCGAAGGTGAACTGCACGCTCTGGGTCCACACCACCGGCCCGATGAGGGCCGAACGCACCCCGGCCTCCTCCCGTAGCTCACGCATCACGGTGTTGGCCGACGGCTCGCCGGGGAACATCCCACCTCCGGGGATCTCCCACCATGGTGGGCCATGGGGGTTGGCCGGATCGACCGACTCGATCAGCAGCACCCGCTTGTCGGCGTCGAGCAGGACCACCCTGGCCGCCTGGCGGCGCCGTGAGGGAACGTTCATGCCCGCCAAAGCTACCGGCGGCCCGACCGTCGGCCCCAGTCGGCGGCCCGCGGATATTCCGGTCGTGAACTCGCTTCCGGGCTGGGGAGATGACACCATCGCGTCGGCACCCGGACCCCGTCCGAACAGGGATCGGGTGCTCGAGCGAAGATGACTCCAATCTGCGACCACATCTCCCCCTACATGACCTTCACCGCCGAGCAGTGGGGAACCCTCCGGGAGTCCACGCCGATCTCGCTCGGTGAGGAAGACCTGGCCCGACTCCGGAGCCTCAGCGACCGTCTCAGCATGGACGAGGTGGTCGAGATCTTCATGCCCCTGTCCCGCCTCCTCAACCTCCACGTTGCGGCGGCCCAGGAGCTGTACCGGACGACCGACACCTTCCTGGGCAAGCTCCCGGCCAAGGTGCCGTTCGTCATCGGGATCGCGGGGTCGGTGGCGGTGGGCAAGTCCACCACCGCCCGGGTATTGCAGACGGCTCTGGCCCGATGGCCCAACCACCCCAAGGTCGATCTGATCACCACCGACGGATTCCTCCATCCCAACGCCGTGCTGCTGGAGCGGGGGCTGATGGAGCGCAAGGGCTTCCCCGAGAGCTACGACCGGCGCCGTCTGTTGAGCTTCCTGTCCGACATCAAGTCGGGCAAGCCCAACGTGGTGGCCCCGGTGTACTCCCACCTCGTCTACGACGTGGTCCCAGGGGAGGAGGTCGTGGTCAACCAGCCCGACATCCTCATCGTGGAAGGCCTCACCGTGCTCCAGACCGGCCCGGTCGACAGCGGCCATCCCACGTTCGTGTCGGACTACTTCGACTTCTCGATCTACGTCGACGCCGACGTCGCCGACATCCAGAAGTGGTACGTCGAACGGTTCTTCGCCCTCCGGGAAACGGCCTTCCGCGACCCCCAGTCGTATTTCCGGCGCTTCGCCGATCTCGACGACGAGGAGGCCGCCCGCACCGCCACCGCCATCTGGAAGCGCATCAACGAGCGCAACCTGCTGGAGAACATCCTCCCCACCCGGGAGCGGGCCGACCTGATCCTGCGGAAGGGCCCGGGCCACTCCGTTACCGAGGTCCGGCTCCGAAGACTCTGAACACGGGCGTGTTTGCCCTGGTGAGCGGGGTCCCCGTTTCCACCGTGTGACGAGTGCCCAACCATGGCCCAGCCCGCGAAGCGCCCCCGCTACAGTGACGCGCGGCTCGCCGGGGGCACGAGGCTCCTTCGGGTCAGGGAGAGAAAGGACTCGTATGAGTACATCGACGCCATGGCGCAGGATGACTGCGTTGCTCTTGACGATCGGTCTCGGAGCCGCAGCCTGCGGTAGCAGCACCGACGAGGGCACCGATACCACCGGAGGGTCCTCGGC
>CADEDH010000015.1:82888-95157 GCA_902826025.1 uncultured Actinomycetes bacterium
GGCCAGGCCGGGGGCGAGGCCCTCGCCGCCAACACCGACATCGTGGCCGTGATCGGCACCAGCTGCTCCGGCGCCGCTCTCGGCATCGCCGACAAGATCATGTCGGACGCCGGCATCCCGATGATCTCGCCGTCGAACACCGGCCCCGCCCTCACCGGTGAGGACCATCAGGCGTTCTACCTCCGCACCGCCCACAACGACAAGATCCAGGGCGCGGTCGTGGCCGGCTTCGTGCAGGGCGAGAAAAGCCTGAAGACGGCGGCCACCATCAACGACGAGAGCCCCTACGCCGACGGCCTGGCCGCCGCCTTCCGGACCTCGTTCGAGAAGGATGGGGGCACGATCACCTCGGTCGAGGCCATCAAGAGCGACGACACCGACTTCACCAACCTGCTGAACAGCATCGCCCAGAAGAAGCCCGAAGTCCTGTACTTCCCGGTCTTCACTGCGGCCTGCTCGCTCATCGCCAAGCAGGCGGCCGAGATCCTGCCCGACACCCTGCTGATCTCGTCCGACGGCTGCCTGTCGGCCGGCACGATCGAGACCGCCGGCGATGCGGTCACCGGTCTGTTCGCCTCGTCGCCCGACCTGTCAGCCTTCGAGAGCGGCGAGTTCTACTCAGGTGAGTTCCTGCCGGCCTACGAGAAGGAGTTCGGCTCGGCGCCGACCTCGGTGTTCCACGCCCACGCCTTCGACGCCGTGCAGATCCTCGCCGCCGCCATCGACGAGGTGGCGGTGAAGAACAGCGACGGCAGCCCGACCATCCCCAAGGACGGTCTGCGTGAAGCGCTGTTCGCCACCAAGGACTACGAGGGCATTACCGGCGCGATCACCTGCCTGCCCTCGGGGGACTGCGCCACCAACGTGACCATCGGCGTGTTCGAGGGTCCGGCCTGGCCGGTTGACGGCGGCACGCCCGACGCCAAGGCGGTCTACAGCGACACCAAGAGCCTGGCCGATATCGGCGGCTGACGCCGGCGGCTGAGCAGTCCATAACCGTTCCCGCATCGGGTGGGCCCTGATCCTATGGTCGGGGCCCACCCGATGCGGTACGTTTTCGCACCGTGATGACCTTTGACCACTGAACTCACCTCCTCCGAACGCACCGATAGAACGCTGCGACTAGCTTTTCCCTGGGGCATCTGGATCCGGCGCGTGATCCTGGCCGGGCTGGTCGTGCTGGTCGTGGTTGCCGCCATCAAGACCTTCACCCTGCCGGCGGAAGCCGGCCCGGGCGAGCTGTCCCGCTACACGGCCGACACCTGGCGCAGCTTCATCATCGGGGGCTTGTCCGAAGGAGCGGTGCTCGCTCTCATCGCCCTGGGTTACTCGCTCGTCTACGGCATCCTGCGCATGATCAACTTCGCCCACGGCGAGGTGTTCATGATGGGAGCATTCGCCTCCTATTTCGTAGCCGACCGATTCAGCGACAACGATTTCCTGTCGTCCAGCCCGGCCATCGCCATGATCGTGATCCTGGCGGTGGCGATCGGTGTCTCGGTACTGGTGGCGATCCTGCTGGAGCGGGTCTGCTACCGGCCCCTGCGCAACGCCCCCCGCCTGGTGCCGCTGATCACGGCCATCGGGGCGTCGCTGTTCCTCCAGAACACCGCCCGGGGCTTCTTCGGCCCCCAGGCCCGGGGCTACCCCCAGCCCGACTTCCTCGATGGCTCGTGGAACCTCCTGAGCTTCGACATCGCCCGCATCGACCTCGTCATGATCGTGGTGTCGATCGTCCTCGTCGCCATCCTCGACTACTTCGTATCCTCCACCCGTACCGGCCGCTCGATGCGGGCCGTGGCCCTCGACGCCGACATCGCCAAGCTCATGGGCATCGACGTCGACCGGGTGATCGTGACCACCTTCGCCATCGGCGGCGTGCTGGCCGGGGTGGCCGGGGTGATGTTCGCCATGCGGTTCGAGCAGATCAGCTTCACCACGGGCTTCCGGCCCGGTATCGCCGCCTTCACCGCCGCCGTGCTGGGCGGGATCGGCAGCATCCGCGGTGCTGCCCTGGGCGCCCTACTCGTGGGCCTCCTACGGTCCCTCGGTCCGGCCCTGCTCGTCGGGTTCAACATCCCATCGGTGTTCCAGCTGGAGGACGCCATCACCTTCCTCGTCCTGGTCTTTGTGCTCCTCTATCGGCCCGGCGGCCTCCTGGGCAGCGCCGCGGCGGAGAAGCTGTGATGCCGGCCCCCCTGGCCCGCGCCTGGAAGCCGGCCCTCATCGCCGGCATCGTGGTGGTCTACGTCTCTGCCGTCGGCCTGATCGAGCAGTTCGCCGAGGTCTACGCCATCGGCACCCAGGTGAGCCTGGCCCGGGTGCTGCTGCTGCTGCCCCTGTTCCTGGCCGGCTGGGTTGCCACCCGAACCACGGTGGAGCGGGGCGAACGCAAGGTGTTGGCCATGCCCCAGGCCGCGCTGAGCGGCGCCGTCACCGGGCTGGTGGGCGGGGCCATGGTGAGCATCGTGCTGCTGGCGGTCGACGCCATAGATCCCGACACGATCGGCGAGGTGCTGATCGCAGTCTCGACCAAGCTGCTGGGCATCGTCAGCTTCGACCAGAGCCTCGGCACCGGCATCGTGCTGTGGCTGGTGCTGGGGGCCGTGGTGGGGGCGCTGGGCGGCGTGGTGCGGGCCCTGTCGCCCGGGGCCCGTCGGGTGGTGCTGGCCGGCCCGCTGACCATCGGGGTGCTGGCCATCCTCCAGCGGGTGGTGTCCACCGCCATCAAGGAGCTCGGGTTCCGCCCGGACTTCCTCTACGACTCCAAGACGTCGGGCCTCACCTGGGCGGGCGGCATCGCCGCCGCCGTGATCGTCACCCTGGCGGTGGTGGGCCGCGACGTGCTCCGCTCGCGCCCTGAGGCTGCGGCCGCCCCGGCGGCCCGACCGGCGGCGGCGAGCACGGGCCTCGGAGGGTTCACCACCCGCCAGCTGGTGCAGGGCGCGGTCGCCATCATTGCCGTCCTGGCCCTGCCCTGGGTGATCGGCACCGCATTGTCGGGCACCGTGGGCACGGTCATGATCTTCATCCTGCTCGGCCTGGGCCTGAACATCGTCGTAGGCTTCGCCGGTCTGCTCGACCTGGGCTACGTGGCGTTCTTCGCCTTCGGCGCCTACGCCACGGCCCTGCTCACCGGAGCCCAGGTCAACACGACCGACGGGGCGGGCGACCCGGCCTTCAGCCTCGGGCTCAACTTCTATGTCGCCATCCCGATCGTCGTGTTGCTGGCGGCTGGGGTGGGGCTCCTCGTCGGCTCGCCGGTGCTCCGGCTACGGGGCGACTACCTGGCTATCGTCACCCTCGGCCTGGGCGAGGTGGTGTCGACGTTGGTGACCTCGAAGTGGGCCGAGGGCCTGGTGGGCGGCCCCCAGGGCATGCGTGACATCACCGGAGGAGATATCGGCCCCACCGACTTCCAGAACAACCCCCGCCACTTCTATTACCTGGCGCTCGTGTTCGTGCTGCTCGCCCTCTACACCTCGTGGCGGCTCCAGTACTCCCGAGTGGGCCGGGCCTGGAACGCCATGCGGGAAGACGAGCAGGTGGCCGACGCCATGGGTATCTCGACCACCCGGTACAAGCTGCTGGCCTTCGCCACCGGCGGCGCCATCGGCTCTCTGGGCGGGGCGCTGCTGGCCATCCAGCTCGGGTCGCTCACCCCCCGCAGCTTCGACGTCAACGTGTCGATCCTGGCCCTGGCCGTGGTGATCCTGGGCGGCCTGGGCAGCCTGCGGGGCGTGATGGTCGGGTCCCTGGCCCTGGTGGGCCTGCCCGGCTTCCTGCGGGAGTTCGAGGAGTTCCGCCCCCTCGCTCTGGGCGCGGTGATCATCGCCATCATGCTGCTGCGGCCCCAAGGCATCCTCCCCAACGTCCGGGTGACGGAAGACATCGCCGACGAGGACCGGGACCAGGACGCCTGGGCCCGGGCGGCCGCCGGCCAGCCAGCCACCGAGACCAGTGCCGTGGAGCCAGCATGACCGCCATCCTGCAACTGAACGGTGTGGAGAAGGCGTTCGGCGGGCTGAAGGCCCTCGACGGGGTGACGATCGACCTCAACGAGGGCGAGATCCTGTCGGTCATCGGGCCCAACGGCGCCGGCAAGAGCACCCTGTTCAACGTGATCACCGGTGTCTACACCCCCGACGCCGGCAACATCCTGTTCCGGGGCCGCAGCGTGGTGGGCCTGGCCCCGTTCCAAGTCACCACCCTCGGGATCTCCCGCACCTTCCAGAACGTCCACCTCTTCCCCCAGATGACGGTGCTGGAGAACGCCATGGTGGGCCAGCACTGCCGCACCAAGGCCGGCCTGTTCGGAGCCCTGTTCCCGTTCGGGTCCACCCGCCGCGAGGAGGCCAGGATCCGGGAGCGGGCGGTGGCCGCCCTCGAGTTCTTCGGCACCCGCCTCGCCGGCTACCGCCAGCGCCAGCCGGCCTACGTGCTGTCCTACGCCAACCGGCGGCGCCTGGAGATGGCCCGGGCCATCGCCACCGAGCCCACGGTGCTGCTGCTCGACGAACCAACGGCCGGTATGAACCCTCGGGAGACGCTCGAGCTACGCGACAACATCAACCGCATGCGCGACGAGCTCGGCCTCACGCTCCTGGTGATCGAGCACGACATGCGGGTGGTGAAGGGCGTGTCGGACCGGGTGATCGCCATGGACTACGGCAAACCGATCGCCGAGGGAACCTACGACGAGGTGGCCAACGATCCCCAGGTGATCGCCGCCTACCTCGGCACCAAGGCGGTGGGATGATGGCGGGCAAGGGCGCCGACGCTGAGGAGCGTAAGCCGGTCCTGGAGCTGCGCCAGGTCAACACCCACTACGGGCTGGTGGCCGTACTGCGCGATGTCGACATGGCCATCTACCCGGGCGAGATGGTGTGCCTTCTGGGCGGCAACGCCAGCGGCAAGAGCACCACACTGAAGACGATCCTGGGCTACGTGACCCCGTCGTCGGGCGAGGTCGTGTTCGACGGCGAGGTGATATCGGGCAAGTCGACCACCGAGATCGTGCGGCGGGGCGTGTCGATGGTGCCAGAGAACCGGCGCCTGTTCGGCGACATGACGGTTGAGGAGAACCTCCTGCTGGGGGCGTACACCCGCACCGACAAGGCTGCCGTCGAGCAGGACCGCCAGATGGTGCTCGACACCTTCCCCGTGGTGGGGGAGCGGCTCAAGCAGAAGGCCGGCACCCTCTCGGGCGGCCAGCAGCAGATGGTGGCCATGGGGCGGGCACTGATGGCCAACCCCAAGGTGCTCCTGATGGACGAGCCCTCCATGGGGCTGGCCCCGATCCTGGTCGACCAGGTCTTCGAGATCATCAAGACCATCCGATCCCTGGGCCGAACCGTGTTCGTGGTGGAGCAGAACGCCAACATGGCGCTGTCGATCGCCGACCGGGGCTACGTGATCCAGACCGGTCGGGTGGTGCTGGCCGACACGGCGGCCAACCTGCTGGCCAACCCCATGATGCGTGAGGCCTATCTCGGGGAGCTGTGAGGTCGGGCGCCGGTGAGGCCCCCGACCCCTCCTCAGGTTGAGTCGTACGAGCCATTGCCACTCTCAGTGATGCATGGTTCACTAATAGTGCGGGTACGGGATCCAGACCGAACCAGTTGCTCTCTGGCGGGTTGGGCAACGGTTACACGGATGGATCCTCGGCTGGGGGGTGGCCATGAGCCACCCCCCAGCTAAGTTTTTCGTGCCCTTCGACTCTTGGCCCCGACCGGTCTGGCGTGCACCATGAGGCCATGAACAACCGGGCCCCTCCCTGGTGGCGGGATGCGGTCGGCTACTCGCTCTACCTCCGCTCCTTCGCCGACACCGACGCCGACGGGGTGGGCGACCTCCACGGAGTCCGCGACCACCTCGACCATCTGCAGGATCTGGGTGTCGACCTGGTGTGGATCACGCCGTTCTACCCGTCGCCGCTGGTCGACGGCGGCTACGACATCACCGATCACACGGCGGTGGATCCGCTCTACGGGGATCTCGACGCCTTCGACGAACTGGTCGACCAGATCCACCGGCGCCGGATGCGCCTCCTGATCGACCTCGTGCCCAACCACACCAGCGTCGCGCACCCCTGGTTCGAGCAGGGCCGGCGCCGGCCGGACGGCGAGTACGGGGACTATCACATCTGGGCCGATCCCACCCCCGGTGGCGGACCGCCCAACAACTGGGTCAGCTACTTCGGCGGCCCGGCCTGGACCTTCGAGCCCACGCGGGGCCAGTACTACCTCCACCTCTTCCTGCCGGAGCAGCCCGATCTCAACTGGCGCAACCCGGCGGTCCACCGGGAGTTCCACCGGATCCTGCGGTTCTGGCTCGACCGGGGCGTCGACGGATTCCGCGTCGACGTGGCCCAAGGCCTGGTCAAGGACCGGCACCTGCGCTCCAATCCCGAACGCCGGCCATTGCAGCCGACCGACGACCGGGTGCAGCAGTGGGACGCCTTCGACCACCGCCACGACATCGCCCAACCCGAGACCCAGGACGTGTTCGCCGACTGGCACGCACTGTGCGCCCCGTACAACGCCGTGCTCATCGGTGAGACCTCGGTGGCCACGCCCGAGGGGCTGGCTCAGCTCCTCGCCGGCACCGGCCTGCACGCCGGGTTCTGGCTGCCGCCGGCCCGCCTCGGTTGGGATCCCCCTGCCCTCCGCCTGGCCCTCACTGCGCCGCTCACGGCGGTGACCGATCCCGACACGATCGCCTGGGCCGCATCGACGCTCGACGAGCATCGCCCGGTGACGAGATTCGGCGGTGGAGACCTCGGCCGGCGCCGGGCGCTGGCCCTGTCCGCACTGCTGTTCTTCCTCCCCGGCATCCCGTTCCTCTACCAGGGGGAAGAGCTGGGGCTGGTGGACGGGACGGTGCCCCCGGACCGCCAGATCGACCCGGTGGCCCACGATCGGAGCGGGGGCCGCGACGGTGTCCGCACCCCGATGCCGTGGCGACCGGGCCCGGCCTTCGGCTTCTCCGGGACGTCCGACACCTGGCTTCCCCTCGGCGGGCGCCACGAGTCCGACACCGTGCTCCACCAGCAGGGCCGGCCGACCAGCTCGCTGGAGCGGTACCGGGCCCTGATCCGACTGAGGGCCGAGCTCCGCCCCCGGCGGGTGGGGCCGGTGGAGGTCGTGGATCTCGGCCACGACGATGCGATCGCCTTCCGCCGCGACGGCGTGGTGGCGGCGGCCAATCTGGGCCCCAACCCGATCGAGGTGCCACTTCGGGGCCAGATGCTCTACGACACCCACGACGGCCGGGGCCCGACCAGCCGAGGGCTGCGGCTCCGCCCCGCCCAGGCCGTGGTGCTGAGCGAAGAACCCGGCTGATCCGCTCCCGGCCGAGAGCTGAGCCGTCTCAGGCCGTACGCAGGGCGGGGACGACCTCGGTGAGATAGGCGTCGAGGGCGTCGGAGTCGAACGGGGCCCGCAGCGCGACGTTGACCATCCCGGCCCCGGCATCGATGTAGGCCTGGATCTGCTCGGCCGCCTGGGCCGGGGTGCCGGTGAGGGCGCCGTTACGGACCCGAGGCACCATCGGGCCCCACTGCTCCTCGAACCGGGCGGCGGCGGCCGCGGCCGAGGCCTCGTCGCTGGCCATGGCGAAGATCAGGTTGACCGAACGCTCCACCGCCGCCGGGTCCCGGCCCTCGGTCTCGCACCACCGGTCGAGCACCCCGTTGAGGCGGCCCAGCTCGGCGGCCGAGATGTAGGCGGCGTTCCAGCCGTCGGCGTAGCGAGCGGCGGTGCGAAGGGTGCGCTTCTCGCCAACACCCCCGATCCACAGCGGCAGCTTCGCCCCCACGGGCGGGGGAAGGCAGCTCGCATCCTCGGCCCGGAAGTGGGCGCCGTGGAACGTGGTGCGGTGGATGGAGCCGTCGGCCGGCACGGTGAGCATCGACGAGATCAGCTCCACCGCTTCGTCGAGCATGTCGAGCCGGGTGCCGACGCCGGGGAAGTCGTAGCCGTAGGCCGCCGCCTCCCACTCGTGCCACCCGGCGCCCAGCCCGAGCTCGAACCGCCCGCCCGACAGGTGGTCGAGCGTGACGGCGGCTTTGGCCAGCAGGCCCGGGTTGCGGTAGCCGACATAGAACACGAGGCACCCCAGCCGGGCCCGGGTGGTCTCCACCGCCATGGCCCCCAGCGTGGCAATGGCTTCGAAGTGAGGCACCGTGCCGCCGGCCGGCGGGGCCTCGTAGAGGTGGTCCCAGGCCGAGATCCAGTCCATCCCCGCTTCGTCGAGCCGGCGCCACAGCGCCCGCATCTCGTCCATCGTCATGTTCTGCTGGCCCACATGGGCCCCCAACGCAACCGGCATGGCGGCGATGCTAGTGTCGCCACCCCCGCCTCATCCCTGAACCTTGTGACCTTGTGCCGCCAGAGGCGGCATTTCTTCACAAAGTTGGCGCTGACCTCGGACGATCAGGGGTTGGTGAGCAGATCGATGAGGCTCGACGTGTCCCAGCGGTTGCCGCCCCGGGCCTGCACCTGGGCGTAGAACTGGTCGACCAGAGCCGCCACCGGCAGCCGGGCCCCCAGCCGGTGGGCCTCGGCCAGCGCGATCCCCAGGTCCTTACGCATCCAGTCGACGGCGAAGCCGAACTCGAACTCGCCCCGGGCCATGGTGGAGCCCCGGTTGGCCATCTGCCACGAGCCGGCCGCCCCCTTGGAGATCACGTCGACCACCTGATCGATGTCGAGCCCGGCCTTCATGCCCAGGTGGAGGCCCTCGGCCAGGCCCTGCACGATTCCGGCGATGCAGAGCTGGTTGACCATCTTGGTGAGCTGGCCGCTGCCCGGCCCGCCCAGCAATGTCACAGCCACGGCGTAGCAGTCGGCCACCGCCGCCATCGGCTCGAAATGCTGGGCCAGACCCCCGCACATGACGGTGAGGGCGCCGTTCTGGGCCCCGGCCTGCCCACCCGACACCGGGGCGTCGACGAACCCCACGCCTGCCCCGGCGCACACCTCGTGCAGCTCGCGGGCCAGGTCGGCCGAGGCCGTGGTGTGGTCGACCAGGATCGTGCCGGGGGCCATGGCCCCCAGGGCGCCGTCAGGCCCCAGCACCACCGAGCGCACGTCGTCGTCGTTGCCCACCATGGTGAACACCAGCTCCGCTCCCCGGGCCGCCTCGGCCGGGGTGGGGGCGGTGGCCCCGCCGTGCTCGGCCGCCCAGGCCGTAGCCTTGGCCGCCGTGCGGTTGTACACGGTCACCTGGTGGCCGGCCCGAACCAGGTGCCCGGCCATCGGATACCCCATGACGCCCAACCCGATGAATGCCACTGTTGCCACGACTCGTACCTCCGTGGGCAGGATAGGCCCGTGACGAGCGAGGATCCCGAGATCGTGGGCCGAACACCGTCGTGGGTGCGCCTGCTGGCCCGGGGGGCGCTGCTGCGCTGCCCGGCCTGCGGCAGCGGCCACCTCTTCCGCCGCTGGATCACCATGGCCGAGAGGTGCCCCCGCTGCGGGCTGCGCTTCGCCCGTATCGAGGGCCACTGGATCGGCGCCATCGGCATCAATACCATCGTCAGCTTCGGGGCGTTTCTCCTCACCACCGTGGTGGGGCTCATCGCCACGTTTCCCGACTTTCCGGTGCTGCCGCTGATCCTGCTCAACGTGGCGGTGGCCGTTATCGTGCCCCTCGTCTTCTATCCCTTCAGCCGCACCGTGTGGACCGGCCTGGACATCGCCATGCGTCCGCTGGAACCGCACGAGGTCGACTGGACCCAGGTGAAGGCCTGAGCAGTACAGACCCACCTGGCCCCCTCCGGGGCCGACCAGCGGAGAGCGCACCCGTGGACACCTTCGATCTCATCATCATCGGCAGCGGATCGGGCAACTCGATCCCGCCCCACCTCGCCGGCTGGAAGATCGCCCTGGTGGAGCGGGGCATCTTCGGCGGCACCTGCCTGAATGTGGGGTGCATTCCGTCGAAGATGTTCGTGCTCCCGGCCGATCTGGCCGAGACGGCCCGCCACGGCAGCCACATCGGCGTGGACAGCCACGTCGACGGGGTCGACTTCGCCGCCATCCGGGACCGGATCTTCGGCCGGATCGACCCCATCGCCGCCGGGGGCAAGGAGTACCGGGCCAGCGGCACGCCGGGGGTCGAGCTGATCACCGGAACCGCCCGGTTCACCGGCGACCGCACGTTCGACGTCGACGGGCGGGCCATCACCGCCCCCAAGGTCCTGTTGGCCGCCGGGGCCCGCCCCGTGATCCCCGACATCCCCGGCTTGGCCGACGCCCCATTCCACACGTCCGACACGATCATGCGTCTCCCGCAGCTCCCGGCCCGTCTGGGCGTGATCGGGGGCGGCTACATCGCGGTGGAGCTGGGCCATGTGTTCTCGGCCTACGGCTCGCAGGTCACGATGTGGACCCGCTCGCCCCGGATGCTCGGCTTCGAGGACGAGGAGGTGTCGCAGCGGTTCACCGAGGTGTTCGCCCGCCGGGTCGACCACCGGGCCGGCGTCCTGCCCACCCGGGTGGAGACCCGGCCCGACGGCACGATCGCCCTGCACGGCGCCGACGGTGAGGTCACGGTGGTCGACCAGCTGCTGGTGGCCACCGGCCGCCGCCCCAACAGCGACCTGCTCGACACCACCGCCGGCGGCATCCCCACCACAGACGACGGCCGGGTGGTGGTGGACGACACGATGGCCACCCCGGTGGAGGGGGTGTGGGCCTTGGGCGACATCGCCAACGACTACCAGCTCAAGCACCTGGCCAACGCCGAGGCCAAGGTGGCGTTCTGGAACCTGGCCCACCCCGACGACCAGCGCCGGGTCGACTACCGGGCCGTACCCCATGCCATCTTCGGTCACCCCCAGATCGCCGGTGTGGGCCTCACCGAGCAGGCAGCCCGGGCCGCCGGTCTCGACTTCGTGGTGGGGCGCCGTGACTACGGCGGCACGGCCTACGGCTGGGCCCTGGAAGACAGCGAATCCTTCGCCAAGGTCCTGATCGGCCGGGCCGACCAGCGGATTCTCGGCGCCCACGTGATCGGTCCCCAGGCCGCCACCCTGGTCCAGCCGCTGATCCAGGCCATGCAGTTCGACCAGCCGGCCGACCGGGTGGCCCACGAGGTGTTCTACATCCACCCGGCCCTCACCGAGGTGGTGGAGAACGCCCTGCTCGACGGGCTCGACCAGCTGGCGTGAGCCCGGGGCCCCGGGGCCGGGTTCCTCAACCGGGCAGGGGAACCGTCCGATGAGCACGGAGTGATGAGGTGTACGAGCCACGAGCACGGAAAGCCGGCCCATGGCCGCCGAGGCTGAGCGGTTCGCCGACCTGGTGCGGCTGAGCCCCGGGGCCTGCCTGCTGGTGTCGGGCGGTGTGGTGGAGGCCGTCAACACCGAGACGGTGGAGATCACCGGCATCCCCGAGGAGCGGCTGGTGGGCATCCCCCTGACCGAATTGCTGCTGCCCGAGCTGGAACCGGCCTGGCACGACGGCGTCCGCCGGGCCCAGATGGGCGGGCTGACACCAACCGTGACCCGCGTCCGCACCCGGCTGGGAGCGACGCTGGAGCCGGTGGAGCTGAGCCTGCGCCACCTGGGCGAAGACCGGCTGATCGTGGGGCTGCGGGGTACCGCAGCCGAGCACCACTACTCCGCTCTGGCCGGGGCCGAGCTGACCCACGACCCCATCACCGGACTGGCCAACCGCCACCACCTGCTGGCTCTTCTGCACCATCGGATCACCTCGGCCGATCGCAACCCCCTGGCCCTCGTCGGGCTGTGGGTCGACGAACTGCCCAAGATGGCCGGCGTCCGGGGCGACCGGGCGGCCGAGCGGGTGGTACGGGAGGTGGGCCAGCGAATCCAGGCCCGCCTCCGCAGCCCCGACGTGCTGGGACGGTTCGACGACTCCGGTTTCCTGGCCCTGCTCACCTCGGAAGCCCCCCCGTCCCAGCTCACCGAGATCGCCGAGCGGCTCCGGGGCGAGGTGGCGTTCCCGGTGGAGGTCGACAACGGGCTGGCCTCGTTCACCGCCAGCGTGGCCGTGGCCTCTGTCACCACCCGCCGGGTATCGATCCAGAAGGCACTGAGCCAACTGGAGGCAGCCGCCGCCCGGGCGGCCCAGGGCGGCAACCGCACCGAGATACTAGACATTTGACGCTGTGCTTTTCGGGGGCTGCGCGCCCCCGACGGGCCCTCCCCATCGACGCCGGGGCCCCCAACCCCGTCGGCCGGCGCGATAGCTGCCGGGTCGGGCGGGGGCTAAGGTCTTTCCCCACCGAGATGGTTC
>CADEDH010000015.1:95257-102216 GCA_902826025.1 uncultured Actinomycetes bacterium
CGCGATAGCTGCCGGGTCGGGCGGGGGCTAAGGTCTTTCCCCACCGAGATGGTTCCGCCGCGACGGGAGAGATCTTGAAGTACGAGAAGGGGCTGCACGAGGTGGCCGACGGCGTGTTCGCCTACCTCCAGCCGGACGGTGGCTGGGGTTGGAGCAATGCCGGCCTCGTGGTGGGCGACGAGGACAGCCTCCTGGTCGACACGTTGTTCGACCTGAAGTTGACGGCCGAGATGCTGGAGACGATGGCCCCCCACACCGCGCCCCGTCCCATCCGCACGCTGGTCAACACCCATGCCAACGGCGACCATTGCTTCGGCAACCAGCTCGTGACCGGGGCCGAGATCATCGCTTCGAGCGCCACCGCGGTCGAGATGAGCGAGCTGCCCCCGAGCCGCCTGGCCCGGATGATGGAGGTCGACCTGGGGGAGACCACCAACGCCTACCTCCAGGAGGCGTTCGGGGCCTTCACCTTCACCGGGATCGATCCACCGCGGACCACCCGCACCTTCTCCGGCCATCTGACGCTGGACGCCCCGGGGCGGCCCGGTGAGCTGATCGAGGTGGGCCCGGCCCACACCGCGGGCGATGCGCTGGTGCATCTACCGGCGGCAGGGGTGATCTTCACCGGTGACATCCTCTTCATCGGTGGGACCCCGATCGTGTGGGCCGGCCCGGTACAGAACTGGGTCGACGCCTGCCGCCGCATCATCGAGCTCGATTGTCCGGTGATCGTGCCGGGCCACGGGCCCCTCACCGACGCCGCCGGGGTGCAGGCCGTGGCCGACTACCTCACCTACGTCACGGCCGAAGCCACCGCCCGCTTCCAGGCCGGGATGCGGGCCGAGGAAGCGGCTCGGGACATCGAGCTCGGTCCCTTCGCCAACTGGCTCGACTGGGAGCGGATCGTGATCAACGTCGACTCCATCTACCGGGAGCTCGACCCGACGCACCCCCGGCCCGACGTGATGGATCTGTTCCGCCAGATGGCTGAGCTGAAGCAGCACAAGTAGATGACCGGGAACCTGCGGGTGGGTTTCATCGGCTGCGGACTCATCGGGCGGAGCCACGCCCGGGGTGTCCAGGCCGCCGGCGGGGCCGACATCGTGGCCGTCCACGACCTCGACCCGGCCCGGGCCGCCGCCTTCGCCACCGACCACGGCGCCGGCCCCGGCGCCGTGGTCGCCTCGGCCGAGGCCGTGATCGAGGCGGCCGACGTGGTCTACGTCTGCACCTGGACAGCCGAGCACCCGGCCCTGGTAGCCGCTGTGGCCGCCGCCGGAAAGCCCGTGTTCTGCGAGAAGCCCCTGGCCACGAGCCTGGAGGCGGCCAACGCCATGACAGCGGCGGTGACCAGGGCCGGCGTCACCAACCAGGTGGGGCTGGTGCTGCGCAACTCCCCGTCGTTCCGCTGGCTGCAACACCAGGCGACCGACCCGGGCGCCGGGCCGGTGATGAACGTGGTGTTCCGGGACGACCAGTACCTTCCGGTGCAGGGCCTCTACGGCTCCACCTGGCGGGCCGACAAGGCCAAGGCGGGGGCCGGCACCCTGCTGGAACACTCGATCCACGACCTCGACCTGTTGCGATGGCTCATGGGCCCCATCCGCTCGGTATCGGCCCGTATGCGCTGCCTTCACGGCCTCGACGGCATCGACGACCAGGCCTCGGTGCTTCTGGAGGCGGAGTCGGGGGCCCAGGCCACGCTCACCTCGGTGTGGCACGACGTGCTGTCCCGGCCGTCGCAACGGCGGGTGGAGGTGTTCTGCCAGCGGGCGGTGTTCGCCCTCGAGGGCGACTGGTCGGGCCCGGTGAGCGCCGAGCGGCAACCGGCTGAAGGCCCCGCTGGCGGTGTCGAGTCGCTGCAGGGACCGGCGCTGGGCCAGGCGGCCGAACGGCTCGACGGGTTGGGTCAGAACCCCGACGCCGCCTTCCTCGACGCCGTGCGTCGGGGCGGGCCGGCCTACCCCGACTTCGCCGTGGCCCTGGAGGCCCACCGCCTGGCCGACGCCGCCTACCGTTCGGCCGCCGCCGACGGCACCCCCGTCCGGCTCTAGAGGTTTCGCTGCAGGGTCGCCGTCAGCGGTCGAGGAGTGCCCGGGCCGCCCGGGGGTTGCCGCCCAGGGCGTTGGTGAGCTGCACCGGCAGCTCGTGGGCCAGGATGTCCCACATCCGATCGAGGAGCTCGGCCGACATCACCGCCTCCAACGTCACACCCAGCGAGGCCTCCCTCCGCAGCCGGTCGGCCAGGGTCCTGATGCCGACCAGGGTGGCGGTCACGCCCAGGTCGAGAGGGGCGGCGCCGGCCGCCCGGGCCGCCCGCACCCTACTCTCGGTGTCCTCGATCAGGCCTTTCACCAGCACTTCCACCAGGGCCTCGTAGTCGGCTCGGGAGCCCCGAGGTTGGCGGATCAGGAGGGCCTGGGTGGCGGAGCGACCGGCCAGGCGGGCGATACGGGCGATCTGGCCCTGCACCCCGATGGCCCACGCCCGCCGCCGGGACAGGCGGGTCTGGGGGGACGGCTGGGGCGTCACCACCGGCTCCCGGGCCAGGTGCAACGGTCCGGTGCCGACCACCTGCTCGTCGTAGCTTGCCCGCAGGCCCGTGTCGGACAGCACCCGCCACGCCTCGTTGATCCGGGCCATGCTGGCCTGGGCCGTTGCCATCTCAGCCGACCCCAGGCCGGCCTGGGCCACCACGTCGGGGTGGTAGCGCAGGGCGAGGCGGCGGTAGGCGGAGCGGAGCTCGTGCAGGCTGCAGCCCGGCTCCACCCCGAAGAGCTCGTAGTGGGTGGGGTTCGGCCCCCGAGTCTTCAACAGCCCCCACCTCCGCCGTCATAGCGGTAGACGCGCACCCAGTCGACCTCCATCGAAACGGGCTCACCCATGCGGTCGGCCCAGGCATCGAGCTGGACGGTGAGGTGGTGGGGCACGTGGGGGATGGCGTCGGGGTTGGTGATCCGCCCCGCCCGCTGCCCGTCGCGGAAGATCACGATGGCGTCGGGCGTCCACTCCATGGCCATCTCGTGCCACTGGGTGGCGTCGGCCGCGTGCGCCAGGTGCTCCTGATCGTTGTCGGCCCCGAAATGGATGAAGGTGGAGAACGGGAACCGGGTGGGCGACGTCTCGGTTTCGTAGATGTCGTTCTCGCCGTCGATCGGCCAGTTGCCCGACGCGGGCCACGTGAGCACCACTCCGCTGGTGGCGGCGCTGGGATCGGGGTCGGTGCGGACCCGGAACTCCCAGCGGCCGTAGGTCTGGGCCAGGTTGTGGGCCATCCCCCCCGAGACCAGCGCGTCGCCCTCCATGCGGGCCGTGATGACCAGCGCGCCGTTGCGGGTCGTGATGGCCGCGGGCCGACGCAGCCCGAAGCCGGCGTTGCCCTCGCTGTCGTAGAGGTACCAGACGTCGGTATCGACCGCTGCGCCGTCGAAGTCGTCGAGCGCAGCCAGGCGGAACACGCCGCCACCGTCGCCGGCGATGCAGTCCCGGGGCAGGAACCGCTGGCTGGTGGCCCGGACGCCCCCCAAGGGGAGTGAGCCGTCGGCCGGGCGCCCCACCCCTCCGGTAGCCGCTACCGCTGGCGCCGTGACGGTGGACGCCGGGTTCTCCTCCGGCAGATCGGGGTGGCCGGCGCCGGGAGCCCTTCCGGTCCGATCATCGGCGCCACTGTTGAGCCCTCCCGCTGCCGCCGCAGCCGCGATCCCAGCCATCACCACCCCTCCAGTCAACCAGGCCGTAGCACGTCGGGACAGCACCTCGGTCAGCGTAGGGATGCGGGGCCGGTCGACCCACCGTCCGGTCGGGGACATCAGGGGAGGATCGACCGGGGAGGCAGCGGAGCCGGGGGCCGAAGTCCGCCCCCGGTCCCGCCCCGGCTACCGTGACCGGCGCATGGCGCCATCGTTCCGCTCCCGCCCCGCACGCCGGGCCGCGGTCCGCCTCCTCCTCGTGCTGGCGGCGGCGACGGCGGGCGCCTGCGCGTCGGAAGGCGGCTCCGGCCCGATCACCACTGCTCAGGTCTCAGCGCCCCCATCGTCGGGTGCTACGCTGTCGGTGGCTCCCAGCCGATCAGGATCGACCGGCGGTCCGACCGTCGAGGGCGCCGGCGTGAGCGGGACGGCCGGCTCGGCCCCCTCGTCGAACGCCGAGGCGGCCTCGATCGAGTTCGTCTCCACGGCCGTAGCCGGCGACGACGCCTCGGGCTACCTGGCCCCGGCTCCGGTGGACGACCCCGCCCTCGGTGCCCCCACCACCCTGGCCTACCTCGAGGCCCGCCTCGCCGACCTGTCGGGCCTGGTGGACGAGGGCCGGCCCGATGTGAGGGCGTCCACCACCGCCCATCCGGGCCCCGGCGGGCCGGCCTGCGACGACGGCGTCGATGGGGCGGCACCGGTGTGCGACATCGAGGTGTTCGACGGTGCCGGCCACCTCCGGGCCACCGTGGTGGTCCACTGGGCCGGCGGCGGGGTCACCGACTTCGTGATCGTCGCCCCCTCCGACACCGGCGCCCCCGGCGGAGCGGGCCGAGCCCTCTGCAGCCCCGGCTTCACCCTGCTCGTGGGGGGCCACGCCGTCGACCGGTTCGACGTGGCCATCTGCGCCGACCTCACCGGCGCCGTCGAGTACCGCGGTGTCTCCCGAGCGAGCGGCGACGGCATCACGATCAGCGCCTGCTCCTCCGGCTCCGACACCTACCGGGCGACCAACAACGGCTTCGGTTACACGGTCAAAGCGGCGCTCGGCCCCCGGCGGGGTCAGCTCTCGGTGCTCAACCCGTCGGGCGAGACCGTGGTCGACACCACGTTCACCCCGTACCGCACCACCCCGGCCCGCCCCCTCGCCCCGTGTTGAGCGGTGGGAACCCCAACCGCCTGGTGGTGCTGGTGGGCGGAGCCCGCAGCGGCAAGAGTGCGCTGGCCCAGCGACTGGCCGAGGAGGCGGGGGCCCGCCCCGGGGCGGCGCCTGTGACGTTCGTGGCCACCGCCACCGCCGGCGATGCCGACATGGCGGCCCGGATCGCCCGCCACCAAGCCGACCGCCCGCCCGGATGGGGTCTGGTGGAGGCGCCGACCGAGCTGGCCTCCGCCTTGGCCCGGATCGACCCCGACCACACGGTGATCGTCGACTGCCTCACCCTGTGGGTGGCCAACCTCGTGTTCGCCGACCGGACCGACGCCGAGGTGGAAGCGACGGCCCGGGCCGTGGCCGCCACGCTGGCCGGCCGGCCCGGCCTGTCGCTGGTGGTCACGAATGAGGTGGGCCTCGGGATCCATCCCCCCACCGAGCTGGGGCGCCGGTACCAGGACCTGCTGGGTCGGGTGAACCAGATGGCGGTGGCCGCCTCCGGACGGGCCCTTCTGGTGGTGGCGGGCCGGGCCCTGCCCTTGGCCGACCCCGCCGACCTGCTCGGCCCCGACCTGCCCGGCGCCGACCTGCCCGGGCTGGGGCATCCGGAGGAGGGGCGGCCCTGATCGGATCGGGGGGTCTCGCCGGGGCGATCGGTTTCCTCACCCGCCTTCCGGTGGGGGAGCGGGCCCACGGCGTGGCCCTGCCCAGCACCCTGCCGTGGTTTCCTGCCGTCGGCCTGATGGTGGGGGCCTTGGTCGGAGCGTTGGCGGCCGCTGGCACCGCCGCCGTCGACCCGCTGACCGGAGCCGCCGTGGCCGTGGCCCTCGGCGCCCTCATCACCGGCGGGCTCCACGAGGACGGGTTGGCCGACACCGCCGACGGATTCGGGGGCGGCTGGTCGCCCGAGCAGCGCCTGGCGATCATGGACGATCCCCGGCAGGGCACGTTCGGGGTGCTGGCCATCGTGGCCAGCGTGGCCATACGGGTGGCCGCCCTGGCCCACCTGGCCGGCGACCGGGCAGGGCCGGCCACAGCCTGGACGGTGGTGTTGGTTGTTCCCGTGGTTCACCTGCTGGCCCGGTTCTGGGCCGTGGCCGCCCTGGTCACCGCCCCTCCGGCCCGGGGCGACGGCCTGGGCCGAACAGCGGCGGCCCAGGGCCGGGGATCCGGCCTGGCTGTGGCCCTGGCGGCCTGGGTGGCGGTGGCCCTGCTGGTGGCCGGCCCCGGTCCGACCGGAGCGGCGCTGGCCGCCGGCGCCGGCACCACCGCAACCATGGTTGCCCTGGCCCGACGAAAGATCGGGGGCCTGACCGGCGACGTCGCCGGGGCGGTGGAGCAACTGGCGGAGATGGCGGCGCTGGTGGCGGTGGCCGCCGTGGGTGGAACGGGCCGACCCTGGCTGGCCGGGCTGTGGTAGGAGTGGAGCCATGACGCCAGGCCAGGAGCGATGACGGGGCCGCCGCCCGGCTCCGGGCGGGAGCCCGAACCCGACTGGGCGTCGGATGTGTCGGGATGGTCCGACGCCGACTTCTGGGCCATGGCCCGCCGGGTGCGTCAGACGGCCGACGAGGAGTTGGCCGAGGTCGAATGGGAGACCGAGCGGGCCGAGCTCAAGCGCGAGGACCTGGCTGCCCGGTCGCTCCGGGCCATGATGGAGGGCGAGCGGTGGCAGCTGTCGGCCGGCGCCCGGGTGGTCGAAGGCCAGGTGGTGCACGTCGGCCTCGACTTCACCGCCGTGGCCGACCGGGCCGGGAACCGCCACGACATCGCCCACCGGGCGGTTGAGCTGATCCGGGTGGTGGCGGTGGAGCCGGGCACCGGGCGGGCTCCGGCCACGCTTCGGCCGGCCACCCTCCGGGCCCGTCTGCTCGACCTGGAGCAGGTGGAGATGGTGGAGCTCGCCTCGGCCCGCAGCACCTGGGCCCTACGGGGCACGATCGACTCGGTCAACGTGGACCACCTGGTACTCGTCGACACTGCCGGTCAGACGTCGGTGGTGCCGCTCGATGCCATCGGCACCGTCACCCGGGTGGCAGCCGAGCACCGGCGCCGGGCACCAGGCGTCGAACCGGGCCTGCGGCCCCGCTGATCAGATCCCGAAGGCGAACTCA
>CADEDH010000015.1:102316-106540 GCA_902826025.1 uncultured Actinomycetes bacterium
CCAGGCGTCGAACCGGGCCTGCGGCCCCGCTGATCAGATCCCGAAGGCGAACTCAAGGAACCCGAAGGGTTCCCTCAGACCTCTACGGAGGTGGCCACCTCGCGCTGGACCGCCTGGTAGCCGGCGGCCAGGTAGTCCTCGAACGCCTGGCGGGGAATGCGGTAGCCCCGCATGCCGGGCGGCTTGGTGGCCACCAGCTCACCCCGCTTGATGAACGAGATCACGGTCTGCGGTGTGAGGTTGAGGTAGTTGGCCACGTCGGCCACCGTGATCAGCTCGGGAAGGTCGCCGGTCGCAGATGTGTAGGTCACGGTCTGTTCAATCCTGGTCGTCGAAACGGATGATGAAACGGCCAAGAACCTGCCCGGCCGCCGGCGGATTGAAGCCCGACGATACTACGCCAGAGCTGAGCTGTGCCCAGTAATGCCCGGTGGGCATTCTTACTAGCGGTGTACTTGCGACTGGAGTGAATACTCGTTATCTTTCGCTCCTGGTCTCCTTGGTGGCGCGCGGGCAGGCGGAGTTATCCATGGGGAAGAATGGTGGCGTCCTATGACGAGTTCTCTGACAGCCGAACAGGAGACCTCGTCAGATCCAGCGCGGGCCCGCCCGAGGCCGGTCGCCCCCCGCCGCCGCAAGGCCCGGGAGCGGATCTCGCTCGGCCACCTCTTCATGATCGCCGCTGCTCTGCTGGCGTTCGTCCTGGTCGTATCGGTGCTGCAGGATCGGTCGAAGACCACCCAGGTGCTGGTGGCCCGAAGCGACATCCTGCCCGGATCGGCCATCACCCCCGATCTGGTGCGCCAGGTGCCGATGCCGGCCGGCAGCGACCTGTCCGCCGCCATGGCCGGCCTGGGCGATCTGGCCGCCGGTAAGGCCATCGCCGGCCAGCGGATCGAGGCCGGCGACCCGGTCACGCGCACCGCCATCGCCCCCCGCTCCGACAACAACGGCCTGCGGGCGATGAGCATCCCGATCGAGCGGGCCCGGGCCGTGGGGGGCGAGCTCGCCCCCGGAGACCGGGTCGACGTGATCTCGGTCACCGGTTCATCGGCCACCTACGTGGCGGTCGACCTCGAGGTGCTGAAGACCCAGAACCAGCAGGGCACCGGCGCCCTCGGCTCGTCGGCCCTCACCGACTACTACGTCACGGTGGCGGTCGACGGTGAGATGGCTCTGGCCATCGCTCTGGCCCAGCAGACCGGCGAGGTGTCGATCCTCCGCTCCACCGGCGCCGAGCCGGTGCCGCTCGATCAGCGGGTGGTGGCCCCCGGCCCCGCGGCCGCCACCACCACCGCCTCCTCGGTCCCCTCGTCGGGCCGTTCGACGACCCCAGGCACGGACCAGTCGAGCGATGGTTGACCCCACTCAGCTCCACCAGCCCACATCGGAGGTGCGCACGGTCGGGCTGGTGGCCAGCCATCGGGCCTGGCGCACCGAGTTCGCCCGCTACGTCCAGGACCACATCACCGGCCTCCGGGTACGGGTGCTGCGCGACCCCCGGGCCATCGACGACTCGATCGACGTGGTGATCATCGACGACTCCTCCACGTTCCTCAACCGGGAGAGCCTCCGCCAGCTCCGGGAGGCCGGGGTCCAGATCATCGGCATCTACGACCCGAGCGAGCACCAGGGCCAGGGCCAGGCGCATCTCAACCGCCTCGGCATCGCCGACGTGGCCTCGGCCGAGCTCATGGCCAGCCAGTTGGTGCAGCTCATCCAGGAGGTCACCAAAGACCTCGACGACGAGCTGGACGTCGATCTGACCGCCACCTTGGCGCCCTCACCAGCGGTTTCGGCCATGGCCCGGGTCAACGGGGCCGAGCTTCCCACCGAGCGGGGCGCCATCGTCACCGTGGGCGGGCCGGCCTCACTCAGCGCGGTGGAGGTGGCGGTGGGCCTGGCGGCCGATCTGGCCACCGAGCGGGGCACCACCCTGCTGGTCGACGTCGACGAGACCACGCCGATTCTGTCGGCCCGGCTCGGCTACCGCCTGGAACCCACCGTGCTCGACGCCATGGAGCGCCTTTACTACGGCGACGGAGACCTCAGCACCACGATCACCGAACCGGCCCAGGGGGCCAGCGGCTTCGCCCCCATGCACGTGCTGGCCGGCATCGCCAACCCCGACGACTGGTCACTCCTGGGGCGGGACCGCTGCACCGACCTGCTGCGGCGGGCAGCCGAGCAGTGGAACCACGTGGTGGCCGTGTCGGGTCCCCGTTTGGGCTCCATGCCCCAGGGCATCGACCGGTACGGGGCATCCCAGGGGGCGGTGGCCATCGGCGACCGGGTGATCGCGGTGTGCGATCCCACCCCCACCGGCGTGCTGCTGGCGCTCGACTGGCTGATCGAGGCCCGTCGTCTACGCAACGGGGCGCCGGTGTGGATCGTGTTCGCCGGTCGGCCCCGCAGCGCCACCCAGCGAGCCGACCTGGTGGAAACGATCTCCCGTGAGGCCGGCAGCGAGCTGATCTCGGGCGTGATGTTCGCCCCCTTCGGTCCCGAGGTGGAACGGGCCTGCTGGGAGGCCCGGGTGCCATCGCGGGGTCGCTTCACCAAGGCGATGAAGGAACTGGCAGCCGAGTTGCTGCCTGCTCCGGCGCCGGGCCGGCGCCGACGAGCCCGCCGGGGGCAGCCGGTCTGATGAGCCGCGAGCCCGCCACCGCCCGCCGCCGGACGACGAGCCGCCCCCTGTCGCCCTACGAGGTCCTCCGCAACGAGGTCACCGACGGCATCAAGACCGCCCGCCTCGATCCCGAGGTCGACCCCGAGGGCGTCGACCACTTCGTGCGAGGCGCCATCGAGTCGTGGCAGACCGTGGCCCGCCAGGGGCTCGACGGCAAGGAGCTGCTGGCCCGGCCGGACGAGATGGCCGAGCGGATCCTGCGCTACGTGCTGGAGTACGGGCCTCTCACCGGCCCGCTCAGCGACCCGGGCGTGGAGGAGATCTTCATCGAGGGCGACGACATCTTCTACATCGACGGCGGCGGCTACATGCGGGGGGTGAGCGAGGTCACCACCGCCGAGGAGAACCTGGCCGTGGTCCGGCGTCTGTTGCAGGACGCGGGCCGGGAGGTCACCGAGCGCGAGCCGATGGTGCAGGCCCGGGTCCTGGGGGGCACGGTGCGGATGGGCGTGGTGATCCCGCCGATCGCCGACAAGCTGTCGGTCACCATCCGCAAGTACACGATGCGCAACGAGACACTCTCGCTGCTGGTGGGCCGGGACTCGATGGACCAGCGGGTGGCCGAACTGCTGTGGGCGGCCGTGCGAGCCGGTCTGGGGATCCTCGTCTGCGGCCGCCCCGGCGCCGGCAAGACGACCATGCTCAACGCCCTGCTGCGGGCGGTGCCCCCCACCATGGTGGTGCGCTGCGTCGAGGAGATCCGCGAGCTATCGGCCCCGGTGATGGCCGGCTCCTACTATCAGACCCGCCCAGCCGGGGCCGACGGCGACGTGGCGGCCGAGGTGAGCCTGCGGGACCTGGTCAAGACGTGCCTCGGCATGCGCCCCGACCTGCTGGTGGTGGGCGAGGTGCGCGGGGCCGAGGCCTTCGAGCTGGTGCGGGCGGGCAATGCCGGCTGCGGGGTGATCGCCACCGTGCACGCCAACAACACCTACGACGCTCTGTCTGCCCTACGCGACACCGCCATCATGGCCGGCGAGAACGTGGCCCCGGCCCAGGTCCAGTCGACCTTCCAGCGCATGTTCCATCTGGTGGTCTTCGTCGACCGGGAGGAACTGGCCTTCGACGACCAGGGCGGCGCCCCCATCCGGCGCCAGGTGATGGAGGTGGCCGCCCTCATGCCCAACGCCGCCGGGGAAGACTTCCTGCTCCAACCGCTGTTCGTACGGGACCGGATCGGCGAGCCGCTGCGGTGGTCGGAGGCCTACCCATCGGACGCCGCCATGGCCCGCCTCGACGCCACGCTGAAGCGGCACGACTCCAGCACGGCCGACCTGCTCCGGGGCAATCCGGCCAACGTGGTGGCCCTGGCCGACGTGCCGCCGGAGACAGGCCTCGCCCCCCGGCCCGGGCGGCGGGCCTTCCGCCGCAACCCGTACCCGGCGCCGGTGGTGCCGGTGAGCCTCAGCACCGAGCCCGGGCCGTCCAGCCGATGACGCTCCTGGCCGGCCTCTTCTGCGGGATCGCCGTCTACTTCGCCGTGGGCATGGCCGTGGGGTACATGCCCGAACGCCTGCGGTTCGCCCCCCTGGCCG
>CADEDH010000016.1:0-3342 GCA_902826025.1 uncultured Actinomycetes bacterium
CTAGTCCCCGCTACCACGCCGTCTGGCCGGCCTGGGGCATCTCCACCCAGGTGCGGCCGGGGCTGAGAGCGATGGGGGCACCGCTCTCGTCGACCAGGGTCGGCTTGTCGGCGGCCGACGGCCGCGACCAGCTGCCGGTGATGATCTGGCCGGCAGTGAGCACGACGGCCTTGCCCGACCCCACCGAGACCACCTCGGGCGACTTGGTGTCGGCCGGGCTGGTCTTGTACGTCGTCTCCAGAACGACCACATTGGCCGGGGCCAGCTGACCACCGGCCGTGACCGTATGGGGGGCGCCGTCCTGACTGCGCTTCCACCCCTGGGCCGTCTGATCCCAGGTGTAGCTGACCACGGGCGACCCGGTGAACGTGATCGTCACCGGCCCGGCGGCGGGCACGGCCCCCGCCGGCAACGCTTCGGTGGGCAGCCGGTAGGCGAACCACGGCTTGGGGGTCTGCACGTTGTCGTTGGCCAGGGCCCACAGCTTGTTGGCGTCGATCATCAGGTTGTGTGGGGCCGGCCGCTGGGAGTCACGGAAGTACTCCTTGCGGGAGAAGTTCGTGACGGCCTGGATCGGCAGGTCCTTGACCGCCTGCATCACATAGTCGTTGCCCCCGGAGGAACCGTAGAGCGGGTAGTCGAATCCTCGCAGCAGATCGAAGTCCGACGTCCGGCTGGACCGCACCGGGCCTGCCGGGTTCGGGGTCTGGGAGTGGAACACGGCGAAGAAGCGTGTGACCCCCTCGGCCCGGATGTCGAACACGATGTCGGCCAGCTCGATGCCGGTCTGGGGGCGGGCATCGATGTGGTTGTCGATCTTGAGCACCAGGGCGGGGCGGGCCAGGTCCACGTCGCCCGCCGGGGGGAGGCCGGTGAGGGGAGCCACGGGGCCCTGGTAGACGGTGGTAACGGTGGTCGGCGCGGTGGAGGTGGTGGTGGGGGCCGCCGTGGTGGCCGTGGTGACGGGTGAGGCCGGCGCCGGCGCCGACGTGCTGGCTGCGGTGTCGTCGCCACCCCCGCAGGCGGCAACCAGCGTGGCCAGGGCCACGGCCACAGGAGTGAGCCACCGTGGGCACAGACGATACAGAGTCAACGATGATCTCCTGACCAATTCCGCCACTGCCCGCCCTGACCGCTCATGCCTATCTGCAGGCCCGATCGATTCAAACGCCGGTGCCGGGAGCCATTCGACCGCTCGCCCGTCCCTGGGTCATCGCCGACGACCACCAGCGGGGATGGTGGCACGTCCCGGTCAGAGTTCGCCGAGCACGTCCATCCGCAGTGTGAGGCCGGGCGTGTCGGCTGGGTCGCCCACCGCTTGAAGCGACGACGGCGGCACCAACCACACATGGTCGAGATGGGCCGGGGCCCGCTGCACCCGGGCCGGGCCGGCGTTGATGGCAGCCAGGGCCGACGCCAGGCCGGGTGGGTAGCGGGTGAGGGCCACGGCGGCCCGGTCGGCCTGCAGATCGCGGTCGTCGGCCAGGAGGCGGCCCAGGCCCAGCGCCGCCAGCGGGCCGAGCGCTCCGCCCCGCAATGGGCTGAACAGCGACGCGCCCAGGGTGGAGGCCTCGGCGTCACCACTGCCCAGGCGGACCAGACACTCGGCCACCACCGCTTCCAGCGCGATGCGGTCTACCGCCGCCAGCAGGCCGGTGGTGGCCACCACCGCCGCCGACTGCCCAGAGGCCACTGCCGCGGCATTACGGCCGGGATCGTCCACGACGTAGAGATCGGGCTCACCCACAGCGGCGGCCAACGACAGGCCCTGGACGATGTTCTGGTAGCGGACATAGTCGTCGGACTTCACCGGCACAGCACCGAGCGCCGCCAGGAGCCGGCGGTGAGCACCGCTCACCCGCCGGAGCACCAGCACCGCAGCGACCACCAGGCCGATGGGGATGCTAACCCACCAGGGAACACCAGGGATGACGGCACACAGCACCGCTGCCACTGCCACCAGGGGCAGGGCCACGATCGCCGTGACCGCCGCAATCAGCGGGGCGTGGCTCCGGTGCCGACCGGCGGATCGGGTTGCGGGTTCGTCGGTTCCGACTTCGTCCATCGCGGACCAGTCTACGGCCGGCGATCAGCCGACAAGCCGCTGGTAGCGGGCCAGGTAGGCATCAGCCAGGCGGGTCATGGCGAAATCGGCGGCCCGTTCCCGGCCCCGCTCCACCCGCCGGGCGGTGTCCACCGAACCCGACAGCGCCTGCAACAGTGCCTTGGCCAGGGCGTCGCTGTCGCCCGTGGGCACCAGCACTGCGTCCTCGCCATCCCGGGCCACCACCCGGTAGGCCGGGAGGTCGCTGGCCACCACCGGGGTACCGGCGGCCATGCCTTCCAGCAACACCAGTCCGAAGCTCTCCCCGCCCAGGGACGGCACGCAGAAGGCGTCGGCCGAACACAGGCGGCGATGCTTGTCGCTCTCGGACAATGGCCCCAGCCACTCGATGCGTTCGTCGTGGCGGTAGCGGGCCTTCAGCTCCTCGGTCTCGGGCCCGCTGCCGGCGATCCACAGCCGGACATCGGGCGGCAGCAAGCGGGACGCCTCCAGCAGCACGCTCAGCCCCTTGCGGGGCTCGTGGCGACCCAGGAACAGCACGGTGGGGCCGTCGGTGGGGAGGGGTTCGGCCTCGGCGTAGCGATCTACCTCGATCCCGTTGAACAGGATCTCGTAGCTGCCGCCCAGATGACGGCGGGCCATGCCGGCCGCCTCGGGTGACACCGCCACCCGCACGTCGAGCCGGGTGACGATGCGGCGCAGAACCGGACGACCCCAGCGGTAGATGGCGATCTCACCGGCGGCGTGGAAGGTGCCGACGAGGGGCACCGGCTTCACCACGGTGGCGGTGAGCGTGGGCCCGGGAGCCAGGGGCTCGTGGAGGTGGAGCAGGTCGAACCGCTCGTCCCAGATCACACCCAGCACCCGCAGCTGGGCCGCCGGGTCGGGCGCCAGCGGGGCCAACGACCCGTTCTGGGCATAGGGCATGGAGTTACCGAGCGGCGTGACCCACGGCTCGGGCGGGGGCCCGTCGCACGGGGCCAGCACCTGGGTGTCGAGGCCCTTGGCCCGCAGGGCCCGGGCCAGGCCCAGCACCTGGTTCTGCACGCCACCCCACACCGCCAGGCTGTAGGGGCAGACCATCCCGATGCGCACCGACTGAACCCTACCCCTGGTTGCCGTCGTCCCCGGCGCGCGCCGGAGGCGCCCGGTGGGGTTGGGGCCCCAACGGCGATGGGGGAGGCCGCCCGCGGCCGACGGGGGCGCAGCCCCCGAACGATCAGAGGCGCCCGGTGGGGTTGGGGCCCCAACGGCGATGGGGGAGGCCGCCCGCGGCC
>CADEDH010000016.1:3442-8484 GCA_902826025.1 uncultured Actinomycetes bacterium
GAGGCGCCCGGTGGGGTTGGGGCCCCAACGGCGATGGGGGAGGCCGCCCGCGGCCGACGGGGGCGCAGCCCCCGAACGATCAGGCGCAGGCCCCCTGAACCGCATCGCTGGGCCAGTTGGGCTCCAGCAGGTGCCACTGGTCGGGAGCGGCCGAGATCAGGCGCTCGAGGTCCCGAGCCAGCGCCTGGGTGACCCGGGCCACCTCGGGGCGTAGCCGGGCCGCCGGGTCGGCTGTGATCGGGGGCAGCACCAGCCCGATCCGGTGGCCGTCGCTGCGGTAGTACACGGCGGTGGGCAGCAGGGGTGCCCCGGTTCGGCGGGCCAGGAGTGCAGGACCGGCGGGCAGTGTGGTGGTCTCGCCGAACAGCTCCACCTCGATCCCGGTGCCGGCCAGATCCCGATCGGCCAGGAGGCACACGATGTCCCGGTTGTTCACCGCCCTGACCAGCCGGGCCATGGCGTCGGCACCCAGCGGGATCACATCGATCCCATAGCCCCGGCGGAGCTCCACGAACCAGTCGAACACGTCGGCCGGCTCCAAGCGCTCCACCACGGCCGCCACCCGCTCGTGCTTCACATGGTGGAGCCACGCCGCCGCCCACTCCCAAGCGCCCAGATGGGGCAGGACCAGGATCGGGCCCAGGCCGGCGTCCAGGCTGGCTTGTACGTGCTCGTAGCCGATCACCGTGATCCCCTCGGCCACCGCCCGGGCCCCCACGTGAGGCAGCCGGAACGATTCCACCCAGTACCGGGCGTAGGAGCCCAGGCCTCGTCGCATGGCCGCCTCGGCCTCGGCCGGGGACAGTGACGGATCGACCCGGCCGATGTGGCGGGCCAGCTGAGCTGCCTTGGCTTCCATGAAGCGGGGGGCGAGGCGCCGGGCGGCGAGGTCGGCGGCCGACTGGAGCGGGCCCAGGGGCACGCCCCGGGCCGCCAGCGACGCCGCCTTGAATTTGAGCAGGGATCGACTGGTCAGCGGCGGCGGGGGGTCAGAGCGAGCGGCGACGGCGACGGGCTTCGGCCCGGGCCTCTGCCCGCTGACGGAAGTCGTTCACCGGGCGGGCGTTGCGCCGCCGCGACGGGCGCGTGCGGAGCTGGTGGCGGGCCGGCAGGCCGCTGGCCTGGCGCCACACCTTCACGAACCGGGTGACCACCGTGATCCCCGTCAGCACCAGCATGACCCACAGCGTGGCCTCGAACAGGGGGCTGAACAGGAGACCGAAGCCGAGAACGATGAACCGTTCGGCCCGCTCCATCAGACCGCCCTTGGCCTCGTAGCCCAGCGACTCGGCCTTGGCCCGCTGGTACGACACGAGCGAGGCGGCGATGTAGACGCCGAAGGGCAGCAGGGCCTTGTGGGGCGAGTCGGTACCGGCGAAGTACCAGCCGGCGCCGGCGAACAACAGGGCGTCGCTCAACCGGTCCGATACCGAGTCGAGGTAGGCGCCCCGGGGCCCGGACTTGCCGGCGGCCTTGGCCACCGCCCCGTCGAGGGCGTCGGGCAGGCCGGTGAGCAACAGGAGCAGGACGGCCAGGGGGAACTGGCCCAGGGCGATGGCCACGCCGCAGGCTCCCGCCATGGTCACGCCCAGGCCGGTGACCGCGTCGGGTGACACGCCGGCCTGCTGAAGGCTTTTGCCGATCGGGGCCATGCCCTTCTCGAACGCAGTGCGGAAATTGCCGTCGAACACGGGCGCAACCTCTCGTGCGGTGATTCGCGTTGGATCGCGGTAAGTCGACCTTCAACGGTAGCCGATCCGAGCGCTGGCCGGGATCATTCAGGTGCTTCGACCCCCGAGCGGGGTGAGGTCAGCCGTCGGTGGCCGGCTCTGGAGTGGTACCCCCGGTGAGCTTGCTCCAGTCTTCCGGGTTCTCCTCCACGAAGGAATCGACCACCGTGGGCTCCACCCCGTCCACCAGTACGAAGCCCCGCTTGGTGGGTGGATCGTCGGCCGAGTACAGCAGGATCCGCCACGTGGGGCGGCTGAGCAGGCCCCGCCAGCCCATCTGAGCCGAGGCGTGGCCGACCGGGAAGCCGACCTCCTGCACGGCGGCCACCAGCGCGTCGCGTTCGTCGACATTGAGGTTCCAGCCGCTCACGATCGAGTAGACCCCGAGCAACCCGAGGATCGCGGCGGCCCCCAGATACCCCCGATTGACGTAGATCCCGTCTCCCCGCGCCACGACCAGCACGGCCAGGGCCACGGCGATACCGAGGTACAGGTAGCCGGGGATCCGGCGGCGGTTGTTGTTGGGGAAGATGTAATCTTCGGAGTCCACCAGGTCGGGCTGGAGGTCTTCGGGTAGCTGGTCGCCCGGCTGATCCAGGCTCTCGGTCCCGGAGTCCTCCACCGGCTCGCCGCTCTCGTTCACGGCTCCACGTTACCGGGCGCCGGGGGCCAGGCCCGCCGGAGGGCGGCCCACGTGTCGGCCAGGGTCACCGGGAGCACCCGGGCGTCGGCGATCGTGGTCATGAAGTTGGTGTCGGCGTCCCACCGGGGCACCACGTGCACGTGGAGGTGGTCGGGCTGGGAGCCGCCACCGGCCGTGCCCTCGTTGAACCCGACATTCAGCCCCTGGGGCCGCACCACGGCCTTGACCACCTGGGTGGCCTGGCGGACCAGGGCCCACAGCTCGGTGTAGGTCTCCTCATCGAGATCGTCGAAGCTGCGGGCCGCCTTGCGGGGCAGCACCATCACATGGCCCGAGGTGTAGGGGAACACGTTGAGGATGGCGAAGGTCCGCTCCCAACGGGTGAGGATGTAGGTCTGCTCGTCGGGCAGCCCGGAACTCTCGAGCGCCTCGAACAGGGTCTGGCCCGGGGCGGGAACGGGATCGACGTGCGGCCTGCCGTCGCCCCCGATCCCCTTGGGCTGGGCCAGACGCCAGCCGGAATGGACCCACTCCACCGCCTAGGCCTGACCGGCGGCAGCCGCCGTCGGCCCCGTGGTCCCGGGGACGGCCTCCACGGCCAGCCGGGCCTCGAACGCTCCCAGGACCACGTCGCGCTCGACGTCTCCGCCCCGGGGGTTGACGCCGACGGTGCCGGCGGCCACGTCGGTGTCGCCCACCACCAGCACGTAGGGCACCTTCTGCATCTTGGCGTTGCGGATACGGCGACCCAGGGGATCCCCGGCGCCGGACACCTCCACCCGCAGTCCGGCGGCGGCCAGGCGGTCGCGCACGGACCATGCGTAATCCTCGTGGTCGGCCGCCACCGGCAGGATCTCCACCTGCACCGGGGCCAGCCACAGCGGCAGGTTGCCGGCGTAGTGCTCCAGCAGCACGCCGAAGAATCGGTCGAGCGAACCCATCAGGGCCCGGTGGACCATCACCGGCGGGCGGCGCTCACCGTCGGGGGCCACGTACTCCAGGCCGAACCGCTCGGGGTGGTTGAAGTCGACCTGGATGGTCGACAGCTGCCAGGCCCGGCCGATGGCGTCGCGCACGTCGACGTCGATCTTGGGGCCGTAGAAGGCGCCGCCGCCCTCGTCGATCGTGTAGTCGAGGCCATGGGCATCGAGCGCCCCGGCCAGGGCCTTGGTGGACAGCTCCCACATCTCGTCGGTCCCGATCGACTTCTCGGCCGGTCGGGTGGACAGCTTCGCCTGGAACTCGTCGAACCCGAAGGAGCGCAGCATGTCGATCACGAAGTCGAGCAGGCTCCGGATCTCGTCGGCCAGGCCCTCCAGGGGCACGAAGATGTGGGAATCGTCCTGGGTGAAGCCCCGGGCCCGCATCAGGCCGTGCAGCGTGCCGGCCCGCTCGTAGCGGTAGACCGTGCCCAGCTCGAACAACCGCAGCGGCAGCTCCCGGTACGAGCGCTGGCGCGACTTGTAGATCAGCACGTGCATGGGGCAGTTCATGGGCTTCGGGTAATACACCCCGTTGTCCATCTCCATGGGCGGGTACATGCCGTCGGCGTAGAAGCTGAGGTGGCCCGACGTCTCGAACAGCTGGGCCCGGGCCAGGTGCGGGGTGTAGGCGAACTGGTAGCCGGCGGCCATGTGGCGGGCCCGGGAGTAGTCCTCCATGACCTTGCGCACGATGGCCCCCCGGGGATGCCACACGGCCAGGCCCCCGCCCAGTTCGGACGGGAACGACAGCAGGTCGAGCTCGTTGGCCAGCTTGCGATGATCGCGCTTGGCCGCCTCCTCCAGCCGCTTCAGATGCTCGGCCAGCTGGTCCTTGGTGGCCCAGGCCGTGCCGTAGATCCGCTGGAGCATCGGCTGGTGCTCGTCACCGCGCCAATAGGCCCCCGCCACCTTCATCAGCTTGAAGTGGCCGAGGCGGCCGGTGGTGGGCACGTGGGGGCCAACACACATGTCGACGAAGGCGTCGGTGTTGCGGTAGAAGCTGACCGAGTTGCCCCCGGCCGCCTCGGCCTCCATGCCGCTGGCGTCGCCCGAGGTGACCCGGTCGATGATCTCCCGCTTGTAGGGGTGCTCAGCCATGAGGGCCCGGGCATCGTCGGGGGCCAACTCGGAGCGGATGAAGGGCTGGTCGGCCTTCACGATCTCCCGCATCCGGGCCTCGATGCGCTCCAGGTCGTCCTCGGAGAACGTGGCGGAGTCGGGGAGGGAGAAGTCGTAGTAGAAGCCGTCGGCGATCGACGGACCGATGGCGAACGTTGCCCCCGGCCACAGGCTGAGCACGGCCTGGGCCAGCACGTGGGAGGTGGAGTGGCGCAGGGTGTCCAGGCCCAGCTCGGAGTCGGGGGTGACGATCTGCACCTGTTGGCCGTCGGCCAGCGGGCGGTTCAGGTCAACGGGCTTCCCGTCGACCACGGCCACCAGAGCGTCCTTGGCCAGCCGCTTGCCGATGGCGGAGGCGAGATCGGCCGCAGTGGAGCCGGCGGGGAGCTGTCGCTGGGAACCGTCGGGCAGGGCGATGGAGATATCGGACACGTCTCCGAGTGTACGGGTGGCGTCCCTGCTCCCGAGTCGGGTTTCCGGCCCGGGCCGCCCTCCCCCAGCAGGGCTCAGGAGTTTCGCCGCAGGCGAAACTCAAGCAACCCGAAGGGTTGCCTCAGACGTTTCGCC
>CADEDH010000016.1:8584-25774 GCA_902826025.1 uncultured Actinomycetes bacterium
GTTTCGCCGCAGGCGAAACTCAAGCAACCCGAAGGGTTGCCTCAGACGTTTCGCCACAGGCGAAACTCAAGCAACCCGAAGGGTTGCCTCAGGCCGGCAGCGGGGCCGCGGTGAGCACGGCGGCCGACGACAGGCTGGGGCTGGCGGCGGTCTGGGCATCGACGAACTCCGGCGCCAGCTCGCCGGCGTAGCGGTCGACGTAGTTCTGGCCGGTGAGAGCCCGGATCTCGAACATCAGCTCGTCGGTCAGCTCCCGCAGCACGGCCCGGTCGGCGGGGCGCGACCGGTAGCGGTCGACCTCGATCGGCCGGCCGAAGCGCACCCGCACCGGGCGGAAGAGCCGGGGGCGGTTCGACCCCACCGGCTGGACCTCGGGGGTGCCGATCAGGCCCACCGGGATGATCGGGGCGCCGGTCTCGATGGCCAGGCGGGCCGCACCCGTCTTGCCCCGGTACAGGTCGCCGGTCCGACTGCGGGTGCCCTCGGGGTAGATGGCGAACAGGCCACCCCCGGCCAATACCTCCCGGGCGGCGTCGAGCGCAGCCTGGGCGTGCTCCCCGCCCCGGCGGTCGATGGGGATCATCCCCAGCGCCGGGAACAGCCAGCGGGTCTTCCACGAGTCGAGGTACTCGGCCTTGCCCACGTACACCACCGGTCGGTCCAGCACCGCCGGCACGAAAAACGAGTCGATGGCGGCCAGGTGGTTGGGGCACAGGATGGCCGGCCCATCGGCCGGGATCCGGTTTAGCCCCTCCACCTCGATCGTCCAGAGCCGGCGGAACACGGGGCGCAGGACGCGCTTGGCCCGCCGCTGGTGGCGGCCGTACCACCCGGGCGGGAGCGGCTGTGGAAGCACGGCGCCGGCCTCAGCGCAGCCGGGGGGCGTAGGTGGGCGGGTTCAGCGTGGGCGGCCCGGCCTCCAGGTCCACCCCCAGCAGCAGGGCGGCCCGGGACACACCCTCGCCCCGGCCGGCGGCGGCATCGATGGCGGCCACCGCCGCCACCGTGTCGAGGTCGTTGTCGAGGGCGGCCCGGACCTCGTCCAGCGCCCCCTCCCCCACCCCGGCCTCCAGCCACCGCTCCAGACGGGCCGCAGCGTTGGGCATGATGTGCTCGTTCCACTCCCACTCGGTGCGGTAATGGTTGTTGACGATGCCGAGGCGGATGGCCCGGGTGTCGTACTTCTGACGCAGGTCGCTGACGAACACCAGGTTCCCCAGCGACTTCGACATCTTCTCGCCGTCCATCCGCACCATGGCCTGGTGCATCCAGTGGCGCACGAAGGGCTCGCCGGTGGCCGCCTCCGACTGGGCCGACTCGCACTCGTGGTGGGGGAAGATCAGGTCGCTCCCACCGCCGTGGAGGTCGATCGTCATGCCCAGCTCCCGCAGGGCCAGGGCCGAGCATTCGATGTGCCAGCCCGGCCGTCCCGGCCCCCACAGCGTCTCCCACGCCGGCTCGCCCTCGGCCGAGGGCTGCCACAGCACGAAATCGAGCGGGTCCCGCTTGTTGGGATCGTTGGGGTTGCCGCCCCGCTCGGCCGCCAGCTGGAGCATGGTCTCGCGGTCATAGCCCGAGATCTCGCCGAAGCGGGGCCAGGAGCTGACGTCGAAGTACACCGCGCCGCCGGCCTGGTAGGCGTGGCCGCTCTCCAGCACCATGCCGATGAAGCCCCGGATGTCGGCGATGGCCGAGGTGGCCCGGGGCTCGCTCCACGACGGGATCATCCCGAGGGCGGCCATGTCGTCGTCGAAGCGGGCGGTCTCGGCCGCCGCCAGGTCGAGGTAGTGGACGTCGAGCTCGCGCGCCTTGCGCAGCAGGTCGTCGTCGACGTCGGTGACGTTGCGCACGCAGCGGGTCTCGTGGCCCAGATCGCGCAGGCGGCGCTGGAGCACGTCGTAGCCGACGTACACGGCGGCGTGGCCCAGGTGGGTGGCGTCGTAGGGCGTGATCCCGCAGGTGTACATGAGGACGACATCGCCGACCTCGAACGGGACGATGGTCCGACGGGCCGTGTCGTAGAGCTTCATCACAGCCGGAAGGGTACCGCCCGGCCGGGATCCGGTCCCAGGCGGCGGCGCACAGACCCGGTGGTAACCATCGCGGGGTGGCCCAAGTCTGAGTGGCGTGAGTCTCCTGGACGGAAAAAAACTGCTTATCACCGGTGTGCTGACCGACGACTCGCTGGCCTTCGGGGTGGCGCAGCTCGCGCAGCGAGAAGGGGCCGAGGTGGCCCTCACCGGGTTCGGCCGGGGCCTGCGTCTCACCGAGCGGACGGCACGAAAGCTCGACACCCCGGTGGAGGTGCATGAGCTCGACATCACCGACCCGGCCCACGGCGAGGCCCTCCAGGCCACGCTACGGGAGCGGTGGGGCCGCATCGACGGCGCCCTCCACTCCATCGGGTTCGCCCCCGAGTCCTGCCTGGGCGATGACTTCTTCGCCCCCAGCTGGGATGACGTGTCGGTGGCGGTGCACGTGTCGGCCTACTCGCTGCGGTCCCTGTCCGACATCGTGACCCCCCTCATGGCCGATGGCGGCTCGCTGGTGGGGCTCACGTTCGACGCCACCGTGTCGTGGCCGGCCTACAACTGGATGGGGATGGCCAAGGCGGCGCTCGAGTCGCTCAACCGGTACCTGGCGAGGGAGCTCGGCCCCCGCCAGATCCGCTGCAACCTGGTGGCGGCAGGGCCGATGCGCACGATCGCGGCCAAGTCGATCCCCGGGTTCGCCGCCTTCGAGGCGGAATGGGTCAAGCGGGCTCCGCTGGGGTGGGACGTCAACAACGCCGAGGGCGTGTCACGGGCCTGCGTGGCCCTGCTGTCCGACTGGTTCCCCCAGACCACCGGGTCGATCATCCACGTCGACGGCGGCTACCACTCCATCGGCGCATAGTCCCAGGGGGCTCGCCGCCCCCGCCGGCTACGCCGGCTCCCCACCTCCGTCGGGGCCCCCACCCCACCGGGGCGCTACGCGCCGCTGGCGCTGCGAACGCGCTCAGCCGTGGGCCAGGCCGGCGGCGGTGACGCCGGCGATGCAGATGGCTTCGTCCTCGTCGCCGGTGCCGCCGGAGGCGCCGACGGCGCCGATGATCACGCCGTTGGCATCCTTGATGACGACGGCGCCGGGCTGGGGCAGGAACTTGCCCTGGGCCGTGGCCGAGAGCGACACGAAGAAGTTGGGGTTGTCGGCCGCCCGCTGGGCCAGCACCCGGCTGGCCACCCCCATGCCCACCGCTCCCCAGGCCTTGCCGGTGGCCACATCGATGCGGAACATCGAAGCGCCGTCCTGGCGCTGGGCCGAGCGCACCGCCCCCGACTCGTCGAGCACGACGACCCCCATGGGGGCGTAGCCGGCCTCGGCCGAGGCGGACAGGGCGGCGTCGATGATGGCGTTGGCCTGGGCCAGGGTCAGTGCGGGCATGGGCCCATCCTCGTCAGTACTGGGCGCCGGAGCAAACGGCGGCGGAATCGATGAACGGGTTGATGGCCGGGCGTTTGCGCCCGCCGGGATGGATCTCGAAGTGCAGGTGGGGGATGCCCTTGGCGTTGCCGGTGTCACCCACGTAGCCGATGACCTCGCCCACCTTCACCTGGCCCGACTTGCCGTAACGGGACAGGTGGGTGCCGTAGTAGTAATTGCCGTCGTCGCCGGTGAGGTGGAACGACTTGCCGCCCAGGCTGTTGTCCCGCAGCTCCACCGCACCCGACACCGGGGCCACAACCGGCGTGCCGATCTTGGCCATGATGTCCACTCCCTCGTGGCGGCGGCCCCCGGAGCGGGCGAAACCCCAGGAGTCGATGAAGTTGTGGGTCCCGTCGACGGGGCAGGTGTCGAGGTAGTACCCCTGGCGCTTGCCCTTGTACTGGGACCGCACGGAGGCCTGGGCCGACAGCGACGCCGCCTGGTTCTGCAGCCGCCGCTCCTCCAGGTCGCCCAGCACGGCCAGCTCCTGGTTCAGCTCGGCGTTCAGGCTGTCGATCGTGGCCTGGACCACCGACAGCCGGTCGGCCCGCAGGGCCAGCTCGGCCTCCTCGATCTCCAGATCCTTTTTCAGGTTGCGGTACTTCTCGAAGCTCTGGATGTCATTGGTGACGGCCACGTCGCCGAGCGTCGTCATCCGGATGCTCTTGTTGATCTCGTCGGCGGCCAGCAGTCCGGTGGGGATCTCGCTCATCTGGTAGCTGGCGATGGCGTTGCTGAGGGTCTGCTGGCCCATGGCGGCAGCGTCGTCCTGCAACTCCTGGGTGGCGGAGGTGGCCGCATCCAGGTCCACCTGGGCCGCCTCGAGCTGGGCGGTCGCCGCCGACAGCTCCTTGTTGGTCACGTCGATCATCAGGCGGACCTCGTCGAGCGAGACGGCCTTGGTCGACAGCACCTCGGGCCCGGGCGCTGCCTGCGACACCGCGGCGATGCCCTTGGGGCGATGATCGGCCGCCGAGGGGGCGGCCAGGTCGACCCCGAACCACACCATGGCGACCACCGCTGCGACCGCTGTTCTGCGACCTGCCAAGCGCACGGTGGCACAGGGTAACGCGTTCGCAACGCGGAGCCGAGCCCAAACGGCAGGACGCAGCGTTGTCTACCTGGCCTCGGCCGGGTCGGAGGCGGCGGGAGCCAGCAGAGCTCGCACCACTTCCTCCACCGAGATGATGGCCACCGGGCCGCCCTCGGCCACCACCACCGCCATCTGCCGCTTCACCCGCCGCAGGGTGCGCAGGGTGTCGATCAGGGACCGGTCGGCCCGCACGATGGCCATGCTCCGCACCAGCTCCGGGGGCAGGGGCGAGAGGCGCTGCTCGGCCGGGATGGCCAGCAGGTCCCGGGCGTGCACGTAGCCCACCACCCGCTTGTGGTCGGCCCCCACGATCGGTAGCCGCTCCCGCTCCGAGGCGGCCGCCACCCGTTCGGCCTGGGCCGCGGTGGCCCCCAGCCGGAGGGTGGCGATGGCATCGAGCGGGGTGGCCACCTCCCCCACCGGACGCAGGGCGAACTCGAGGGCGCCGCTGAGCAGCAGGGCGTCACCGGCGTCGATCGACCCCTCCTCGCCCGAGTGGCTCACGATGGCGGCCAGTTCGGAGGCGGAGTGGACGGCCACCAGCTCGTCCCGGGGCTCCACCCCCACCAGCCGGCAGCCGGCGTTGGCCATGGCGTTGAGGAGGCGAACGAACGGCCGGAACAGCGCCAGATAGGCGCGATAGGGCAGCACCAGCCACGTGGTGAGCTCGTCGGGGGCGGCCAGGGCCAGGTTCTTGGGCACCATCTCGCCCAGCACGAGATGGAGGAACACCACCACGGCCAGCGACACCCCCAGCCCGACGGGATGGAGCAGGTGCTCCGACAGGACCCCGCCCAGAGCCCACGTCACCACCGACTCGAACGCCGGCTCGGCCACGTAGCCCAGCCCGAGCGAGGCCATCGTGATCCCCAGCTGGGCCCCGGCCAGCTGCATCGACAGGTCCGACATCGAGGCCAGGGCCCCCCGGGACGTGCGCCGTCCGGCCCGCCGGGCCGACTCGAAGGTGGATCGCTTGGCCGCCAGGATGGCGAACTCGTACGCCACGAACAGGCCGTTCAGCGCGATCAGCACCACCGCGGCGGCGAAGTACCAGGCCACGGTGGACGCCGGGAGGTGTTCGGCGGCCGACTCGACAGTTTCGGCCGCCACCACCAGCAGGGGCGGCGCGCCGGGGGGCAAGGTCACGAACCCGTCTCCCGGGGGGCGGTGAGCTGGAGGGAGGCGATTCGCAGCCCGTCCATCTCCACCACCTCGATGTGCCAGCCCCCGACGGTCAGGTGGTCGCCGGCGGTGGGGATCCGGCCCAGACGGTGGAGGACGAAGCCGGCCACGGTCTCGTACTCGCCCTCGGGCAGGCTGAGACCGCTGGCGTCAGCCACCTCGTCGAGGTGGAGGGTGCCGGCCACCACGTAGACGCCGTCGCCCACGCCGGTGAGGGGATTGGCCGCCTCCTCGTCGTGCTCGTCGTCGACCTCCCCCACCATCTCCTCCAGCACGTCCTCCAGGGTGAGGATCCCGGCGGTGCCCCCGTGCTCGTCGATCACCACGGCCATCTCGGTGCCGGTGCGGCGGAAGTCGCCGAGGATGTCGACCAGGTCCCGGGTCTCGGGCACCACCAGCGGCTCGGCCATGATCGTGGCCACCGATCGCCCGGCCCGTTCGGCCGGCGGAGTGGCGAAGATCGAGGTGATGCTCACCACCCCCCGCAGGTTGTCGAGGTCGCCGTCGTAGACCGGGTACCGGCTGTGCTGGATCTCGGCGGCGAAGGCGGCCAGCTCGGCCACGGTGGCCGTCACCGGCACCGCCTCCAGGTGGACCCGGGGGGTGAGGGCGTCGGCCGCCGTCTTGTCGCCGAAGCGCAGGGTCCGGGTGAGCAGGCTGTGCGACTCGGGATCGAGCGCCCCCGACTTGCCCGACGAACGGATGAGGTACTCCAGCTCCTCCAGCGAGCGGTGTACGTGGTGCTCCTCCCGGGGCTCGATGCCCACCAGGCGCACCAGGGCGTTGGCCGCCCCGTTGAACAGCGTGATCAGGGGCCAGAAGACGCCGTGCACGACCCGGGCCGCCGGCGCCAGTACCTGCACGCTGGCCTCGGCGTGGGCGATGGCGATGTTCTTGGGGATGAGCTCTCCGGCCACCATCTGGAACACGGTGGCCAGCAGCAGCGCCAGCAACACCGACACTCCGGAACCCTCCTGGCCCGTGACCCGGGCGACGGCAGGGTCGATCAGGCGGCCCACCAGGGGCTCGGCCAGGTAGCCGAGCAGCAGGCTGGTGAAGGTGATGCCGAGCTGGGCCCCCGACAGGTGGAACGACAGGCGACGCATCACTCCGACGGCAATCCGGGCCGGCCACCTACCCTGGGCGGCCAGGGTCTCCAGCCGGGACCGGTCGGCGGCGATGAGCGCGAACTCCACCGCCACGAAGAACCCGCTGGCTGCGATCAGAAGTATGACGATGAGAAAGCCGAGAAGGATTGACACCAGCGAGGACTGACGAAGGCAACGGGGCGGGCCCCATGCTAACCCCGGCGGCCTCCGGCTCCGGGGCCGAGGCCAGCGCGGCCGGGCCCGTGTTGGAGCTGGCAGGCGTCGAGGTGCGGGTGGAGGGCAACACCATCCTCACCGGGATCGACTGGCAGGTGGAGCACGGTCAGCACTGGGTGGTGCTGGGGCCCAACGGGGGTGGCAAGTCCACCCTGCTGCGGATCGCCAGCCTGGCCCTACACCCCAGTGTCGGCACCGTCCGGGTCCTGGGCCAGGAACTGGGCCGGGTCGACGTGCGGCCGCTGCGGGCCCGGATCGGCCTGGCCTCCACCGCTCTGGCCGAGCAGATGCGGGGCAGCCTCAGCGCCGAGGAGGTGGTGCGCTGCGGGCGCTTCGGGGCCCTGGAGCCGTGGTGGCACCGGTACGAGCCGGCCGACACCGAGCGGGCCGAGGCCCTGCTGGCCCAGGTGGGGCTGGGCGGCTACGGCGACCGGCGGATGATCTCGCTGTCCAGCGGGGAACGCCAGCGGGTGATGCTGGCCCGCACCCTCATGCCCCATCCCGAGCTGGTGCTGCTCGACGAACCCACGGCCAACCTCGACTTCGGCGGGCGGGAAGACCTGATCGATGCCCTGCAACAGCTGGCGGCCGACCCCGCTTCCCCTCCCACCGTGCTGGTCATCCACCGGGTGGAGGACATCCCCGCCTCGGCCACCCATCTGCTGGCCCTGAAGGCGGCCCGGGTGGCGGCCCAGGGGCCGCTCGACGCCACGCTCAGCGCCGGGCTGCTCGGCGACCTGTTCGGCCTCCCCGTCCATCTCCATCGGGCCGGGGCCCGCTGGGTCGCCTACCGCGACCCCTCGGCCTGACTCACTGGCCGGCGGCGGCGTCGCGCTGGGAGATCACGTTGAGCAGGGGGAACGGGTCGACGGCGTCGCCCCCGTTTGTATGCAGCTCCAGATGGAGGTGCGACGGGGTGGTCAGGGCGTTGCCTGTGTTACCCACGTAACCGAGCAGGGTGCCGGCCTCCACCAGCTGGCCCCCCACCAGGTCGGGGGCGTGGGCCAGCAGGTGGGCGTAGTACCAGTCGGTCCCGCTCTCGCCGTGGAGCCACACGGTGAGGCCACCCAGGCGGTTCGAGCCCACCTTGGTGACGACGCCCCGCTCGGCCGCCACCAGCGGCGTTCCCGCCGGGGCGAAGATGTCTATGCCCTCATGCCAGTGGGCGTCGGGGGTGCCGGGCATGCGGGGCGCACCGAACGTGCCCACCAGGGGCTGCCCGTAGGGCCCGGCGATGGGGAACACCACACCGTCGATGTAGATGGCGCTGCCGGCCTGGAAGGCCGCCAGTTCGTTCTCGGCCTGGCGCACGGCCCCCGCCGCCGCGTCGGCCTGGGCCTCCAGGTCGGTCAGCGACACCTCGGTCAGGCGGAGCTCGTCGACCGTCGCCACCAGGTCGCCGCTGAGTTGCGTGCGGAGCTGGAGGTAGTCGTCGATGGCCACCGCGTCGGAGTCGAGCGCCACGCCCAGGAGCCGCTGGCGGACCTGGAGGTCGAGCACCGAGTCGTGGTCGGCCGATTCGAGGGAGTGGAGCAGGGCCTCGTTGGCCCCGTCGTTGGAAACGAAGGCGGCCACCGCCCGGTCCTTGAGCATGGCTTCGGCGTCCTGCAGGGCCTGGGTGGCCTGGAGGCTCTGGGTGTCGAGCGACTGCTGGCGGAGCTGAAGCTCCTTGCGGTGGCGCTTGGCGTCATGGGCCTGGCGGACCATCTCGGCCCGCATCCAGCGGACGTCGGCCAGCTTCTTCTCGGCCGCCTGCACGTTGCTGTGCAGCACCCGGGCCGGCTGGTAGGGCTTCGGCCCGTCGTACGCCCCCACCGGGGCGGGGACGGTGTCGGGTGTCGACGGAACGGTCTCGCCCGCCTCCTCGTTGACCAGGGGGTCGGTGGTGGAGGTGGTGGCGTTGGGATCGGCGGTGGCCGCCGGGTCGGTGGGCGCCGTCGTCGGCGGCGGGTCCTGGGCGGCGACGGGGCGGGCGCCGGCCAGGGCCGCCAGCGGGAGGGCCAGGGTCAGGGCTGCGAACGCGACGGCGCAGCGGGGGCGGGTGCGTCGGGTGGGGGCCATACGTGACACCCCATCGGCCGGACGGCCCGGATCGTGAGGCCCTCCCGACTCCGGGAGTCAGATGTGGTGGGCGTCGCCGGCGGTGACGGTGACCGGGCCATTGGCGGTGTCGATCATCAGGCCACCCGACTCGGCCACGGCCGAGGCCACGCCCTCCAGCACCCCGGTGGCGGTCTGCATCCTCACCGTGCGGCCCACGGTGAGGCAGCGGCCCCGGTAGGCGTCGAGGACGGCTGCCGGGCTGGCCTCGGCCGCCACGAGCCATCGCTCGAAGTGGGTGAGCACGGCCGCCACCACATCCCAGCGGTCGACCGGACGGCCGGCCAGCTCCTCCAGGGTGGCCGCCCGCTGGGCGATCTCGTCGGGTGGGGGGCTGGAGAACCGGATGTTGAGCCCCATGCCGGACACGACGACGATCCGGCCGTCGGTCGCCCCGGCGGTGGTGGCCTCGGCCAGGATGCCGCACAGCTTGCGCTCCCCCAGCTCGGGCACCAGCACGTCGTTCGGCCATTTGAGGGCGGCCCGCATCGGCACCGGCTCCGGCCCGTTCGGGGCCGCCAGCAGGTGATTCACCCCGTCGGTGACGGCTAGACCCGAGATCAGGGGCACCAGGGGGGCCACAGCAACCGGCGGGCGGAGCAGGACCGACATCAGCATCGAGTTGCCGGGCTCGTCCTGCCAGGTCCGGCCCTGGCGTCCCCGGCCCGCCGTCTGATGATCGGTCACCCGAACGGCCCCCTCGGGCTCCCCCTGTGCGGCCGCCGCCAGCAGGTCGGCGTTGGTCGATCCGGTCTCCACCACATGGGTGACGGCGGAAAATCTGGTGCCGGGCGGACCCGGTAGTACCCTCGCGATGCTCATGGCGACGTGAGCCTGTTCGATCGGGCCCCTCGGGGCAAGCCGATCTCACGGTAACTCCTCTTTTCCCTGCGCTCTCCCCCCAAACGGGAGCGCACCGACGAGCAACATGCGGGTACCCATGGAATCCAAGACGTTCGGCAAGGTCCTGATCGCCAACCGGGGCGAGATCGCAGTACGGGTGATCCGCGCCTGCCAGGAGCAGGGCATCGCCACCGTTGCGGTGTACTCCGAGCTGGACCGCGAGGCGCTCCACGTCCGCCTGGCCGACGAGGCCTTCGCCCTGGGCGGCCAGACGGCGGCCGAGAGCTACCTGAACACCGAGGCCATCCTGAACGCCATCGAGGCGTCGGGGGCCGAGGCGGTGCATCCCGGTTACGGGTTCTTCAGCGAGAACGCCGACTTCGCCCGGGCCATCACCGAGCGGGGCGTCACCTTCATCGGCCCTCCGCCGGGGGCCATCGAGGTCATGGGCGACAAGATCAGCGCCCGGGCGGCGGCCGACAAGGTGGGCGTGGCCGGGGTGCCGGGCAACACGGAGTTCCTGACCGACCCGTCCGAGGTCGTGGCCTTCGGTGAGCAGCATGGCTGGCCGGTGGCCATCAAGGCCGCCTACGGCGGTGGCGGCCGGGGCATGAAGGTGGTGCGGGCTCCGGAGGAGGCGGCCGAGCTGCTGGAGTCGGCCCAGCGGGAGGCCACGTCGTACTTCGGGCGGGGCGAGTGCTACCTGGAGCGCTACCTCACCAAGCCCCGCCACGTCGAGGTGCAGGTGCTTTGCGACCGGCACGGCAACGGCGTCTACGTGGGCCTGCGGGACTGCTCGGCCCAGCGCCGCCACCAGAAGCTGATCGAGGAGGCCCCGGCCCCCGGCCTGCCCCCCGAGATCGTGAAGGGGATGGGCGAAGCGGCGGTGAAGGTGGCCCTGGGCTGCGGCTACACCAACGCCGGCACCGTCGAGTTCCTCTACGAGGACGGCAACTTCTACTACCTGGAGATGAACACCCGCCTCCAGGTGGAGCACCCGGTCACCGAGATGGTGAGCGGGCTCGACCTGGTGGCCCTGCAGCTGGCGGTGGCGGCCGGCCACCCGCTGCCGTTCACCCAGGCCGACATCCCGACGAACGGCCACGCCATCGAGGTCCGGATCAACGCCGAAGACCCCACCGGCGGCGCCTTCCGGCCCTCGCCCGGGCCCATCACCAAGCTGCGGACCGCCTCCGGTTACGGCGTGCGGTGGGACGGCGGGTACGAGTCGGGCGACGAGATCAGCCAGTACTACGACAATCTGGTGGGCAAGCTGATCTGCTGGGGGGCCGACCGCCCCACCGCCATCGCCCGCACTCTGCGGGCCCTGCGGGAGATGCAGATCGAGGGCGTGGCCACCACCATCCCGGCCGACATCGCCATCCTGGAGCACCCCGACTTCCAAGCGGTGGAACACTCCACCAAATGGGTGGAGGAAGTGCTCGACCTGAGCGGGCTCGGGGCCGAGGCCCCGGCGGCGGCACCGGCCGCCGAGGGTGAGGAGGCCGAGCCCAAGGTCCGCCGAGACGTGGACGTGGAGGTCAACGGCCGCCGGTTCAAGGTGTCGATGTGGGTCAACGAGTCGGACCTGGGCGGCGGAGGCGGGGGCCGGTCGGCCAAGGGCCGCAAGCCGTCCCGACGGACGTCGGGCCGGTCCACCGTTTCTGGTTCAGGCTCGGGAGACGTGGCCGTGCCGATGCAGGGCACCGTGGTGAAGGTGCTGGTGGAGGTGGGCCAGGAGATCGAGGCGGGCGAGACCGTCATCGTGCTCGAGGCCATGAAGATGGAGAACAACGTGATGGCCGAGAAGTCGGGCACGGTGAAGGAGATCCGGGTGACCCCCGGGCAGTCCGTCTCCGGCGGCGACATCGTGGCCGTCATAGCCTGATACCGCCGGGGGCCCGATCCCTGCCGGTGTCGGCCCAAACCTAGACTGCCGGGCCATGCCGGCCATGGAGGGACCAGCTCCCGACGACCTCGGGATCGAGTACCTGCGCGACGTCGCCCCGGTGGGCCGCGGCGGGTTCGCTTACGTCTATGCCGCCACCGACACCCGGTTCGATCGCCGGGTGGCGGTCAAAGTGTTCGACCACTTCCTCACCGAGGACGACCGGGCACTGTTCGAAACCGAATGCCGGACCACCGGGCGGCTGTGGCGGATCCCGAACATCATCACGTTCCACGACATCGAGTACACGGCCGACGGTCAGCCCTGCATCGTCATGGCCTACCTCGAAGACGGCAGCCTGGGCGACGAGCTGAGACGGCACGGTCTGATCCCGTGGCGCCGGGCCGTCGGCTACATGGTGACCGTGCTGGAGGCCCTGGACGCCGCCCATCGCCACGGTGTCCTGCACCGCGACATCAAGCCGGAGAACATCCTGCTGGCCGGGGACGAACCCCACCTCACCGATTTCGGGCTGGCCACGGTCAAGACACCCGGCGCCGGGACCGACGTCGGCACAGCGCAGGTGATCGCCAGCCCGCTGCACGCCCCGCCCGAGACGTTCGACGGCGGCGTCCGGGACGAGCGGTCCGACGTCTACTCGGCCGCCTCGACGCTGTACAACCTGATCGCCGGGCACGCCCCGTTCCAGCGTCACGCCGACCTGAGTACCGAGGCCATCGTCGAACGGCTGAAGACCCAGCCGCCGGCCCGCCTACCGGCCGGCCTGGCCCCGCCGGAGCTCGATGCGCTGCTCCAGCGGGCCCTGGCCAAGGACCCCGCCGACCGGCCCCAGAGCGCAGCCGACCTGGCTGACGCACTGAGGGGTGCTCTGGACGCCTCCCCCGGCCCGACCGGTCCAGGCTCCGCCACCCGATCGCCCGGCGGTCCCGTCGCACAGCGCGCGCCGCGGTCGACCCTCACCCAGAGCGCTCCCATCGGCACCGCGGCGCCGACGTCCGTCCCGCCCACCGCCACCAACCCACCCGCGGCCTCGCCGTTGGCTCCTCCCCAGCCGGCGAACTGGGCCCCCGGCCCGGCGTCCGGCTCGGGAACCCCGGGGACCAAACCGGGCCCGGCAACGTCGACAGCAACATCAGGCCAGGGCACGGCCGGCTGGTGGATCCGGCACCGCCAAGCTCTCGCTGTGGGGCTCGTGACCACGACCATCATGGCCTCCACGGTGCTCATCAACCTGACGTCCCGAGACTCGGAGCCCGACCCACCGTCGTTCGTCGGTGCCTTGCCCACCGTGGCCCCCACCACCCCGGCGCCCCCGTCCACCGCACCCTCGACCCGACCGCCGGCCCCCATCGCCCTGCCGGCCGGCTCCGGAGACCAGTGGGACGCCGACCGGGCCCGGGTGGTGGCCGAGATCGAAGCCAACGGCTGGCGGTGGAACCAAGAGGCCCGGACCGTGTCCGGCCCGGGCGGGCTCCTCGTGGACCTGGCCACCTGCCCCGCCGATTGGGACCCGTACCAGGGGCTGTTCGCCGACGAGGTGTCTCTCGGTCAGATCACACCAACGGTGTACAACCAGGAGTTGCAGGACAGCGCCGATGGCTTCGCCGCCTATCTCGAATGGGTGAGCGACGTGGGCGGAGGCCTGCCAGCGTCCGACAGCAACGGTGCCCGCCGGATCACCGTCGTCCCGGTGAAGGACAGTTCGATCGACCCCGAGGCCGGCCAGTCTACGACAACGGCGTTCGCGGCGCGGCGGCTGGCCAGCCCCACCGTCGACCCGGCGGCCGAGGAGCAGCAGGCGGCGTGCGTGCCCGACCCCTTCGTCCCCTTCGACGGCCCGGGATGGACCGACCCCGCCGGCCATCCCTGGGCATGGGCCGACCGGATCTCGGCCCGCGCCCAGGGGTGGCTGGTGGGCGAGACACTGGCCCGGTCGCTCCCCGGCCGTTCCCCGATCCGGGTGGCAGCGCTGGTGACCAGCGACGACGGGGCCCGGGCGGGCCTGGAGGCGCTGCAGGCCTACGCCGACCGGTCATCTGTGTCGTTCGAGCTCACCGTGACCGAGGTCGGCGACGCCTCGACCGAGATCGGGCCGGCGGTGCTCGGAATGGTCCAGGCCCCGATCCGGCCCGATGCGGTAGCGGTGGTGACCGGGTCGTCGGGGGCCTGCGGCGACGCCGCCGTGGCCGCCCTCAACGCCGGCCCCGCTCGTCTGCTGGTGACGACGGCGGCCTGTGCCCGATCTACTCCGGCGGTCGACCCCCTGGCCCCGACCACCTGGCTCACGGTCGGCGATCCCCGCCTGCCCCCCGACGACGCCGACCCCGAGGGTTGGAGCAGCTGGGCCTCCGCTGTGCTGGCAGCAACCGGCTATCCGGCCCCCCAGTCGCCAGCCCTGCTCGACGGCTTCGCCTCCGCCTGGTCGATGCACCAGTCGATGCTGATCGCCGAGCAGCTCCCGGGCGGGTTGAGCCGCCCCAACCTCCTGCTGGCAGCCCGAGCCCTCACGATGGACAACCCGAGCCTGGCCGACGGGATCGGCTACGGCATGGCGGGCGGCGCCGACGGTGACCTGATCGAGGGGGCACCGATCCTGCGCTACGTGCACGCCGACAAGCGGTGGGAGGCGAGTGACCTGGGCGTGATCGACCTGTCGGGCCAGGTGCCGCCCTGTGCCTGGGACCGGGTCGCCCAGTCCTGCGCCTGATCCGTCGGGCGCCGAGCCAGACCGGCCGCCGCGACCTGTGGGACCCGCCCTCCGCACCACCCCGTTCCGGGCTCCCAAACGGCCGGCGAACCCGACGGGGCCAGGGCGGCCGCCGCGCCTAGGCTCGGCCGCCGTGGTGAATGGCGACGCCGACGAGCCGGGGGACGGAGCAGGCCCCACTCCGGATGCCGACCTCGGGCTCGACTATCTCGACGGCGCCACCCCGATCGGCCGCGGCGGATTCGCCCACGTGTACGCCGCCACCGACACCCGCTTCGACCGCCGGGTGGCGGTGAAGGTGTTCAACCACCTCCCCACCGATGTGGACCGGGCGCTGTTCGAGACCGAGTGCCGGACCATGGGCCGGCTGTCAGGCCTTCCCCACGTGGTCACCGTCCACGACATCGACTACACCGCCGACGGCCGGCCCTGCATCGTGATGGCCCTCATCGAGGGCGGCAGCCTGGGCGACCGCTTGCGTCGCGACGGGCTGATCCCGTGGCGTCGGGCCGTCGGTTGGCTGATCACGGTGCTGCGTACCCTGGCTGAAGCCCACGAGCAGGGGATCCTGCACCGGGATCTCAAGCCGGAGAACATCCTGGTCGACGGCGACCACCCGTATCTCACCGACTTCGGGCTGGCTTCACTCCGGAGCGGCACCGGCATCCTGGACGCCGCCGACTCCCAGGTCATCGCCAGCCCCCTGCACGCCCCACCCGAGACGTTCAGCGGTACCAGCCGGGACGAGCGGTCCGATCTCTACTCCGCCGCCTCCACCCTCTACACCCTCATCGCCGGGCATGCCCCGTTCCAGCGCCACCCCGATCTGAGTGCCGAAGCCATCGTGGAGCGGCTCCGCACCCAGACCCCGCCCCACCTCCCGGCCGGTCTGGCCCCACCCGATCTCGATGCCCTGATCCAGCGGGCTCTGGCCAAGGCCCCGACGGACCGCCCGCAGACGGCGAGCGAGCTGGCCGACGCTCTCCAGGCCATCCTCGACGCCCATCCGGCGGGCGCCCGGCCCGCGCCCGACGTCCGGCCGGCCCCTGCGGTCCCCCTCCCTGCCGTAGCTCCTGCCACCCCCTCCCCCACGCCTGTAGCCCCGTCGCCGTCCAGCTGGGGACGCGGGCAGCGCAGCGCCACGTCGAAGCCAGCACCCACGCCGGCACCCGCCGGTGCCGGTACGACGGCCAAGGGCCAACCGCGCCGAGGCGGGTGGGAGACGACGATCGGCGTCCTGGTCGCGGCGGCGGTGCTGGCCGTCGGCTTCGTGACCGTCACCAACGACGGCAACGACCAGCAAACGAGCCGGCTCGACCCGGGCGCCCCTGCCTCCCCCTTGTACCCCCCTACCAGCAGCGGCGTCACCCCCACCACCAACGTCGCCATCCAACGGGCCCTGGCCGCCGTACCTCCGCCGCGGGACGACCCCGAAGCCGGCTGGGCCGCCGACCGGGCCGCCGTCGTGGCCGAGATCGCCGCCAACGGCTGGAGATGGGACGAAGCGGCCCGGACCGTGAACGGGCCCGGCGGCCTGCTCGTCGACCTCGCCGCCTGCCCCCAGGGTTGGGATCCCTACGAGGGCATCGGCACCGGCGACATTCTCATCGGCCAGATCTTCCGGGTGGACTCCACGGAGGAAGCCGACGCCGCGTCGTCGGGCTTCTGGGACTACTTCCGGCACCTCAACGCCAAGGGCGGGCTGCTCGATCCGGCCGGGGCGGCCCGTGAGGTCGTCGTTGCCCTGGGGATCGACGACCCGGCGCTGAGTCCCAAGAACCGCACCGTCTCGGGCGCCTTCGCTCTGCAGACGGCACCCACCGGCGCCGTGGACCAGGCGGCCGACGATCAGAATGCGGCCTGCATCCCCGATCCCTTCGTGCCGGCCGGGCCGGGCTGGAACGACCCCGGCCAACGCCCCTGGGTGTGGGCCGATGGCCTGTCCCCCGGCACCGAGGGCCGCCTGCTGGGCGAGATACTGGCCCGGTCCTTCCCCGACCGTGACGCCCCCCTCACGGTGGCCGCGCTGGTCACCACCGACGCCACCGGCCGGGCCGCCGAGCAGGCCCTGCGCCGCAACCTGTCCCAGTGGGCCCGACCGCCCCAGCTCGTGGTGACGCAGATCGACTTGCCGGCCGGCAACCTGTCCGGCCGGATCCGGGACCTGGCCCTCGCCCGGCCCAACGCCCTGCTGGTGCTCACCGGCGACCCTCAGGCCTGCGCCGCCGCCGGCGCCGCCGCCCTGGAGCAGGATCTGGGGCCCGACGCCACGGTGGTGGCCTCGACCATGGCGTGTGCCGCCCGCCAGCCGGAGGTGCCGGCCGCCGCCCCCATCACCTGGCTCACCATCGGGAGCCCCCGACGGTCGTCGGCCGAACCTCTCCCCACCGACGCCTGGACCGACTGGGCGGTGAGTGTGCTGACGGCTGCCGGCTCCCCCGAGCCCAAGACGCCGGCCCTGCTGGAGGGGTTCGCCTCGGGGTGGGCCATGCACCAGGCGATGCTGATCGCCTCCGAGCTTCCCGGTGGGCTGAGCCGACCCAACCTGCTGCTGGCGGCCCGGGCC
>CADEDH010000016.1:25874-52322 GCA_902826025.1 uncultured Actinomycetes bacterium
GGGTGGACGAACAACGACTCCACCAGATCGTTCACCGTGAGACCGGCCGTGATGGCCAGGGCCAGCACCGAGATCAGCTCGGCGGCGTGGCGGCCCACGATCGAGCCCCCCATCACCACTCCGGTGGCGGGATCGGACACGATCTTCACGAACCCCCGGGAGTCGTTGTTGATCAGGGCCTTGGCCGACACCGAGAACGGCACCTTGGTGACCCGGATCTTGCGACCCTCGGCGAAGGCGTCGGCCTCGGCCAGGCCCACGTCGGCGATCTCGGGATCGGTGAAGATGGCTGATGCCGCCTTGTCGTAGTCGATGTGGCGGTGCACCCCGCCGTGGCGGCCCATGGCGTGCTCGGCGATCTTGCGGCCCTGGGTGGAGGCGACCGACGACAGCGGCAGCCGACCCGACAGGTCACCGGCGGCGTAGATGTGGGCCACGTTGGACCGGCAGTTGTGGTCGACCTTCACATAGCCGCCGTCGCTCTCCACGCCCGCCGCCTCCAGACCGAGGTTGTCGGAGTTGGGTATCGAACCGATGGCCAGCAGCACGTGGCTGCCCTCGATCACCCGACCGTCGTCGCACCGCACCCGCACCGTGTCACCCTCGCGGTCGATCCCGATGGCCCGCGCCCCCATCACCAGGCGGACGCCGCGTTCCATGAAACTGTGCTCCAGCACCGCCGCCACCTCGGGATCCTTACCCGGCAGCACCTGGTTGCGGCTCACGATCAGCGACACGTCGGACCCGAACGACCGGAACATGTGCACGAACTCCACCCCGGTCACCCCCGAGCCCACCACCACCAGGTGGCGGGGCAGCTCGGGCGGCGGGTAGGCGTGGCGGGTGGACAGCACCCGCACCCCGTCGATCTCGGCCCAGTCGGGGATGCGGGGCCGGCTCCCGGTGGACAGCACGATCACGTCGGCGTCGAGCACCTGGGTGGAGCCGTCGATCAGGGTGGCCTCCACCTGGTGGGCCGACAGCAAGCGGGCGGTGCCCTGGACCAGGCGAACCCGCTGGCTGGTGAGCAGGTCGGTGATCGACCGTTCGAGGCGGCCGCTGATGTCGGTGATGCGGGAGCGGAGGGCCTCGAAGTCGAGCTCCACGTCCACCTTGGCCAGGCCCATCTCGGCCGCGTGGTTCATCAGCGCCATGGCCCCGCCGGTGGCGATCATGGCCTTCGACGGGATGCAGTCGAGCAGGTGGGCGGCACCACCCACGATGTCGCGCTCCACCAGGGTGACGTCGGCTCCGAAGCGGGCGGCGTAGGTGGCACAGTTGGTGCCGGCCGGCCCGCCGCCGATGATCACGACACGCTTGCGTTGGCCCTGCTCATGCATAGTTCGACCCTATCGGCCGCAACCGTCGGGCTCGTGAACACCGGGGCACGGCTCGGTTTCGGGCGTCAACCCCCGGATCGGGCCTCGTCCACCGCCACCGCCGGCGACCATCGCGCCCCCTCGGCCCGCTCCGCGTCGAGCCGGTCCGGGCCCAGAGCGGCGGCCAGCCGCTCGGCGAGGGCGGCCAGCGCTGGCACCCGGTAGGGCGACACCGGCACCTCCATCGCCGTCCTCCAGGCCGTCGCCGCTCCCAACAGCTGGGCCGACCGCTCGGGACGGCCGGTGACCTCCAGCAACCGGGCCTTCTCCTCGACCGCCGATACCACCAGCCACAGCGGCCCGGCCGGCCATCCCGTGGCCAGCGCCTCGTCGAGATGGCGGGCGGCCCGGTCGAGGTCGACCCGGGCCAGGGCGATCTGGGCGCTGGACACGTGCAGCTCCAGCACGCCGCCTCGGATGCCGTGGGTCTGGAACAGGGCGAGAGCCTCGTCCGCCTGGGCCACCGCAGCGTCGAGATCGCCCCGCACCATGGCCGCCAAAGCCAGGTTGTTCAGGGTGAAGCCGATACCCCAGCTCCGTCCCAGTTCCCGGTTGACGGCCAGGCTGCGATCGCAGTGGACCACCACTTGCCGATGATCGCCCTGGTCACGGGCGATGTCACCCAGGCCCAGGATGGCGAACGAAGCGCCGGTGCGGTCGCCCAGCCGCTCGTAGACGGCCAGGCACTCGTGATAGGCGGCAGCCGCCCGGTCGTACTCGCCATGCTCCCGGGTGACGAGCCCCAGGCGGAACAGGGCGTAGGCCACTCCCAGATCGTCGCCGTCGGTCCGGGCCAGGGCCAAGCTGTCCTCCACCAGCTCGATGGCGTCCCGGTACCGGCCCTGCCCCCGGGCCATCACCGCCCGATGGGCCTGTACCGCCGCCGTGCGCCGGGTGATCCCGAGCGACGCCTCGATGCGAAGACTGGCGTCGAACAGGCGGTCGGCCTCGTCGAAGTCGTCCTGGTCGTGGGCCAGCCAGGCCGCCCCCAGGAAGCCCTCGGCCAGCACCTCGAGACCGTCGCCGGCGGCCACCAGCCCGTCGATCCCGACCCCGGTCGCCTCGACCCCGTTCCCGGGCCGGCGGGTGGCGTCGGGATGGCCGGGGTCGGGCAGGAATCGGGCGAACCAGCGCCGTCCCTCGGCCAGATGGCACCGGCGCTGCCAGAACGGCCACAGGGCCACCCCCAGGCGCAGGCCCAGGTGGCGGTGGGACTGATCGTCGGCCCGCTGGAGGGCGGCCCGCAGGTTGTCGTGCTCGGTCTCGATCTGTTCCAGGGCCCGGCTCTCGTCGACTCCACCCAGGCGGGCACCGAGCACCTCGGCCAGTCCCAGGTAGTGGGCGGTATGACGGGCCCCCAGCTCAGCCGCCTCGTCGGGTGCCGTCGACAGCTGCTCCACCGCGAACTGCCGCAGGAGCTCGTGGACCTCGTAGCGGCCTCCGCCGCCGCCCTCTCCCGGACCGGTCCGGTTGAGCAGGGCCTTTCGCACCAGGCGGGTGAGCACGGGCAGCGGAGCACCCGCCACCTCATCGGCCGCCTCTCGGGTGAACCCGCCCCGGAACACGGCCAGGGCCCGGAAGGCTCGCTGCTCGGCCGGGTCGAGCAGCCGCCACGACGAGTCGAACACCGCCCTGATGCTCCGCTGGCGCTCGGGCAGGTTCGACCATTCGACGGTGAGGAAATCGAGGCTGCGCTGGATCTCGTCGGCGATCTCGGGGGCCGACAGGCTCTCGGCCCATGCCGCCGCCAGCTCCAGCCCGAGCGGCATGCCGTCGACCAGCTCGCAGATCCTGAGGACGGCCGGCGTGGTGACGGCGTCGAGATCGAAGCCGGGGTCGACCCGTCGGGCGGCCTGGACGAACAACTGGACGGCGGCCGCGGTGGCCGGCTCGGTGCCGGCATCGACCTGCCAGGCCAGGCCCCCCACCCGGTACTGCTGCTCACCCTGGAGGTTGAGGCGCTCCCGGGAGGTGGCCACGATCTCCACCCCCGGCGCCTCCCGCAGCACCTCGGCCACGATGTCGACCCCGTCGAGCAGGTGCTCGAAGTTGTCGAGCACCAGCAGCATGCGGCGGTGGCGGAGCTCGCTGAGCAGGGCCCAGCGGGGGTCGCCGCCGTGGTGGGGATCGCCGGCGTTCATGGCCACCCCGACGGCCGAGGCGATGGCGGGAGCCACGTCGGCCGGGTTCGACAGCTGGGCCAGGGGCACGGCGTAGACGCCGTCGGGGAAGCGGTGGAGGCGGGAGCGGGCCAGCTCCAGGGCCAGCCGGGTCTTGCCCATGCCGCCCACCCCCGACAGGGTGAGGAGCCGGGTACCGCCCCCGGCGGTCAGCGCCGTCAGCTCGGCCAGCTCCCGGCTACGCCCCACGAACGGGGTGAGATCGCCGGGCAGGTTGTGAGGTGGCGGGGCGGCCGGAGCCGGCTCGGGGGCAGCCGACGCGCCGCCCGACGGGGCCGGGGTGAGACGACCGGCCCGGATCTGGTCCCGCAGGGCCACCGTGGCCGGCTCGGGTTCGGCCCCCAGCTCGTCGGCCAGTATGCGGACGCAAACGTCGAACCGGGCCAGCGCTCCCGTGCGGTCGCCAGCCTCGGCCAGGGCCCGCATCACGGCCCGGTGGGCCTCCTCCCGCAGTGGGTCGAGCGCGGCGAGAGCCAGCGCGTGGTCGAGCCGGTGGCCCGTATCGCCGGTGCCGGCGTCGTCGGCCACGACCAGGGACTCGGCCACCACCACCAGCTGGCGGCGCAGGGCCTCACGTCGCACGGTGAGCCACTCGTCGAAGGCGGGGCTGCCCGGCAGTTCCACCTCGGCCAGCAGCTCGCCCCGGTGCAGTGTGAGGGCCCGGTGCAGGCGGTCGTAGCAGGCGGCGCAGCCGGCCAGGCCGGCTCCGGGGTGGGCGGGCCCATGGTCCCGGCTCTCCCGCACCAGGGCTTCTAACCGGATGAGGTCGACGGCGGGGCCGTCGGCGGCGAGCGCCAGCGTGGAGCCGGCGGTCGTCACCAGCTGGCCCAGGTCGAGGTCGTCGGGCAGGGCCTTGCGAAGCCGGGCCAGCACTTGGCGCAGGTTGGCGAAGGCCGCCGACTGGCTGTGGTCGGCCCAGAACAGGCCGGCCAGCCACTCCCTGGTCAGGAATCGAGGCGCTTCGGCCGCCAGCACCGCCAACAGCGCCCTGCCGGGTGCGCTGGGCACCGGCACCAGGCTCGTGCCCTGACGCAGCTCGAACGAGCCGAGCAGATTCAGCTCGACGTCGGCGGCGCCGGCCCCGTCGCTTGCGCCCGCCCCGTCGGACACCTAACGGCGCTCCCCCGGGCTGCGTCGCCCGGTCTGCGTCTCGTCGCTCCCCTCATCGTCACCGATCAGACCGGCCTGCACTCCCCACTCCGCACATCCGTCCCCTCACGTTGTCTGCGGCCGTAGTCTGCCACCGACCGCCCTCCGTCACTCAACCCCCGCGCGGCAATCGCGGCACGGTTCCAACTGCGGCGCGATGTGCGCGCCCAGCGCGACAAGCGCGGCGCAGTTCGACGGCGAGACGGCGCAAGCGGGTCAGCGTCGGGCGGCGAGCTGGCGGTACAACTGGCCGAGGTCGGCGGCCGTCCTGTCCCAGGAGAACAGCGGCGGGCGCTGGCGGCCGGCGGCCACCAGGCGGGCGACCACCGATTCGTCGGTCAGCACCCTGGCCAGGGCTCCGGCCAGGGCGTCGGGGTCGCCGGGGGGTACGAGGAGGGCGGCGTCGGCGCAGACTTCGGTGACGGCCCCGATCGAGGTCGCCACCACCGGCGTGCCCTGGGCCATGGCTTCCAGCGGGGGCAGGCCGAAGCCCTCATAGCGCGACGGGTAGGCCAGGCAGGCCGCTCCGGCCAGCAGGTCGGCCCGCTCGTCGTCCGACACGTAGCCCAACCGGTGCACGAGATGGGCGGCCCCGGTGCGGGCCACCGCTTGCTCGAGATCCGGGGTACCCCAGCCGTCGGGCCCGGCCAGCACGAGCCTCGTGTCGTGCCCCTCGGCCCACAGCCGGCCCATGGCCTCCACCAGCGTTGGCAGGTCCTTGCGGGGCTCGATGGTGCCCACGGCCAGCACGTAGGGGTGACCGCCGGCCAGTGCCCTACCCCGGGCCGGATCGCCGGCTGGCCCGGCCTCGAACCCGTTGGGGATCACGTGGATCCGCTCCGGTTCCACCCCCAGGATGTCGGCTGCTTCGGCCCCGACGAAGGCCGACACGGTGTGCACGTGCGCCCCCCGGTCCAGGGCCCGGGCCACCAGCCGGGGATAGCCCCGGGCCGTGTTGTTCACGAGGCCCGGGTAGTGCCAGGGCCCGAAGTCGTGGATGGTGAGCAGCTCCGCCGCTGGCCGCCGGGCCCCACGTCGGACCGAATGCCGGGCCGCCGGGGGGACCACGAAGTTGGGGCCGTGGATCACGTCGAAACCGCCCACCGCCGGGTGGTCGCCCCGGAGCCAGAGGCGGTGGGCCAACCGGGCCGGGAAGGGCAGGGCCCGCAGCCCCGTGCCCGGGGGCAGCTCGGCGGCCAGGCGGCCCCGGCCCCGGAGGCTGATCAGGATGGCCGACAGGTCCAGACCGGGATCGGTGGCCAGGCGGTCCACCACGGCCCGGGTCATCGTTCCCACCCCGGTGCGGACGACCAGCAGCGGGATGGCCTCGATGCCCACCCGGAGGGGACGATCGGTGGCGGCTGGCGGTTGGCTCACGCCGCCCGACCCTACCGGGAACCCTCCGGGTTCCCGGGTCCGGCGGCTTTCCCACCGCCGGGGCCGGCCTCCTACACTGCGATGCCGTGACCTCTGATCGACCGATAGACGAGCAGTGGCTGAAGGCAGCGGCCAAGGAGCTGGGCAAGACCGACCCGGCCGACCTCATGGTCTCCACGCCCGAGGGCATCGTGATCAAGCCGCTCTACGAGGAAGGCGATCTGGAGGGCATCGGCCACCTGGGCTCCCTGCCCGGCTCGGCCCCCTACGTGCGGGGCCCCCGGGCCACGATGTACACCCACCGGCCGTGGACGGTCCGCCAGTACAGCGGGTTCTCCACCGCCGAGGAGTCCAACGCCTTCTACCGCCGCAACCTGGCCGCCGGCCAGATGGGCCTGTCGATCGCCTTCGACCTGGCCACCCACCGGGGCTACGACTCCGACCACGAGCGGGTGACGGGCGACGTGGGCAAGGCCGGCGTGGCCATCGACTCGGTGGAGGACATGAAGATCCTGTTCGACGGGATCCCGCTCGACAAGATGACCGTGTCGATGACCATGAACGGGGCCGTGCTGCCCATCATGGCCTGCTACATCGTGGCCGGTGAGGAGCAGGGGGTGACGCCCGAGCAGCTGGGCGGCACGATCCAGAACGACATCCTCAAAGAGTTCATGGTGCGCAACACCTACATCTACCCGCCCGAGCCGTCGATGCGGATCGTGGCCGACATCATCGCCTTCACCGCCGAGCGGATGCCGAAGTTCAACTCGATCTCGATCTCGGGCTACCACATGCTGGAGGCCGGGGCCTCGGCCGACCTGGAGCTGGCCTTCACCCTGGCCGACGGGATCGAGTACGTGAAGGCCGCCCTGGCCCAGGGGCTCGACATCGACGCCTTCGCCGGCCGCCTCAGCTTCTTCTTCGGCATCGGTATGAACCTGTTCATGGAGGTGGCCAAGCTGCGGGCGGCCCGCCTGCTGTGGCACGAGCTGATGGCCCAGTTCGACCCCAAGGACCCCCGGTCCTCCATGCTGCGGACACATTGCCAGACCTCGGGGGTGTCGCTCACCGAGCAGGACCCCCACAACAACGTGATCCGCACCACCATCGAGGCCCTGGCCGCCGTGCTGGGCGGCACCCAGAGCCTCCATACCAACTCCTTCGACGAGGCCCTGGGCCTGCCCACCGACTTCAGCGCCCGGATCGCCCGCAACACCCAGTTGATCCTGGCCGAAGAGTCGGGCGTCACCCGCACGGTGGACCCGTTGGCCGGGTCGTACTTCGTGGAGTCGCTCACGGCCGAGCTGGCCGACCGGGCCCGGGCCATCATCGCCGAGGTGGAGGAGCTGGGCGGGATGACGGCCGCCATCGCCTCGGGCATGCCCAAGCTCCGCATCGAGGAGGCCGCGGCCAAGCGCCAGGCCCGGGTCGACCGGGGCGAGGAGACGGTGGTGGGCGTCAACCGCTACCGGGCCGATGTGGTGGAACAGGTCGACGTGCTCGACATCGACAACACGGCGGTGCGGGAGGCCCAGATCCGCCGCCTGGAGCAGGTGCGCTCCACCCGGGACGAGGCGGCCTGCCGGGCCGCTCTGGCCGCCCTCACCGAGGCGGCCAAGGGCACCGGCAACCTGCTGGCGGCCACGGTGGACGCGGCCCGGGCCCGGGCCACGGTGGGCGAGATGTCGCTGGCCCTGGAGGAGGTGTTCGGCCGGTACCAGGCCGAGACCCGTACCATCAGCGGGGTGTACGGCGCCGCCTACGAGGGAGACGAAGAGTTCGCCGCCATCGTGGCCCAGATCGAGGCCTTCGCCGCCGATGCCGGCCGCCGGCCCCGGATGCTGGTGGCCAAGATGGGCCAGGACGGCCACGACCGGGGGGCCAAGGTGATCGCCACCGCCTTCGCCGACCTCGGCTTCGACGTCGACATCGGCCCCCTGTTCCAGACGCCGGCCGAGGTGGCCCGCGACGCCATCGACAACGACGTCCACGTGGTGGGCGTGTCGTCGCAGGCGGCGGGGCACAAGACGCTGGTTCCGGAGCTGATCGCCGAGCTACGGGGGGCGGGAGCCGACGACGTGGTCGTGGTGGTGGGCGGCGTGATCCCGCCCCAGGACTACGACATGCTGCGGGAGGCCGGCGTGGCCGCCGTGTTCGGCCCCGGAACCAAGATCCCGGCGGCGGCGGCCGAGGTGCTCGGCCTGCTCCGCCGTTCATGACGGCCGGGGCTTCCCCTTCCGGCTCGGCCGGGTCCACCACCGTCGCCGGCTCGTCCGGCGAGCCCGACATCACCGCCTGGGCGGCACAGATCCGCCGGGGTGACCGGCGGAGCCTGGCCCGGGCCATCACCGCCATCGAGTCGACGCGGGCCGACCACCGCCGCACGGCGGCCGCCCTGCTCGACGCCCTGCTGCCCCACACCGGGGGCTCGGTGCGCCTCGGCATCACCGGCACCCCGGGCGTTGGCAAGTCGACCATCATCGACACGCTGGGCTGCAACCTGATCGACGCCGGCCACCGGGTGGCGGTGCTGGCCGTCGACCCGTCGTCGAACCGCACCGGCGGCTCGATCCTGGGCGACAAGACCCGGATGGCCTCTCTCGTGCTCCGGCCCGAGGCCTTCATCCGGCCCTCGCCGTCGGGCGGGCTCACCGGCGGGGTGGCCCGCCGCACTCGGGATGTGCTGCTGGCCTGCGAGGCCGCCGGGTTCGACGTGGTGATCGTGGAGACCATGGGGGTGGGCCAGGCCGAGACGGCGGTGGCCGAGATCTGCGACCTGTTCCTCCTGCTGGTGGCGCCCGGAGGCGGCGACGACCTCCAGGGCATCAAGCGGGGGGTCATGGAGCTGGCCGACGTGGTGGCGGTGAACAAGGCCGACGGCCCCCTGGCCGGCCCGGCCCGGCACACCGCCGCCGACTACCGCCACGCCCTGCACATGGTGCGGCCCAAGTGGGCCGGGATCACCACCCCGGTGCTGACGTGCTCGGCCCTGGCCGGCGAGGGGCTCGACGAGCTGTGGGCCACCGTGGTCGACATGCACGGGCAGCTGAGCGCGGCCGGCCACCTGGTGGCGCTGCGGGCCGACCAGGCCGTGAGCCAGCTCAACGCCGAGTTCGGCCATCTGCTGACCGAGCGGCTGGGCCGCTCCCCCGAGCTGACCGCGCTGCGCCACCGCCTCGACGCCGACGTGCGATCGGGGGTCCGCTCCCCCGCCTCGGCCGCCGCCGAGCTGGTCGACGCCGCCTGGCCCGAGCCCTAGCCCCCTGCCGGTACCCTTGGGGCGTGACCGCGCTCACCAACGCCGAGCTCCCACCCCTGTTGGAGAACGGCACCCGACCCCCCGGGTTCTTCGCCCGCGCCCGTGACATCTGGGCCTACCGCGATCTGCTCGGCAACCTGGTCCGGCGCGAGCTGAAGGTCAAGTACAAGAACAGCGTGCTGGGGTTCGTCTGGACGCTGCTCAACCCCCTGCTCTACCTGGTGATCTTCACCATCGTGTTCTCGGTGATCCTGAAGAACCCCACCCCCCGCTACGGGCTGCTCCTGCTGTCGGGCCTGCTGTGCTTCAACCTGTTCTCGGTAGGCCTCACCGCCGCCACCACCTCGATCACGGCCAACGGGCCCCTGGTGCAGAAGGTGTGGTTTCCCCGCGAGATCCTGCCCCTGGCCGCCATCGGGGCCAACCTCATCACGTTCTTCTTCCAGATGACGATCCTGTTGGTGGGTCTGGCCCTGTTCCGCCAGGCCCCCGAGTGGAGCATGCTGTGGCTGCTGCCGCCGGCGCTGCTGTTGACCCTGCTCATCGGGGCCGGGCTCGGGTTGATGCTGTCGGCCCTCAACGTCTACTTCCGCGACGTCCAGCACTTCCTCGAGCTGGGCCTGCTCACCTGGTTCTGGCTCACCCCGGTCGTCTACCCGTTCAGCCTCGTGGCCCGGGCCCTGAACGGCAAGTTCGGCGACGGGGCCGAACGGCTGGCCATGCTCAACCCGATGATCCCGATCATCACCGCCTTCCAGCGGGTGCTCTACAACCCGACCAACTTCCCGGTGGACCAGCAGGAGCAGTTCACCGAGATGATCCATCGCTCCAACCTCTGGTACGTGGAGAACCTGGGCATCTCCGCAATATTCGCTCTGATCTTCGTGTGGGGCGGGTACAAGGTGTTCAGCCGGCTCGAAGGCAACCTGGGCGAGGAGCTCTGATGTTCACCAGCAGCGGGAGCGGCGGCGCCGTCTCCCAGGCCCCGGCCACCCGGAACGGGAGCGGCCGGGCCCCGTCCACAACGGTGGCCATCGAGGTGTCCAACGTCTCCAAGCGGTTCCGCAAGCACTCCGAGCCGGCCAAGACGCTGAAGGAGCGGGTGCTGACGCTGCGCAAGTCCACCGTGTCGGAGTTCCACGCACTGCAGGACGTCGACTTCAACGTGCAGGTGGGCGAGACGTTCGGCATCCTGGGCCACAACGGGTCGGGCAAGAGCACGCTGCTCAAGTGCATCGCCGGCACCATCCGGCCCTCGGCCGGCATCGTCCGGGTCCGGGGCCGCCTGTCGGCCCTGCTGGAGCTGGGGGCCGGCTTCCACCCCGACCTCACCGGTCGGGAGAACATCTTCCTCAACGGCTCGATCCTCGGGTTCTCCAAGGAGCACATCGAGTCGATCTTCGACGAGATCGTCGACTTCTCCGGTCTGGACGAGTTCATCGACACCCAGGTCAAGCACTACAGCTCGGGCATGTACGCCCGGCTCGGGTTCGCCGTGGCCGTGAACCTGGAACCCGACGTGCTGCTCATCGACGAGGTGCTGGCCGTTGGCGACGAGGCCTTCCAGCGCAAGTGCATCGAGCGGGTGCGGGGCTTCCAGGCTGCCGGCCGCACGATCTGCCTGGTCACCCACGCCCCCGACATGGTCCGGTTCCTGTGCGACCGGGCCGTGGTGCTCGACCACGGCCGCCTGATCCATGTGGGCGACGTGAACGACGCAGTGACGATCTATCGGCGGTCGCTGGCGGCCCAGGGCCACGAGGTGCCGCCCGACGACCAGGACATGCTCGACAAGATCGCCACCTCCGGTCCGGCGTCGCCCGTGCGCCTGGTGCGGACGTGGGTGGAGCCACCGGCCGGCGGTGTCGCCTACCGCCCCGGCGACCGAGTGGTGATCGGGATCGAGTTCGAGGCGGAGCCGGGCATGACCGTGCGGGCCCGCATGGCCGTCCACACCCACGACGGGGTGCAGATGGTGAACGTCTCGTCCTACGACATCGCCGGGGCCGACATCAAGGCCGACGCCCCCGTCAACCAGGCCCGGATCACCATCGAGGACCTGCCCTTCACCGACGGCCACTACCTGGTGACCGTGGTGCTCCAGCAACCCGACGAGACCCGGGAGTACGACCGGTCCGACCAGTCGGCCACGTTCGACGTCAACAGCGGCGGCCCCGTGCTGGGCCGGGTGGCCCTCCGCTTCGGCCTGGAGTCCGGCCCCGTCGGCGTGGCCTAACGCACAGGGTCGGGCCACCCGCCATGTCGGATCTGTGGCGTCAGCGCGCAGAATCCAGCACCACGCGCCACAGTTCGACGATCGGGCCGGCCGCGAGGAGGCTCAGCTGAACAACAGCTTGGCCAGGACGGCGGCGGCTTGGGCGAAGGAGTTGGCCCGGGCGTAGGCCTGGGCCCCTTCAGTGAGTTTGGCCCGACGGGTGTCGTCGGTCAGGAGGCTCACCAGCACCTGGCCCAGCTCGAAGCCGGAGGCGGCCACGTCGAGCTTGACCACGGCATCGTCGGGCAGCTCGGTCATTGCCCCCAGGTCGGTCACCACCGTCGGCACACCGAGCGTCAGCAACTCGGCCACCGCTGCCGACGACTCGGCGTTGGTCACCGCCCGCAGCTGCACCGCCACCGCCGCCGACCGCTGGGCCTGGAAGAAGGCCTCATCGTCGAGGTGGTCGGTGAACTCAACGTGCTGCTCGACGCCGAGGTCGGCGGCCTGGCCCAGCAGATCCCGTCGGTGGTGGTCCTCCACCTCGCCCACGAATCGCAGCACGGCCCCGGGCACGGCCGAGATCACGGTGGGAAGAGCCGCTACCAGCAGGTCGGGCTGCTTCACCGGCGACACGATCCCGAACGAGGCGATCACCGCCCGACCCTCGGGCAACTCGGCCGGATCGCCGAGGTCGATGTCGGCGGGGAGAGCCGGGCAGGGCAGGGGGTAGGCGACCTGAGGCTGGATCCCGGAGTCGAGCCCCACCACGTCGGCGGCGAACGACGAGTGCACCAGCACCTGCTGGGCCAGCGTCGCCACCTCCCGGGTGAGCCAGATCCCGAAGCGGCTGGCCACGTCGGGCGGGATCGACGCCATCTCCTCCACCGCCGGGCGGTAGCGCTCCGGGTACAGCTCGGCCACCGTGGCCCCCACCGACCGATCCGTCAGGCGGTCGGGCGCCAGCCGGTGCACCTCGGAATACAGCCCGCTGAGCCGGGCGTCGTGGAGCAGGACCCACCCCGGGTGACGATGCAGCGTGTCGAGCATCTCCACGTGGAACCGGCTGTTGCCCACGAAGTACAGGATGCGGTCGAAGGCGCCGCCGGCCCGGATGGTGGGATCGAGATGGTTGAGCGGGGCCACCGCCACCCCCTCGGGGGCCTCCACTTCACCGGCATCGGGGTCGACGAACACCGTGACGTCGCAATGGTGGCGCAGCGCCTCCAGCAGCCGGTAGGCGTAGGTGGCTATCCCCGAATGCTGGGGTGGCAGCGGGGTGACCAGGGCCAGACGGGGCAGGGCCGGCACCCGCTCCACCCCCCGCCTCCGGCTCTCGGGTACGAGCGAGGCCACGGCCTCGGCCGTGCGCTGAGCGGCCAGGTCCCAGGTGAACGGGGGCAGCTCCTGGTTGCGGAGCCGCTCCAGCAACGCCGCGTCGCCCAGCGTGCGGGCCAGGGCCTCGGCCACGGCGTCGGTGGAGTGGGGATCGAACCGGGCCTCGGGCCAGACCTGGACCTCCTTCAACGACGACGAGTCAGCGCAGATCACGGGGGCCCCGCACTGCATGGCCTCCAGCACGGGGAGGCCGAACCCCTCGTAGATCGAGGGAAAGACAACCAGGTCGGCGCCCTGATAGAGCCGGGCCAGGGTGTCGTCGCTGACGAACCCGGTGGCCAGCACCTCGCCCGGGATGCCCTCCTCGGCCTGCACCCGGTCGAGCAGCTCCCGGGCGTAGTCGTCGATGCGGCACACCAGCACGAGCTGGTGTCGAGCCCGCACCTCGGGGGCCAGGCGGGCGTAGGCGGCGATCGTGCGCTCGATGTTCTTGCGCCGCTCGATCCCCGACGGGAACAGGATGTAGCCGGGCCGCAGCCCGGGGACCTCGTTGCGCTCCACCATTCGGGCGGCCACGTCGGTGTGGGAAACGCCGGGCCGCCGGAACCGGGCATCGGCTCCGGCCCCGATCATCGTGATCCGCTCCGGGTCCACCCCGAGCAGCGACACGGCGTCGTCGGCCGAGGCCTGGGAGATGGCGAGCAGGTGGTCGACGCTGGTGAGCGAGGCGGCCCGGCTCAGGTAGTGGTGGCGCACGTCGGCCCGCTGCAGGTACCAGTCGGCGAACTTCGCCGGGATGAGGTCGTAGAGGACGGCGGCCGTTGCCCAGCGGGGAGTGCGGGCCCACGGCGGCAGGACGCGGTCGATCGACTCGTCCATCTCGAACAGCGATCCGGCGATGAACACCCCACCGGCGCTCGGCCGACGATGAGGATCGTCGCCTTCGTAGCGCACCAGCTTGCCCGTGGCGATCAGCGGCTCAGCCCCGGTGGGCAGTGGCAGCCGGGGATCGACCAGGTACTGGGTGACGAGGGACGGGTTCGTCCGCTCCAGGGCCAGGGCCAGGTGGAGCACGTAGCGGGCGATCCCCCGCTCGCCATGGTCCCGGCTCTGGAACCCGATGAGGTCGTAGATCACGTTCACGCCGGGGCCTCCGTTGGGCTGGCCACAATCATCACGACACGACCGGGGCCGGGTGGTTCGATCAGGTCGGCGGCCTCCAGCTCCCAGGTGACGTCATCGACCCGGCGGCCCACGGCGGCGGAGTGGATCCGCCACCCGTCGAGCAGCCGCAGCACGCCGTCACGGTCGTAGGTGCGTTCCACGTCGTTCACCGCCGCCGGGCCGTAGGGGGCGGTGAGCACGAGGCGACCGCCCGGCGCCAGCAGGCCGGCAACGTGGCGGATGGCGGCCAGGTCGGCATCGCCGCCGTCGGCGGAGCCGGCCCCGGCGCTGTCGCCCCCCGGATAGTGGCCGAGGCCGAAATGCTCGACGGCCGACAACACCACCACGGCGTCGAACGGCTCGGAGGAGGCCAGGCTCCGGATCGGCCCCTGGTGGACGCTGAGGTTGGGATGGCGGAACGGGTACCCCTGCGGCTCGGCCACGGTCACCCGGTACCCGAGGGAGGCCAGCGACAGGGCCACGGTGCTCTCGGCCCCGCCCACGTCGAGCACCCGGGTGCCAGGGGCCAGGTCGCCCAGGGCAGCGAACACGAAGGGCTGCTCCACGATGCGCTCGTTGACCGAGCCCAGCCGGGCCCCGCCCTCCTGCCACTCCACCGTGACCGGGCTGTTGAGCCAGAGCCCGGCATCGGCCAGCGGTCCCTGGTGGGAGGCGGCGTAGTTGAGGAAGGCGCTGGCCCCGGCGTCGATGGCGTCGAGGCGGGCCCCGGTGAGCTCCCGTAGCCGCACCGACGGCGCCACCTGGGCGATGCGCTCCACGATGTCCTTGCGGGCGAAGCCGATCTCGCTGCGCACCGCGCTCAGCTCGGCCGCCAGCGCCTCCGACTCGGCCTGAACCTGGCGCACGGTCTGCTCCATCGCCATCAGGCGGGCGCCCTGGAGGGCGAGCTGATCGGAGATGGCGTTGTGGCTCGACACCAGGGTGCCCGACACCTCGTCCATCCGGAAGTCCATGTGGTTGAACTTGCCCACCATCTCATGGTTGACGGAGTGGATCAGGTTCTCGAGCCCCGACCGGTAGCGGTGGACCACTCGGCGAACAGGACCTCTGACCGGTCGGGCGGCCCGGCGGAGAATGTTCATGGAACCAATCATGGCGCGTCGGTCTGCCCTTCCGGCGCGCACGCCGATGGGTTTGTTCTCACGGATGGTGGCGGCTGGACGGTCAGATCTGGTGGTGCGTGTCGCTGTCCCGGCGGGCTGCTTCGAGCTCGGTGACGGCCTCCACGGTCGCCTTCTGGAGCGCCTCCAGGTGGGTCACGATCGGCTGCAGCTCCCAGTTCAGCACCCGACGGATCAGCCGCTTCACCTGGCTCACGCCGGGCCGGGCCGACACCATCTCCGGCCGCAACACCGAGCCCAGGGCCAGCAGCGGGTCCACCGGCGAGGCGCCGCCGGCCTCGCCTCCGGCCGGGCCGAGGCCGCCGCCGAGGTGGCGGGACCGGACCCGGCGGCGGATCTGGGACTCCACGTCATCCCGCCGGGGACGCTCGACATCGACCGTCCACTCCTCAACCGGCTCGGGAGCGGGCCGGTCGCCGCCGGCGGCGGGTAGCCGGTCGGCCGTGGTCTGGGCCCGCTCCTTCATCGCCTGCACCAGCGACTCCACGTCGCTGAAGAACAGGGTGCCCGGCGGGGCTTGGTCGCCGATACCGCCCACGTCGGTGGCGATCACGGGCCGGCCGTAGAGCTTGGCCCGCTCCAGCACCCCGGAGGACCAGATCTCCCGGTAGGGCAGCACCACCGTGTCGGCGGCCACGATCCAGCGGTCGAACTCCTCGTCGCTCACGTACTTGTTGTGCAACTGTGCCCCGGTGGTGACGCGGCACAGGAGCTCCAGGCGACGGGCGTAGGCCAGCAGGTCGGGATGGTCGACCCGAACCGATCCCACCACGTGGAGTGAGGCCTGACCGGCCAGGCCCGCCTTGCCGAAGGCGTCGACGGCCAGGTCGTAGCCCTTGTGCTCCTGGAGGAAGCCGATGGCCAGGAACACGTGCTCGGCCCCGTCGAGGCCCAGCTCGGCCCGGGCGGTGTCCCGCGAAACCTGGGTGGCGGCGGTGAAGCTGGCTCCATGGTCGACGAGGGTGACCACACCGGGGTCGAGGCCCACGGCCTCGCTCAGCTGGGTGACCTCGCGCTGGGTGTGCACGGTGACGGCATCGGCCGCCCGCAGGGTGAGATGGGCCAGGCGGCGCTCGGCCGGGTTACGGGCCAGGGGCCCGTACTCGATCTCGTGGAGGCGGATCTCGAGACGGGTGCGAGCCGCCACCAGGCGCAGGCCGGCCCACACGGCCACCCGCTCGGCCGGCCCCCGGCACGCCCCGAACAGCATCTCGGGGGAGAACTGGAGCACCACCCGCTCGTAGCGGCCGGCCCGGCGGGCCAGCGCCGCCATGCCCCGGGGCCCGCCCAACCACAGGTGATGCTGGGCCGCCGAGGGCAGGGGCGACAGGACCTCGATGTCGATCCCCTCGGCCCGGAGGCGGCGGACCTCCTGCACGGCGTAGGCGGCGATGCCGTCGCGGTAGGGGGCGTACGGCGTGACCATCAGGATCGTCACGGGCGGTCTCCTGCATCTGCTGCGTCGTTGCCGGCGCCGGTGGCACCAACGCCGGCCGTGGCCGGCTCCGGCAGCCAGGCATCCAACGTGGCCTCCATCCGGTCGAGTACCACCGGCCACTGGTAATGCTGCTCCACGTAGGCCCGGCCCGGGCGGGCCAGGGCGGCGGCGGCGTCGGGCCGGTCGGCAGCGAAGCGCAGGGTCTCGGTGAGCTCGGCCTGGCTGCGGTACACGAGGCCCGCCCCCGATCGCTCCACGTGCCAGCGGACCACGGCCGACTGGGCGTTCGCCACCACCAGGGTGCCGGCGCACCAGGCTTCGAGCACCGTGCGGGAGAACGACTCCATCACGCTCGGCTGCACGTAGGCGGTGGCCGCCGCCATGGCGTTGTTGCGGGTCTCGTCGCTCACGAAGCCGAGATCGATCACCTTGTCGGCGATGTCGTCGGGGGCATCGACGGCGCCCACCCCGGAGGTGACGAGCAGCAGATCGACCGGGTACTGGCGCACCAGGTCGCCGTAGGCGGCCAGCAGGTCGCTCCAGCCCTTGCCCCATTCCCGGCGGCCGGCGTAGTAGACGAAGGGCCGGGTGATGCCGGTCTCGGCCCGGAACCGGTCGGGCTGGTAGGACCCCGGGATGTCGATGCCGGACCCGATCACGGCGTGGCGGGCCGGGACGTCGAGCAGGCGACGGGCCAGGTCGGCCTCGGGGTCGGTGAGGAACCACACCCCCCGGGCCCCACCCATCAGGGGACGGAAGATGTCGAGGCGGGCTGTGGGCTCGTCGTGGAGGCAGGGCATGAGGATGGTGCGGCCAGGAACGATCTGGCCCACGGCGTAGGTGGTCCAGAACATGTAGGGGGCGAACACCAGAGCCCGGTAGCTGGTGCCGTGGTCGAGCACGTGATGCCACAGGTCGGGCACCCGCAGGCTGTCGTTCACCCACAGCTGCTGGTCGCTGAGGCTGACCCGCTCGCCGTTCAGGATCCGGGCCCCGATCCGCTCCCGGTGCACGCCGCCGGTGTCGGTCCTGGTGGGGAACCGGCGCACCAGGATGCCGCTGTCGTCGCTCTCCCCCGGCGGGAACTCGTTGGCCCACGTGTAGTGGTCACGGGCACAGGTGGTGAGGATCTCCACGGGATGGCCCCGGTCCCGCAGGCCCCGGGCCGCCTCGGCCAACACCGCCTCGGCCCCACCCACCACGCCCGGCCCGTAGCGGGGTGGCACGAAGGCCAGCGTGCCCGGCGCCACCGGCGCCGTCATGCCCGGCCCCCGGCAGCGCCGCCGGTGCCCCGGAGCGAGTCGACGTTGTCGCCGAACCAGGCATAGGTGCGTTCGATGCCGGGCCGCAGGTCGATCTGATGTTTCCAGCCCAGGGCGTGGAGCTTCGACACGTCGAGCACCTTGCGGGCGATCCCGTCGGGCTTGGAGGCGTCGAACACCAGCTCCGCCTCGGGATACACCACGTCGCGGATGGTCTCGGCCAGTTCGGCGATCGTGAGGTCGATGCCGGTGCCCACGTTGATGTGGCCCGACTCCTCGTAGTGGTCCATCAGGAACACGCAGGCGTCGGCCAGATCGTCGACGTGGAGGAACTCCCGCCGCACCCGGCCCGAGCCCCACACCTCCACCTCACGCTGGCCGGCCAGGCGAGCCAGGTGGAACTTGCGCATCAGGGCCGGCAGGACATGGCTCGACTGGAGGTCGAAGTTGTCGTTGGGGCCGTAGAGGTTGGTGGGCATGGCCGACACGAAGTTGCAGCCGAACTGCTCCCGGTAGAACTGACACAGCTTGATGCCGGCGATCTTGGCCAGGGCGTAGCCCTCGTTGGTGGGCTCCAGCGGACCGGTGAGCAACGCCGATTCCTCGATCGGCTGAGGGGCGTTGCGGGGGTAGATGCACGAGCTGCCCAGGTACAGGAGCTTGCGCACCCCGACGGCCCGGGCCGCCTCCACCACGGTGGCATGGATCATCATGTTGTCGTAGAGGAACTCGGCCTGGCGGGTGGAGTTGGCCATGATGCCGCCCACAGTGCCGGCCGCCAGGTACACGTAGTGGGGCCGGTTGGCCTCGAACCAGGCGCTCACGGCGGCCTGGTTGCGCAGGTCGAGCTGGGCCCGACTGGCCGTCAGCAGGTTGCTGTAGCCGCCGTCGACCAACCGCCGAACCAGGGCCGATCCCACCAGGCCCCGGTGGCCGGCCACGAAGATCGGGGCGTCGAGCGGAACCGCCGCAGCGGTGGGCTCGCCCGGGGCGGAGGGGGCGGGAGGGCTCACGGTCATGCCTCCACGGTAGTGGCGCACGACCGGCACCCGAACCCGGCCGACAGATGGGCGAACACTCAGGGAGCGCCGGTCGGGCCCGTTCCTCGGCTATGGTGAGCGCCGACGCTTGTCGGTCACCCGACCAGCGTGGCGCGGCACCCCAATCAGGATCCTTTCGCTGGCTCCCTCTCCGTCGCTCGGGCCGGCTGGCGAAGCCGATCCTTTCCGAGTGTGATCCCGCATGACCCGTAGCCGACAGCGCGCCGCCCGTCGTGACATCAACCTGCGCCCCCGCCGGCCCAGTGACCCCGAGCCCCTGTGGTCGCTGCCAACCGGTACCCGCCTGCTCTCGCTCGACGTATTCGGCGCTGCGCTCGACCGGCTGGTGCTGACCCCGGCCGACATCCACGGTCTGGTGGCCGGCGAGCTGGCGGCGGCCGGCACCCCGCTCCCTGCCGCCTACCCCGAGCTGCGGCTCACGGCCGAGCACCAGGCCTGGCGCCGGGCCCGGCGGACGAAGCGGGCGTTCATCGGCCTGGCCGACATCGCCGATGAGCTGGTGGGGCTCCTACCGGCCGGCGACGCCGACCCCCGGGCTCGGGTTCGCCTGGCCATTTCCCGGGAGGTGGCGCTGGAGCGACGCCTCAGCCGACCCAACCCGGAGGCGCTGGCGGCCGTCGAGGAAGCCCGGCGCCAGCATGTGCCGGTCGCCTTCGTGGCCGACACCTACCTTCCCCGGGATCTGGTGGCCGCCCTGCTGCGGGGGGCCGGCCTACCGGCCGAACTCGTGCTGGTGTCGTCGCACGAGGGAGCGACCAAGGACAGCGGCGACCTGTTTCACCACATGGCGAACCGGGCCGGCGTGCGGCTCGACCGCATCGTCCACCTGGGCCCCGACCCGGCGGTCGACGTCATCGGCCCGGCAAGCCTCGGGATCGACGCCCGCCGGTTCGTGCCCGCCCACCGCTCGGTGGCGGCCGGGCTGGCCGGCGGAGTCGACGAACCCAGCGCCCTCGACTCGGTGGCCCTCGCCCTGGCCGCCCGCCGGCTCGGGAACCAGCTGGTCGAGGCCCCGTTGGCCGACGGGACGCGGCCCGAGCCGGCCCCCGAGGTCGGCTACGGCGTGGCCGGGCCGCTGTCGGTCGGTTTCGCCGCCTGGGTGGGGGCCCAAATCGACGACCAGCAGCCCGACCTGGTGCTGTTCGCCGACGCCGCGGCCCACCGCACCCCGGCCCTGGTGCACGACCTCCGGCCCGACCTGCCCGCCGATCGGCTCCATTCCCTGCCCGTGGTCAGCGTCGACAGCGTGACCCGCCTGATCGACCACGAGCTGGGCGGCACCGGGGCCCGCTCCGATCCCCGGGTTCTGGTGGTGGGCCTGGGCTGGCCCGATCAGGAGCACCGCCAGGTCAGCGAGATGCTGGCGGGAGCCGGCGCCCGGACGGCCACCGTGGGCGGGGCCTACCTGGGCCTCGCCGAGGCGGCCGGCGCCGGGGAACGGGTGGAGGCCTGGGCCTTCGACGGCGGGCCCGACGAGCCGGTCTCGTCCGAGGCGTCCGGGGCCCGGGATCTCCTGGCGTCGCTGGTGGCCCCAGCCCGGGGCAGCGACGACCTGGCCCGGGGCATCGACGACTTCGCCCGCGACCTGGCCCCCTGGCTCAACGACGGCGGCGCCAGCCTCACCGCCGCCCTGGCCACCCCCGCCCTCCAACTGTTGGAGCGCCAACTCCTGGCCCGGGCGGCGGCGGCGGGTGCCGACAGCACCGACCGGCCACCCGAGCGACGATCTCGTGTGCCCGGCCGTCACCGGTGACGCCGCCGGACACCCGATCAGCCGGACACCGGATCAGTTGGTGGCGGCGATCTCAGCGGCCAGGGTCAGGTCGCTGACGCTGAGCAGCCGGTTGGCCAGGGCGTCGGTGCCGCCACCGGGTGAACCTCCCACCACCTGGCCGAACAACGCGGTGGCACGGGCCCGGCGGGATTCGAGCGACACGTAGAACCCGGCAGCCACGTCGTCGGGCCGGGCCTGGCGGGAGCCCAGGCGTTCCTGCCAGTAACCCTGGCCGCCGGGATCAGCCGAACGGCCCAGGATGTCGCGGTACAGGGCGCCCACAAAGGCGCCGTCGGCGCCGCCGTTGCGCAGGTAGTACTCCCGGGAGCCGTAGAACAGCACCCCCACCGCCTCCAGCTTCGTGCCCTTGCCCAGCTGGGCCACCCAATAGGCCCGTCCGTCGGCGTCGGCCGGACGGCCGAGGGCCCGCTGGTACAGGTCGTCGACCATGCGCCCGGCGAAGTAGTCGCTCTTCACCAGCTCACGGGTGACCGACAGCTTGTCGCCCCGGCGCACCCCGTCGTACCACCAGGTCAGCTCGGCGTCGGTGGCGGCCCGGCCCACCAGGCGGGTGTAGGCGAGATCGATCCACTGACCCTCGGGCGTGGACCGCACGGCGGTGTCGGCGACCGGGCCCGGGGTGAACCAGTCGGACTTGAGGCCCAGCACGTTGCGCACCGTGGCCGCCGTCTCGGTCACCGTGCCTCCCTCGAAGGTGATCTTCACCGCGGTGGCCCGGCCCCCGTCGGCGCCGAGGCCATTGCGCCCCGTCACCTCCATGGCCAGCAGCTTGCCCTTGTTGTATCGGGCCTCGAGGGTGGAGGCGGGCACCAGGGTGGTCCAGTTGTGATTGGGGTTGGCGGCGATGTCGTCGCCCTCGTCGACCACGGCCGGGAACGAACCCCCCACCGTCCACCCGCCGGTGGACGAGGAGAACTCGGTGCGGGCCGCCTTGCCCGCCCCGTCGAGGCGGACGATGCCGGCAGTGGCCTGGATGGCGGCATCGGACGTGACCTTGGTGGCGGCCCGGAACGTGCCGCCCCGCTCGGTGAACGCACCGTCGTAGACCTGGCACAGCACGGTGTCGCAGGTGTCGGCCCACGGCTGCTGGCGGCTGTCGCCGGCCATGGCGTAGGAGCGGGCGGCCACCGCCTGGGCCTGGAGGGCGGCGCCGGGCCAGGAAGCAGGCATCTCGTTGGGTACCACGCCCCGGAGGTAGGCCTCCACCGGCAGGGTGTTCACGGTGTAGGCGGCGCCGTTGTTGACCACGGCCCGGATCTCCCCCTGGTACCAGGTGCGGCCCGAGCCGCTGCACGCCGCGAGCAGTCCGTCGGTGCCGCTGGCACCGGTCTCGGCCACCACCCGTACCGTGGTGTGGCCCGTGATCTTCTCAGCCGCCGTCCAAGGGCCGTCACAGCCCGGGGCCGTCTCCACCTGGAACCCGTTCGACACCCAGCGCAGGCGTACCGCCCCTGCCCCATGGCGCCCCAGCTCGGCGTGGTCCATGCTCCGCAGCGACAGGGTGCCGTTGGCCAGGGCCACCGTCGTGGATCGGCCCCGCATGCCCCGCAGCTCCACCCGGATCAGGTCGGGCTTGATCGGCCCATCGGTGGGGGCCGGCCCGGCGGTGGTGCCGCCATAGTAGTGGTCGAGGATCTGGGCCGAGCTCCAACCCCGGCTGGCGTAGCCGTAGGCCCCGTACTGGCCGAGGCCCCGCCCGTGCCCCCACCCGTGCCCGGTGATCTGGATGGTACGGGTAGTGGGCGACTGGGCCCCAGCCGGTTCGACACCCGTCCCCGGTACGGCGGCCAGAGCCAGCGCCACTACGGCGACCAACAGGATTCGGAGGCGGAGTCGGGATGGTCCAGGCAGCACGGAGAGTCCTCGGGATCGGCACGGCGGCCGGCTCCCCAAACCCGCCTGGCCAGCCATAGCGTGTCGCGCTGACGCGTCACGCGTTCGCAATCATAGCGGGGGCTGACGCCCCCGGTCGGTCGGGCTCGCTCAGCCCCGGAGCAGGAACTCGTCGGAGGAGGCGAGGTCGGCGGCCAGGGCGACGTCGTCGGAGCGCAGCAGCTGATCGACCCAGAAAGCGAGACCGGCGGGATCGGCACCGCGGCCCAGCACGATCTGGTAGAGGTCGCCCACCCGATCCGTGCGGGACTCGACCGATTGGTAGAACCCGTTGGCCACGTCGGGCGGGCGGGCCCCGGCCCCGGTCAACCGCCCGGCCCAGTAGGCCAGGCCCCCCGGATCGGCCTCCCGGTGCAGGATGGCCTGGTAGAGGCGGCGCACGTAGCCGTCGGTGGAGCCCGAGCCGGCCACGTACTCGGCCGAGCCGTAGAAGTTGACACCGAGTTGCTGGAGGCTGAGGCCGGCCCGGATCCGCCCCACCCAGTAGGTCCGACCGGCCGGGTCGGCCGGGCGGCCCAGCACGTCGGTGTACAGCTCGTCCACCCGGGCCCTCACCCACTCGTCGGACCGGGCCAGCTCGTCGGCCAGGACGCGCCGGGTGGCGCCGGCGTAGGTGAGGCGGGCGTCCCACCAGTCGAGCTCGCCGGCGGCGGGATCACGGCCGAGGAACAGCCGGGAGGCCTTGGTCAGCCATCGGGCGTCGGCCGAGGCCAGCCACCCCGGCGGCAAGGACACTCCCGCCACCGCGGCGTCGACGGTGTCGGCCCGGGCCGTATCGGTGGAGGTGGGCAGCATCAACCGCTCGCCCCCGAACGGCCACAGCTGGCCGTCGTCGGTGACCACCCAGCCTCCCCGGCCGCTGGGTGAAGCGACAACGGCCCGGTAGACCCGGCCGGCAGCCGGACGTCCGGGGGCCGTGATCGAGGCCGGCGGAGCGCCGCCGAAGGCGTGGAGGCGTCCATCGGTCGACAACACCCAACCGCTGTCGGCGCTGAGCCGCACAGCCACGTCGACGGCGCTGACCGACGACGGCAGCTGACGCTCGGGGGCGGCACCCACCGGGCGCAGGCGGCCGGTGCTCTCCAGCAGGTACCCGTCGCCCGAGGCGGTCAGGTCGCCCCGCATGATGGGCTGGCCGGTGGTGCCTCCCACCACCTTGTCGCCGGCCCCGGCGAAGCCGTGCACCCCGGCCTGAGCCGAGATCACCCACCCCCCGGTGGTGCCGGCCACCACATCCACCGGTGTCTCGCCGGCCGCCGGGAGGCCCGCCACCGGCGTGGCCCCGCCATACGGCTGTACCACACCGTCGGCGTGGAGGATCCAACCCCGCGTGCCGCCGCCCGAGCCGGCGGCCGACACAGCCACCGGGGGCGGCGAGGGCAGAGGCTCGAGCCCGGGCGACTCGGGGGCCTCCCCGGCACCGGGCAGGGCGACCGAGCCGGCGGCCCGTACGCCGCCCCGGCGGTTCACGGTGACCGCGCCCGACCCCCGGTCGTAGGGGGTGTAGCTGGCGAACACGGGCGGCTCGTCGGCCGGCCGGGTGGTGGTGAGGGTGGCCGGTAGCGCGCCCATCAGCTCGTAGCCGTAGTCGCCGGGACACGAGGTGAGGCCGAGGTCGCGATGGCCCATCACCGTGCGCACCAGGTGCCAGTGGTTGCTGGTCAGCTTCTGGGGGCCGTCGTCGGACCGGTTCTTGAGCCAGGTGACCCCGTTGGGGTCGACGCCGTAGAGGCTGAGCTTCCAGGCCGCCAGTTGGGCCACAGCGGCCGAAGTGGCTCCACTGGGCCGGGCGACGGCCGGGCTGGCCCCGGGCTGGTGCTGGCCGAGCAGGGCGATGCCCACGGTGCTGGAGTTGAAGCCCTTGGTGTGGCCGCCGATCACGGCCCGGTCGGCGTCGCCCGAGCGTCCCTGCCAGATCGTGCCGAAGCGGTCGACGAGGAAGTTGTAGCCCACGTCGCACCAGCCGTTGATCCGCACGTGGGCGTAGTAGACGGCGCGGATCATGTCGTCGACCTGATCGGCGGAATAGTTGTTGGCGGTGACGGTGTGATGGACGACAGCGGCTTGTATCCGGTCGGAATACTCGGGGCCCCCCTGGCAGCCGGCGTTGGCCGTGGCCCAACCCTCGGTGGCCCAGGCCGAGCGGGGCATGATCGTGGGCATCTGGGTCGACCCGGCGGCCACTTGCAGGCCCCGCACCACGGCGCCGGTCCCGTTGTCCACGGCGGCGCCGGTGCCGGCGGCCGCCACGTCGGGGCCCCCGGGGGTGTCGGCCAGGAAGGTCACGGTCAGCTCGTCGCCGGTGCCCGACAGGCGCACGACCTCCACCCGCTGGGCCCCCTCCGGCACCCGCACCGGGCCGAGGGCCACCTTGGAGGGGGTGGGGCCCTCGGCCCGGGGGTCGGCGGCAGCTCCCGGGGCGGCGGCCGCACCGGCCGCCGGCTCGTCCGGGGCGTCGCCCGACTCACCGCCCAGCGTCTCCCACCCGCCCCATCCGGCGGCGGTGGCGAACCGGACGGCATAGGTGTTGCCGGGGGGTACGGCGGCCAGCATGGTGTCGCCGTCAGCCGGCAGGTCGAGCTGACGGCCGGGCCCCCGGACGTCAGGGTCCGGTCCGCCCATGGTCACCGTGAGCCGGAGCGGGACCTCGGTCACCCCGCCCGGCAGGTGACGGGGCCGGATGTCGGGGGTGCGGGCATCGGCGAGCGCGACCAGGCCGATGAGGGCGGCGAAGCTCCACGTCAGCGCGACGAGGAACCTCAGCTTCGGGAGGGCGGCGGACCCCGCGAGCTCAGGTATGACTCAGACAGTACCGGGGGCCCCGGAGGGCCTCGGTGGATCTGAGGCGCTTCTGCCCACGGAGTGTGTCGAGCGGTGTGAATTGTCAGCCCACGTGGGGCATGCAGAGCCCTTCGAGCTCCACCACCTGGATCTTGTCGCGGTTGGCGTAGGTGACCTGGTTCGACGGGTCGACCGGGATCTTGTACTCCCGGAAGCTCATCTCCAGGGCGTCGAAAGCGATCAGCCGACCCCGCAGCGAATCGCCAAGACCGAGGATCAGCTTGATGGCCTCCAGGGCCTGGATCGACCCCACGATGCCCGGCAGCACGCCGAGCACACCGGCCTCGGCGCAGCTGGGGGCGAGCTCGGCCGGCGGCGGCTCGGGCAGCAGGTCCCGGTAGGTGGGGCCCTGGTGGGGGTCGAAGACCGTGATCTGGCCTTCGAAGCGGAAGATCGAGCCGTGGACCACGGGGATGCCGAGCTTCACCGACGCGTCGTTGAGCAGATAGCGGCTGGGGAAGTTGTCGGCCCCGTCGACCACCACGTCGAAGCCGGCCAGGATGTCCATGATGTTGTCGGCCCCGAGCCGCGTGTCGAAGGTGATCACGTCGAGGTCGGGGTTCATGGCGGTGAGCGTCTTCTTGGCCGAGTCGACCTTGCGCTCTCCCACCCGGTCCAGGTTGTGGAGGATCTGGCGCTGCAGGTTCGACTCGTCGACCACGTCCATGTCGATGATGCCGATCGTGCCCACACCGGCGGCGGCCAGGTACAGGGCGGCCGGTGAGCCGAGGCCACCGGCCCCGAGCAGCAGCACCCGGGCGTTGAGCAGCTTGCGCTGCCCCTCCTCGCCCACCTCGGGCAGCAGCAGGTGGCGGCTGTAGCGGTTGCGCTGATCGGCCGTGAGGGTCTGGGGCACCGCCCAGTCCCGCCCCTCGTCCTTCCACCGGTTGAACCCGCCGTCCATGGAGATGACGTCGGCGTAGCCCAGCTCGGTGAGGGTCTTGGCGGCGAAGGC
>CADEDH010000016.1:52422-103606 GCA_902826025.1 uncultured Actinomycetes bacterium
CGGGGCCCCCACCCCGCCGGGTCGCCTGCGGCGACTCAACAAATCGCAGGCAGCAGGTCGCTGAGCGAGCCCCGGACCACGACGTCGGCCAGATGGTCCATCTCGGTGGGGCTGCCGTTGACGATCACCACCGCCGCCCCCCGGGACTTGGCCACCGGCACCACGTTGGCGATCGGGTACACGGCGAGCGTGGTGCCCACGGCCAGCAGGAGGTCGCAGGTCTCGGCCGCCGCCTGGGCCCGGACCAGGTCGTCGTACACGAGGTCCTGGCCGAAGCTGATCGTGGCCGACTTGAGGATGCCGCCGCAGGTGGGGCAAGGCGGGTCGTCGTCGCCCAGGCGCACCCGGTTGAGGGCCTCCTGCATGGGTACGGCGTAGTCGCACCCCGGGGCCATGCACACCACCTGGCGCAGCGTGCCGTGGATCTCCACGATCCGCTCCGGGTTCGCCCCCGCGGCATGGTGCAGGCCATCGACGTTCTGGGTGATCAGCAGGTGCAGCTTGCGCCGGGTCTCCAGCCGGGTGAGGGCGAAGTGGCCCCGGTTCGGTTCGGCCGCCCACACCGGCGAGTCGAGCCGTTCCCGCCACGCCCGACGCCGCACCTCGGGATCGGCCATGTAGTTCTGCAGTGTGGCCCGCTTCTCGGCCTCGGGATTCTTCGTCCACACGCCCTGGGGGCCGCGGAAGTCGGGGATGCGGGAGTCGGTGGAGATCCCGGCCCCGGTGAGCACAACCACCCGGGACGCCCGGGTGACGAGATCGGCCGCCCGGTCCACCGCCTCGTCCAGGCTGGCCGGACGGCCGTCGACCCGGCTGTCCCGCTCCTGGTGCCCGTTGCCGTCGCTGGTCCCAGCCACTTCGCTCACACCGTCGAGGCTAGTTGCTGAGTTAGCCTCACCGAAATGACCGAGCCCCGCCCCTACTCCGACGCCGAGCTCACGCTGTCGGCCATCTCGGTCACGTTCCACCGGGCCCGGGCCGTGCAACAGGAGCTCACCGGGCCGCCCTCCTGGCCCCAGCCCGAGGCCGACCAGACCGAGGCCGAAGGGTACGGCGACGCCGACCTGGCCGAAGCGGTGGCGGGCGACGAGCCGGGCGGGCCGGCGGCGGTGGCCGAGGGCGGGGCACCCCCGCTCCCCCTCGACGACGACGAGGAGATCGACGAGGCCGATTTCCCCAACCCGTTCGTCACCGACGCCAACTTCAGCCACTACCTCGACCGGGCCACCGCCCACCAGGGACGGGCCGCCGGCCTGCTCCGGGCCGTCCGCCGGCTGGCCCGGGGCGATCAGGCCCACTACAACACCGCCGTCGTCAACGCCCTGCACCAGCTCGACCACCGGACCCGCTCCCAGCAGCGCACGATCACCCGCCTGGAGGCCGAGCTGGCCCGGGCCCGCCGGGCCCTGGCCGGCCTCGACGACACCCAGGACGCCTCGGAGGGTCCCCGCCCATGACCACCAGCCCGTCGATCGCCGTGGTGAAGCCCGACTTCGGAGCCCAGGGCGGCTTCGAGCGCCACCTCAACGGGATCGTGGCCGGGCTGCGGGAGCGGTCGTGGCGGGTGACCGTGGTGCAGATCGACGGCCGTACCCGGCCCCGGCGGCTGTGGGGCCTGCCGATCGACCCGGCCCAGCTGGCCAACCACGACGAGTACTTCATGCACATGGCGCTGGTGGAACGCACCCAGCAGCTCAACCTGCGCCACTTCGACGCCGTGCTCACCACCCAGCCCCCCACCTATCTGGTGCGCCACAGCCACAAGGTGGCGCTCTTCTACCACCAGCCCCGCCAGTTCTACGACCTGGCCGTGCCCTTCATGGCCAGCGGCTTCGTCGACCCGGTGGTCCACCGGGCGGCCTGCCGGGCGGTGCGGACGCTGGAGCGGGAGGCGGTGCGGGACGTGCGCCTGTGGCTGGCCGGGTCGGCCGAGGTGGCGGCCCGGCTGGAGCGCTACTGGTCGATACCGCCCCACCTGATCGCCATCCACCGGGCGCCGCCAACCTCGGTGCCCGACGCCGCCCCCTGGCACCGGCCCGACGGGCCCATCGTGTGCGTGGGCCGCCAGGAGTGGCCCAAGCGCAGCGAGCTGCTGGTCCAGGCCATGCATCTCCTGGAGGTGAAGCGCACCGCCCACCTGGTGGGCGGAGGCAGCCGGCTGGAGTTCGTGCAGAGCTTCGACTCCGAGCTCCACCACGACCCCGAGCGGGCCCGGGCCCCCTTCGACGACAAGGTGTGGCTCAACCGGGGCATCTTCACCAAGGGGTGGAAGCCCTACGGCGGGCCGCCCAGCGGCCGCATCGTGTTCGAGGGCGACGTGAGCGACGAGCGGCGCGACCAGCTCTACGACGAGGCGGTGGCCGTGGTGGCCCCGGCCTACAAGGAGGACTACGGGCTCACCGCGCTGGAGGCCATGGTCCGGGCCAAGCCCGTGATCGTGTGCCGCGACGGGGGCGGCCTCACCGAGATGGTGGTCGACGGCGAGACCGGCCTGGTGGTCGATCCCAATGCCCATGCCCTGGCCCGGGCGATCGACCGTCTGGTGCGGGACCCGGCCCGGGCGTCGCAGCTGGGGGAGGCGGCCCGCCGGGCCGTGATGGGCATCACGATGGACCAGGCCGTCCTCCAGGTGGAGCACGCCCTGCGGACGGTGCTCACGTCCCGCTGCTGACCTGGACACCGACACCGAGCACCACCTCGAGTGGCCCGCGCCCGCTGTAGCCGCCCGTTCGGGCGGCTACAAGGCGGTTGACAATCCGCCGTTAATTTCGTTTACTTACGCTTGTTCCCGTCATTTGACCCTTCAAGCCCCTAGGACGACCTCATGGCCCACCCTCGCTCCCGGTCGCAGCCGAGCGCCGCCCAGCACACCGATCAGCACACGGCCGACGTGCACCCGTTCCCGGCTGGGCGCCAGCAACGCCGTCCGCACCGCCCCAAGGGCGGGGGCGTGCCCCGGGGCCCGGCTTCGCCCGGCCGGCGCCCCGGCACCAGCCGGCGCCAGTGGCCGGCACCGGTGCCGGCGCCCCGACTCCTGGTGACGCCGTTGCCCGATCCGGTCCTCGACGCCATGGGCCACGATCCCCGGTCGCCCTACGTCGAGCAGTTCTGGCTGTCGATCCTCGGGCCGTCGGCCCTCTTCCTCCTCCGGCGGCTGGCGGCAGCGCTGGAGCACGAGCCGGGCGGGTTCCAGCTCGATCCGGTTGAGTGGTCGGCCGAGCTGGGGCTGGGAAACAAGGGCGGGCCCCAGGCGCCGTTCTGGCGCAGTATGGACCGGGTCTGCCGGTTCGGCACAGCCGAGCGAAACGGCGAGCTGCTGGCGGTGCGCCGCCGCCTCGCTCCCCTGACCAACAACCAGGTCAACCGCCTGCCCGCCCATCTCCAGCCGATGCACCACCAGTGGCGTGCGGCCCAGCTGGAGCGGCCCCGCCGTCGCACCATCGCCCACTGGTCCGACCATTCCGGCCCAGCAGCGGGGAGGGAGCCCCTATCCGAGACGAACCCCACCGACCCGGCCTGACCGGGCCGGCAGCGGCTAGTAGGCGCCGCGGGAGGCGACGACGGCGGGAATCGTCTTGACCAGGATGGCGAGGTCCACCACGAGCGACCAGTTGTCGACGTAGTACAGGTCGAGCCGGGTGTACTCCTCGAACGTGGTGGAGCTGCGGCCCGACACCTGCCACATGCCGGTGATCCCCGGCTTCACCCTCAGCCGGGCGTAGAGCTCGTCGCTCCATTCCGCCATCTCGCTGCGCAGCGCCGGCCGGGGGCCCACCAGGCTCATCTCGTTGCGTAGAACGTTCCACAGCTGGGGCAGCTCGTCGAGCGACGTTTTGCGGAGGAACGAGCCCACCCGGGTCACCCGGGGGTCACGCTTCATCTTGAACAGGGGGCCCGCCCCCTCGGACTGGGCCATGAGGTTGGCCAGCAGCTCCTCGGCGTTGGTCACCATCGTGCGGAACTTGAGGACCTTGAACGGCTCGCCGTCCTTGCCCACCCGCTCCTGTCGGAACAGCACCGGGCCCGGAGAATCGAGCCGCACGGCGAGGGCGATGGCGCCCAGCACCGGCGACAGCACCGCCAGCACCGCCCCCGCCACCAGCAGATCGAAGGCCCGCTTGGCTCCGGCCCGCCAGCCGTGACGGTGGCGGGGCTCGACGTAGACCACCGGTACCCGGCCGAGCGGCCGCACGGTGAGGCGGTCGGAGGCGATGTCGGCCAGGGTCGACGACAGCTCCACGTGGATGCCGGCCTCCACCAGGTCCCGGATCAGCCGGTTCGACGACCGCATGTCGATGGCGGTGGCGGCGATGATCACCCCGTTCGCCTCGAGCTGGCGGGCAGCGGTGAGCACCTGGGTGGTGAGATCCTGGGGATCGGCGGCCTGGGCCGGGTCGACCTGGGCCACGATGGCGTAGCCCAGTCGGGGGTCGTCGGCGAACATGGCGGCGAAGGTGGCGCTCTCGGCGTTGTCGCCGATCAGAAGCACCCGGCGGGCCATCTGGCCCGATGCCCGGCGAGCCTGGAACCGGCGGCGCACCAGCTCCCGTTCGGCCACCAGCAGGCCGACGGTGGTGGCCAGCGACAACCCCAGCCACAGCCGATCGAGGCGGAGGTCGGCCAGGTAGGCCACCACGGCCACGGCGGCCGTGGTCCGCACGCCGGCGTCGATGATGCGCCGGATCTCGTCGGCCCGGCGGGTGATGACCCGGGCCCGGTAGAGCCGGGCCCGTACCAGCCACAGGGGATGGAGACCGAGCGCCAACACCACCCCCAGGGCCCCGTCGGCTCCCGGGCGGCGGATCAGACAGGCCAGGGCCATGCCCGCCGCCACCGCTGCCAGGTCGAAGGCCACCAACCGGGCCCGGGTCCGGGCCGGCTTCACTGGCCGGTGGGCGCCGGGCGCGCCGGGTGGGGCCGCCCCCGCCGTGGTCTGCGTCTCGGTCTCCGTCGCCGTCACGATCCGGTCCTCGCCTGTGCCTCGCCCCCGGGCGGGCCCGCCCGGTTCGCTTCAGGCATCGGCGGCGCCGGGCCACCCCTTGAGCCGGCGCCCGAGCGGCGAAGCCGCCCGATGGGGTTGGGGCCCCGAAGCTCCCCGAAGGGAAGCCGTGATGGGGGAGCCCGAAGGGCGACGGGGGCGCCAGCCCCCGAAGAACTAGGCCCAGTGGGCCAGGGTGTCTACCAGCAGGCGGACGCCGTAGCCGGTGGCCCCCTTGGTGAGGATCCCCTTCTCGGCCTCGGAGAAGGCGGCCATGCCAACATCGATGTGGGCCCAGGCGCCGTCGCCGGCGAACTCCTTGAGGAACAGGCCGGCCACCAGGGCCCCGCCGTAGGCCCCCGACCCGATGTTCTTCAGGTCGGCCACCGGCGAGTCGAGCTGGGAGCGGTACTCCTCGGGCAGCGGCAGGCGCCACACCGGCTCGCCGGTGCGGTCGCTGGCGGCGCCCAGGCGAGCGGCCAGATCGTCGTCGGTGGCCATCACCGCGGCATAGCTGCCGCCCAGGGCCACCGAGGCGGCGCCGGTGAGGGTGGCGATGTCGATGATGGCGTCGGGCTTGGTTTCGGCCGCCAGGCTCAGGGCGTCAGCCAGCACCAGTCGCCCCTCGGCATCGGTGTTCAGCACTTCCACCGTCTTGCCGTTGCGGGCCCGGAAGACGTCACCCGGGCGCTGGGCGTTCCCGCCGGTCATGTTGTCGGTGAGGGGGATCCAGCCGTCGACCGCCACCGGGGCGCCCACCGCTCCCAGCACGCTCATGGCCGCCAGCACGGCGGCCCCACCCGACATGTCGACCTTCATCGTCATCATCCCCGCCGCGGTCTTGAGCGACAGGCCACCGGAGTCGAACGTGATGCCCTTGCCCACCAGCGCCACCCGCCGCTCGGTCCGGCGGGCCGGCGTGTACTGGAGTCGCACGAGGCGGGCCGGGTTGACCGACCCCAGGTTCACGGCCACCAGCCCGCCCAGCTTCTCGCGGGCGATGCGGCGCTCGTCCCACACCGTGACCTTGAGCCCGGCCGCCGTGCCCACCTCGGTGGCCCGGCGGGCGAACGCATCGGGGGTGAGCGACCCACCCGGCTCGTTGGCCAGGTCCCGGGCGAGGCAGACGGCGTCGACCACGGCCGAGGCCCGGTCGACCAGGGCCTTGCCGCCCCGGCCCGGCACCACCACCGTGACCTTGTCGAGCTCGGTGTTGGTGGGCGTCTTGTACGCCGTGTAGCGGTACGTGGCCAGGCGGACGCCCTCCACCACGGCGGCCACGGCGTCGGCCCGCTGGGCGTCGGTGGCGTCCTCCCCCACCTCGGCCGCCAGCCGGGTGGCCACGGCGGCGTGACGGGAGACCGAACGGGCGTAGGCGGCGGCCGCCGTGCGGAGGGCGCCGGGGCCAACGTCGGCCCGGGGCCCGATGCCCACCAACAGCTCGAGCGGACCGCTGCCCTCGCCGGGAAGGGCCAGGACCTGGCCCGGCTTGCCTTCGAAACCCTGCAGCTGAGCGGCCCGCTTCAGCCCGGCGGGCAGGGCATCGAACTCGTCGGCGGCGACCGGGCGGTCGACGGCGGTGGCCGTGCGGGGGACGGAGGTGGCAGCAGCAACGGAGGGCATGGGGTCCGAGGTTAGTTGGCCGGGCGGCCCGCCCGTGCACCTGGTGAGGGGCCGACGGCGGCCGGGCGGCGCGCCATGCCATGATGCGGACGATGAGCGCTGTCCTGCTGTGCCACGCCCCGGAGGATGACGAGGCCGAGGACGGCGCCATCTCCCGGTTCCGGGAGGCGCTGGAGGAGCGGGCCCGGTTCGTGACCGGACGCCCGGAGCTGGAGATCGTGACCGACCGGACGTGGGTCTCGTGGAGCACCCGATGGCGTCAGGAGCTCGACGCCAGCCCCGACGAGTGCGGCCTACTCGTCGCCGTTCTCACCCCCCGCTGGTTCTCCCACGCCGGGTGCCGCCAGGAGCTCGAACGTTTCCGGCGGCGGGAGCAGGCGTCGGGCCGAACCGATCTCGTGGTGGGCGTCCACTGGTACCCGGCCGACCAGCTGGGTCAGGTCGGAACCACCCCGGCCGACGAGCTGGCAGTCGACCTCGCCGGGCGGGCGCCGGTCCCGTGGCACGAGCACCGCCACGAGCCGATCACGGGTCCGCCGGCAAAGCGCCACCTCGACGAGGTGGCCGAAAGGATCAAGGCCGCCCTCGGCCCGTCCCCCGCGGTGCGTACCCGGGTGGTCGATCCGATGCCGCTCCAGGGCGACCACACCACGATCACGGCCGCCATCCAGGCCGCCGTTCGGGGCGACCGCATCGCAGTTCGGCCCGGTGCCTACGACGAGACCCTCACCATCGACCGACCCGTAGAGATCGTGGGCGACGGCCCGGTCCACGACATCGTGGTACGGGCCCGGGGCGGCGATGCCGTGCTCCTCACCGCCCCCATCGCCCGGGTGGCCGGCCTCACCCTCCACCAGGCCGACACCGAGGGCGACTGGTACGGCGTCGACACCGGCACCGGCCGCCTGCTGGTCGAAGACTGCGTGATCACCAGCGACTCGCTGGCCTGTGTCAGCATCCGCAACGGCGCCGACCCGACCCTCCGGCGCAACTGGATCTCCGACGGCGCATCCGGTGGCGTCCTGGTGCACGAGGACGGGCTCGGCATCGTGGAGGACAACGAGATCACCGGGCACACCCTGGCCGGTGTGGAGATCACCACCGGCGGCGACCCCATCGTGCGTCGCAACCGGATCACCGGCAACGCCCTGGGCGGGGTGTACGTGCACGACGGGGCCCTGGGCACGTTCGACGACAACGAGATCACCGACAACGGCGACGCCGGGATCGACGTGGAGACCGGGGCCCACCCGCTCGTGCGCCGCAACCGGATCACGGGGAACCGGCGCCACGGGATCTGGATCCACGACGATGGCCGGATCACCCTCGAGGCCAACACGGTGCACGCCAACCGGCCGAAGGACGTCGAGATCGCCGACGACGCCGGCCCCGTCGACGAGCGCTGACGCCCCCCGGGGAGGAGGGGCAGGACGCGCTACGCCCCGGGAAGCTGCTGGCGCAGGGTGGCGGTGGGGGCGAACAGATCGCCCCGGTCCGCCACCCGCTCCAGCACGTCGGCCGCCTCGAACGACAGGGCCTCGCCGTCGGCCCCGGCCGCCACCTCGTCCCACGACACCGGCGTCGACACCGTGGGCCGGGCCAGAGCCCGCAGGGAGTAGGCGGCGATCGTGGTCTTGTGCCGCGAGTTCTGCGACCAGTCGACGAACACCTTGCCCGCCCGCAGCGACTTCGTCATCTCCACCAGCACCCGGTCGGGCTGCTGGCGGGCCAGCAGCTGGCCGCAGGCCCGGGTGAAGTCGGCGGCCTGATCGTGGGTATGGGGGCAGTTGAGCGGCACGTACACCTGCAGCCCCTTCGACCCCGATGTCTTGGGGAACGCCTCCAACCCCACCGCGGCCAGGATCTCGTGCAGATCGAGGGCGACCTGGCAACACTCCCGCATCCCGGCCGGGGCTCCGGGGTCGAGATCGAACACGGCCATCGTCGGGCTCTCGATGTCGTCGGCCCGGGCCATGGGGGCGTGGAGCTCGATGGCGGCCAGGTTGGCCGTCCACACCAGCGCCGCCGCTTCGTCGAGGCGACAGTACGGAATGTCGCCGTCCCGGTCGCCGGGGCCGATCGACACCGGCACCCAGTCCGGCCGGGGCGACGGGCATCGCTTGTTGAAGAACGACTGACCGTCCACCCCGTTGGGCCACCGTCGCAGCGTCATGCACCGCCGAGCCACGTGGGAGACCATCACCGGGGCGATCCGGGCGTAGTAGTCGATCACCTGGGCCTTGGTGAAGCCGATCTCGGGATAGAAGACCTTGCTCAGGTTGACCAGGCTCAGCGAGCGGTCACCGACCGCCACCGACACCCGCTGCTCGGAAGGCGCCACCGCGGGTGGCGCTCAGGCGGCCCGGGTCTTCTTGGCTGCGGTCTTGCCCTTGCCCCCGCTGCCCTTGCCCCCGGCACCGCCGGTCTTGCCGGCACCGTCGCCGGTACCGACCCGCTTCGACGCCCTGACCGGTGCCTCGTCGCCGGCCGCCACCGCCTTGGCCTTGGCCCGGCTCCGGGGCTTGGCGGCGGCCGCCTTCCCGTCGTCGGCCGCCTCAGCGGAGGGATCCCCGCTCCCGGCGTTGCGGCGGGCCTCCTTGGCTGCGTTGACGCTGGCCTCCAGGGCGGCCAGCAGGTCGATCACACCTTCGTCGGCGGCGGCCGGCACGGCCTCCACCGACGTGACCTCGCCGTTGGCCTTCGCCTCCAGCAGGTCGAGCACCTGCAAGCGGTAGCCGTCCTGGTAGCGCTCGGGCTCGAAGTCGCTCGACAGGGAGTCGATCAGCTGATCGGCCAGGGCCAACTCGGCCTCGGTGGCAGTGACGGCGGCCAGCTCTTCCAGACCCGGGATGTCGGCCGGGGCCACCACCTCGTCGGCGTAGACCATCGTCGACATCATGAGGGCCCCGTCGACCGGACGGATGGCCACCAGGTACTGCTTGGTCCGCATCACGAAGGTGGCGATCGCCACCCGGTTGGACTCCTCCATGGCCCGGCACAGCAGCACGTAGGACTTGCGGGCCAGCTCCTCGGGCACCAGGTAATACGGGGAGTCGTAGAAAACGGGGTCGATCTCGGAGCCGTCGACGAAATCGCTGATGTCGATCATCCGGCTGGCCTTGGGCGACAACGCCGCCAATTCGTCGTCGGTGACGATCACGTAGCTGTCCTTGGCCACCTCGTAGCCCTTGACGATGCGGTCGTAGGGGACCTCTTCGCCTTCGGCGTTGACCCGCTTCTGGCGGATCCGGCTGTTGGTGGCCGAGTCGAGCTGGTTGAAGCTGACGTTCTTGTGGGTGATGGCCGAGAACAGCTTCACCGGGATCGAGACGAGGCCGAAGCTGATCGCTCCGCTCCAGATGGCTCGTGGCATGGTGTCTCCTCGTCGGTGGGCGCCCGGTGGGACCGTCGCCGAAGCTACGGGCCCATCGGCAGTACCCGGAGGCCCGTGACCATCACACCGGACCACCAGACTACAAGGCGCTCCCCGGGCGGGGAAGAGCCAGGTTCACGCCAGGGTGGCCCGGGCCACCAGGTCGATGCCGAAGCCGGTGAGGATAGCCAGGTAAAGCAGGCCCGTGGCGGCCATGACGGCCGAGTACTGGCGCTCCTTGAGGGCGGCCAGCGTGGTGATCACGAGCCCGATCGTGGTGACCACGCAGGCCCCCCAGAACCAGCCGAGCATGCCGGCGTAGCCGTCGTCGATGGCGCCGGTCCACACCGAGGTCATGCCGGTGGGCACGAGGAACAGCACCGCTTCGGGCAGCCACAGGTACCCGGTCCAGCGCACCAGCTCCACCAGCGGGGCCCGGGTGAGGCCGGGCTGCACCAGGTACCAGTGGCCGAGGAGCATCGAGTCGGTCACGGCGCCCATGAACGCCGCCCCCACCAGCATCCGCGCCACTGACAGCCAAGCCGGGTCGCCGGCGTGGACACCGGCCAGCACGAGGCCCACGGCGCCGACTGCCGGGGCGATCAGATCGAGGCGAGGGTCGGTGACCGGCTCCCCTTCGCGGCTCCGCCCGTCGGGTCCGTCTCCCTGGGCCCGGGCCCGGTTGCGGTACGACACGGCGAACAGTCCGAGGGCCATCGCCGCCACCACCAGTGCCGCCAGGTCCCGGGGGGCGTAGAAGTCGAAGCGGATGCCGAGGGCGAAGCCGGCCAGCGCCAGCAGCCCGAACGAGAGCCGCAGCAGCCAGACGTAGCCCAGCCCGAGCAATCGGTGGCGGACGGTCACCCAGCCGAACAGCAGACCACCGGACGACCACTGCAGCAGCACCGAGGGCGCGTCGAGGCGGATCACGGACACAGGCTAGAGGTGACAGGCTGCCTAAACGTCGACCACGACCAGGTCGTGGTTGGCCTTGTTGAGGGCCAGCGGGCCCTGCTCGGTGGCCACCACGATGTCTTCCAGCCGGGCGCCCCAGCGGTTCGGGATGTAGAACCCGGGCTCGATGGAGAAGGCGTTGCCCGGCTCGAGCGGGGCCCCGTTGCCCGACACCAGGTAGGGGTCCTCATGCTCCTCCACCCCGATGCCGTGGCCGAGGCGGTGGATGAAGTACTCGGCCAGACCGGCCTGGGACAGCCGGTCCCGGGCCACCTTGTCCACCGCTTCGGCCGGGGTGCCCACCACGGCCGCCGCCACCGCCTGGGCCTGGGCCGCCTGGAGGGCGTCGTACGCCTCCTGGAACTCGGCCGGTACCGGGCCGGTGTGGACGCAGCGGGTGATGTCGGAGCAGTAGCCGGGCTCGCCGTGGGGCTCGGCTGTCACCCCGCCGAAGTCGCACAGCACCACCTCGCCCCGCTGGATCACCCGGTCCGAGGCGTGGTGGTGGGGGCTGGCGGCGTTGGGGCCAGAGGCCACGATGGCGAAGTTCACCCGCACGTGCCCCTCGGCCAGAATGCGGCGCGACAGCTCGGCCGACACCTCGGCCTCGGTTCGGCCCACCAGGGGGATCTCGCCGGCATGGAGGGCGGCCGCCACCCGATCGACCCCGTCGGCCGCCTTCTGCAGGCGCTCCACCTCCTCGGGTTCCTTGACCGCCCTGAGGGCGGCGGTGACACCGGTGGAGCGGACCCAGCGGGTGGCGTCCGACTTGGTGTGCTGCAGGTCGACGACGAAGCGGGCCCAGGTGTGGTCCCCAACGGCCAGGGTGCCGGCGGCCCCGGTGAGGTCGGCGACGATGGCGATCGGGTCTTCGGTCTCGCCCCATCCCCTGATCGTGAACAGGTCGCCCCGCTCCACCACCCGCGGCACCTCGAACCCGGGGATCACCAGGGTGGCCTGGCCCTGGGCCGGGACCACGAGCATGGTGAGCCGCTCCAGGGGCATCGCCTCGTAGCCGATGAGCCACGGCAGGTCGGGGCCGACCGACAACAGCAGGGCGTCGACCTGCTGGGCGGCCATGGCCTGGCGGACCCGGTCCATACGTCGTGCGAACATGGGAGCAGGATACTCCCCCGCTCGGGCCTGGCTCGGACCGCGTGCCACCCGGGCCGACGCCGTAGCCCTTCAAATCTGGCCCAGTGCGCCGATGGAGCACCTGGTGGGCCGAAGAGGGCCCGCGGCAAAGGCGGAAGATCGTGATCCAGGATGGACAGCGAGCCGATCCTCTGATCGGGCTACGGGAGGCCATGGGCCGGGTGTGCCGGGAGCACGGGCTCGACCGGCGGGAGCTGATGGCCTACCAGCGGGCGGTACACGCCCTGCGACGGGCCGGCCAGGCCCCGAGCCCCGACGAGTTCTGGGCCGCCACGGCCCAGCCCCGGGCCCGGCGCCTGCTCGATGCCGCCCGGTCCGTCATCGACGCCGAGCTGGCGCCGCTGGCCCGGTCGGGTGCGCTGGTGTCGGCCGGTGCGGTGGCCACCGCCCTGCCCTCGACGGTGGAGATCGACGAGTTGGGCCAGTGGTGGCAGCGCCGGCTCCGACGGGCCGCCACCCTACGGGCCCTGCCCGACGTGGCCGCCCGGCTGCCGGGCGCGGCCGAGCTCACGATCGCCCACCACGAGATGTGGCTGCTCGACCAGCCCCCGTGGAGCCATGGCGACCGGCTGCTGTCGGCCTTCGAGCTGGCCCACGCCGAGATCCGACGCCACGGTCGGGAACAGGTGTTGCGCTGGTGGCCGGTCCAACCGGGCCGACCGATGGCGACGCCCGAACTGCTCCCGGTCTGAGCCCGCCCCCGGCCCCGCTCGGGTTGGGGCATGCTGGGGGTGTGCAACCGGTCTCGGTCCCTCTCCTCCTGCTCGGCTACGCCCTGGCCCTGCCCATCGGGATGAAGCTGGGCAAGGTGATGGCCCAACAACACCGCCTGGCCCTGCTCGGCCATCAGGTCGGCATCCTGCTGGCCGTGGCCGGCTGGGCCGTGCGGGGCCGACCGGTGATGGTCGGGCTCCACCTGTTGTGGTTGGTGGGGGCCCGGATCTGGTTCGACCTGGCCGGCCGGCGTCAGCGGGGCGCCGTCTCCTCCGGCTGACCGGCGGCGGCGGCAGCCGCCCCAGAAGCATGGTGGGACGAGCGGGTAAGGGGGCTCGCCTCCACGTGGGCGATGCCCAACTCCCGTTCCCCGAAGACCTTCAGCTCGGTCAACTCGTCGGGCGTCCACCACCGCTGGAGCGGAAGGTGACGGGCCGACGGCCGCAGGTACTGGCCGATGGTGACGATCCGGGTGCCCACGGCGGCCAGATCGGCCAGGGTGGCCTTGACCTCGGCGGTCTCCTCCCCCATCCCGACGATCAGGCCCGACTTCGTCACCAGCCCGGCCCGGGCGGCCCGAGCCAGCACGGTGAGGCTGCGGGCGTAGCCGGCCGAGGGCCGCACCGCCCGCTGGAGGCGGGCCACCGTCTCGATGTTGTGGTTGAGCACGTCGGGCCGCACGTCGCAGATACGGGCCAGGGCCTCGGACGATCCCTTGAGGTCGGAGATCAACACCTCCACACCGGTGGCCGGGCGGCGGCGGCGGACCGCATCCACCGTTCGGGCCACGAGATCGGCTCCGCCGTCGGGCAGGTCATCGCGGGCCACCATGGTGAGCACGGCATGGTCGAGGCCGAGGTGATCGATGGCCTCGGCCACCCGGTCGGGTTCGGTGGTATCGGGCGGGAGCGGCTTGGAGGTGTCGACGGCGCAGAAGCCGCAGGCCCGGGTGCAGCGCTCGCCCAGCAGCATGAACGTGGCCGTGCCCTCGTTCCAGCACTCGTAGATGTTGGGGCAGCCCGCCTCCTCGCACACCGTCACCAGGTCGAGCTGGCGGGACAGGCGTTTGAGCTCCCGGTATCCGGGGTCGGTCCGCACCTTGGCCTTCATCCAGGGCGGCTTGCGCTCGGCCAGGTCCATGCCGTCGCCCACCCCGGCCCGGTCGAGCCGGGTCCGCAGGCGCACCGGCACTCCGCCCCGGCTGCCGCCACCGGCCGGCTCGGAGCCGAGCACGGGGATGGAGGCCGACAGATCGGCGGCGCCGGAGGCGCCGGAGGAGAACACAGCGGGATCGGGGGCGGTGAGGCCAGGCCAGTCGTCGCCGGCGGCCAGTTCCACCGGCCGGCCGGGGGCGAGGAGGCGGGCGGCGTGCCGGGCCACCAGTTCGGCCACCTGGGCCACCGACGCGGTGATCCCCTCGGCCGCCAGCGAGGTCACACCCTTATCGGTGATGCCGCAGGGCACGATGTGGTCGAACCAGCCCAGGTCGACGTCCACGTTGAGGGCGAAGCCGTGCATGGACCGTGACCGGGCCATTCGCACCCCGATGGCGGCCAGCTTGCGGGGCCGCCGGCCTGCCCCGTCCGACCTGGCGTCACCACCGGCGTCGAGCCACACCCCGGGATAGCCGGGCAGCCGCCCCGCCTCCAGGCCCAGCTCAGCCACGGCGTCGATCAGCACCTGCTCCACCGCGCGGACCCAGGCCCGGGTGTCGGCCAGGCCCCCGCCCCGCTCGCTGGGCACGGTCATCACCGGATAGCCGACCAGCTGGCCCGGCCCGTGGAAGGTGACGTCGCCGCCCCGGTTCACCCGGAGCAGCTCGGCGCCCACCGCCGCCGGATCGACCAGGACGTTGGCCTCGTCGGCCCGCACCCCGAGGGTGTAGACCGGCGGATGTTGGCACAGCAGGAGATGATCGTGGACGCCAGCGAACAGGGCCTGCTGGAGATCCCAGGCCTCGGCGTAGGGCACGGTGCCGAGCCACCGCACCCGCAGTGGCCCGGCCCGTTCAGGCGAGCTCGGCCGCCCAGTCACGGGTCTCGATGATCTCCTTCGTCCGGGCCAGGAAGGCGGCGGCGTAGGCCCCGTCGATGGCCCGGTGGTCCCAGGCCATGGCCAGGATCCCCACCGAGTGGATGGCGATCGACTCGTTGCCGAAGGCGTCTTCCACCACCACCGGCCGGCGCTTCACCCCGTCGGTGGACAGGATCGCCACCTGGGGCTGGTTGATGATGGGGAACTGCATCATCGTGCCGTAGCTGCCGGCGTTGGTGAGGGTGAATGTGCCGCCCGACAGCTCGTCGGGCGAGAGCTGCTTGGCCCTGGCCCGGCTGGCCAGGTCGTGGACGTCGCGGGCGATCATCCGCATGCGCTTGCCGTCGGCGTCGCGCACCACCGGAGCCAGCAGGCCCTGGAAGTCGAGGTCGACAGCCACGGCCAGGCCCACGTAGTTGTGCACCACCAGCTCCCGGTCGCCAACCGAGGCGTTCAGGTGGGGGTACTCCCGCAGGGCGTCGATCGTGGCCCGGGAGATGAACGGCAGGTAGGTGAGGCTGAAGCCCTCCTGAGCCTTGAAGGCCGGCCCGTGGGCCTTGCGCACCTTCTCCACGTTCTCGTAGTCCACCTCGATGGCGGTCAGCGTGTGAGGGGCGACGGACTTCGACATCACCATGTGCTCGCCGGTGCGGAGCCGGATGTTCGACAGCGGCACCACGGCGTCCCGGGCACCAGCGTGCACCACCGGAGCGGCGTGGGCCGGGGTGGGGGCCGGGGCGGGGGCAGGAGCCGGGGCCGGCACGGGGGCGGCCGCCGCCGGAGCGACCGGCGCCGGCACCACCTCGGGAGCCGGGGCGGGGGCCGGAGTGGCGGCCGGGGCCTCGGGGGCAGGGGCCGGGGCGGCGGCACCACCTTCGGCCCGGGGCCGGAGGTGGTTGGCCTCGATGAAGCGCTGTACGTCGTCACGGCTGATGCGGCCGCCGAGACCGGTGCCCACCACCTGGTTGGGATCGATCCCGTATTCGCCGATCAGGCGGCGGACGACCGGCGACAGCACCTTGCCGGAGGCAGCCGACGCCCCATCGGACCACTCGGTCTCCACCGCATCGTCGTCGGCGGCCGCCACCGTCGGCTGGGGCTCTGGAGCTGGGGCGGGAGCAGGAGCAGCCACCGGGGCCGGCGCCGGAGCGGGAGGAGGAGGAGGAGGAGGAGGGGCCGCCGCCGGAGCGGGAGCCATCTGGGCCGACGCCACCTCGGGCGCCGGCGGCGGGGCCGGGGCAGGCGGGGGTGGCGGTGCGGCCGCCGGAGCGGCGGCGGCCGGGGCCGGGGTCGGGGCGGCGGCACCGTCGCCGACCACCGCCAGCACCGTGCCCACCTCCACCGTGTCGCCCTCGGGGACCCGGATCTCCACCAGGGTGCCGGACACGGGGGAGGGCACCTCCGTGTCGACCTTGTCGGTCGACACCTCGTAGAGGACCTCGTCGACCGCAACAGCGTCGCCGACCTGCTTGAACCATCGGGTGATGGTTCCCTCGGTGACGGTCTCGCCCAGTTGCGGCATCGCTATGTCGGCCACGTGGTTCGGCTCCTCGTTGTGTGTGGCGGGTCGGGGTACGGCGGCGTTCGGAAGTTCTGGCGGTGTCGGTTCAACCGTGCAGTGAGCGGCCGGTGAGCGCCAGAACGCTCTCACCGAAGAGCTCGCTCATGGTCGGATGGGGCTGGATGAACTGGGCCACCTCGCGCACGGTCGCTTCCCAGTTCACGGCGAGATAGGCCTGGCCCAGCTGCTCGGTGACCCAGGGCCCGACCATGTGGACCCCCAGGATGCGCCCGCCCGTGCCGTCGGGCAGCTTCTCGGCGATGACCTTCACCAGACCCTCGGTCTCGCCAACGATCATGGCCCGGCTGTTGCCGGCGTAGCGGTGCTTCGACACCACCACGTCGTACCCGGCCTCCCGGGCCGAGGTCTCCGAGTGACCGGCGAACGCCACCTCGGGGTGGCAGTAGATGCACCACGGCACCTTGTCGTAGGCGATCGGCACCGCGTCCTCGCCCAGGATGTCGGTGATGGCCAGCATGCCCTCGGCGAACCCGATGTGGGCCAGGGCCGGCGTGGCGATCAGATCGCCGACGGCCCACACCCCGGGGGCGGTGGTACGGCAGGTCTCGTCGACCACCACGAAACCCCGCTGGTTCACCTCCACCCCGGTGTTCTCCAGCCCCAGGGTCTCGGGGGCCGGGCGCCGGCCGACCGAGATCACCACGGTCTCCACCGTGATCGTCTCGCCCTCGCCGAAGCTGAGCGTCACCCCGTCGGGCCCGGTCTGCTGGCCGGTGACGGCCACCCCGGTGCGGATGTCTATCCCCCGCTTCTTGAACGACCGCTCCACCACCCGGGTGGCGTCCTCGTCGCAACCGGGGAGGATCTTGGGGGCGTACTCGAGGATCGTGACCTTGGTGCCCAGGTCGCTCATCATCGAAGCGAACTCGCAGCCGATGGCGCCGCCACCGATCACCACCGCCGTGGTGGGGAGGGCCGGGATCGACAGCAGCTCATCGGAGGTGACGATGCGGCGGTCGTCGACCGGGAAGCCATCGAGGGTGCGGGGCAGGGAACCGGCGGCCAGGATCACGGCATCGGCGGTCACCTCGACGTCGCCTGACGCCCCACCGCTGATCGACACGGTGCGATGGTCGGCTCCCAGGCGGCCGGTGCCCTCGTAGACCGTGACCTTGCGCCCCTTGAGCAGACCGGCCAGGCCTCCCACCAGCTGATCGATCACCGATTGCTTGCGGGTCATGGTGGCCGCCCAGTCGAGGCCCAGCTTCTGGGCGTGGACCCCGAACACCGCGGCGTTCTCCACCGTGCGGGCCACCGTGGCCGTCTCCAGCAGTTCCTTGGCCGGGATGCAGCCGACATGGAGGCAGGTGCCGCCGAGCCGGGCCCGTTCCACCAGGGCGATGCGCAAGCCGGCCGAGGCGCCGTACAGCGCAGCGGCGTAGCCGCCCGGCCCTCCGCCGATCACCACCACGTCGAAGTGTTCATTGGCCACGGGCAACCACCTGGGAAGACGCTGCGCTGCTGGCGAGCGGAAGCGGAGTGAGCGGGGGTTAGGGGGAAGTGCGGGTGAGCCTACCGGGGGTACCGGAAGGCCGCCCGGAGGAACCGGGACGGTACCCTAGAGAAGGAGCAGCTGGAGGGCGAAGGCACCGAGTATGGCCAGGCCACAGGCCAACGACAGTGCCAACAGCATCCGGGTGCTCACCGTTCCAGCCTACGGGCAGGAGACGACCGTCAGGTTCACTGTTCCCGGCTGCGGCCGACCCGACACCTCCGGCTCGCCGCCGTCTACCGTGAGCTTGCAGGTGCAACCGCCAGCGCACCGGCGACGGAGTTACCGTCAGAGCCGGATATCGGAACCGACGGCGCCGTCGACACGGAGGTAACACCGACATGGATGTGGTCATCACCGGATCGAGCGGGCTCATCGGCCGGGCCCTGGTCCCCGCTCTCACCGCCGCCGGGCACCGGCCGATCCGGCTCGTACGCCGCGAGCCCCAGGCCGGGCGGGACGAGATCCGCTGGGATCCGGCCGCCGGCGACATCGACGCCGCCTCGCTCGAAGGGGCCGACGCCGTGATCAACCTGGCCGGCGCCGGCATCGGCGACAAGCGGTGGAACGATGCCTACCGTCGCCTGCTGGTGACGAGCCGCACCGACGGCACCCGCCTGCTCACCACCACGCTTGCTTCCCTCCAACGCCCGCCGGCCTGCCTGCTGTCGGGGTCGGCCATCGGCTGGTACGGAAACCGGGGCGACGAGGTGCTCACCGAGGCCAGCCCGGTGGGGCGGGGGTTCCTGCCCGATCTGTGCGCCGAATGGGAAGCGGCGGCCGCTCCCGCCGCCGAGGCCGGGATCCGCACCGCCTTCCTCCGCACCGGCATCGTGCTCACGGCCAAGGGCGGGGCGCTGGCCAAGCTGTTGCCCCTGTTCCGCTTCGGCGTGGGGGGCAAGATGGGCTCGGGGCGCCAACACATGTCGTGGATCACGCTGGCCGACGAGGTGGGCGCCATCGTCCACCTCCTGTCGAGCACCGACTCGGGCCCGGTCAACCTCACCGCCCCCAACCCGGTGACCAACGCCGAGCTCACCCGGGCCCTGGCCTCGGTGCTCCACCGCCCGGCGGTGGTGCCGGTGCCTGCGTTCGGCCCCAAGCTCCTGCTGGGGGCGGAGATGGCCCAGAACCTGCTGTTCGACAGCCAGCGGGTGCTGCCCGAGGTGCTGAAGACCAGCGGCTACGACTTCACCCACGCCGAGATCGAGGCCGGTCTCCGCTGGGCCGTCTCCGACCGGTGACTCCGGGCGAGGCCAGACGACAATGAGGAGAACACGATGAGCAGCGCAGCCACCGATGCCGGAACGAAGAAACGGGTGGTGTCGGCCAGCCGGGTGATCGCCGCCAGCCCCGAGGCCATCTTCGACCTCCTGGCCGATCCGAACCAGCACCACGTGATCGACGGCTCGGACACGGTTCAGGCGGCCCGCTCCGGCAACCCGGCCCGGCTCAGCCTCGGGGCCCGATTCGGGATGGACATGAAGATGGGCGTCCCTTACAGGATCACCAACGAGGTGGTGGAGTTCGAGGACAACCGCCGCATCGCCTGGCGCCACTTCGGCCACCACATCTGGCGCTACGAGCTGGAGCCGGTGGACGGGGGCACGAAGGTGACCGAGTCGTTCGACTGGAGCCAGGCCCGCTTCCCCCCGGTCTACGAGTGGGTGGGCTACCCGGCCAAGCACGAGGGCAACATGGCCCGCACCCTGGCCCGCCTCGACACCCACCTCACCGGCGGCTCCGAAGACTGAGGGAACCCTGCGGCGAACTCCCGGCTCAGATCGTGATGACGCCGAGGCCGGCTTCTTCGGCCTCGGCCGCCAGCTTCTCGTCGCCCACCACGATGGCCCCCACCGCCGATTCCCAGAGCCAGCGGTTGCGGGCCTGCACGGCCGACGAGGGCCGGGCCGGATCGCCGGCCAACGTGACCACCCAGTGGGCCTGGTGGATCCGAGCGTCGAACCGGGCCCGGTCGCCAGGGGACCAGGAAGCGGCAGGATCCTCGTACGGCAGGACCACGGCCACCGGCACGCCGGCCCGGGCCGCTGCCTCGGCCGCCGTCAGCTCGGCTCCCAGCCTCAGGCCCGACACCACCACGTCGTAGCCCGGGTCGAGGCCCTCCACCGCTTCCACCAGTTCGGCTTCCTGGTCGGCGTCGAGGGTCCGGGCCCCGGTGACCACGATGGCCCGCTCGGCCGGCCACGGCGGCTCGGCGGCCGGGCCGGCGGCGCCGGAGCCCGGGGCGGCCGCCGCAGCCGCCGCCATCTCGTCTCGGTGGCGGTTGAGGGCCTCCACCGCCAGGCGGTCGGCCTCCTCGTTCAGGTCGTGGCCGGCGTGGCCCTTCACCCACTTGAACGTCACGTCGCCGTCCCGGGCCGTGACCAGGCCCACCAACGGCTCCCACAGGTCCCGGTTGGCCACCGGCTTGCGCTGACTGTTCACCCAGTTCCGGGCGATCCAACCCTCGTGCCAGCGGTCACGGAAGCAGTTGACCACATAGGTGGAGTCGGAGTTGATCTCCAGAACACCATCGGGGTGGGCCTCCACGGCCCGCAGCACCGCGGTGAGCTCCATCCGCTGGTTGGTGGTGGCCGACTCGCCACCGGAATCATGCCGGCCGTCTTCGCCCACCCAGGCCCATCCCCCAGGGCCGGGATTGCCGGAACAGGCACCGTCGGTGAACACTCGCATCGCCCCCAGCTTGCCACGGGAACAACCTCGCCCCGCTCACGGTTGACTGGATCAGAGCTGGGTAGGTCAGGGTCGACCATTCCACCAGCTCATGGGGCATCCAACGACAATCAGGCGGGCCCCGGCCAGAGCGCCCGAGGGAGTGCGGATCCGGCCGGTTCAGCCGAACACGAGGGCTACGATGTGCCACTCAAGGCCGGAACGGCCTCCAGGAGAGGCCTGCAACAGCCTCCTCCGGAGACACCGTTGGGGGGGCAATGAGGCCCGCCGGCACCCCGCCCACCACCGATACTCACAGGGAACGCACCAGGTATGACGACCGACGGCTTTCTGAGCCAGCTCCCCGACATCGACCCGGAGGAAACGGCCGAGTGGCTCGAGTCGCTCGACCTGGTGGCCGAGGCCGAGGGCAAGACCCGGGCCCGCTACCTGCTGGGACGCCTCAACCAGCGGGGCCGCCAGCTCCAGTTGGGCAACGCCGAGGCGGTGAGCACTGACTATGTGAACACCATCCCCACCGAGCAGCAGCCGTTCTTCCCCGGCAACGAGCAACTGGAACGCAAGATCCGGGCCTACATCCGGTGGAACGCGGCGGCCATGGTGATCCGGGCCAACAAGCGGGCCGACGGCATCGGCGGCCACCTGTCCACCTTCGCCTCGTCGGCCTCGCTGTACGAGGTGGGGTTCAACTGGTTCTTCCGGGGCAAGGAAGACGGCAACCCCGGTGACGCCGTCTACTTCCAGGGCCACGCCGCCCCCGGCGTCTACGCCCGGGCGTTCCTCGAAGGCCGGCTCGACGAAGCCGAGCTCGACAACTTCCGCTTCGAGGTGGGCGGCCAGGGCCTGTCGAGCTACCCCCATCCCCGGCTCATGCCCGAGTTCTGGGAGTACCCCACGGTCTCGATGGGCCTCGGCCCGATCAACTCCATCTATCACGCCCGCTTCCTCAAATACCTGAACGACCGCAAGCTCGACGACACCAGCGGCTCGCGGGTCTGGGCTTTCCTGGGCGACGGCGAGTGCGACGAACCCGAGACCCTGGGTTCGATCTCCCTGGCCAGCCGACACGGGCTCGACAACCTCACGTGGGTGGTCAACTGCAACCTGCAGCGCCTCGACGGGCCGGTGCGCGGGAACGGCAAGATCATCCAGGAGCTGGAGGCCGTGTTCCGCGGCGCCGGCTGGAACGTGATCAAGGTCGTGTGGGGCTCCCGCTGGGACGAGCTGCTGCAGCGCGACGTCGACGGGGTGCTGCTCAACAAGATGAACACCACGGTCGACGGCGCCTTCCAGCGCTACGCGGTGGAGAGCGGGGCGTACATCCGGGAGAAGTTCTTCGGGCCCGACCCTCGTCTGCGCCGCCTGGTGGAGCACCTCAGCGACGACGACCTGCGCAACCTGCCCCGGGGCGGACACGACTACCAGAAGCTGTTCGCCGCCTACTCCGCAGCGGTGGAGCACGCCGGCCAGCCCACCGTGATCCTGGCCAAGACCGTCAAGGGGTGGACGCTGGGCGAGGGCTTCGAGAGCCGCAACGCCACCCACCAGATCAAGAAGATGACCAAGCAGCAGGTGCTGGAGCTGCGCAACCGGCTCAACCTGATCGACGAGATCAAGGCCGACGACCTGGAGGAGGGGATCCCGCCGTACTACCGTCCGGCCAAGGACTCCGAGGAGTACCAGTACATGATGGGCCGGCGCCGGGCCCTCGACGGGCCGCTCCCCCACCGTGTGGTCCAGGTCCGCCGCCCGCTTCCCCAGCCCAGCGACGTGGTGTTCAAGGGCTTCCAGGAGGGATCGGGGGGCCGGGTCGTGTCCACCACCATGGTGTTCACCGGTCTGCTGCGGGAGCTGATGCGGGAGGAGGGCTTCGGCGAGCGGGTGGTGCCGATCGTGCCCGACGAGGCCCGCACGTTCGGCATGGACTCCATGTTCCGGGAGTTCGAGATCTATGCCCCCTTCGGCCAGAAGTACGAGCCGGTGGACCACGAGCTGCTGCTGTCCTACACCGAGGACTCCGACGGCCAGATCCTGGAAGAGGGCATCACCGAAGCCGGGTCGCTGGCCAGCTGGATCGCGGCGGCCACCAGCTACGCCCACCGGGGCGTGCCCATGGTGCCGTTCTACACCTTCTACTCGATGTTCGGCTTCCAGCGGGTGGGCGACCTGATCTGGTCGGCGGCCGACTCCCGGGCCCGGGGTTTCCTCCTCGGCGCCACGGCCGGGCGCACCACGCTGGCCGGCGAGGGCCTCCAGCACCAGGACGGCCACAGCCTGCTCGCCGCCTCGGCCGTGCCCGCCTGCCAGGCCTACGACCCGGCCTTCGCCTATGAGTTGGCCGCCGTCATCCACGACGGCATCCGCCGTATGTACGTCGACGGCGAAGACATCTTCTACTACCTCACGATCTACAACGAGAACTACGACCAGCCGCCCCAGCCGGCCGGGTCGAGTGAGGGGATCCTGCAGGGTCTGTACAAGTGGGCCCCGGCCCCCGAGGGCCTGGCCAACCAGGCCACGATCCTGTTCTCCGGCCCATCTCAGGGGCCGGCCCGCCAGGCGGCCAAGGAGCTGGCCGAGCGCTGGGGCGTGGGGGCCGAGCTGTGGAGCGCCACCTCGTACAAGCGGCTGCGGGAAGACGGCCTGGAGGTCGAGCGGTGGAACCGGCTCAACCCGCTGGCCGAGCCCCGGGTGCCGCTGGCCACCCGGCTGCTGGCCGACGCTCCGGGCCCGATCGTGGCCGTGACCGATTTCGTACGGGCGGTGCCGGAGCTGATTGCCGGGTTCGTACCCAAGCGGTTCGTGGCCCTCGGCACCGACGGCTACGGCCGGTCCGACACGCGCGACGCCCTCCGCTCGTTCTTCGAGACCGACACGCCCAATATCGTCGTCACCGTGCTCCACGAGCTGTCCCAGGTCGGCCGGCTCGACCCGGCGGTGGTGGCCGAGGCCCTGGCCCACTACGGGATGGCCTCCAACCCCACGCCCCCCTGGCAGCGTTAGAGGGAACCCTTCGGGTTCCTTGAACCCTTCGGGTTCCTTGAACTCAGAGGTCTTGGCGGGCGCCTTCCTGGCGGGCCAACCAGCCCAGCAGCACGGCCACGGCCCGAGGGTCGTGGCGCAGGAGGTGCCCGGCGCCCCGGATGAAGCGGAGCTCGGCCAAGCCGTGAGCGTCGGCCAGGGCCCGAGCGTCGAACTGGGGCACGGCGTCGTCTTCCAGACCGTGGAGCACGAGCAGGGGCCGCTCGGAGAACAGCTCGGCGGAAGCCACGGCCCGGATGCGGCGCAGCTCGGCCCGCCACTCCTCAGCGTCCGATGGGAAGTCGGGGCTGTGGATGGCACCCACCCGCCGGGCGTGGGCCATCAGTCGATTGGGGTTGACGGCCCAGTCGTCGAAGTCGGCCGGAGATCCGGCCATGGCCATCCCGATGACCCGTTCATCGTCGGCCGCGGCCACCAGGGCCACTGCGCCCCCGGTGCCGAACCCGCACAGCCAGATGCCTTTGGGCCGCTGGGTCGTGGCCAGATGGTCGACAGCAGCCGACACGTCGTCGACCCACCCTTGCAGGCTGAAGTGGCCGGTTGACGTACCGCAGCCCCGGAACCGGATGCTGAGCGACACGAACCCCATCTGCTGGGCGGCCCGGTCGGCCAGCTCGGGGAGATCGGCCCCGATCCGATCGGCCCACACCTCGCCCGAGGGAAAGCTGTGGAGGAAGATCACGCCCGGGCGGGCGTCTCCACCGTCGCCCCGCTCCGGTTCGGCCAGGTGGGCCTCCAGCTCCACCCCATCGGTCGACGGGATCCGAAGGTTGCCGGTGGGGGCCGGCCCGGGTGGGGGCGGCAACGGCACGCCGGGAGGCACCGGCAGCGGTACCACGTTGTTGGCCGGCCTGGCCCCCGCCCGAGGCGGTGGCGGGACGGGCGGCGGGGTCGGGTCGCCGGGGGTGGTCATCCCCCGTTACCGGTCAGGATGCAGCGGCCTGGCGGGCCGTCCCCGCCCGCTGGCCGCGGTAGAGCCGGTAGCCGCGGTTGCGGGCCTCGGCCAGGGTGTCGGGGGCGAAGCACAGGAAGGTGCCGGCCGCCATCAGCTCATCGATGAGGGCGGCGTCGCCGGCCCCGAGGGCGTCGACGTCGTACACCACCTGGGTGCGCTTGTCACCGACGTAGCGAACGTCTTCGAACTTTCCCGGGCGTTCCATCGGCCCCGATCGTACCGGAAGGGAGGCGCGAACCGCTGGGCCCGACAGACCGTACTGGCGGGTGGCACCGGTCGCCATCACCCATCTCCCACTCGCCCGCCCGGAAGGGGCCCCCGGCATGACCGTCTCTACGCATCACATCGTCCCCGCCCCTTCGCCAGGCTCCTGGAACCGCCACCTGAGGGCGACGCATCGTCCCGCCCCGGCCCCTCCAGTCCGACCGGCCGGGCCGGCCAGCGACCCTTACCGGGACCTGGCCCACCGAATGGTCGACCTGGTGGTCGATCGTCGGGACGGGCTGCGCCGGCAACCGGCCACCGGTTGCGAGGGCCGCTGGACCAATCTGCCGTCGATCCCCGACCGGCCGGTGGCCGATCCCGGCGCCCTGCTCGAACAACTGGCCGCCGACGGCCTGTCGGACGGGTTCCGGCTCGACCACCCCCGCTTCTTCGGCTATGTCCCCAATCCGGTCGATCCGGCCGCCCTGCTGGCCGACATGTTGATCTCCGGTTTCGGGAGCATGGCCGGTGTCGTGCGGGCCGCGCCCGGCGCTCACCGGATCGAGCGGGACGTGATCGAGTGGCTTCGTTGCGGTCTCGGATTGCCGGCTGGCACCGGCGGGCTGTTCGTGCCCGGAGGATCGATCGCCAACCTCACCGGTTTGGCCGCCGCCGTCCATGGTTGCGACCGGACGGCTGCGGTGGTGCTGGCCTCGGACCAGACCCATTCGTCGGTAGCCAAGGCCTGTGCCCTGCTCGGGGTCGGCTACCGCACCGTGGCCAGCTCGGCCACCGGCACGGTCGCGATCTCGGCGCTGGCCCGGGCGGTGGCGGCCGAGCGGGCGTCCCGGCCCCACGGAACGATCGTGCTGGTGGGCAACTACGGCACCACGTCGACCGGGGCGGTGGACGACCTGCCCGCCATGCGCCGCCTGGCCGACCGGTACGGACTGTGGCTCCACGTCGACGGAGCCTTCGGCCTGGCCGCCGCCCTGGCCGGCCCGGGGCTGCCGGTCGCCCCCGATTCGGCCGCGCTCGATGCCCACAAGTGGCTCTTCTGCCCCCTGGAGACGAGCATCGTGCTCGTGAGCGACCCCCGAACGCTCCACCGGGCGTTCGGCGACGAGGCGTCGACTCCCTATCTGGCCGATGCCCGGGCCGACGCCCAGGTTGACGGGATCGACGCCGGGGAACTGGGTCCCCAGCTCAGCCGACAGGCCCGGGCCGTGCGACTGTGGGCCCTGCTGCAGATCCGGGGAGCCGATGGCGTACGAGCGGCTGTGGCCCGGGGGCTGGAGCTGGCCCAATGGGCCGAGCGCGAGATCGACCGGTCGGCTCACTGGGAGCTGGTCACCCCGGCCAGCCTCTGCGTGGTCACCTTCGCTCACCGGACCGGCGACCAGGTAACCCGGTCGCTGCCGGCGGCGGCCGCGGCCGATGGCTACGCCAGTGTGTCGGGCACCACCGTGGCCGGCCGGCCGGCGCTGCGGCTGTGCACGATCAACCCCGACACGACCCCCGAGGACGTGTCGACCACGCTCGGGCGGCTGGCCGGCCTGGCCGACGGACTGGCCTCGACGGCAGCGGCGTGACCGACGTGAGACGCGAAGACGGGAGGGGCCGGTTGGGCTCCTCCCGTCTCCTCGTTTCTGCTGGAACCCGGATGATCGTTTGGCACTTCCGAGTTGGGACGCACTCGACGATTCATCCCGGGGGCGGACTGGTGGCAATTCGCCAGCGGTCCAGCTGTCCGGCTAGCGGCCAGCCACCTCCAAGGTCCCGAGATCTTGCGTGTTCAGTTTGGACCACCTCCTTCCTCTTGGTGGCCCCAGTGTTGCACAACCGACACCGGCGCGGAAGACCATTTACGCGTCCCGGTGGCGCATCCGGGGCTCGGGGAACGGGAAGGCCCGGAGGATGCCATCCTCCACTCCGGCCGCCGGCGTGGACCGGGTATCGGTGCCCTGGCTCAGGGCCAGAAGGTAGGCCAGCACGATCCCATGAACGCGCCGTTCCCCATCGTGGTCGACGATGGCCCGGGCGATGGGGGGCAGGGCCCGGTTGACGAGTTGGGCCAGCCCGTCGTCGCCCTTGGCCCCCAGGGCGTTGGCCCCGACCACCACGGCCTGCAGGGACCGGGCCGTCACCGGGGTGTCGATCCCGGCCACCCCCAGCTCGTCGCCGGCCGTGGGGTCCTCGGTGCACACCACCAGCGCCTGCTGGCAGGCGGCCAGCGCAGTGACGGCTGCCGTGTTCAGCATGGTCTGGTCGGTCATGCCGTCGAGCTGCTCGCCGACCAGGGCGGCGGCCAGCCACGGCAGGGCCCGCACGCTCTGGGTTGTCAGCTCGGCCGCCGCCGCGATCAGCTGAGCGGTCACGCCGCCGTCGTTGTCGTGTTCGCTCATGTCTCCCGCCGTGGGCCGACGACCGGGGCGCCGGTCGCCTGGGTTACGAACAACCAGGATCCCACGGCCCGGGCCGTGTGTCGTGAGCAAGAGTGGGGGCGGGCCTGGGTCGCCCGGCCCGGGGCCGCCCGGGCCTTCGACCGATCAGCCGTCGGTGGAGCGGCCGCCGCCGCCCTCTTCCAGCGCCGAGGGCTGGCGGGGGCTGTCGAGCAGGGGCAACTGGGCCAGGTCGGCCTCCACGTCAACCGGGTCGTCGATGTGGATGGCCCCCATCACCTGGAGGTAGGCCGAGTGAGCTTCGATCACGGCCTGGATCTGGTCGCGGGTGACGGCGAGGTCGGTCACGTCGGCCCGCTCGACCATGTAGTCGGCCGCATCGAGCTGCTCGAACACGATCGGGCCGTCACTCGCCCCTTCCGGGGCCCAGTGGTAGGCCTGGATCCATTCCATGTGCAGGCGCAGGAGCCGACGGAGTTCGTCGTAGCTGAGCACCGAGGTGACGCTGACCGGCAGGGCCTCGGCGCAGAACTCGATGGCCTCTTCGGAGTCGATCACGATCTGGGCCGGCATGGCCGTGGTCTTGCCCACGGCCCAGCCCACGAACAGCAGTGCGACCACCACCACGACCACCACGGCGACGATGATCCCGACCAGCTCCACGGTTCCAAGCTACTGGCGGGAAGACCGGGGCCCCCGCACCAGCTGGTACGAGGGCCCCGGTGGACCGCAGATCGGTTCAAACGCCGCAGTGGCGGCGCCGGCCTCAGAGGCCGATGCGCTGGGCCAGCAGCTCCCGGTGGTAGGCGGGATCGCCGAACAGCAGCTCGGAGCTCTTGGCCCGCTTGAAGTACAGGTGAGCCGGGTGCTCCCAGGTGAAGCCGATGCCACCGTGGATCTGGATGTTCTCGGCTGCGGCATGGAAGTAGGCCTCGGAGCAGTAGGCCTTGGCCAGCGACGCCACCGAGGGCAGCTCGTCGTTCAGCTCGGCGGCGCACCACATGCCGTAGTAGGCGGCCGACTTGGCCGACTCGACCTCGAGCAGCATGTCGGCGCACTTGTGCTTGATGGCCTGGAACGAGCCGATGGGCCGGCCGAACTGCACCCGGTCCTTGGCGTACTGCACGGCCATCTCCAGCACGAACTGGGCCCCGCCCACCTGCTCGGCGGCCAGGGCGATGGCGCCGAGGTCGAGCACGGTGCTCAGCGTGGCCCAGCCGGCGCCCTCGGCCCCCAGCAGCTTGGCCGGGGTGTTGGCGAAGGTGAGCTTGGCCTGCTTGCGGGTCTGGTCCATGGTGGACAGCGACTGGCGGGTGAGGCCGGCGGCATCGCCGGCCACGGTGAACAGGCTCACGCCACCGGCGGTGCGGGCGGCCACCACGATCAGGTTCGCCACGTGACCGTCGATCACGAACGACTTCGTGCCGTTGAGGGTGTAGTCGCTACCGGAGCCGGTGGCCTCCATGGTGATGCCCGACTCGTCCCACTTGCCGCTCTCCTCGGTGAAAGCGAGGGCGGCCATGGTCTGGCCCGAGGCGATGCCGGGGAGGTGCTCGGCCTTGGCCGCATCGTCACCGGAGTGGATGATGGCCTGGGATGCCAGCACGCCCGACAGGAACGGGGCGCACAGCAGGCGGCGGCCCATCTCCTCCAGCACCACACCCAGCTCGACGAAGCTGTAGCCCTGGCCCCCGAACTCCTCGGGGATGGCCAGGGCCGGTAGCCCGAGCTGGTCCGACAGCTGGGCCCACACCGCCGGGTCGTACCCCTGCTCGGTTTCCATCTGCTCCCGCACGGCGGCCTCGGACGACTTGTCGTCGAGGAAGGAGCGGACGAACTGGCGGAGCTGTTCCTGCTCCTCGGTGAAGGCGAAGTTCATGTGACACCTCGTTGTTGAGTTTCTGCCGGCGCTCAACGTAGACGGCGCCCACCGCCACGACAACTCCGCGTGTGTACACGCGTGCTACAGACCGGTGTCGGGTAACGCTACCCGCCGGGCGGACGGCTTGTTCGACCGATGGTACGGTCCTGCGCCGTGGACCGGCGGCGACTGGTATGGGTAACGGTGTTCGTGACGGCGCTGACAGCCGTCATCGCGGTGGCCTGGACCCTGGCCGTCCCCAGCGGGAACACGGCGGCCTCGCCCCGGGGTGGGGCTCCGGAGGCCGATGCCGACGGGGAGACGTCCGACGGCAGCGCCCCGGCCGGCCCGTCGCTGACGGCCGATCCGGCCGACGACAGCGACGACGAGTCCACCACCACCTACGACAGCTACACCACCCTCGCCCGTACCCCTGACACCGGGGACGAAGCCCCGGTACCCCTCGCCGCCACCAGCTCGCGCCCCAGCACCACGGTCACCAGCCGGCCCACCACCAGCCCCACCCCGACGCCACCGACCACCCTCGACAGCTGCATCGATCCAGCCACCGGCAACACCGCCCGCTGCGTCACCACCACCGCCCCCGGCCCCGGCGCCACTCCCCCTGCCCCCTGCGACGGGGGCGTCGGTCGCACCACGGTCCCGGGCTGCACCGGCGGCACCGGCGGCGTCACCACCACATCGGTCCAGATCGACCCGTGCGCCATCATGACCACGTTCGGGTGCCCCGGCAGCATCACCACCGCCGCACCCACCGTGCCGCCGACCTTCCCCACCACCTCGCCGCCGATGACGTGCTACCCGGTGGCCTGCCCGGTCACCACCCGGGGCGCACCCTGACGGTTGTCGACCGACCCGCTGCCAGGCGGGCGTAGAGTTGCCGCCGATGGCCGACGACCTGCCCCCCACCGGTGCCGACGACGCGCTCACCACGATCGGTGTACGCGAGCTGCGCAACCAGGTTGCGTCCGTGCTGCGGCGGGCCGGGGCCGGCGAGCGGATGGTGGTCACCGTCGACGGGCGCCCGGTGGCCCAGGTCGGCCCCCTCACCCCGGGCGGGAGCGGCGCCACGCTGTGGGATCTGGCGGCGGCGGGGTTGATCGAGCCCCCCCGGCGGCCCGATCGCCCGGCCGCGCCCGCCCCTCTGCCCCTCCCCGCCGATCTCAACGCCGACCGGCTGCTCGAGTCGTCCCGGGGCCGGTAGGGCGGTCATGGCTGATGCCGCCGGGCCGGTTCTGGCCATCGACTCCTCGGCGCTGATCCGGCGTTACGTCGCCGATCGTCAGCGTCCGCTGGTGATGACGGCCATGGCCGAGGCGGCGGTGTGGGCCGCCTCCGCCCTGGCCCGCAGCGAGGTGATGCTGGCCCTCCACCAGGGGGCCTCCAGTCGGGCCGGCCAGCAGGAGGCGTGGTCCGCCGTTCGCGACGACTGGGAGGCCCTGTGGGAGATCCCGGTGGACGGCCGGTGCCTGGCCCGGGCCACCGAGATCGGGGCCCGCTACGGCATCACGCTGGTCACGGCCATCCACCTGGCCGCCGCTGATCGCCTGCCCCGCCCGGTGCGGTTCCTCACCCTCGACCGCCGCCAGATCCCGGCCGCCGCCGACCTCGGCTTCGAGCTCGTCACACCCACCGCCTGACCGGGCCGCCTGATCCGGGCCGCCCGCCGACATCCGCCGCTGATTCTGCGCGACGAAACCGCGCCCCGCACGCCGCGCCCCGCCCACGAACTGCGTCACGTTTTCGACGAGTTTCGGGGGTTTTCGCGACACAGAACGGCGATCGGGCGCGATTTCGTCGCGCAGATCGGACACCGGGCGGCCGATGGCATCCGGGAAGGCGTCACTCAGCCCAGGACCTCGGTGCGCCAGCGGTCGGGCACCAGGGTGACGAGGGCTTCGTCGTGGCCGGGGAAGGCATCGGCGTACCGGGCCCCGCCCTCGGCGCCGAGGTAGCGGGAGGCGATGTCGGTGATGGCGACGTGACGCTCCTCGGGCGACATGACACGCACCGACACCGGGCCCTCAGCCGTAACATAGCGGTAGGGACGGGCCTCGTCCTGCACGCACAGCGACGCCCGGCCCCTGGCCCGCAGGAGGCGGGCCTTCAACGAGGCGTCGGCCATGGCGATCTCGAACGACCCGTCGCCCGCCCGGCGGTACCACACGGGGGCGCACAGCGGGCCGGCTCCCTCCCGCCCGATGGCCAGCACGGCCACCCGGCGCTCGGCTAGAAAGGCGTCCCGTTCCTTCTCCGTCATCGTGCCCATGTCTCGTCGTCTCCTTCGTTCGGTCGTTTCGCTTCTGCGGGTCGGGGTTCGGCGAGGCGGGTCAGCGGCGGGGCTCGAGCGCCGCCACCAGCTCCAGCTCGAGGATGCCGAACACCGGTGGCGCCGTCACGGTGGTGCGGCACGGGTAGGGCGGTTCGAACACCTCGAGGTACTCCTCGTTCCAGGCGGCGAAGTCGGCCGGGTCGGCCAGGTAGGCGTTCACCTTCACCACGTGGTCGAGCGACAGGCCGATGTCGGTGAGGATCGTGCGGTACAGCGCAAGCGTGTGCCTTGCGTGCTCCCGGATGCCGCCCGGGATCAACTCCCCGGTCTCGGTGTCGACCGCAGTGAGGCCCGACAGGAAGACCGTGTTGTCGACCTGGATGGCCGCGGCGTTGCGGATGTTGAGCCGTTCCATGGCTGCGGCCAGGCTCGGGGTGGTGGCATGCACTCGGATCATGCCACCCGTTCTAGTTGAAGCCGCGGGAGTCCTGCTTGAGGGCGGTGTCGACGCAGAGGGCGGAGGCCACCACCATCGAGCGCAAGGGATCAGGCAGGGCCTGGTGGATCTGCACCACGTAGTTGTCGGCCGTGGTGAACAGGGTCTTGGCCAACCCCTCCCACGTCTTGGTGATCCGGGCCACCTCGTTGCCCCCGGCGTCCTGGATGGAGAAGTTCCAGGCCCGCCAGTTCTCGGCGTTGATCGACCCGATCCGCTGCCCGCCCACCATCAGGCCGAAGCGGATCTTGCCCACCATGTTCTCCTGCTGCACCAGGCCGATGATGGTGCCCTGGGCGTCGCGGATCTCGACCTTGGACTTCACGAGCTTGGCCGGCCGGGTGAGGGCCAGCTGCACGTTGCCGGCCATGTCGACCACCTGGTAGGAGTGGGTCATGAACTGGTCGAGCGAGGAGACCACCCGCACGACCTTCTTGATCATCGACTGGCCCACCTGACGGACGGCCCCGATCTGGTTGCCTTCCTGGTTGAAGATGGCGTACTCGGCCGAGATCTCGATCAGCTTGGCCTTCTGGTTCACCACCAGCACCGGCTCGGTGAAGATCGTGCCTCCACCCCCGCCGGCCGTCGGTGCGACCCCGGCCCGGGCCTGCACCTGGTGCTGGATCTGCTGGGCCGAGTGGTTGACCACGGGGACACCGGATCCGGGGCCGGCCACGGCGGGATCGGTGCCCTGCTGGCCGTGCGACGCCACCTGTTCGGTCCAGCGGGAGCCATCCCACCAGCGGTATTCGTGACGGCCGAAGGGATCGGGATGCCAACCGGATGGAGCTGCGCCACCGACATTCGTCATGGTGCCCACTGTATTCGGGCGCGGAGATGGCCCGGCGCCGGCCCCCCGACCGGCGCCGGGCCCGAGCTCGGGAACCCGGAGGGTCGTCCCCTCAGGCCTGGACCTTCTCCTCGGTCGACACGGGCTCGGTGACGTACTCGGCCAGGTCGGCCTGGCGGGTCCAGGCGAAGTAGTCGACGTTGCGGTACGGCGAGTTGACCACGATCCGGCCCCGGTCGTTGCGGTAGTAGGTGGTCATGCCGGGATGGGTCCACACCATGTTCTCGTGCTCGGCGTCCACCCGCTCGTTGTAGGCGTCGTGGACGTCCTGGCGGATCTCCACCGAACCGAGACCCTGTTCGGCCATCTGCTCGATCAGGCTCATGATGTAGTTGACCTGCATCTCCACCACGAAGATGAGGCTGCCGCCGTGGCCGGGCTGGAGGTTCGGCCCGTACAGGGTGAAGAAGTTGGGGAACTCGGGGATGACGGTGCCGATGTAGGCCTTGGCGTTGTCGTCTTCCCACACCTCACGCAGCGGTCGCCCCTCGCGGCCCACGGCGTCGAAGGTGGTGATGAAGCGGAGCACGTCGAACCCGGTGGCCAGCACCAGCACGTCGGCCTCGTAGCGCGACCCGTCGGCCGTCACCAGCGCATCGGGCTCCACCTTCGTCACCCGCTCGGTGACCAGCTCCACCTTGGGATTGCGCAGCATCCGGTACCAGCCGTTGTCCATCAGCATCCGCTTGCCGAACGGCGGGTAGGTGGGCAGCACCTTGTCGAACAGGTCCTGGCGGTCGCCCAGCTCGCTCTGGATGTACTTGGTGAAGTAGGCCCGGTGGGCGTCGTTCTGGGCGTTGAGCGAGCGCTCGGGGTGATCCCAGTTGGGGTCCTTGTGGAGGGCGGCGTAGGTGCGGTCGTTGAACGTCCAGCCCAGGCGGACCCGGTACCAGGCCTGGTAGATCGGCACTTCCCGGAACAGGAACCGCATCGGCTCGGGCACCGGCTTGCGGAACTGGTCGAACGGGGCGGCCCAGTGGTTCGACTTCTGGAAGATCGTCAGGTGCTCGACCTTGTCCTGGATCTCGGGGCCGATCTGCATGCAGCTGGCCCCGTTGCCGATGATGGCCACCTTCTTGCCCGTGAGGTCGACATCGTCGCGCCAGGCGGCGGTGTGGAACGAGGGACCGGCGAAGCTCTCGAGCCCTTCGATGTCGGGGAAGACGAGCGGGTTGAAGATGCCGGTGCCGCTGATCACGATGTTGGCCTCGGTCTCCTCCACCGAGCCGTCGGGCAGGCGGAGGGTGACAGCCCACTTCTGTTCCCGGGGCTGGTAGCGGGCCGTCTCAACCGTGGTCTCGAAGCGGATGTGGGGCCGCAGGTTCAGGCGGTCGGCCACCGACTCCAGGTAGCCCCACAGCTCGTCGCGCAGGCAGAAGTACATCTTCCAGTCGTGCTGGGCGAAGGAGAACGAGTACAGGTGGTTCGGGGTGTCGACCCCGGCCCCCGGGTAGTGGTTCTCCAGCCACGTGCCGCCCACCGAGTGCTTCTTCTCGACGATCTCGAACGGCACCCCGGCGGCCTGGAGGTTGGCGCCGGCGGCGATGCCCGACACGCCGGCCCCGATCACCAGCACCTTGAAGCCTGCGGGCACGTTGATCTTCTTGCGCTCCAGCGGCTTGTGGCCGAGCTGAGCCTTGGTGAACTCGCCGTACTCCTCGGGCACGGTCTCGCCCATGCACCAGCTCAGCATGCGTACCAGCAGCGCCGGGTCGGGATCGGGGATGGCCACCGGGCGCCCGGCCTTCCAGGCGGTGATCGCCTCCAACGCCGACTCCCGCACCTCGGCCTGGCGCTCCTCGGGCAGACCGCCCGTGTCGTTGTCGCCCATGCCCTGCTGGCGTGTGACGCGGTAGGGGTCGTCGAGCCAGTGCATCTCGCCGGTGAGCTGGACCAGCGTCATGAGCAGTGTGGGGATGTTGGCCACGGCGACGGCCTCAGCCAGCAGCTCATCATCGGTTCGGGTTTCGACATCAGCCATGCCCGACCCTACCTCCGGGGTGTGACACCATCGAAGTTGAGCCGGCTCAGTTCGAGCCAGGCCAACTTCCCCGGCGATCACTCAGTACCTGGCGATCACTCAGTACTGGGCGATCACTCAGTACCTGGCGATCACTTTGCGGGCCAGGTCTTCGGTGATCCGATAGCGGGCCTTGTTGGGATAGATGAAGTTGACCCCGGTGATGCCGGCCGCCTCCAACGCCTTCAGCTGCTCGGTCACCTCGTCCGGCTGGCCGGCGATGCAGAAGTTGCGGACGATCTCGGGCGTGATGAACCGGGCCTCGTCCCGGTCGAGGTACACGTAGTGGCTCTGGTGCAGCTGCTGGTGGCTGCGTTCGGCGTCCCGGGTGGCGTGGAAGGCGAGGTACTCCTCCCAGATCGGCAGCACGTAGGCCGGCGGGTCGGCCCCGGTGTCGCGGTGGAGGTCGACCAGGTAGTGGACATTGGCCATGATGGCCGACCCGCAGTCGGCGATCACCCGGTCGGACTCGAGCGTCTCCCCCGGCTCCAACAGCACCAGGTTGCACAGGGCGACCACCTCGAAATTGTCGAGGCTCCGGCCCGACCGGGCCGCCCCCTTGGCCAGGTTGGCCGCCACCGAGGGCGGGGTACCGCCCCGGGGCAGGCTGGTGACGAGCCCGTCGCCGATCTCGCCGGCCAGGGCCTGGGCCATCGGCCCCAGGCCGCCCAGGTGGATGGGGATGGGGGCCTCCGCGTGGCCCAGCTGCGAGTTCTGGAACCGAACCAGCTGCGTCACCCCCTCAGCCGTGTAGGCCACCTCCTCCCCCGCCAGCAGGCCCTGCACCACCCGCACGTACTCCTTCATCCGGGCCACGCCCATCGGCTTCTGGCCCAGCGTCCGTACCGCCGTGTTCCCCGCCCCGATCCCGAGGAACGTCCGGCCCGGGGCCAGCTTGTTGATGGTGGCGATGGCGTTGGCCAGCACCGGGGCCTGGCGCAGGGCGGGGATGGCCAGCCCGGTACCGAGCCGTATCTTGCGGGTCTGCTGGGCCGCCAAGGCCAGCAGGGGGAACGGGTTCGACATGAGCAGCTGGCTGTCGGGAGCCCAGGCGAACGTGTAGCCCAGGTTCTCGGCGAAGGCGATGTAGCCCACGTCCTCGATGGCCCCTGCGGTCACTCCGAAGTCCATGGCCGGGAACGCTAGTTGCTCCCCGGCGCCGTCGCCGGCTGGGCGCCCGTCACTAGGGTGACCCGATGGCACAGCACGGGACGGGTCCGCGGGTGGTGGTGGTCGGCGGCGGCATCGCCGGGGTGAGCGCGGCCTACGCCCTGGCCCGGCACCCCTCGGCGCCGGCCGTCACCCTGATCGAAGCCGAGGGTCAGCTGGCCCACCACACCACCGGCCGCTCGGCCGCCCAGCTGATCGAGAACTACGGCACCCATCCCCTGCGGGCGCTGACCAAGGCCAGCCTCCCCTACTTCCTGCATCCCCCGGAGGGCCTGGCCGACGGGCCGTTGCTGGAGCGACGCGGCGTGCTCAGCGTGGCCGATGATGCCCGCAGCGCCGAGTTCGACCAGCAACTGGCCGAGGGCATCGCCGTCAACCCCACCATCGCCGAGGTCCCGGTGGCCGAGGCGGTGGCCCTGTTCCCCGCCCTGCGGCCCGAGCCCATAGCCCGGGCGCTGTGGGAGCCCGAGTCCTACGCCATCGACGTGGCCGCCGTCCACCAGAGCTTCGTGCGCGGCCTCCGCCGGGCCGGCGGCACCGTCGCCCTCCACCACCGGGCGCTGCGGATCGAGCGCGCCGGCTCGGGCTGGCGGATCCGCACCGGTGCCGGCGGGGCGGCGGCGCCGGACCCGAGCGTGCCCGGCGACGGGGACGGCCCGGTGTTGGAGGCCGACGTGGTGATCAACGCCGCCGGGGCCTGGGGCGATGACGTGGCCCGCCGGGCCGAGCTCACCCCGATCGGGCTCCGACCCCTGCGACGCACGGCGTTCATGGTGGCCAGCCGGTTCGAGGGCTCCGGGGCCTGGCCGCTGGTGGCCGACATCGAGCACCGCTGGTACGTGAAGCCCGACGGGGTGCAGTTCCTGTGCTCCCCGGCCGACGAGACGCCTTCGGCCCCATGCGACGCCAAACCGGAGGAGGTCGACGTGGCCCGGGCCATCGATGCCATCAACGGAGCTACCACGATCGGGATCCGCTCAGTGGCCTCGTCGTGGGCCGGGCTGCGCACCTTCACCCCCGACCGCACGATGGCCATCGGACCCGACCCGTCCGAGCCCACCTTCCTATGGTGCGTGGGCCAGGGCGGCACCGGTATCCAGAGCTCCCCCGGAGCCGGTCAGCTCGTGGCCGACCTGGCCCTCGACGGCCGCCCCGGCCCCACCTTCGATCCGTCCGAGCTCGGCGGCCTCACCCTCGACCCCACCGCCTTCGGCCCGGCTCGCTTCCTACCGCCGGCGCCGTGAACCGTCGGCTCCGATGACGTGGCAGTGGCTTCCCCCGGGCCGCACGCGGCGCCGGGCGGTGCTCGGCGCGGCGGGGGCGATGCTGGCTTGGGCCGCGGCCACCGGCCAGCTGTTCGTGTGGCGCGACGACGCCGACCGCCCCTTGGCCCCGGCTGACGCCGTGGTGGTACTGGCCGGTGGCCGGTCGGAGCGGCTCGACCACGGTCTACGCCTCGCCGCCGAAGGGGTGGCTCCGGTGCTGGTCATCTCGAACGGCGCCGAACCGACGTGGCCCGAGGCCAGGGCGGTGTGCCGGGGCGGGGCCGGGCCGGCCGGAGCGCCGACCGGAGTGCCGGCCGGAGCGCCCACCGGAGTAGAGGTGCTGTGCCCTCGCCCCGATCCCCAGCGCACGGCGGGCGAGGCGACGATGGTGGCCCGGCTGGCGGCCGAGCGGGGCTGGCGGCGGGTGGTGGTGGTCACGAGCGACTTCCACGCCCTGCGGTCCCGGCTGTGGTTCGAGCGGTGCGCCGCCGGGGCCTACGAGGTGGAGGTTGTGGGCGTCGACTCCCACTACAACCCGGCCCAGGTGTTGGGCCTGGCCATGCGGGAGCAGGTCGGCCTGCTGGCCGCCGTGACCGTCCAGCGGGGGTGTCCGCCGACGGCCTAGTCGACGACGACCGAGCCCGTGGTGTCGACGTCGAGGTGGAGCACCTTGCCGTTGACCGGCAGGCCGCTGGCCACCCGGTCGACGTGTTCGGCATCCACCACCACGGCCACCGCGGGACCGGACCCGCTGAGCCACGCCGCGGCCGCCCCCAGGTCGAGCGCGGCCTCGATGGCCAGGCGGGACGCAGGGCACCGGTCGAGCCGGGGCGGCTGGTGGAGCCGATCCTCGGTGGCCCGCCGCAGGAGGCTCATATCACCCTCGTAGAGTGCGGCCACCAGGAGGCCGAGTCGGCCCAGGTTGAACACGGCGTCGGCCCGGCTCACCATCGGCTCCAGGGCGAGTCGGGACTCGTCGGTGGGTGTCTCCATGTCGGGTACCCAGCACAGCACCCGGCCCGGCATGGTGGCCGCCAGCCGATGGCAGAGGTCGCCGGCGATCACGTGGACGCCACCGAACACCGAGGGGGCGGCATTGTCGCCGTGGCCCTCGATGGCGGCCACCACCGGGTAGGCCCGGCGCTGGGCCTCGGCCAGGTCCGCCCCCTGCTGCAACTCGGCCAGCACGGCGCCGGCGGCCCGGGCGGCGCCCGAGAAGCCGAGGCCCCGACCCGGCTCCAGGTCGAACCCGAACCACACAGGACCGGAGCCCCCCGCCCGTTCATAGGCGATCCGAGCGATGTGGTCGGGCCCGCAGGGTTCGCCCTCACCGGCATCGGAGACCCAGGCGTAGCGGGACAACGCCACCCCCAGCACGTCGAATCCGGGCCCGAGGTTGGCCGACGATCCAGGCGCACGCACACACGTCACGGATAGAGAGCGTAGAGCCCGCACCGGCTGATGACCGAAGGGGCGGCCGACGCCTTGCCGTGCCTCCTCCCCTAACGTCCGGAGCTCGTTCCAGGGGCATGAGCAGATCCACCTATCTAGTGGCTGTTGCTGCAGCGACTACCTTCCCGCCATCGGGCCTGGACCAGAGGATGGCGCCGTCGACGAGATCGACGATCTGATCGAGGAGCTCACCTCGGCCCCGTCCCCGCGCCCCCGGGCATCGCGCCGCGACGAGGCCGTCACCCCCTGGGGTCGCCTCGTGCTCCCCCTGGCTGCCGTCGGGGCGCTGGCCATCATCGGCCTCCTGGCCATCGCCGGGTACCGCGTGCTGGCTCCCCGCACCGAGTCGGCGGTGAGCAGGTCGGTCGCCACCGGCACCGCAGCGGGCATCGGTGATCCGGCGCCGGGCGTGGCGTCCAGCGCCGCCTCGGCGCCCACCCCCACCACCCAGGCCGCCGTGGCCAGCGCCACCACCGCCGCCCTCACCCCGCCCTACGCCCCCGGCGAGGTGACCGCCGACAATCCCGATGGCGCCGTGCGCTACAGCGTGGTCAAGGGGGGCAAGCTGTACCTGAGAGGCTTCGTACCCACCCGGGAGGCGGCCGACATGATCGTGGCGATCAGCGGCAGCTTCATCGGCGGTCCGCAGAACGTGGTCGACGAGCAGTTCATCGATCCGTCGGTTCCGCTCGACGCCCCGACTGTGGTCTACGTGCGCGACGTCGTGCTGTTCGACCTGAACAGCACCGATCTCCGGCCCGAGTTCCTCCCCCTGATCGATTCGGCCATGGTGTTCCTGCAGGCCAACCCGAACCAGACGATCACGGTGATCGGCCGGACCGACGCCACCGGATCGGCCCGGGTGAACGACCAGATCGGGTTGGCCCGGGCTCAGGCCATCATCGACCGCCTGGTGGGCCAGGGAGCCAACCCGGCTCAGCTCATCGCCCAGTCCCGGGGTGAGGCCGAGGCCACCCCGGCCACCGGCCCGGTGGCCGAAGACCGCTACGCCCAGATCGTGATCAACGGGGTGCTGGGCGGCTGAGGTCGGCTCAGGGCCGGTACTCGACGCCGGGGAGCACGCACAGCATCTCGTACAGCAGGTTCGCCGCCAGCAGGCTGGTGTTGCCCGAGGTGTCGTAGATCGGGGCCACCTCCACCAGGTCGCACCCCACCAGGTCGAGGCCCCGGCAGGCCCTGATGATCTCCACCGCCTGGGGCACGGTGAGCCCGGCGATCTCGGGGGTGCCGGTGCCGGGGGCGAACGACGGGTCGATCCCGTCGATGTCGAAGCTGAGGTACACCGGGCCCCCGCCCACCTGGGCCGTGACCTCGGCCATCAGCGGCACCAGCGACCGGTGCCAGCACTCCTCCACCTGCACCACCCGGAAGCCCTGCTCCCGGGACCAGTCGAAGTCGTCGGCGGCGTAGCCGGTGCCCCGCACGCCGATCTGGGCCACCCGGGCACAGTCGAGGAGGCCCTCCTCCACCGCCCGGCGGAACGGCGTGCCGTGGGCCACCCGCTCGCCGAACATCACGTCGTTGATGTCGGTGTGGGCGTCGACGTGGACGAGACCGACCGGCCCGTGCTTGGCCGCCACCGCCCGCAGGATGGGTAGCGCGATCGTGTGGTCGCCCCCCATCGTCACCGGCACCACGCCATGGGTCAGGAGATCCCGGTACCAGGTTTCGATGCGGGCCACCGAGTCGGTCAGGTTGTAGGGGTTGGTGGGCACATCGCCCACGTCGTCGATGCGCAGACTGTCGAACGGGGCCGCCCGGGTGGCCATGTTGTACGGGCGGAGCAGCACCGACTCGGCCCGGATGCCCCGGGGCCCGAACCGGGCGCCGGGACGGTTGGACGTGCCGATGTCGAATGGCACGCCGACCACGGCCACGTCGAGCTCGGCCGGCGGCGTGGCGGCGGGCAGGCGCATGAACGAGGCCAGCCCCCCGAAGCGGGGCATCTGGTTGCCGCCCAGGGGTTGGGGGTTGCTCATCGCTCCACTGTAGGGGCGCCCGTTCGCCCCCCGCTGGCCCGGCCGGTAGGGTCGGGCGGCACGGCAGCGAACCGCCGGCGAACGCCCGGCCACGATCCCGCCGGGCCCGGCCCGGCCTGACTAGACGAGGTTGAGGATGGAGATCGACATCATGACCGGGTCGGCCCGCTGGGCCGACACCGCCGAGCGGGCCCGCCAGGTCGAGGCCGCCGGCTTCTCCGGGATGCTGTTCACCGAGACCAGTGCCACCCCGTGGATGTGCATCACGGCCGCCGCCATGGCCGCCCCCAGCCTCACGTTCACCACCGGTATCGCCGTCGCCTTCCCCCGCTCGCCCATGGTGAGCGCCGCCATCGCCTGGGAACTGGCTGAGAACACCGGCGGTCGCTACCGGCTGGGCCTGGGCAGCCAGGTGAAGGCCCACATCGAGCGCCGCTACGGCATGCCGTTCGACCCGCCCGGCCCCCGACTCAAGGACTATGTGGAGGCGGTGCAGGCCTGCCTGCGGGCCTTCCGGGGTGAGGAGAAGCTCAACCATCAGGGCCCGTACTACCAGCTCAGCCTGCTGCCCGACGCCTGGCGGCCCCGCTCACACGAGTTCGGCGACATCAAGATCGACATCTCGGCCGTCGGCCCGTACATGACCCGGGCCGCCGGCGAGGTGGCCGACGGCATCCACGTCCACCCCTTCCACTCGATCCCCTACCTCCAGACCGTGCTCGGGCCGAAGGTGGCCGAGGGGGCGGCGAAGACCGGGCGGGACCCGAGCAACGTGGATCTGATCGTGCCGGTGTTCACCGTGGTGGGCGACACCCCCGAGGAACAGGCGTCGTTCAAGGAGCGGGCGAAGAGCCAGATCGCCTTCTACGGGTCGACCAGGAACTACGGGTTCCAGTTCGACATGCTGGGCTTCGAGGGCACGTCGGCCAAGCTCAACGAACGGCTCAAGGCGGGCGACGTGGCCGGCATGGCCGACCTCATCACCGACGACATGCTGGAGCACTACGCGGTGACGGCCAGCTGGGCCGAGCTGGGCCCAAAGCTGGTGGAGCGGTACCAGGGCACGGCGGCCCGGGTGGTCCTGTACCAGGCCGAGGAGTCGCTGCGGAAGGATCCGTCGACCATCGACAAGTGGGCCAAGGTGGCCGAGGCCGTCCGCTCGGCCTGAGCTCTCCCGATCTGATGTCCGGGGCCGTCGCCGCGACGGCCCCGGACGCGAGATCACCAGCTGTTCCAGTGGACGTAGCGGTCGCGGGCCTTGCGGGCGCCGGGCTTGAAGTCGGTCCCCAGCGTGTGGGCCACCGGGATCAGGGCGATCTGCTGCACCCGGTCGTAGGGGATGCCGAGGATGTCGGCCACGTCGGCCTCCCGCTGGAGGTGCACGGTGGTCCAGCACGTGCCCAGGCCCCGGGCCCGGGCGGCCAGCATGAAGCTCCACGTGGCCTGCACGATCGAACCCCACTTGTTGGCCTGGGGCAGGATCGGTGCCCCCTCCAGGCGACCCTCGATACAGGGCACGAGGATGGCCGGCACCTCGGGGAAATGGTCGGCCAGATAGCGGGCCGAATCCATCATCTTCAGCCACGTGGCCCGGGCGGCGGCGTCGGGCTCGCTGTCGGCCGCCTTGGCGAGATAGGCGTCGGAGATCATGCCGTGCCATACCTCGGAGTAGACCTGGCCCACCCGACGGCACACCTCCCGGTCATCGGAGACCACCAGGTGCCAGTCCTGGCGCAGTGAGGCGGTGGGCGCCTGGAGGGCGAGGTCGAGGCACTCGTCGAGCAGCTGGCGCTCCACGGGGCGGGTCAGGTCGAGCCGTTTGCGGACGGCACGGGTGGTCGACAGCAGCTCGTCGGGAGTCAGGGGCAGCACCATGGCCGCACGCTAACTCTTGCCGCCTCCCCGGGCCGAACTTCGTCACCTTGTGCCGGCGCTGGCGGCACAAGGTGACACGGTTCGGCCCGATGCCACGAAATGCTGCGTGCCAGACTCGGGGCATGGACCCCACCGCCATCGACGCCGAGCTCGACCGGATCTGGAGCCTGGCGCCGGGCGACGACATCCGCCCACCCCTCTCCCTGGCGCCCGCTCCGTTCACCCTGGCCTCCGCCTTCCCGGTCGACACCATCGCCACGGTCTCGGTGGCCGCCGCCACCCTGGCCGCCGCTGCCCTGGGGTCCGCCTCCGCCGGGGCCGAACCGGTACCGCTCGACGGGGGCGGGGCGCTGGCCTCGTGCACCGGATGGCTCCGGCGAAACGGGGAGCCCATCCCGGTGTGGGCCGACCTGTCGGGCCTCTACCGGTGCCGGGACGGCCGAGCGGTCCAGATCCACGCCAACTTCCCCCACCACGCCGCCGGGGTGGCGGCCCGCCTCGGGGTGCCGGAGGAACGGGAGGCGGTGGCGGCCGCCATCGCCCGATGGGACGCCTTCGAGCTGGAACGGGCCCTGATCGGCGACGGGATGATCGGCGGCGCCTACCGCACGCTCAGCGAGTGGGCCGCCCATCCCCACGCCGCCGCCACCGCCGGGCTGCCCCTGCTCGATGTGGAGCGGCTCGGCGACGCCGACCCCATCCGGCCGGTGGCCCCCGAGGGGGCGGCGGGCGACGGGCGGGCCCTGGCCGGGGTCCGGGTGCTCGACTGCACCCGGGTGCTGGCCGGCCCGGTGTGCGGCCAGACCCTCGCCGCCCACGGGGCCGACGTGCTGCGGGTGGGGGCGGCCCACCTCCCGTTCATCCCCATGGGAGTCATGAGCACGGGGTTCGGCAAGCGCAACGCCTACGTCGACCTCGACGCAGTCGAGGGGCGGGCCACGTTCGCCGCCCTGGCCGCCGATGCCCATGTGCTGGTCGACGCCTACCGGCCCGGTTCGCTGGCCGCCCGGGGCTTCGGGCCATCCGAGCTGGCCCGGCAGCGGCCGGGGATCGTGGTCGTCGAGATCTGTGCCTTCGACTGGGTTGGCCCCTGGGCCGGACGCCGGGGCTACGACTCGATCATCCAGACCACCTCCGGCCTCGCCCTGGCCGGGGCCGACGCCGCCCGCGCCGGCGGAGTCGACGTGCCCGACGGCCAACCGGTGCACCTCCCGGTCCAGGCCCTCGACTACGCCACCGGCTACCTGGCCGCCTTCGCCGCCCAGCGCCTGGTGGCCCACCAGCGCCGGGAAGGCGGCTCGTGGCGGGCCCGGCTGTCGCTCCTGCGCACCCGCAACTGGCTCACCTCGCTGGGCGGGCCGACACCGTTCACCCCGGCCGCCGGGCTCCCCGACCTGTCGCCCTGGGTCCACACCGTCGATGGTCCCTTCGGCCACATCGAGGCCCCCCTCCCCGTCGCCGGCCGCTGGGACACGCCGCCCGCCCCGCTCGGCACGAGCCCCGCCGTCTGGCTGTCCTGACCTGCCTGCTGCCCCGCCCGCCCAACCTGGATGGTCACCGGCGGCGTCGTCAACGAAAGTTGGCGGGACGAGTGGACAGAACGGAGCGCTGCGGGGTGTAAGGATCATGGCCGTGCGCCCTCAGGTGTCGTCGAAACCGGACCAGGACGGGAACCCGACCGTGGCGCACCCGTTCGAGGCGTTCTACGCCGTCCAGTTCGCCCGGCTGGCCACGATCGCGGCGGCCGTCTCGGGTGATGCCGCCACCGGGGAGGACCTGGCCCAGGAGGCGCTGGAGCGGGCCCGGAGCCGGTGGGCCACCGTGGCCGGCTACGACGATCCCGGGGCGTGGGCGTGCCGGGTGACGGTGAACCTGGCCCTGAACCGGCGCCGCCGACTGGCGACCGAGGCCCGGGCCCTGCTCCGCCTCGGCCCGGCCCGAGACCCCGGCGTCGAGCCGGCGCTCCACGGCGACCCTGCCGTGTGGCGGGCCGTGGCGGCCCTGCCTCCCCGCCAACGGGCCGCCGTGGCCCTCTTCTACCTGGAGGACCGCCCGGTGAGCGAGATCGCCGAGGTCCTCGGCGTGAGCCTCTCCACCGCCACCTCCACCCTCCACCAGGCCCGCCAACGGCTGGCCCGGGCCCTGGCCGGCACCAGGCCGACCGACGACGAAAGGACCGGTGGGCGGTGAACGACGAGGATCTCGATCATCGACTGGGAACCACCCTGGCCGCCCACCGAGACGCCACCGAAGCCCGGCGCGCCGCTGGCCTGGTGGCGGCGCCGGTGCCCCCGCTGTCGGGTCGCCCGGCGGAGGGCCGCCGCCCCTGGGCTCCGCCCGGCTCGCGGCCGTGGCTGTTCGCCGGCATGGCGGCGGCGGCGGTGGTCGTCGCAGTGCTGGCCGGCATCGCCGCCCTCCGGGGCGGCCCGTTGGAGGACGGGCAGCGGATCGATGCCGCCGCCACCACCCTTCCGCCCGACGTACCGTCGGACTCCACCACCACCAGCACCCTCGGCACCGGTGGGTCGCCCACCACCTCGGTCGTCAGCCCCGGGCCCGACCGGTCGGCCGCCCTGTGGTTCCGCAATCACTACGAAGGCCTGGCCGACGACGCGGGCACGATCTACCGGCAGCGGGCCGAGGTCGACTACAGCGGCCCGATGGTGCGGACGTCGGACGGCGGGATCTACGTCGTCCAGGACCAGCGGCTGTTCCTGCTGGCGCCGGGCCAGGTGGAGCCTGAGCCGGTGGAGGTGGACGGCCCCGTCGGCTACGTCGTGGACCTCGACAGCGACGGTCAGGTGGTCTGGCTCGACGGGCAGAACACGCTCCGCCGACTCGACGGTGGCCCAGCCGCCAGTGGCCCAGCCGCCAGTGGCCCGGCGGCGGACCGGACGGCGGCCAACGGCTGGACGGCTCGTCTGCAGCCGGCGCCCGACCCGGCCACCGGGCTGGTGGAGCACGCGACCGACCCGGCAGAGCTCGAGATCCTCGATCCCTCAGGCACCGTGGCCCGCACCTTCACCGTCGGCGGTGCCAGCGCATCGGACGTCAAGCTGGAAGACTTCGACGGCCGGCGGGTCATCGTGTCCCGGGCCCCGGCGGAACCGGCGGGCAGCCCGTGGCAGATGCTGCTGATCGATCTGGCCTGTGATCCGGTTTGCGTCCGCACCTCGATCGGCGTGGGCGACACCGTGCTCAACGGGCCCGACATCGCCGGTGACCCGCCGCTCGCCACCCCGGCCGATGGCGCCCGGCCTTCGGCCCCGTTCCCACTCGATCTGTGCCCCACCGAGGGCTCGCCCGCGCCCGATCCTCCGGCCGGGCTCTCCGCACTGGCCGGCGAGACCTACCGTGCCCTCGCTCTCGGCTTGACCACCTGCGACCCGTTCACCTTCCAGGCGGCGACCGCCGACGCCACCGTGGATTGGTCGTTGCTGCAGGCTGCGCTGTCGTCGCCGCCGGTCCAGACGTCGACCGACGGGCAGCCGGCGCAGACGGCGTGGACCTTCACCGATCCGGCATCGGAGCGTTGGCTGAGCATCGACGCCTCCGGCGTGTGGACGAGCTACCAGGCCACCGGCGCCGGCGGCTGACCCCGCCCGGCCCGGGGAGCGGGGCGGGTCAGGGCTCGAGCAGCAGGTCCTGTAGCGACGTGCGCATGGCGGAGTCGACGCCGATGCCGTCGAGCCAGGGGCCCAGACCGTCGGGGCCGCCGATGGTGTCGAGGGCGCCGAGCACCCAGGCCCGGTCCGCTCCCGCCATCCGGTCGAGCGTGGCCGCCGGCATACCGCTCATGTGGGGGTAGCGGGTCTCCATGTCGACCCGGATGTGATCGTAGGCCTCCCGGCTGCGCTCGAACTCGGCCAGCGCCGTCTCCAGCTCGACCCCCAGGATCAGATGGAGGACCACGCCCAGCAGCCCGGTGCGGTCCTTGCCCGACGTGCAGTGGAACACCAGCGGCAGCCGGCCGGGCTCGGCCATCAGGCGGAGGGCACCGACGAACATGGGCCCGGCGTGGGCGAACAACATGGGCAGGATGAGGGCCATCGGGTCCTCCGAGGCCATCACCCGGGCCATGGCCCGCTCCCGGGCCGGATCGGCGACGCCGAGGGGTGGGCCGACGCTGGAGGCCACATGGAACCAATCGATGCCCGTGCCTTCATGAGCGAAGCGACCACTGGTGACGACCTCGCCCTCGGAGCGGATGTCGACCACGGTGCGGATCCCGAGCCCGGTCACGGCGGCCAACCCGGCCTCGGTGAGCGAGTCGAGCGACGCCGAGCGGAACACCAGGCCGGGCCGCACCCGGCGCCCGTCGGCGGCGGCCACGCCGCCGACGTCGCGGAAGTTGTGGGTGCCGTCGACTTCCACGCTCGCGGGGCGGGTCACGTGCGATCTCCTCGGAACAGCTCAGGCCAGCTCGGCCCGGGCAGCGTAGTGGGCCAGGGCCTCGGGGTTGGCCAACGCCTCCAGGTTCTTGACCGGCCGCCCGTGCACCACCTCGGTGACGGCGAGCTCCACGATCTTGCCCGACCGGGTGCGGGGGATGTCGGGCACCTCGGCGATCACGGCCGGCACGTGGCGGGGGGAGCACTTGGCCCGCAGATCGGCCCGGATCCGGGCCCGGAGGTCGTCGTCCAGCACCGCCCCGGCGCCCAGGCGGACGAACAGCACGATACGGGTGTCGCCCTCCCACTGCTGGCCGATGGCTATGGCCTCGGCCACCTCGTCGAGCTGCTCCACCACCCGGTAGATCTCAGCCGTGCCGATCCGCACCCCCGAGGCGTTGAGGGTGGCGTCGGACCGGCCGTAGATGATCATCCCGCCCCTGGGCGTCCACGAGGCGTAATCGCCGTGGGCCCATACCCCACCGAAGCGCTCGAAGTAGGCGGCCCGGTACCGGCTGCCGTCGGGATCGCCCCAGAACTCGAGTGGCATCGACGGGAAGGGCAGGGTGCAGGCCAGTTCGCCCTTCACGTCGGGCCCCAGGGGTCGGCCCTCGTCGTCGAGCACCTCGATGGCCATGCCCAGGCCCCGGGTCTGGATCTCGCCGGCGTACACCGGGCCGGTGGGGTCGCCCAGCACCAGGCAGCCGCACAGGTCGGTGCCGCCTGAGATCGAAGCCAGGTGCACGTCGGCCTTCACCGCTTCGTAGATCCAGGCGAAGCCCTCGTGGCTGAGGGGCGAGCCGGTGGAGCAGATCGACCGCAGCGACCGGTAGGCCCACCGGTCGGCCGGCCGGGTGCCCGATTTCAGCACGCTGTCGATGTACTTGGCCGACACCCCGAGCAGGGTCACGTCGAGCTCCTCGGCCACCCCGAACAGAGCGGCTGGCTCGGGCACCCCCGGGTTGCCGTCGTAGAGCACGATCGTGGCCCCGCAGGCCAGCGCCGACACGAGCCAGTTCCACATCATCCACCCGCAGGTGGTGAAGTACAGGACCCGGTCGCCGGCCCGGATGTCGCAGTGGAGCCGTTGCTCGCTCAGGTGCTTGAGCAGCACGCCGCCGGCCCGGTGCACGATGCACTTCGGCTTCCCCGTGGTGCCCGACGAGTACAGGATGTACAGGGGGTGGTCGAACGGCAGGGGGCGGAACGTCAGCTCGGCCCCGGCGTGGCGGGCCAGGGCGTCGCTCCACCGCTCCAGGCCCCCGGCGGTGCCCGGCCCCTCGGCCCGGGCCAGGTCGGGCGCATCGCTCAGGCAGCCCACCACCACGGTGCTGGTCAGGCTCGGGAGCTGGGCCCGGATCTCGGCCAGCCGGTCCAGACAGTCGAACGCCTTCCCCCCGTACCGGTAGCCGTCGGCCGCCACCAGCACGGTCGGCTCGATCTGGCCGAAGCGGTCGACCACACCGTCGACCCCGAAATCGGCCGACGTGGAGCTGAACACGGCCCCGATGGAGGCGGCGGCGAGGAACGTCACCACGGTCTCGGGCACGTGCGGCATCCAGGCCGCCACCCGATCGCCGGGGCCCACCCCGGCCTCGGTCAGTACGGCGGCCATGGCCGCCACGTCGGCCCGCAGCTGGCGCCACGTGATCCGGCGCCGTGAACCGTCCTCCTGACCGGCGATGATCGCCACCTCATCCGCCCCCGGCCGGTCGGCCAGCAGGTTCTGGGCGAAGTTCAGCTCGGCGCCCAGGCAGAAGCGGGCTTCCCACAGCTCGGCCCCCGGCCGGTACCCCTCGGTCCCCGGGGTGCCGATCACCCCGCACCAGTCCCACAGGGCCGACCAGAATCGGCCCGGCTCGTCGACCGACCACCGCCACAGCTCGGCCAGCCCGCCGGCACCGTCGGTGCTGGGCTGCAGCACAGCGTGACGGAACCGTTCGAGCTGGGTGGCGGCCACCCGCTCGGGGCTCGGGCGCCACAGGGGGACGACGGCTGGCGTGGTCTCGGCACCGCTCATGGGCGCCCAGGCTAGCCAGCGGGAGCGAGGGGCAGAAGTGCCGGTCGTGGCGGGGGCGAGGGCGGTAACCTGGGCCGATCAGCCGACGAAACGCAGCCAGCGCCGGGCGACGAGCGGGCCATCGATCGGGCCCCCGCCGCCGATCGCCTGCGGCCCGCAGGGGCCCCGGGCGCTCACTGATGCTGGCCACGCCCCTGGTGGCGGCCGTGCTCGCCCTGTTCGCTCTGGCGGCCGGCAATGACCTGTCGGACCTGCGGGTCGACGCCGGCGGTGCCGGCTCGGGTTCCGGTTCTCCGGCCACAGCCACCACGGCCACCATCGCCCCCGACGACGCCGAGGCCGGCGGCTCGCCGCCGGGCACCGGCACCGGGGCGGGCTCGACGCCGGTCGGTACCGGCAGCGGCGGCGCCGGGGTCCCCGGGGCCGGCGACCCCGAGCCGGGCCAGCCCGGCGTAGGCGGCCTGGCCCCGGGAGGTGGCATCGTCACCGCGTCCACCGAGGCCGGCTCGGGCGCCGGTGTTCTCGGCTCGACCACCACCGCCTCAGGCGGACTCAGCGGGATCCCGGTCGACACCGGGCTCGATGCCACTGGCACCACGCTGGACGCCGCCACCGACGCTTCGGCGGCGGCCGACGGTCAACCCGACGCCACGCTGGGCCAGGACGGGTCGGATGGCTCCACGGCACCCGCTGTCAGCACCACCAGCGCGGCGTCGGCCAGGCCGGCGGAGGCCGGCGAATCGACCAACAGCACCACCGCCGCCACCCGGCGGGGCGGTGGCGGTTCGGGGAGCGGTCTGGCCGCCACCCTGCGCCTGGTGGCCCTCATCGTCGCCTTTGGCGCCTCGGCCGCCGGCGTGGCCTGGTTGACCGCCTCGCTGGTGCGGGCCGTCCTCACCGGCCGCCGCCAGCGTCGCCCCGACGACGAAGACGATGACGACAGCGATCTCGCAGCCCTGGTGGTGATCGACCACGCCTCCGCCGGCTGGACGCTCGAACAGCTTCGGCGCCGGCTGGAGGCCGAGCCTGATCCCCGCCTGGCCATCCGGGAGGCGTACTCCGTTGTGGAGTCGGGCTTCGGCATCGGGGGCGGGCTGGCCCGGCGCCGCACCGAGACGGCCCTGCAGTATCTGGAACGCACGCTGGGCATGATCGAGGGCGGCACCAAGCCACTACGGGTCCTGACCGGACTGTTCCTCCTGGCCCGGTTCTCCAACCGACCCATGAACGAGCCCATGCGGCGGGCCGCCATCGACGCCGTGGTGGAGCTGCAGGCCCGCTTCCGGGCGGCCGAGGAGATGGCGGCGTGACCCCGGTGGCGATCGCCGTCGCCGTGGCCGCCGCGGTGGCGGTAGGGGCCGTGATCTGGGTGGCCTACATCCTGTTCGACATCGGCTCCGACGGCCTCGGCGCCGGCCCCTGGTCCCGGCCCGACGTGAACCAGGTCCACAGCCGCCTCCCGGCCGACTTCGTCGGGCTGTGGTCGCTGTTCGGTTCCCGCTCGATCAACGCCCTCGCCGGGTCGCGGGAGTCGGCCGTACGCCGCCTCGACCGGCTCGAAGCCCACCTGCGAGGCATCCCCTACGACGCCGACGCCGCTCCCGCCGCCAGTCCGGAGCCAGCCTCGTTCGACGACGGCTGGCTCGAATCCCGCGTCGAACAGCTGGAGCGCCTCGCCGGGCTCCAACCGTCACCCGTCCCCACCCCCTACCCTGGTGAGCCGGCCCCCGGGCCCGGCCGCTCCGCCGCCCGCCACCAGCCCGGCGACGGGCCCCTGCCACCCCCCCACCAACCCGCCCGAGGACAGCGATGAACGACCGCAACCTGCCCCCGCGCCCGCCCGGCTCGGGCCCGCTCACCGCCACCGCCGGGGCCACCCGCGCTCCCCAGCCCCAGCCGACCCGGGCCTCGGCGGAGACCCAGACCGACCAGTTCTCGGTCGACACCGTGGTGCGCTGGAGCCAGGCCGTGATCCGGGAACTGGAGCGGGCCGTGCTGGGCAAGCGGGAGGTGCTGCACCTGGTGCTCACCGGGGTACTGGCCGACGGCCACATCCTGCTGGAAGACGTGCCCGGCCTGGCCAAGACGCTGATCGCCCGGTCCATGGCCACCGTCACCGGCCTCGACTTCTCCCGGGTGCAGTTCACCCCCGACCTGGTGCCGGGCGACATCACCGGTTCCACGGTGCTCGACCTCCAGACCCGCCAGCCCCTGTTCCGGCCGGGCCCGATCTTCGCCAACCTGGTGCTGGGCGATGAGATCAACCGGGCCCCTCCCAAGACCCAG
>CADEDH010000017.1:0-17663 GCA_902826025.1 uncultured Actinomycetes bacterium
GACAAGCTCCGCGAAGAGCAGACCACCCACTTCGCCTGATCAGCGTGTTCCGGGGGCCGGCCGTCAACGATGACGTGCCGGGCCCCGGCGCGTTCCCGCCGAGTTCTCGTTGCGCAGGGCGCCGCCGGCGGTGCGTGGTGCAACAAGATTCGTGCTGCGAGCTTCTCGTGGCGTGAGGCGTCACCCGTGGTGCGTACCGTCACGAGATCGGAGGAGGAGCTCCATCAGCTCGAGGTCACGGGGCTCGACGACGTGCTGCGACCACCGGTCGCCGGGCACAGGGACCACACGGCCGCCGAGCTCGGCCACCACGATCGACTCCTCGATCGGCACCTCGTCGTAGGCGGCGAACACTTTGCGCAGCATGGTGGCGCTGAATCCCATGGGGCTCTGGGCCACCACCAGGCCCTCGCGCCCCTTGTGTTCCAGCGTGCCGTCGGGACGGACGGCCTTGAGGGTGTCGGGGAGTTCCCAGGCCAACACAGCGGCGTCGGCCCCGGCCTCCACCGCTGCGATCAGGGCGTGGAACTGGGCCACGGTGGCCAGCGGGCGGGCGATGTCGTGGACGATGACCACGTCGGTGCTGGTGGGCACCTGGTCCAGGGCGTTGCGGACCGACTCGGTGCGGGTGGCGCCGCCGGGCACGGCGATCTGGACGGGCGGCCCGTCCCAGGTGGTGCCGTCGGGCAGGGTGAGGATGGGCGGGCCCACGGCCTCGGTGGCGACGCGCACCGCACGGTCCACCAGGCGCTCACCGGCCAGGAGGGCGAACTGCTTGGCACCGCCGAACCGGCTCCCCGAACCGGCCGCCAGCACGATCACCGAGGTGTTGCTCACGGCCGCAGGATAACCGTTGGTGCGTCGGGCGGAGGCGCTACACTGTTTCACGGCCCGCCCGCCAGGATCGCGCCGGAAACCTCCGGAATGCGTGTCCGCTCGGGGCTAGGGCCTTGCTAGTATCGCAATTCCCCACGGGGCTATAGCTCAGTTGGTAGAGCGCTTCCATGGCATGGAAGAGGTCAGGAGTTCAATTCTCCTTAGCTCCACAAGTGGCGGTTCACGCACCTCGACGATCGGTGTCGAGCACGATGCGGAACTGCGCCACCAAGCCGCTGATCCCTCTGGCGACCACGGCTTGGGGCCGCACAGGTGGCCCACCCCTACGGATGACCCCTCTCCCGGGAGCGACGAATGGTTGGCGGGCCCCGGCGCCGGGCGGACCGCGGTCGACCGACCGACCAGTCGACCGCCCCGGCGCCGGGGCCCGCTGTTCACACCGCCCGCCGGCACGGTGTACGTGGCGGTGGTGGGCGGGGCGATCGTCGGCCCAAGAGCCTCAGGCCTGGCCGAGCTCCAGTTGGGCCAGATGAAGGAGCCGCTCGTCGTCGCTCAGCTTGGAGGCGGAGCGGCGGCCGGCCAGATAGATCACCACTGCCGCGATCAGCGTGCCGGCCGTGATCGACCCGACGTTCCACATCCAGGTGCTCTTGGGGATGTCGGCGCTGAAGGGCAGGGTGAACGTGTAGTAGATGCCCATCGCCGTGCCGAAGATGCCCACGGCGGCCACCGCCGTGGCCGCCCACGTGCCGCCCGGGATCCGCCAGAAGTCCTCGGTGGCGTACCGCTCGGCGTACTTGCGGCGAGCGATGATCACGGGGAAGAGGAAGAAGAACCCGGAGGCCAGCCACAGCACGGTCAGCGCACCCTGAATCGACAGGAAGATCGTGGTCAGCGACTGCTGGGAGTACAGCACCACCACCAGGATCGATGAGATCACGCCCTGGAGCAGCAGGGCCGTCACCGGGTTGCGGGTGCGGGGGTTGAGGTGGGTGAACAGCCGGGGCAGGTGCCGCTCCAGGCCCGACACGAACACCAACCGGGAGTAGGCCGACTGGTAGATGGTGAACGCCATCAGGCTGACCAGGGCCACGCCCACGGCCCCGATCCGGCCCAGCCCGCTCACATCGAGGTAGTCGAACACCCGGGGTACGCCGGTGACGGCGTCGAGCTCGTCGGCCGGGGTCGACAGCAGGATCCCCACCGTACCGAAGATGTAGCCGACGGCCAGGATGATCGAGCCCCAGAGCGCCATCTTGGTGGCGTTGCGGGCCTTGAGGAACTCGGCCCCCATGTTGTACGGCGTCTCCACCCCCACCAGGTACAGCAGGACGACACCGAACACCCAGCCGTACTGGCTGAAGTCGAACGACAGCGACTCACCGGCCGAGAACGGTACGGCCGAGCCGCCCTCCCGGGTGGCGACGATGATGCCGGCCACGAACACCGCTGTCACCAGCACGCCGTAGAAGATGAACACACCACGGGCGATCGACTGGGTGAGGGTGAGCTTGCGCATGGCGAACGCCACACAGGCCCACAACAGGACCAACTGGAGCACGATGTTGGCGGTCAGGCCCGGTTGGAAGTCGAACGCATAGGAGAAGTAGGCCACGGCCGCCGCTGGGGTGAGCGTGCCGGCCAGGATCACCGGAATCCACGACAGGAACCCGCCGAGGAAGGCCAGCCGTTCCGACATCGTGTGGTACGACCAGATGTAGACGCCGCCCTGTGCCGGCCACATGCCGCCCAGCTCGGCCACGGCCGCCGCCGCCGGGGCCAGGAACAGCACGAAACCGGCCAGCCACATCGAGATAGAGGCCCACCCCCCACCGGCGATGATCGACGAGCCGGAGATGAAGAAGATGATGAACACGTACACCGCTACCAGGTCGAAGGTGCCGAGCACCTTCGGTAACACCTGGTCGGGCACGATCTCCGAGATCAGCTTGTCGCTGGTCCCGGCGGACGTGGACGAAGGGGCGGCCATGGACGGGCTCCTTGGGTTTGGTGGGTGGGTCGGAGAAGCAGGAACGGCGGACGAACTGGGTTGCGGTCGGGGTTCGCCCGGAGGCCAAACCCTCCGGAGGTCACACGATGCGGCCGTCGGCCATGTGCAGCACCCGGTGGGCCCGCTCGGCCACCTTCGGGTCGTGGGTGGAGGCGACAACGCCCACCCCGAGCCGCCCGCACAGGTCGTGGAGCAGCTCGATGATGGTGGTGCCGCTCTTGTGGTCGAGGTTGGCTGTGGGCTCGTCGGCCAGGATCAGGCGGGGGGAGCCGATGAGGGCCCGGGCGATGGCCGTGCGCTGCTGCTCGCCGCCCGACATGCGCGACGGCCGGTGATGGAGCCGGTGACCCAACCCCACCAGCTCGAGCAGTTCCACCGCCCGCTGCCGCACCGACTGGCGGTCGACCGCTTCGAAGGTGAGGGGCAGCTCCACGTTCTCCACTGCGCTGAGAAACGGGATCAGGTTGTAGCTCTGAAAGATGAAGCCCAGGGTGGAGCGCCGCAGCGACGAGAACTGGCTCTCGGTCAGCTTCGACGTCGACGTGCCGGCGATCGACACCTCGCCCTTGGTCGGCCGGTCGAGCCCACCCAGCAGGTGCAGCACGGTGGACTTGCCACTGCCGCTCGGGCCCATCAGGCACAGGAACTCACCGGGATCGGAGGTGAAGCTCACGTCGACCACGGCGTGTACCACCTCCTCGCCCATGGCGAACAGCTTCCACACGCTGTCGACGGCCACGATCGGGCCCTCGAGAGGGGGCTCGATCGTGGGCAGGGTCGAGCCGAGCAGGCCGACGGGGGCGGGGGAGGTCATGTCCATGCCTGGGGTCTCCGAATCACGGTGCTGGTCAAGACGACGACAATGAGGCGAGGGGCGGGCGGCGGACGGCCCGCACGGTGGGTACGGCACTAGCGGCGATGGCAGCCACCACCGACACCCCGACGGCCAGCACGATCCCGGTGAGCACGTCACCGGCGTTGACGGTGTCGTCGATGAGCCCGATGGCCGGCGCCCCCAGCCCGAACACTCCGCCCACGAACGCCCCGATCAGGGCGCCGGCTGTGGCGGTGGCCACCGGTTCCACCAGCAGGGCCCCCAGGGTGCACCGGTGCGGTACGCCGAAGGTGGACAGGACGCCGATCTCGGCCGACCGCTGGTTGATCGAACGGGTGGCGGCGATGGCCACCTCGAACGCCCCTACCAGCAGCACCACCACGGCGATGGCGAGGGTGGCCCGACCCACGCTGGCCCCGCTGCCCAACGTCTCGCCCTGGCGGCGGACGGCCGGCATCAGAGCCATCACCAGCACCACCAGGAAGGCACCGGTGGCCACCGTGACCACCGGCAGGGTGAGGAGCCGCCGGCGGCGCCAGGCGGCCATGGTGCCGTAGGCCACGGCCCGGTACAGGGAGGCGATCATGGGTGGTCCGCCAGGAGGGAGACGGGCCGCTGTTGAAGCAGCCGGTGGACTGGGATGAGGGCGGCCACGATGCCGAGCGCCGGCAGGTACATCGCCACCAGGCCGGCCGCTTCCAGCCAGGCCCGGAGAGAGAAGAACGAGTTGGCGGCGAAAGCCACGATCGCTCCTCCCAGCAGGGTGCCGGTGACATAGGCGATCACGAACAGCAGCAGCGACTCGACCAGGAAGAAATACAGCACCTCGTCGGTGAGTCCGATGCTGGCCATGATCCCGAACTCCCGCCGCCGTTCCTGCACCGACGCCACGAACGTCGACACGGCGATCACGAAGCCGAGAGCCAGGGCCACGGTGGAGATCAGGCCCAGGAACGACGAGCTCACCTTGGACCCGAGGAGGGCGGCGAACTTCTGGTCGAAAGAGATGAACCCGAGCCGATCGGTGGAGCGCTGGGTGGAGTACACCAGCCCCGGAGCACCGGCGGCCGGCTGGACCGCCGGATCGCTCGTCACCACCAGGCCGGTGGCCTCGGCCACCGTGCTCGGAGCCGCCGGGTCATCGGGCGGGGCCCGAAGGGTGAGCCACCCGTTCACCGCTCCCGCCGCCTCGGCCGCCTCCAGCGGCACCGTGACCCGGGCGCCGGTCTCGGACGACAGCCGGACGGTGAGCGGCCCACCCGGGAGATCCAGAGTGGCCCCGTCGGCCAAGCCGAGCCGGCGTGCCCCTTCGGCGCTGACCAGTGCCGTACCTTCGGCTGCGGCGGTGCGGCCCACCAGGGCCACGTTGGGGTGGTCGGTCATCGTGGTGATGACGGTGCGCTCGGTCGTCCACCCGGTGGGAGCGTTCAGTTCCGGCGGCGGGGCGTCGGCTGTGATCACGCCGGTGGCCGGATCGACCGTGATCCCCCCGGCCGGCACCGCCCAATAGGGGGCGCCGCCCACGGCGTCGGTCACGGCGTCGACTCCCAGCACCTGGTAGCCGGAGGCGATCGTGCGCATCACCACTGCGGCCGAGATGGCCAGGGCGATGCCGGCCACGGCCAGCACCGCCCGCTCGGGCCTGCGCCGGACGTTGGCCAGGGCGAACGACAGCAGCCGGCGCGACGAGCCGGTTGCTGCCTCCAGCGGTTCCACCGCTGCGGGGGCAACCAGTATCTCGTCGGCTTGGATCGTCACGCAGATACTCCCTGTCGATGCTTGTGGGAGTAAGACAATCGAAAGCGTGGGGCGGCACGATTTCCCGGCTGTCAAGCGTGGATTGCCAGTGGCTTTCGACTACATGACCGGCGGCTCCTCGGCGTCAGAAAGCTGCATATGGGCCACAGATTTCCGTCAGATCAGACCCTGCCGGCCAGAGCGGCGGCGGCCAGCATGGCCGGCCGGTCCCAGTGGCGATGGTGGCCCATCGCCTCGAGCAACCGGGCCACGAGGTCCTCGTCGACGTCGTTGCCGCCCAGTACCACGCCCGGGGCACCGTCGCCGTCGGTGATCCCGAAGCTGGCCAGCGTGTCGCGACCCTGACCCCAGGCCGCCACCGTCTTGTGGTGGCGGAACGCCTCGTGCAGGAACATGGCGGCGTAGGGTTCGGCCACCAGCTCGTTGGCCCCTTCGCCGCCGGCCACCACCACAGCGTCGAACTCCACTGATTGGGCGGTAAGGAAGGCCTTGGGCGCCGGTAGGGGAGCGCCGCTCTCGCCCTGCAGTAGGCCGAGGTGGGTGCCGACCACCTGCACCCGGGCGCCCGCTGCCGCCACGCCAGCAGCCAGGACGGCCACGCCTTCGGCGTCGACACCATCGGCTGCGAGGACGGCGATCACCCGCCCGTCGACCGGGCCCGGGACGCTCGTGATCTGCGACAGGGCGGGGGAGGCGTCGAGATCGGCCTTCGACCCCTTCCTCGTCGGAGTTGCGCCCGCCCCATTGCCGCCGTCCGACGGGGCGGGCGCGATCGGTGCCGGCATGCCCAGGGCGGATGCCACCCGTGAACACAGTTCGGCGTCGACTTCGGCCAGGTTGCGCACCATCCGCTCCCGAACGTGGGCCACCTCCACCTTGCCCAGTTCGAACGAGAAGGCGCCAACGATGTGGTCCTGTTCCACCGGCGTCATCGAGCGCCAGAACAGGGTGGCCTGCGAGAAGTAGTCGGGGCTGGGCTCGGCCCGTCCCCGGATCACCTCGCCGCTCACCGTGCGGGGTACCCGCTCGAACCCGCCGTCGGCCAGGCTGGAGGTGAACGGGCAGCCACCCCCCAGCGAGTTGGGGGAGTAGCGCACCCGGCCGCCGAGGATGGCCGACTGGCCGAACCCGTCCTGCGTCATGGGGTTCACGGACGAACGGGGCCGGTTTATGGGGAGGGACTCGAAGTTGGGTCCGCCCAGGCGGGTGATCTGGGTGTCGAGATAGGAGAAATTGCGGGCCTGGAGCAGAGGGTCGTCGGTGCCCTCGATGCCTGTCACCAGGTGGGCCGTGCAGTACGCCACCTGCTCGGTCTCGGCGAAGTAGTCGTTGACGTTGCGGTCGAGCACCATCCGGCCAACCGGCTCGACCGGCACCAGCTCCTCGGGCACCAGCTTGGTCGAGTCGAGCAGGTCGATGCCCTCGAACATCTGGTCCTCGGTGTCGTCGAACAGCTGCAGGCCCAGTTCCCACTCGGGGAACACGCCGGCGTCGATGGCGTCGTACAGGTCGCGACGCAGGAAGTCGGGGTCGACACCGCTCAGTTTCTGGCACTCCTCCCACAGCAGGGAATGGGTGCCGAGCACCGGCTTCCAGTGGAACTTGGCCAGGCGGGTCTCGCCGGTCGCAGTGGCCAGCCGGAAGGTATGGACCCCGAAACCCTCCATCATCCGGTACGAGCGGGGCAGGGACCGGTCCGACATCGACCACAGCAGCATGTGGGTGGATTCCGGGAGCAGCGACACGAAATCCCAGAAGGTGTCGTGGGCCGTCGCCGCCTGGGGGATCTCCCGATGGGGCTCCGGCTTGGCGGCATGGATCAGGTCGGGGAACTTGATGCCGTCGTGGATGAAGAACACCGGGATGTTGTTGCCGACCAGGTCGAAGTTGCCGGCCGTGGTGTAGAACTTGGTGGCGAAGCCCCGAACCTCTCGGGCGGTCTCCGCCGCCCCCCGGGAGCCGAGCACGGTGGAGAACCGGACGAACACCGGTGTCACCACGTCGGGATCGGCCAGGAACTCGGCGCAGGTCAGGTCGGCCAGCGACCGATAGGGCCGGAAGTGTCCGTGGGCGCCAACCCCCCGAGCGTGAACCACCCGCTCCGGGATCCGCTCGTGGTCGAAGTGCATGACCTTGTCGCGCAGATGAAAGTCGTCGAGCAGGGTCGGGCCCCGACGACCCACCTTCACCGAGTCGTCGGTGCCGTCCACCGGCGTGCCCCAGGTGGTGGTGAGCCGGTCGCCGGACTGGGCGTAGGAGGGCATGTAGGCACCATCGCGCGCCGGATGTTCGCCGTCGGTCTTCACCAACACGTCGGGGTAGCCGGGCGTCGGCTTCACCAGGGCGTCCATTGCCGGGTCGTTGGAGCCCAGCCGCTCGTCACCGTTGCTGGCAGCGTGTCTCGCCTTCTTGTTCTTCTTGTTCTTGGAATCGGTCATCGGGAGCCTCCGGCTCGATGGGCGGCGGCCTCGTCGTCGAGGGTCCGCAGTGTGTCGGGGGTGGCCATCTGGCGGAAGGCGGGGAAGATCTCGCCCTCCTCCACCGCCACGTGGGCCTGGACCACGAGCTGAAGGGCGCGCAGCCCGATGAGCAGCGACTGCTCGTCCTCGGCGCCCGCCAGGGCCGCCATCAGGACCCGCATCTCGTCGTGGTCCTCGGTCGAGGTCTCCACCAGCCACGGCGCGGCCGGGAGGGCCTGCGCGATTCGGGGATACACCACCGCTTCCTCCAGATCGGCGTGGGCGGTCAGTTCCTGCAGGATCTCGTCCACCCGCGCTCGTCGCGACGGGCCGTGGGGCAGCAGGCTGGCCCGGGCGAACAGGGCATCGACTCGGCGGTGGTCGATTTCGAGCTGGGACAAGGCGTCATCGTGGTCGGCAGTCGACGTCGTGGCGTCGAGGCGGCTGGCCGTTCTCATACGTTCTCCTCCACCCGCCGTCGATGGGATGCTCGGCAGGTCGTCAGGGCCGGCCGCTACCCAACCCGATCGGGGGCAAACACCAGCCGTGGTGTCGACCGGGTCCGGGACCGCCAGACTGGACCCGATGCCCGGAACGAGCGCGGCCGACGAGACGATGGCGAACGCGCCGGACGGGGGCGAATCCGGTTCCCGGCTGTCGATCGGGACCGTGGCCAAGCTGCTGGTACTGGCGTTTGTCATCCATACGTTCGTGATTCCTCAGGTGGGTGGAGCCCGGGCCGCGCTGCGAACCGTGTCGTCGGTGTCGCCCGGCCTGGTCGCCCTGGCTGTGGCGCTGGAGGCCGGGGCGCTGGTGGCCTACGCCGCCTTTCTCCGCCTGCTCCTGCCCCAGCGCCCGGCCGTGAGCCTCGGCTACTGCACCGGAGTGGTGGTTTCTTCCACCGGCATCAACCACATGATTCCCGGCGGCGCCGCCACCACGGCGGCGGTGAACTACCGCCTGCTGGGCCGCCTCGGCATTCCCCGCCCCCAACTGGCATTCGCCCTCGGGGCCCAGGCCATCGGCTCGGCCATGGTGCTCAACATCCTGCTGTGGTGCGCCTTGTTGGTGTCCATTCCTATCAGCGGCTTCCATCCGGCCTACGCCACCGCCGCCGGGGTGGGAGCGTTCATTCTGATCGTGGCCACCGCTGCCGTCGTGGCACTGCAATACGGCCGGGAGCGGCTGGCGGTGGAAGGCTCCCACCTGGTCGGCCGTCTCCCAGGGGTGGAGGCCAGCCGGGTGGAGCGGGCCGTCCGCCAGGCCGGCGGCTCCCTCGACACCCTCGTCCACACCCCCGGCCTGCTGTGGCAGAGTGCCGTGCTGGCCGCCCTGAACTGGCTACTCGACGCGGCCGCCCTGTGGACCATGGTGGCCGCTTTCGGCTTCCGACCCGGGGCCATCGGCCTCCTGGTGGCCTATGGGCTGGCCAACGTGATCGGTGCCCTGCCGATCTCGCCCGGCGGCCTGGGCATCGTCGAGGCGGTGCTGATCCCGTCGTTGATCAGCATCGGGGCCGACTCGGCGGTGGCTGCGGTGGCGGTGGTGGCCTATCGGCTGGTGAGCTTCTGGCTCCCGATCCCCCTCGGGCTGGCTTCGTTCGTGGTGCTGCTGCGCCGGGGCACCACCACACCCGGTATACCGCCCCACCTGGGTGAGGCACTCGACGACGTGCGCAAGCATCACGGCGAGCGGGTGGCCGCTGATCCCGGCCCGTCTCGGGGGAGCCGATGACCGACGTCCTGCCTGAGCTGGCGCTGGTGGTGGTGCTCGTGCTCGTCAACGCGGCGTTCGCCGGCACCGAGCTGGCCCTGGTGTCGCTACGGGACAGCCAACTCCAGCGCTTGGAGCAGACATCGAAGTCCGGGGCCCTGCTGGCCCGCCTGGCCCGCGACCCCAACCGATTCCTGGCCACCATCCAGGTCGGCATCACGCTGGCCGGGTTCCTGGCCTCGGCCGCCGCCGCCGTCTCGCTGGCCGAACCGCTGCGGGGCCCTCTGTCGTTCCTGGGCGGAGCGGCCGAACCGGCGGCGGTGATCGTCGTGACCATGCTCCTGGCCTACGTCACCCTGGTGGCGGGCGAGCTCGCCCCCAAGCGCCTGGCCATGCAGCGGGCCGAGCGGTGGGGGCTGATGGCGGCCCGCCCGCTGGCCGTGATGGCCAGCATCACCCGGCCCGCGGTATGGCTGCTGTCCCGGTCCACCGACGTGCTGGTGCGGCTGCTGGGGGCCGACCCCCACCTCCAGCGGGAAGACGTGACCGAAGAGGAGCTGCGCGACATGATGGCAGCCCAACCCCACTTCACCGCCGAGCAGCGCATGATCATCGACGGCGCCTTCGAGATCGTCGAGCGGACTCTGATGGAGATCCTGCGGCCCCGGGGCGACGTGTTCGTGCTCGACGCTGCCGTCCCGGTGGGCGAGGCCCGGGGCCTGCTCGCCGCCTCGGGCTACTCCCGGGCCCCGGTGGCTCCCGGCGCCTCGCTCGACGAGGTGATCGGCGTCGTACACCTCCGAGACCTCCTCGACGGGGGCGACGAGCCGGTGGGGGAGCGGGCCCGGGGCGATCTGTGGTACTTCCCCGAGTCGGCCCGGGTGCTCGACACCCTGCGCCAGCTCCAGGCGGCCCGGGAACAGATGGCGCTGGTGGTCGATGAGCACGGCTCCACCGCCGGCCTGGTGACGGTGGAAGACCTGGTCGAGGAACTGGTGGGGGAGATCTACGACGAGAGCGACCCGGATGTGCGGACCGCCAGCACCGAGGCCGACGGCACCCGGGTCGTTCCCGGCCGGTTCCCCATCCACGACCTCGACGACATCGGTGTCGACGGGATCCCCGAAGGCCCCTACGCCACCGTGGCCGGGCTCGTTCTGGAGCGGCTGGGGCGTCTACCCGAGGTGCCGGGCGACGTGGTGACGGTCGGGCCCTGGTCGATCCAGGTGACAGCGGTGGGCCGCCGCACGGTCGACGAGGTCCGCATCCGGCTCCGCCCCGAAGAGGCCACGCTCACCGAGTGAGCGAACGGTCCTCCAGCATCTGATCCACCTGCTTGCGCACCAGGCCGCCCATGTCGGGGTGGGTGAGCACCCAGAAGCGGTCGTTGACCACGGCGTCGAGCACCATGGGCCCCACTTCGTCGGGGTTCATGCCGTCGGCCAGGGTGCGGGTGAGGATGTCCCAGAACTTCTTGCCCGCCGTGGTGCCCACGTGTTGGGCCGCTGACTCGGCCGCCCGGTTGCGCTCGGAGTCGACGATGTTGGTGTTGATCGGGCCGGGGCACAGCACCGAGGCCCGTAGCGGCGAGCCGGCGAGCCGGAGGTCACGCTCCAGCGAGGCCATCAGCGCCACCACCCCGTGCTTGGCCACGTTGTAAGCGCCGAGCGAGGCCCCGGCGTAGAGCCCGGCCATGGAGGCCGTGGAGTTGATGTGGGCGGGCTCTCCTTGGCGTTCCATGATCGGCAGGAACACGTGGACCCCGTGGATCGGGCCCCAGAGGTCGATGTCGATCGTCCACCGCCAGTCCTCCAATGAGGTGGCACCGACCGGGTCGGAGACGCCGACCCCGGCGTTGTTGCACAGCACATGCACCGCTCCGAACCGGTCGAGGGCGGCGGCAGCCAGGGCTTCCACCTGGTCCAGCTTCGACACATCGGTCCGCACGCCGATCGCCTCGGTGCCCCGGGAGGCCAGTTCGGCCACAACCTCGTCCATCGGGGCCTGCTCTATGTCGGCCACCACGATGTTCATGCCCTGGCCGGCCAGGGCCCGCACGATGCCCCGCCCGATCCCGCTGCCGCCGCCCGTCACCACTGCTGTCTTGCCGTTCACGTCCATCGGGCTCACCGTAGCCCGTCGAGGGCGGGGGTCGAAGCCAGAAGGCGGCGCCGGCCGTACGCCTGCCGGGGCCCTCACCCCGCACGGCGAGGGCCCCGGATCAACTGATCCGGGGCCCTCGGCGTTGATACGTGACACCCGTCACCAGGAGCGGGAGATGCTGGCTCTCGATCAGGTCGGCGGGGCGCCGCCTCCGTCGTGGGAGCCGTTGCCGTTGGTGCCGTTCCCGTTGTCGCCCTCACCGTGGCCATTCTGACCGTTGGCCGCCTCGGCGCCGGGGTAGGCGCCACCGTTCTGCACCGGCGGCTCGGGGGTCGGCGGGACGGCCTGGGGGGGCATCCCCTGGGCCGGCGGCATGCCCGGAGGTGGGGTGGGCACCGACGTCGGCATCCCAGGGGGCGGCGTCATCGGGGGTGGCGCCATCGTCGGTGGGGCCATTGGTGGTGGCGCCGTGTACGGCCCTGCCGGGGCGGGCGGCGGTGGGGCCATTCGCGGCGCCGTCTCGGGCGGCGGATACGCCACGGGGCCCTGCGTCGGTGGTTGGGGGACCACCGTGTCGGCCGGCGGCGCACCGTGGACCGGCGGCGTGCCATACGTCTGTGTGCTGCCGTAGGAAGGCGGTGCCGGGTAGGGCTGCTGAATCGTGGTCGACTGCGACAGGTGGGCGGTCACGTCCACTGCCACTGCGCTCGGGATCGGCAGCTCCAGCTTGGGCAGCACCGCTTCCACCCGGCCATGGTGCCGGTGGGCGGCCGCCACCAGCTCGTGGTAGGCGGTGAGCTCGTCTCGCATCTGCTGGGTCTTGTAGATGCGTCCGTCGATCAATGGGCCCTGGACTCCGTCGATGACGGCCTCCACGTCTTCGCCGGCCATCGTCTTGTGCGTCTCGAGGGCGTGGGCGACGGCCAATACCTCGAACCAGTTCTCGATGAGGAGATCGTGGGCCGCTTCGAGCAACCGCTTGAGGTTGGCCTCCACCCGTTCTCCCAGAGGAGCGATCCCCGGGTTGTCGCCCTTGGGCCCACGACCGACGCCGAGGCCGATCTGATGGCCAGCGCCGAACGACGCCTGGAGCTGGGCTGCCGCCAGGTGCGAGGTGACCGTGTCACCCATACCCCACAGCGCCTCCATGAGCGATGCGAGGTAGGTGGCGGTCTGGAGATCGCCGGTGACACCGTTGGAGTTGTCGTCGTCGAAGAACAGGCGCTCGCCGGCGAGCGAGGCGAGGCAGACGATGATGTCGGACTCGTATTCGCTCTTCCAGTTCGTGAACTGGTCTTCAGGCTTGATCGAGGCGACCATGCCCAGGTAGTTGCCGCCCTTTTCGATCGTGGCGAGGTCGATGTGCATGTGGCGTCGCACCCGGTAGGCGGCCACGGCGTGGCACGCCTCGTGCACGGCCACGGCATGGCGCTCCCGCTCGATGTACTCGACATCCTCAGGCGGGCCGAGCTCCTTGAAGTGCTTGGCCCAGATGATGTCTTCCCAGGTGACCGCCTCGCGCCCCGACCGTATGGCGTTGATCAAGGCCTCGTTGATGAGATCCTTGATCTTGGCCCCGGTGGCGTAGGGCGTGATCACCGCCAGCTTCTCCACCTGCTCCGGCGTGAGCTGGTGGGCCACCTTCCGGAGGTAGCCCTCGTAGGTCTTGCGGCGGCCGTCCTTCGACGGGTACCCAACCTTGTAGATCCGGTCGATGCGGCCCGGGCGCAACATGGCGTCATCGAGGGCATCGGGCATGTTGGTGGCCATCATCACCAGGATCCGGTACTTGAGCGGCGGCTTGGGTCGTAGACCCAGGAACCGTCGCACGTACCGGTTGAGGAAGCCGCGGGGCTTTTTCAGGCCGGAGATCTCGCTCAGCAGCGCCTGCAGGGTGCCGCCGCCTCCACCCATGCCGCCCACGATCACCCGATCCTTGATACCCCGGCGTTCGCCCGGGGCGGCGCTGGCCGCCGACTCGGCCGCTTCCGTGCGCTTGGCCTCGAAATAGAGGCCCTGGGACTGGGGCGACAGCCACCGCAGGTGGTCCATGTCGGCGCCGGTGGTCCAGCCGAAGTCACCGCCGCCGCCCACGGCCGAGCCTCGGTTGCCGAGGGAGTCGGCTTCGTCGAAGAACACGATCACGCCGCCGTAGCGAAGCGACAGCTTGCGCAGTTTGCGGAACAGGCTCTTGACCTTGAGGATGCCGACGCCCATGAACATGTTGATGAAGGCACCGGGGTCGACGAAGACGTAGGGGCGGCCGGTCTGGCCAGCCACGGCTTCGGCCATCAGCGTCTTGCCGGTGCCGGGAGGACCCCACAACAGGATGCCGCCCGGAACATGGCCGCCCCGTTCCTCGATCAGGCGGGGGTTCTCCAGGAACAGCACGTTCTCCTTGACCTTCTCCAGCACGTGGTCCTGACCCCACACGTCATCGAACGTGGTGGTCACGTCTTCGGGCATGTAGACGTCGACGCCGCCCCGGGACAGGAAGAAGAAGAGGAAGCCGAACTGGCCCACGATGAACAGCAGGGGGAAGACGAGCGACACCCAGAACGGCATCTCCTCCGGCCCCACGGTCAGGAAGTTGTAGATGGCCCCCGGCACGGCCGACACGCCCTCACCGAACGAGATACCGCGCCGGTTGGCCAGGATGGCCGAGAAGATGAGGTAGGCGGCGATGAACTTGGCTGCCCGGGCCGTCCGGTAGCGCAACCATGGGTCGCGACGGTCCTTCCAGCGGTCCAGGCCGCCCCAGACCCTGTCCACCCAGAAATGGTTGTACTTGGCGTTCTGCTCGCTGACGAGGTAGTGGAGTTGGCGAACCACTTCGATCAGGGCCAACACCAGAATCCAACTCGACCGTTGAAGCTGGGTGATCAGCGTGTCGCCGAAGGTGAAGGCCGGCTGATCGGACCGCAGCCGCCACAGCAGGAACGCGAACACGGCGGCCAGGACGACGAGGATCTTTACCCGGTCGAAGAGGGAAACCGCCCTTCGGGGCTTGGCTGGAGGCTTGGGCGGCTCCCAGACCGTGCTCGTCGTCGGTGCCACAGGCATAGCCGGCGGGGAGGAAGGGGGCAGATCGCTCATGTCAGCTCTCCAGGCTCCACGAAGCTTGAATCTTCTGGATCAGGTCGGCCTGCTCGAGGAAGCAGGACTGGGTGCAGGTGAGTTCGGATATGACCACCCGGTCTGTGGCGCGCGTGACCAGGGCTTGGAAATCTCGGGCGGAGGAACCGACTGCCAGCTTGATGCGGATCCCCCACACATCGGGCTCAGCGATCTCCTCGTAGGCGATGACGAAAGAGTCGGCCGGGACGTCACCGCTGGCCTGGAGTGAGATGGTGCCGTCGCCGTTGCTGACCTGCTCCACCGGGTCGTATTCGCCGTTGGTCGACAACATCCGCAGAGCGGCGAACGAGGCCAGGTCGCCGTGCTCGATGGACGTCATGAACAGGACCGGCTCGTCGCCTATCTCGTCGAGCGTTGAGCCGGGGCGGCCGTAGACGGCAGCCGGGCCGTCGACCCCGCCCAGTTCGCCGAACTCCTTGGGGACCACGAAGCTGATCGCGCTCTCGGGCACCTTGACCTCGCGCGCTGTCGCCTCGCCGCATCCGGTGAACAGGGCTCCAACGGTGAGGCCAGCGGCCAGGAGCGGCGGCCGACGAAGCTGCCGCCGGGTGGGGCCGTGGGTGACGGTCATGATCCCACGTGCACCGAGTCGAACAGCGACTCGATGTCTTCGTTGTACGCCGCGAAGCAACTGGCCGAGCAGGCCACCCGTACCCGGTGTATCCGCTGGCGCTCCGGATCGAAGGCGGCGAACTGCTGCTCCACCGCGGTGCCCTCCGGCATGTCGACCTCGAAGCGCAGGACGTGGCCCTCGTAGCCGCGGTCGTCGAGGAAGGGATCATGGAAGATGAGCCGGATCGTCGGGTCGTCGCCGGCTGTGGGATCTCGCCGGTCGTTCAGGGCCATCGACCGCAGCGAGCTGATCGTCATCTGGTCGTGATCGTCGGCGGCCAGGTCGATCACCTGGGCCACCACGAAGGGGCGGTCGAGCACGAAGGTGCCCAGGTGATCGGGCGTGGGGCTGTCGGAGGCATCGACTCCGGTGACCCATTCGGTCGTCAACGGGGTGAGATCCACCCCGCTCCACGACGTCGGGTAGCGGAACGTGAGTTCGCCGTTGGGGCTGGAGACGTAGCCGTTCTGCCGCTCGAGGCGTCCAGTTACGGACACCGTCAGCAACGTGACCAGGCCGATCGCGGCCAAGGCCAGCAACGACGTGGACGTCCACCGCCGCCGGAGCCGCTCCACCTCAGCCTTCACCTCCACATCGGTCCCATTCCTAGTGTGACTCAGCCCGTCACCCGCATGCCATATCGAGCAGTTCAACGTCGGCTGCTGGCTGCCGAAGGTGAGCCGCCACCTTAGCCGACGGCCGGTGTCGCCGTCTGCCGGGTTGGTGGTCAGCGTCGGCCCCGGCAGTCACCCTGACGGTCGACGTCGTCGCTGTGCACCCAGCCCCGGGTGTCGCCGTTGTCGATGAGGTACCAGCGGGGCCGGTCCTCGGTGACGGCCGCGACCCAGTAGAGGCCGATGCCCACCTCACCGGCGACGTCTGCGTCCTCGTTGGGCTGAGACATCACCTCCAGCGGGTCGTCGACCCACACCGTGCAGAAGCGGGGCTGCACCGTGCCCGGGACCTCGGCCGGCGCCGACTCGGTGGACGGGGCGGCGGAGGTGACGGTGGTGGACTCGGGGACGGTTGTGGTGGTGGTCTCCTCCTGGCCGGCCGAGCCGGCCGATCCGGAGGTGGCCGACGGAGCGATGCTGGCCGTCGAGCCGAAGGCGGCCAGGGCCGCTCGAACCGGTTCCATGAGGGCGGCGCCTCCGTCGACCAGCGACGGGGGCGGCCCGTCGCCGTCACCGCTCCCACCCCGGCTCACCAGGCCGGCAGCGGCCAGAACCAGCACCACCAGGGCCACCGCCGTGATCGCCCGGCGGCGGTAGGCCAGTTCCGAGAGCTTCTCGCCCAGCGGTGCCGGCGGGCGGGCGGGCACGGCCACCGTCGGCTCCTGGAGGAACGGTGGCTGGTCGCCGGGGGCCAGCGAAGCGGCCAACAGGGCGGTCCGATGCTGGGCGGCGCCGTCGTCAGGTGGGGGTGCCTCTCCGGCCTGGCCGGTGAGCACCGCGGCGGTCGTGGCGGTGAAAAGGGCGCGGCGGGGTGAGCGGTGGGAGGGCGGAGGCGGGCGTTCGCCTTCCTGTTCGGCCTCCTTCCCCGCCTCGGGGGAGGCATCGACGTACGAGCTCACGGAGGCACAAACTAGTCGATCCGCACGCGGGATCCCGGGCGGAGCACCAGGTACCGCCCGCCGGAGGGATCGTCGACGGTGTCGACGTCGGCGAACACGAGGCCGCACGCCGCCTCCGCCTCGGGGTGCCGACCGGCCCGGGAGAACGTGACCAGCATCGCCCCGTGCGGGACCAGGCTGGCCCGGCAGCGCTCCAGGAACCGTCGGAGGTCTGCGCCGTGCAGGTAATAGAGGCACTCCTCGGACACGATCAGCTGAAGGCCCGAGTCCCCGGGCCAGGCTGCGCAATCGAGCACCTCGAACCGGCAGCGGTTGCTTCCCGCCTGCTGTCGGGCCCGCTCCACCGCCACGCTGGCGATGTCGTACCCCACCCACGTGGAGTAGGCAGCGGGATCCACGGCGAGAGCCAGGTGCCCTTCACCGCAGCCGAACTCGACCACCGCCCCGCCCGCCGCCAAGTCCGACACGAGCTCCACCACCAGCGGCCGACGGGAGGCGGCCAAGCGGGCCCACCGGCCCCGTCGGTACTGGTCGTTCTGGCTCCACGCCCGGAGGCGACGGGAGCCCCACCGGTTCGCCATCTTCCACAAGGCAGGACGGATCGGGATCAACGGCCGTCTCGC
>CADEDH010000017.1:17763-23423 GCA_902826025.1 uncultured Actinomycetes bacterium
ACCGGTTCGCCATCTTCCACAAGGCAGGACGGATCGGGATCAACGGCCGTCTCGCTTTCCCTCGCTCCCGGCAGAAACAGGGTGGGGGGACCCATTGCCTTCCTCGACTGGCCCGTTTTCGACCTTAGTCGCCCCAGGCTCGGAGATAGGGCACAGCGATGATGGCGAGTGGACCGGACCGGCCCGCCACCGACTAGGGTGCTCCCGGTAGCCAGCAAGACCAGACACTGTTCTCAACCAGGAGGAGCCGATGGCGACACCGCAGCCCGCGATTTTCAACGAGATGGGACGCAACCAGTGGTACGTCCACCTGAGCCGCGTCGAGGGGGCCGACCTCGGCAAGATCAAGGGTGTGCTACGTGACGCTGTCAACGCCGCGTCGGGGCACGACATCAACCTCTGCGTGCTGTTTGGCCCCACCCTGCTGGCCGATCTCGGCGGGCCGGTGGTCGACGACTTCCAGCCCTACCAGACCTTCGTGTCGGCCGACGGCAGCGGCCGGGAGGCCAAGGGCACCCAGGAGGAGCTGCTCCTGTGGTGGAACGGCACGGAGAAGGACATGATCTGGGAGCTCCAGTTCAACGTCCGCACCGCGCTCGAAGGCCACATGCGGGTGGCCCGCGAGACCCCCACCTTCGTGTGGCGTGACTCGTGGGACTTCACCGGCTTCGTCGATGGCACCGGTAACCCCGAGGCCCACCGTCAGCCCGAGGTCGCCCTCATCCCCGACGGCAAGCCGGGCGCCGGCGGCAGCTTCGCCATCGCCCAGCGATGGATCCACGACCTGACCGCCTTCAACGCCCTGCCGGTCGACCAGCAGGAGGCCGTGTTCGGCCGCAAGAAGGCGCCGGCCACGGAGAAGACGGCCACCATCCCCGGTACGTCGCACCTGGCTCACGTCGAGCTGCGGGAAGACGGCAACAACGGGTACGAAGGCAGCGCCAAGCGCGACGAGATCGCCCGGCGGTCCACCCCCTATGCCTTCCACGACGGCAGCGTCGGCCTGTACTTCATGGCCTTCTGCAACCGGCAGGCCCCCTTGCGGGAGCGGATGAACGCCATGTACAACACCGACGGCAAGGGCGTCCGAGACCAGCTCACGGACTTCTCGAACCCGGCCTCCGGCTCGTTCTACTTCGCTCCGTCGATGCAGGACCTGAACTCGATGCTGCGCTGAGAGGCGTAAAAGCGCCGGACGCACGTGCGTCGGGCACTCGCGAGCCGGCCGGCCGCTCGGGACCTGAGGTCCCGAGCGGCCGGCCGTTCGTCATTTTGCTCAGATGCGGCGGGTGCCGCTGATGGCCGGCTTCGTGGGGTCGATCACGAACCGGGGGGCGGCCAGCTCGATGTCGGCCGAACAGGCCACGGCCACCACCCGGTACACGGGCACGATCCCCGTGGTACCGAGGGTTTCGGGCTCGTAGGTGGTCAGCTCGGCCCGGCCCCGGTCGGCCGAGCGATGGGCGTAGGTGGGGTCGACCTGCACGATCACGGGGGCGCCCCCCTCCACGTTGGTGAGGTGGAGATTGTCGAACAACTCCAGATCGGCTCCCACCACCGGCTCGGGGTCGAGCAGGGCGATGTCGAGGGCGGTTCGGCCCCCGATGGTCACCGTGCCCCGGATGGCCTGGTAGTTGCGGACGTAGGACACCTCGGCCGGGCTCACCTTGTACCCCCAGCCGGCGGCCAACGCCGCGGCAGCCGCCTCGTTGTCGCACCAGGCCCCGATCAGCAGACCCCGGGGCCGGATGCCGGCCCGCACGATGAGCCGGACCGAGGCCAGATGAAACGGGCCGTGCGGGCTCTCGGGGTAGCGGGCCACGGTGAAGGTGGCGTAGGGCGGGATGCTGGGATGGAGCGACGAGGGCGTGATGGCCAGCGACGCCGCCTCATCGACCTCGTAGCTCACCTGGAGCACCTCGGCTCCCGGCAGCTCCCAGGTCTTGGGGCTGAGATCGGTCATCACGGGGGCGCCGGCCAGGCCGACGGCCAGATCGAGGGTGCCGAAGAAAGGCATCAGGCCGCTCCACCGCCTGCCGCCATCCCGGTGGCCGCTTCGGCCCGGGCCGCGGCCCGGGTGGCGTCGGCCGCCGACTGGTCGGAGAAGTGGGGCATCACCTCGGTGGCGAACAGCCGCAGGCTCTCCATCACCTGCTCATGCGGGATGTCTTCGGCCGCGTTGAGCATGAAGCTGCAGCGGTCGACCCCTGTGGCTTCCCACTTCTTCAGCTCCCGGATGATCTGGTCGGGGTTGCCGATGGCGATGCCCTCCGGCGGCTCCTTCAGGTCGCCGGGGGCGGCGGCCTGGCGCCGGGCCCCGGCCAGCAGGCCGGCGCTGAGGTAGGCCCGGGTGGGGTAGACCTCCTTGGCCATGTCGAGCTGGCCCGCCATGTACTGGAACTTGCCGATCATGCGCCGCCCGGTGGACACGCCGGTGTCGCTGTCGTCGTGGCAGTACAGGAAGTTGACCGTGTTGAGCTGGTCGTTCACGAAGGCGCCCACCGGGTTGCACCACTGGATGCGGCGCCGGTACTCCTTCACCTTGCGTTCCTGCTCGGCGAAGCTGGTGAAGTTCACGCCCAGGCAGCCCATGCCCCGGTCGGCGGCGTCGTCTTCCGTGCCGGGGGTCGAGACCGCCACCCACAGAGGCGGATGGGGCTTCTGGATGGGCTTGGGCAGCACGGCCCGCGACGGCATGGAGAAGAACTGACCCTCGTGGCGGTAGCGCTCCTGGGTCCACATCTTCGGGATGGCGTGGACGAACTCGTCCCACGTCTTCTTCGTGTCGTCGGGGTCGGCCTGGAAGCCGCCCAGCTCGGTCCAGGTGGCCGACCGGCCGGTCCCCATCTCCAGGCGGCCGCCCGACAGGATGTCGAGCACGGCGGCCCGCTCCGCGATCCGGATCGGGTGGTTGAACTGGGGCACGCAGGTGACGATGCCGTGGCCCACCCGGATCCGCTTGGTGATCATGGCGCAGGCGGTGAGGAACAGCTCAGGCGCCGAGCAGTGCGAGTACTCCTCCAGGAAGTGGTGCTCCACCGCCCATACCTGGTCGAAGCCGAGCTCGTCGGCCAACTTCACCTGCTCCAGCGCGTTCTCGTAGACCTTGCGCTCGTTCTCCTCGAACGGGCGGGGCACGGACAGCTCGTAGAAAATCCCGAACTTCACGGCGATCTCCCCTCTTGTCGGGCTAGGCGCCGGGCGCCTGGCGAACCTTGGCTCCCACAGTAGGTCACGCGGTCTGGCGGCTCCAGAGCTGCTCGGTCAGTACACCGTTGCGGGCCTCGACCGCCTCCAGTGCGTCGCAGATCAGGTCCTCCCGCCACCGTCGGCCGATGAGCTGGACACCGGCCGGTAGACCTTCCACCAGGTCCATGCCCAGCACCCCCGCCGGCAGTCCGAGGTAGTTGATGCCGAAGCTCCATACGGCGGCGTCGAGCCAGGTGGTGAAGGCGTCGAAGCTCTGCAGGTCGAAGTCCCACCGGTAGGCCGGGGTCATGAGGAACGGGGCCAGCACGAGGGGATGGTCGTGGAGGAACAGGTTCCACTCCCGCAGCATCCGGTTGCGGTCGGCCAGGGCCAGGGCGTAGCCGTTGCGGTCGAGCGGCTCGGAGGCATCGAAGAACCAGCGGAACACCTGCTTGATGTCGTCGCTGCCGTAGGCCTGCACCGCCGGGTCGAGGAAGATCTCCATCTCGGTGGAACCGGCGCCGAACCAGGCTCGGGCCGGCTCGGTGATCGGGGGCGGATCGGCCCACACCACGTGGTAGCCGGCGTCGGCCAACTGGGCCGCCGCCCGCTCGATCAGCTCGACGATCCCGGGGTGGATGTCGAACCCGCCGGAGAAGGTGGTGACGGCCACGGTGACAGGGGCGTCGAGCGGCTGGCCGTCCCAGGGAACGGGCGGGGAGTTGGGGTCTCGGGGGTCGGGCGCGATGAGGGCCCGGGTGCCGAGGCGGACGTCGGCCACCTGGCGGGCGATCACCCCCTGGCACGACATGGTGAGCGACAGCGGCCCCCGTTCGGCCGTGGCCGATGGGTTCCAGGTGGGCACCCGGAACGAGGTGGGCTTCACCGTGGCCACGCCGTTCATGAACGCCGGGTAGCGCAGCGAGCCCCCGATGTCGTTGCCGTGGTGGATGGGCCCGAAGCCGGCGGCGGCCGCCGCTCCCGCCCCACCCGAGGAGCCGCCGGCCGACGCCTCGCCGTCCCACGGGTTGAAGGTGCGGCCCCGCAGCGGGTTGTCGGTGGTGCCCCGCATGGAGAACTCCGGGGTGTTGGTGCGGCCCACGAACACCGCGCCGGCCCGGCGCAGGTTCGCCGCCACCACCGAGTCGTCGGGGGGGAACACGTCGGCGAAGGCGGCGACCCCGTTGGTGGTGGGCGCGCCCACCAGGTCGACGTTCTCTTTCACCGTCACCGGCACACCATGGAGCAGGCCCAGCGCGTCACCTCGGACCACGGCGGCGTCGGCCTCGGCCGCCTGGGCCAGGGCCTGGTCGGCCAGGTCGAACACGATGGCGTTGAGCTGGGGGTTGAGGTCGGCGATCCGGCCCAGCACCGACGTGGTGGCCTCGGTCGATGTCACCTGGCGGCGGCGGATGAGATCGGCCAGCTCGACCCCGCTGCGGCGCCAGAGCTCGTCGGTCACTGCGTCCCTCGACTGCCGAGGCCCTGGTTGAACGTGGCGGTGCGCTTCTCCCGGAAGGCCCGCATGCCCTCGGTGGCGTCGGGCAGGTGGTCGGTGACGGCGGTGCGGGCGGCGATGTCTTCCAATGAGTGGGCAAAGGTCTGCTCGGCCGCCAGGTAGACCGAGCGCTTCAGCATCCGCATGGCCATCTGCGGGCCGTCGGCCAGCTCCCGGGCCAGGTCGAGCGCGGCCGGCATCAGCCGGTCGGGCTCCACCACCTCGTTCACCAGGCCCAGCTCATGGGCCGTTTCGGCCTCCACGATCCGCTTGCGCATCAGGAAGTCCATGGCTCCGGCCACGCCCAGGTGCTGGACCAGGAGGTACTGCCCGCCCTCGTCGGGCAGGAGCCCGAAGCGGAGCGTGGCGCTGCCCATCCGGGCCCCCTTGGCCGCGATGCGGAAGTCGCAGGCCAGGGCGAGTGAGAAGCCGGTCTGGATGGCGAAGCCGTTGATGGCGGCGATCGTGAGCTTGTCGAGGTTGCGAACGGCTACGTTGACCGCCTGGGACAGCACCCGCAGCCCGTTGTAGGTCCCGGTCGGCGTGTGGTGGCCACCGTGGATGCGGGGCATGACGCCAGTGGGGGCGTCCTTGTAGCCGTCGCTCAGGTCGTCGCCGGCCCAGAAGCCGGTGCCGGTGCCGGTGAAGACGACCACCCGCACCCCATCGTCCATCTGGGCCTGGCTGAGCACTTCCACCAGGTCGCGCTTCATGGGTTGGGTGGCGGCGTTCAGAGTCTGCGGGCGGTTGAAGGTGACGACGAGGATGCCGGGCTCCTCAATCGTGGTGTCGAAACCGGTGTACGAGATCGTGTCGGGCACGGCTGGCCTCCCCCTTGGTGCGCGGGCGCCGGCAGGGGACCCCGCCGGCCAGCCGATCCTAGACGTTTCGCCGCAGGCGGAACTCCAGGTCCCCGAAGGGGACACCCGGATGTTTCGCCGCAGGCGGAACTCCAGGTCCCCGAAGGGGACAC
>CADEDH010000017.1:23523-32096 GCA_902826025.1 uncultured Actinomycetes bacterium
GGGGACACCCGGATGTTTCGCCGCAGGCGGAACTCCAGGTCCCCGAAGGGGACACCCGGATGTTTCGCCGCAGGCGGAACTCCAGGTCCCCGAAGGGGACACTTAGTGAGCGAAGGGTGCGGGGTCCTGCCCGGGGTGGGGATCGTCGGACTCGGGGTCGGCGTGGCCGATCACGGCTGCCTCCTGGGGCAGCTCGGCCAGCACCCGGGCCAGGTAGCTGCTGGTGGCGCCAGGCAGGCCCACATCCCGCCCCGCCGCCTCGCTCAGGAACCACTGGTGATCGAGTATCTGGTTGAACAGCTCGGCCTCGGTGAGGCGCCCCCGCATGGTGGTGGGGACGGCGCTCACCGTCGGTCGGTACCGCTCGACCAGCCACCGGTAGGCGACCACGGCCTCGGGCTGGGGTGCGCCCCGATCGGCCGCCGCCAGCCCGGCAGCGAAGCCCCGGATGTCGGACAGCAGGCGCCGGGCCTGGTTCTCCTCGGCCTCGATGCCGGTGAGGCGGCCCAGTTCCCGACGGTGGTGTCCCTCCTCCACGATCACGGGGCGGAACCGGACCGCCCGACGCTCGTCGTCGCCCCGAAGCTCCACCTCGGCGGTGTCGAAGCCCAGGTCGTTGAGCCGGCGGAGCCGTTCCTTGACCCGCCACAGCTCGGAGGGATCGAGCTCGTCGACCCTGGTCAGCTCGTCCCAAAGGCTCCGGTACCGACGCAGGAGCTGCTCGGTCAGCTCCACCGGGTCGACCCCGGCCCCGAGGCGGCCGATCGCTTCCAGCTCGAACAGACCGCCGGCGATGTTCTCGGCCGCCAGGTCGAGGTCGAAGTGGCGCTGGCCGTCGGTGAGGGTGTCGTGCACCTCACCGGTCTCGGTGTCGACCACGTAGGCGGCCAGGGCGCCCACGTCGCGGCGGAACAGCACGTTGCCCAGCGAGCAGTCACCCCAGAAGAAGCCACCCAGATGGAGTCGGCACAACAGCACGGCCAGGGCGTCGATGAGGCGGGTGTGGAGGCCCTCGGTGTTGGGCCCGGTGAACAGGTGGAAGTAGGGGAGCGAGTAGGGGAGGTGGCGGGTGATGAGCACGGCGTCGAGCGGGGAGCCGTCGGCCGTCCGCCGGTCGAGGGCCACGCCCACCAGGTCCACCACCGGCAGGTTCTCTTCCTTCAAGTGCTGGAGGAGGGTGAACTCCCGCAGGGCGAGACGGGTGGTCATCTCCTTGCAGGCGAAGTACCGGCCTTCGCACTCGATGAAGCGGACCACGTGGCGGTGGCGCCCGGCCGGGAGGCGGACGGCCAGCTCCTCGGGCCACCGGGCCAGCGGTGCCGACCAGGGGAGGGCCATGAAGTCGGGCTGCGGGCCGGGAGACGTCTTCAGCTTGAGCGTCACCACAGGACGAACCGTATCGGCGCTGGCGGGGTCGGGGCCCCCGACGGGGTCGGGTCCCCGGGAATTACAGCGACATCAGGATGTCGGCCAGCTCTCCGGGGCGGTTGTTGGGGATCATGTGGTTGGTGCCGACGGTGAACGTGCGCCACGCCGGTGAGGTCTTGGCCCGGTCGTAGGCGTCCCAGAAGCCGTCGCTGGTCTCGGGCCGGGGCTCGCCGGTGGCCTTGACGTAGGTGAGGGGGAAGCCGAAGTCCTCCAGCGGCTTGGCTAGCCGCACCGGCTCGGTGAAGCAGCCAACGGGGTGGGGAACCCGGCGGGGGTTGGCGAACTCGGCCTCGGCCGGATCCTCGAACTCCCGGGCCCGGGGCGGGATCAACCACTCGATGCCGAGGCCGATGCGGCGACCGGGGAGACCGGTGAGGTCGCTCACCGTCTGACCGTCGGCCGGCACGAAGGCGTCGAGGTAGACGAGGTGGGCCACCCGGTCGGCGATGTGCTCCAGGGCACCGGTGACCACGAACCCGCCGTAGGAGAAGCCGAGCAGCACGATGTCGGTGAGGTCTTCGTACAGCACGTGGTTCACCACGTCGGCGATGTGGGTGGTGAGATCGACCTGGGGGCTCGTGAGGTGGGACCGCTCGCCGATGCCGGTGAGGCTGGGCGTGGTCACCTCGTGGCCCCCGGCCTGCAGCAGCCGGCGGGTGGCCCGGAAGCCGTGGGCACCGCTCCAGGCGCCATGGACGAGTACGAAGGTTGCCATGGCGCGATCGTAGATCGGGCGGGGGACCGGGCGCCCGTGATCAGGGGCTGGGGCGGATGGGCAGACGGGTGGGACCGCGCAGCGTCGACGACCGCTTCCACACCACGGCGCTGGGGTCCACGGTGTAGTCACCGGCCGCTTCCAGCAGGCACTGGAGGCCCACCTTCAGCTCCAAGCGGGCCAGGTTGGCCCCCAGGCAGTGGTGGATGCCGTAGCCGAACGAGATCGGTCGGGGGTCGATCCGGTCGAGGCGGAGGGCGTCGGGGTCGTCGTAGTGGCGGGGATCGTGGTTGGCGGCGTCGAGCATCAGCAGCACGTTCGACCCGGCCGGGATCGTGACCCCGCCCACCGTGAGCGGGGCGTTGGTGTGGCGGGGGTCGCGCCGCACCGAGGTGTCGAAGCGGATCAGCTCCTCCACCGCGTTGGGCCACAGATCAGGGGAGCGGCGCAGCAGATCGCGCTGGTCGGGATGGGCGGCCAGGGCCACGGTGGCGTTGCCCAGCAGGCTGGCCGTGGTCTCGAAGCCGGCGCCCATGAGGAAGGCGGCCATCACCACCAGCTCGTCCCGGCTCAGCCGGTCGCCGTCCTCTTCCACTTCCACCAGGGCCGTGAGCAGGTCGTCGGTGGGGTCGGCTCGGCGCTCGTCGGCCAGGGCCCCCCACACCTCCCAGGCCTCGGCCGCCGCCTGGTTCACATCGGCGGGATCGAACCCCTCGAACGGATCGAGGAGCTGGACCAGCCGGTGGATGTTGTGGCGGGCCCAGTGCCAGCGGTCGGGGGGCAGACCGAGCAGGTCGGCGATCACGTTCACCGGCAGGGGCAGGTTGTACGCCTCGACCATCTCCCACGTGGGCTCGCCGGAGGCGGCCAGGCCGTCGAGGGCGCTGGTGGCGAGGGAGCGGATTCGGCCCTCCAGGTTCGCCACCCGTCGGGGGGTGAACGCCTTGGCCACCAGGCTGCGGAGCCGCCCGTGGTCAGGCGGGTCGAGCATCAGTAGGAAGTGGCGGAACAACCAGGCCGCCTGCTCGCTCAGCCCGGTGTAGGGGCGAACGTCGAGCAGGACGTCGATCTGGGTGCCCACGTCCACCTTGTCGGAGGCCAGCACCTCGCGGACCTCGTCGTAGCCGCTCACGAACCACTGCTGGTAGAGGCCCCGGTACACCACGGGGCCGTCGGCCCGGACCTTGTGGTACGACGGGTAGGGGTCCCGGAAGATCTCCTCGGTGAAGGGGTTCCCCCAGCGGTCGAAACGAAAGAAGGCGGAAGCCAGCCGGGGCCGTTGGACCACGCCCCGTACCAGCGGCAGCAACACCTGTTCCTTGCGCATGGCGTCACTCTCCCGCGCCCACCCCGGGCGGCGCCAACGTACTGTCAGGCGTCACGACCGGGCAGGTCGTAGGTCCAGTCCACCAGACCCGTGTCGAGCCGGTCAGGGTCGAACGTCCAATACTGGCGGATCTCGGCGATCAGCGTCTCCCGGAAGGCGTAGTGCTCAGACCCGTGGAAGGTGAACTTGTGCTGCTCGCGTCGAGGATCGCGCCCCGTCATCGTCCATTCGATGGCGGCGGTGGTGCCGTCGGTGACAGACGTGTCGACGGTCCACATTGCGCCGCCCCAGCGCTGGCGGACCTTCACCCACATCGCGCCGATGGCGTGGCGGCCCCGGCACGGAGCCAGGTTGGTGTCCCATATCACGGCATCATCGGTGAAGTGGGCGGCGATGTCGTCGGCCGTGCCCGTGCTGCAGGCGGCGAAGTAGGCGCTGATCCGGGCGGCCGGATCGAGCTGGTCGTCGAGGTTCTGGTGTGGGTCCACTGCGTAACCTTTCCGTCCCCTGACGGGTCTGAACAAGAATGCGGACCATTGTCAGCCGAATCGAGCACGCGGCCAAGGGCGATGGGCGGATCACCTTCGTCACCGGGCCGGAGCCGGAGACGATGACGTGGGGCGAGCTCCACGAGAGCGCCAGGGCCATGGCCGGGGCCCTCCAGGCCCGGGGGGTCAACCAGGGGGAGCACGTGGCCGTGCTCGGCCCCACCACCCCTCTGCTCGTCACCTCGCTCCAGGCGGTGTGGCTCACGGGCGCCACGCCGGTGGTGCTCCCCTTGCCCATGCGGCTCGGCTCCCTGGAGGAATTCACCGCCGTCACCAAGGCCCGCATCCACGCCGCCGACTGTGTGGCCGTGCTGATCGATCCCGACTTCGCCCCGTTCGTCGAGCCGGCCCCCGACGATCCTCCTATCTGGTCGCTGGCCGAACTGGCCGAGGCCGCCGCCGGTATCGGGCCCGATGCCTTCATCCAGCCCCACTACCACGAGGACGATCTGTTCGTCCTCCAGTTCACCAGCGGCTCAACCTCCGAGCCCAAGGGCGTGATGCTGCCCAACACGGTGATGGCGGCCAACCTCGACGCCATTCTGGAGTCGGCGAACGTCGACGTGGAGACCGACGTGATGGTCTCCTGGCTGCCCCTCTACCACGACATGGGGCTCGTGGGGTTCTGCATCCTGCCCATGAGCGCCGGGATCGACCTGGTGCTCGGCGCCCCTCAGGACTTCCTGGCCGCCCCCGCCCGCTGGATGGAGTGGATCTCCACCTACGGGGGCACGGCCACCGCCGGGCCCAACTTCAGCTACGTGCTGGCCACTCGGGCCATGCGCACGGCGAAGGAGACACTCGACCTGTCATCGCTGCGCATCGCCCTCAACGGGGCCGAACCGGTTGACCCGGCGTCGGTGCGGGCCTTCGTGGAGGCTGGGGCCCGCCACGGCCTGCGGCCGGGCGCAGTGTTCCCCGCCTTCGGCATGGCCGAGGTCGCCATCGCCGGCAGCTTCCCCGAGCCTCTCTCAGGCATGCACACCGACGTGATCGACGCCTCGGTGCTGGAGCAGGAGCACCGGGCCGTACCGGTGCCGACCGACCACCCAAACGCTCGGGAGATCGTGAAGTTGGGTCGCCCCGTGCCCGGCCTCCGCTTCCGCATCGTCGATCCCACCTCGGGTGCTGTGCTGGGCGACCGGGAGGTGGGCGAGCTGCAGATCGCCGGCACCTCGGTGATGGCGGGCTACTACCACCGGCCCGACGCCGATGCCGAGAGCCTGGTCGACGGCTGGCTCCGAACGGGCGATCTGGCCTACCTCACCGAGGGTGAGATGGTGATGTGCGGCCGGATCAAAGACCTCATCATCGTGGGCGGCCGCAACGTCTACCCCCAGGATGTCGAGCGGGCGGTGGCCGGCGTCGACGGGGTGCGGGCCGGCAACGTGATCGTGTTCGGGGTCAAAGGTCGCAACAACAAGGAACGGCTGGTGGTGGTGGCCGAGAGCCGGGCCGACGACCTCGACCGGGTGCGGAACGAGATCGCCCAGCAGTCGGTGGCCTCGGTGGGCGTGCCCTGCCACGACGTGGTGCTGGTCCAGCCCGGCAGCCTGCCCAAGACCAGCTCGGGCAAGCTCCAGCGGGCGCTCTGCCGCCAGCAGTACGAGACCGACGGGCTCCAGCCGGCCTGATCCGGCTCGCCCCGTCCGGGCCCCGTCCCCGGGGCCGGTGGGGTCGCGGCGGGGGTCGGGGTTGGTCAGGCCGACTTCAGGTCGGCCATGACCTTGCGCCAACGGTCGGGGTCGGCCTTGTAGGGGGCGTAGAAGCTGAGGCGCTGGATGCAGTCGCCGTAGCGGCGGTTGAGTTCGGCCCCGATCTGCTCGGGCTCGCCCACCACGGCGAAGGTGTTGAGCACCTCCTCGTCGACCAGGGTGCCCATCTCCTCCCACCGGCCCTGCTTGGACATGGCGTTGAGCTCGTCCTGGAGGCCGCCCCAGCCGTGCAGGTCGAGCACCGGGCGGTAGGCCGGCGTGGAGCCGTAGAACGAGATCTGCTGTTTGGTGGCCTTGGCCGCGTTGGTGATCTCGGTCTCGTTGTTGCCCGTCACCACGAACGACGGGCCCACGATCTCGAAGCCCTCCATCGTCTTGCCCGCCTTGGCCCGCCCGGCGGCCAGAGCCGGGATCGTGACCTCCCGCAGGAATCGTTCGGTGGTGAAGCCGTGGCAGATGAAGCCATCGGCCACCTCGCCCGCCACCTCGGTCATCAGGGGACCTACGCCGGCCAGGAAGATCTTGGCGTCGCCGTGCGGGTTGGGGCCGGGGTTGAAGAACGGCGTCATCAGCGTGTGCTGGTAGAAGTCGCCCCGGAAGTCGAGCTTGGTGCCGTTGTTCCACGAGTCCCAGATGGCCCGGATGGCCAGCACCATCTCCCGCATCCGGGCCGCCGGCTGCGACCACGGCATCGAGAACCGCTTGGTGATGTGGGGCTTGATCTGGGAGCCGAGCCCGAGGATGAAGCGGCCCGAGTAGGCCTGGAGGTCCCAGGCGGTGTTGGCCAGCGTCATCGGGCTGCGGCCGAAGGCCACGGCGATCGAGGTGCCGAGCTCGAGGGTGGTGGTGTGCTCGGCCGCCAGCAGGAGGGGAAGGAAGGGGTCGTGGGCCGTCTCCGCCGTCCAGTAGCCGTCGTAACCGGCGGCCTCCTGCTCCTTGGCCGAAGCAACCACCGATTCGAGGCCGCCCCCGTAACCGAACCCACCGTCAACCTTCATCGCAGCCTCCTCGACCGGGTTTCGGACCGGCACGGCCGTGCCTGGTCCCGACGCCGCGACCGTAGCGGGTACGTGGCCCCCGACCCAGCCCGCTAGCGTGGAATTCGATGATGATCGATGTGACTGACGCCAGCTTCGAGACCGAGATCTTGAACCGGTCCATGACCACGCCCGTGGTGGTCGATCTTTGGGCCCCCTGGTGCGGCCCCTGTAAGACTCTGGGGCCGATCATCGAGAAGGTGGTCGACGAGACGAACGGCCGGGTGGTCCTGGCCAAGATCAACGTCGACGAGAACCCGCAGGCATCGGCCGCCTTCCGGGTGCAGTCGATCCCAGCCGTCTACGCCCTGTACCAGGGCCAGGTGGTCGACGGGTTCGTCGGGGCCCAGCCCGAGCCCCAGATCCGGGCCTTCGTGAACAAGCTGATCGCCGACGATGTGGGCTCCGAGGTGGATCAGCTGGTGCAGGCGGGCGACGAGGCCTCGCTGCGCCGGGCGGTGGAGATAGACCCCCAGTCGAAGCTGGCCGCCCTGTCGCTGGCCGTGCTGCTGATCCAGACCGACCGGGCCTCCGAGGCCCTCGAGGTGCTGGCTCCCTTCCCCGAGGACGAAGACATCGCTCCGGTGGCCGAGGCGGCCCGCAACGCGGCGCTCCCCACGGGCGAGCGGGCCCGTATCGAGGGCCGGCTCACCGAGCTGCTCGACCAGGTCAAGGCCGACGACGACGCCCGCCAGGAGTTCGTGACCCTGTTGGACGAACTGGCCTTGGGTGATCCAGCCGAGGCCACGGCCTGGCGCAAGAAGCTCTCCACCCGCCTGTTCTGACGTCACCAGCCGGCGCTAGAGTGTGCCCGTAGGCGGAATCTCGAGGTCTCCGAAGGCGACACCGAGGCTTCGTCGGTAGCGGGTGACGCGTCAGTCGCCGCCCCCCTCCTTCCCCCTGAACCCGAGTTCCCGGTCACCTCGACGTGGCCGACCGGTTGGAAGGACGGCGACCGTGACGGCTGCCGCTACAACGCACAAGCCCCCCGCCAGCGGGCCCGACCCAGGGCGCGATCCATGGGAACGGGTCCCCCTCGTCGAGCGACTGCTTCGCTCCCGCGACCTGGCCGTGTCGTGGCAGGACCGGCCCCGGCTCCTGTTGGGCGCCGGGGTGGCCCTGGCTGTGATCGTCGCCCTCGGCTGGTGGTTCGGCCGCCCGTCGTCGGCCGGCCCGATAGACGAGGCCATCCCGTTCGCCTCGGCCCCGGCCACTGATACCGGGGCGACGCCGGGCGCCACCGTCGCCGCGCCGGGAGACAGCGGGCCGGCGTCGGCCCCGGGCGGCACCGGGGCGCCACCGCCGGTCGATCTGGTCGTGCACGTGGCCGGGGCCGTGATGCGGCCCGGGATCGCGCACGTGGCGCACGGAGCCCGGGTGGCCGACGCCATCGAGGCGGCGGGCGGGCCGGCCGAGGATGCCGACCTCGACCAGCTCAACCTGGCCGCCCCGCTGGGCGACGGCGTACAGGTTCGGGTGCCCCATGAGGGCGAGACGCTGGCCGCCCCGATCAGCCCGGTGCCGCCTACGGCCGGTGGAACCGCCGATGGGGGAGCGGCCGGTGCTCCGCCGGTACCCACGGTGGTCGATCTCAACCGGGCCACGGCGGCGGAGCTGGAGCAGCTACCTGGCATCGGGCCATCGCTGGCCGCCGCCATCGTCACCTGGCGGACCAACCACGGTGGGTTCAAGCGGGTCGACGACCTGCTCGATGTCCCTGGCATCGGCCCGGCCAAGCTGGCCTCGCTGGCCGACCGTGTCACGGTCTGACGACATGTCACGGTCTGACGACATGTCACGGTC
>CADEDH010000017.1:32196-59971 GCA_902826025.1 uncultured Actinomycetes bacterium
TGTCACGGTCTGACGACATGTCACGGTCTGACGACATGTCACGGTCCGGGGGCGGGGCGGAGGTCGAGCAGCTGGCCAGCGGCATGGAGGGGGCCGCGAGGAAACGCCGGGAGGAGGAGCGCTACCTGGCCGACTGGCAGGTGTTGGTGCTGTCGGCCCTGGTGTGGCTGGGGGCCAGCCTGGCCGTGCCGGTGCCACTGGCCGTGGGGGTGGGGCTGGCGGCCGCTGGTCTGGCCGCCCGGCGGCCGACGCTCGTGCTGGCCGCCGCCCTGGCCTGCGGCTCGGCCCGGGGTGCAGCCTCGGAGGCGAACTACCAGCCGGTGGACGGTGGCCCGCTGGCAGCAACCGTGGCCGTCATCACCGACCCGGCGCCGTCAGGAGCTGGTTGGCATGCCGATGTACGTCTGGCCGACGGCCGCCGGGTCGACGCCTGGGCCTACGGGCCGGCCGGGGCCGGGCTGTCCCGGTTGACCGCCGGCGACAAGGTGCCGGTGTCGGGCCGCCTCACCCCGCTGGCCGGTGACGGCTGGGCTCGGGCCCGCCATCTGGTGGGCCGGCTGGCGGTGGCAGAGGTGGGCCAGCCTCGCCACCCGGGCGGGCCCCGGGCCCTGGTGGAACGGGCTCGCCGGGCGGTGGTGGCCGGCGCCGACCTCCTCCCCGAAGCCCAGCGGCCTCTGTACCTCGGGCTTGTCATCGGCGACGATCGGCTCCAACCGGCCGGCCAGCGGGCCCGGTTCCGGGCCGCCGGACTGTCCCACCTGCTCGCCGTGTCGGGTCAGAACGTGGCCTTCCTGCTGGCCGTGGCCCGACCGTTGCTCTTGGCCGCCGGTCGACGCAGCCGCTTCGCCCTCACCGTGGCGCTCCTGGCCGGGTTCGCCGCCGCCACCCGGGCCGAGCCGTCGGTGCTCCGGGCCACGGCCACGGCCGGGTTGGCCGCCTGGGCGGCCACCACCGGCCGGCCCCAGAGCGGTCGCCGCCTCCTGGCGCTGGCCGTGGCCGGGCTCGTGCTGGTCGACCCGTTCCTCGTGTACTCGGTTGGGTTCCAGCTTTCGGTGGCGGCTTCGGGCGGGATTCTCCTGGTCAGCCCGGCCATCGCCTCTCGCCTGCCCGGCCCGGCGCCGGTGGCCGAGGCGCTGGCGGTCACCCTGGCCGCCCAGCTGGCCGTGGCCCCGCTGCTGGTCGGCCGTTTCGGGCCGGTGTCGCTGGCGTCGATCCCAGCCAACCTCCTGGCCGGCTGGGCCGCCGGAGCAGTGATGACCTGGGGCCTGTCGGTGGGGGTGGTGGCCGGCATCCTGCCCGACCCACTGGGGGTCGCCCTCCAGGCCCCGGCTGCTGGCCTCGTCTGGTGGCTCGACGCCGTGGCCAGCTGGGCCACCCGCCTGCCGCTACCACTGCTCGATGCCGGCGATGGGTTGGCCGTCGTGGCCCTGCTGGCGATTGCAGTGGCCGTCGCGGCGGGAGTCAGGGCCCAAGGGGGGCCGATCTGTGGCGCCCGGCGCTGGATCTTCGCCGCTGGCGCCACAGTTGCCGTGCTGGCAGCGACGGTGGTGGCCGCCACCGCCGTTCCCCGGCCGCCCGCCCACCCGACGGCGCTGGCCGGCGACGGCTGGTGGATACCGGGTGGGGCCGGCCGGCCATCGGTGCTGGTGGTCGGCCCCGACGCCGGCAACGACCTGCTCGACGCCCTCCTGGCCCACCGGATCGGGCGCATCGACGTGGTCATCGCCACCCGGGGCGGAGCCCGGGCGGCCGATGCCGTGGCCGGCGTGACCGACGTCAGCGCCGCCGGCGTGGTGCTGGCGCCGCCCCAGCATCGGATCCGGGGGGCGAAGACCGTGGGGCAGCCGCTCGGCCTCTCCACGGCGGCCGGCCTGCTCACCGTGGCCCCCGACGGCAGCCGTCTCACCGTCACCGGGGGCCGGTAGGTTCCGATCGATGGTGATGCTCGTGATCAAGGGGGACGACGCCACCCTGGTGGCTCAGGCCCTGCGCCGGGTGGTCAACGAGTTGGTGGGCGAGGGTGATCGCTCGCTGATGGTGGAGGAGGTGGCAGAGGCCCACTACAGCGCCGAGGGAGCCGAGCCCGACCTCACACCCCTGGTGAACGCTGCCCGCACACCGCCGTTCCTCACCAGCCGCCGGGTGGTGATAGGCCGCAACCTCGGCCTGTTCACCCGGGCCGAGCAGGTGGCGCCGCTGGTGGCGCTGATGGCCGACCCCCTACCCGACAACGACCTCGTGCTGGTGTGGGAGCGGGGCGCCACCTCGGCCCGGCTAGGGGCGATGCCCAAGTCGCTGAAGGACGCGGTGAAGGCGGCGGGGGCCGAGGAGATCGACGCCGCTCCGTCTGGGGCCGGGCGCAAGGGTCTCCTGGCCGAGCGGCTGAGCACCGCCCCGGTGAAGCTCGACGCCGCGGCCAAGAACCTGATCACCGAGCAACTGGGCGACGACGTGGGCCGGGCCGAGCCGCTGCTGGCCATCCTGCACTCCACGTTCGGCGACGGCGCCCGCCTGACGGCGTCGGACGTCGAGCCGTTCCTCGGCCCGGCGTCCGACGTTCCCCCGTGGGATCTGACCGATGCCATCGATTCCGGCGACATACCCGGCGCGCTCGACAAGCTCCAGCGCATGACCCAGGGCGGGAGCCGCCACGCACTGCAGGTGCTGGCCACGCTCCACGGTCACTACCAGCGGGCTCTCAGTCTCGACGGGGCCCCCGTGGGCGACGAGCGTTCGGCCGCCGCCCATCTGGGTCTCACCGGCTCCACGTTCCCGGCCCGCAAAGCCCTCAACCTGTCGCGCCGGCTGGGTTCGGAGCGGCTGGCGTCGGTGGTCGGGCTTCTGGCCCAGGCCGACCTCGACGTGCGGGGAGCCAGCGCCGTGCCCGACCACACCACCCTCGAGGTCCTCGTCGCCCGCCTGGCCCGGCTCAGCCGCTGACGGCTACCGTCCGCCGTCTGGTGCCCATGGACGTCACCGGTGCCGGGCGCCACACCAGATCGGTGTGGCCTCGAGTTCCGCACTAGGGTCGGGCGGGTGAGCGCTGGAGCACGTCTGCCGGGGGCACCCGACCCGATGCACTACTGGGACGGCGCCGGCGTGCGCCTGGCCGCCGACTCGTGGGGCGACCCCAACGGGCCGCTGATCATCCTGCAGCACGGCGGCGGCCAGACCCGCCACGCCTGGCGGGGCACCGGCGAGACCCTCGGCCAGTCGGGCTACCACGCTGTCGCCTTCGACGCCCGGGGCCACGGAGACTCCGAATGGGCGGCCGACGGCAACTACGACCGCAGCGCCATGGTCGACGATCTGATCCGGGTGGTGGAGCACCTCGCCCCGGCCGCCCCGCCGGTGCTGGTGGGCGCGTCGATGGGGGGCAACACCAGCCTGGCCGCCCTGGGTGAGCGCCGGTTGGAGGGCGGGGGCCTGGTGTTGGTCGACATCGCCCCCCGGATCCGGCCCGAAGGCACGAAGAAGATCGGCGAGTTCATGGGGCAAAAGCCCGACGGCTTCGACTCGTTGGAAGAAGTGGCCGAGGCCATCGCCAACTACCAGCCCCACCGCAAACGGCCCCGCAACCTCGATGGGCTGGCCAAGAACATCCGCCTCGCCCCGGACGGCAAGTACCGCTGGCACTGGGACCCCCGGTTCCGTCGCCGCAGCATCACCCCCGAGGAGATGCGGGCCCGCACCCGGCACATGGAGGACTGCTCCCGCAACCTGACGGCGCCCACGCTGCTGGTGCGGGGCGGCCTGTCTGACGTCCTCGACGAAGCGGGGGCCCAGGCCTTCCTGGCCCTCGTGCCCCACGCCGAGTACGTGAACGTCACCGACGCCGCCCACATGGTGGCCGGCGACCGCAACGACATCTTCGCCACCGCCGTCATCGACTTCCTGACGCGCATCGTCCCGGTCACGTGAAACCCTTCGGGTTCCCGACCGGGACGGGAAGCGGCTTGCCCGGCCCGCAGGCCGGGTAGCGCAGCGATCAGCCCTCGGCGGTGGCCAGAGCCCGGACCCGGGCCATGAGCCGGCTCTTCTTCCGAGCGGCCTGATTCTTGTGCAGGACGCCCTTGGTGGCGGCCTTGTCGATCTTCTTGATGGCGAGACGGAGAGCGTCGGCCTCGGTTTCGGTGCCGACCGCCGCCACAGCCGCCTTCTGGCGGGTGCCGAGCTCGGCCCGCACAGCCCGATTGCGCAGACGACTCTTCTCGTTCTGGCGGTTGCGCTTGATCTGGCTCTTGATGTTGGCCACGAAAGGATTCCTCAAAACGGCTAGCGAAGGACCTGTCGAGGATAGCGGCCTGACGGCCCGGGCCCACCCACCACGCCGCAGGTGCCGGTAGGTTGGAGGCACAATGCTTCCGGTCGACCCCTCCCGCATACGCAACATCGCCATCATCGCCCACATCGACCACGGCAAGTCGACGCTGGCCGACCGTCTGCTCGAGCTGTGCGGCGCTGTCGAGGCCCGGGACATGCGCGACCAGTACCTCGACTCGATGGACCTCGAACGCGAGCGGGGCATCACGATCAAGCTGCAGAGCGTCAAGCTCGAGTACCAGGGCTACGTCATCAACCTGATCGACACCCCGGGCCACGTGGACTTCGGCTACGAGGTGAGCCGGTCGCTGGCTGCCTGCGAGGGCGTGATCCTGGTGGTCGACGCCGCCCAGGGCATCGAGGCCCAGACCCTGGCCAACACGTACCTGGCGCTGGAGAGCGACCTGGAGATCGTGGCCGCCCTCAACAAGATCGACCTCCCGGCGGCCGACCCCGACCGCTACGCGGCCGAGATCGAGCAGGTGCTCGGCATCCCGGCGACGGAGATCCTGCCCATCTCGGCCAAGACCGGCCAAGGGGTGGAAGACCTGCTCAAGGCCGTGATCGACCGGATCCCGGCGCCCACCGGCGTCGAGGACGCCCCCCTCCAGGCCCTGATCTTCGACAGTCACTTCGACACCTACCGGGGCGTGATCTCCAGCATCCGGGTGGTCAACGGTCGGCTCCGCTCCGGCGACAAGATCCTGTTCATGCAGGCGGGCACGACGTACGAGGCCGACGAGATCGGTGTGCGCACCCCGTCCCCCACGCCGGTGAAGTCGCTCGGCCCGGGGGAGGTGGGCTATCTCATCTCCGGCATCAAAGACGTCCGCCAGGCCCGGGCCGGTGAGACGATCACGGTGGCGTCCCGCCCGGCGCAGGCGCCGCTGGAGGGCTACCGGGAACCCCAGCCGATGGTGTTCTGCGGCCTGTATCCGGTCGACGGTGACGACTACGAAGATTTCCGCGACGCACTCGACAAGCTCCGCCTCGACGATGGCAGCTTCACCTTCGAGCCCGAGACGTCAACCGCCCTCGGCTTCGGGTTCCGCTGCGGCTTCCTCGGCCTGCTCCACATGGAGATCGTGCGGGAGCGCCTGGAGCGGGAGTTCGACCTGAACCTGATCGCCACCAGCCCGTCGGTGAAGTACCGGATCACGATGAACGGCGGGGAGGAGCGGGTGATCGACAATCCCTCGGTCCTTCCCCCCTCGGGAGACTGGCGCCGCATCGAAGAGCCCTACGTTCGGGCCTCGATGATCACCCCGTCGACCTACACCGGCACCCTGATGGAGCTGTGCCAGAAGCGGCGGGGCCAGATGGTGAAGATGGAGTACCTGTCGCCCGAGCGCCTCGAGCTGGTGTACGACCTGCCCCTGGCCGACGTGGTGGTGGACTTCTTCGACCAGCTCAAGAGCCGCAGCCAGGGCTACGCCAGCCTCGACTACGAGCCCGGGGAGTACCGGCAGGGCGACCTGGTGCGGGTGGACCTGCTGTTCAACGGGGAGCAGGTCGACGCCTTCTCCACCATCGTGCACCGCGACAACGCCTTCGAGTACGGCCGACGCACCACCGAGAAGCTGAAGTCGATCATTCCCCGCCAGCAGTTCGAGGTGCCGATCCAGGCCGCCATCGGCGGCCGGATCATCGCCCGGGAGACCGTGCGGGCCTTCCGCAAGGACGTGACCGAGAAGCTGTACGGCGGCGACGTCACCCGGAAGAACAAGCTGCTCAAGAAACAGAAGGAAGGCAAGAAGCGGATGAAGTCGATCGGCCGGGTGGAGATCCCGCCCGACACCTTCATCCGCGCCCTCCGTCTCGACGATTGACGCCGTAGGCCCAGCCCCTGCACGGCAGCCCCCGCCGGGTTGGCCATCGCGTCGGGCCGAACTGGCACACTGCGGCAGTGACCCGCCCCACCGTCTGCTGGTTCCGCCGCGATCTGCGGCTCGACGACCATCCGGCATTGGCTGCCGCCGCCGGAGCGGGTGGCCCGGTGCTCGCCCTCTACGTGCTCGACCCCGCCCTCCTGGGGCCGGCCGGCCCGCCCCGCCGCCGGTTCCTGGCCGCCGCACTCGGCGCCCTGCAGGAGCTGACCGGCGCCCAGGTGGCGGTCGTGGCCGGCGATCCGGCCCGGGTGGTGCCGGCGGTGGCGGCCGCCGTCGGCGCCGAGGCGGTCTTCGTCACCGCCGACTTCGGCCCCTATGGCCGGCGGCGGGACGAGGCGGTGGCCGCCGCCCTGGCCGCCGACGGCCGCCGGCTGGAGCCCGTCGACACCCCCTACGCCGTGGCCCCGGGCACCCTGCGCACCGGCGGCGGCACCCCGTTCCAGGTGTTCACCCCGTTCCACATGGCGTGGCAGGCCCACGGCTGGGACGCCCCCACTCCTGCACCGGCCGTGACGTGGCTGGCGCCGGAAGCCGCCGGCCAACCTCTGGTGCGCCCGACCTCGATCACCGCTGGCCCCGACGATACGGTCGGCACCGGGGGGACAGAACCCCACTGGATCCCGGCCACGGCCGGGCCGGAGGCCGCCCTCGATCAGCTCGACGCCTTCCTGGCCGGCCCGGTGCATCGCTACAAGGACTGCCGTGACTTTCCGGCCGAGCCAGGCACGTCCCGGCTCTCGGTCCACCTCCGCTGGGGCACGATCCACCCCCGCCAGATCCTGGCCCGCCTCGGCCCCGAGCCCGGCCCCCAGGCCTTCGCCCGCCAGCTGGCCTGGCGCGAGTTCTACGCCGACGTGCTGTACGGGAGGCCTGAGACGGCCCGGGCCGCCTACCAGCCCAAGATGGCGGCCATGGAGCTCGACGATGGCCCCGAGGCCGACCGCCGGTTCCACGCTTGGGCTGAGGGGCGAACCGGCTACCCCTTCGTCGACGCCGGCATGCGGGAGCTGGCCGCCACCGGCTGGATGCACAACCGGGTGCGGCTGGTCACGGCCAGCTTCCTGGTCAAAGACCTCCACATCGACTGGACCCGGGGTGCCCGGTGGTTCATGCGCCATCTGGTGGACGGCGACCTGGCCAACAACAACCACGGCTGGCAGTGGGTGGCCGGCACCGGCACCGACGCCGCCCCCTACTTCCGCATCTTCAACCCGGTGAGCCAGGCCCAGCGTTTCGACCCCGACGGCAGCTATGTGCGGCGGTGGGTGCCGGAGCTGGTCGGCGTGGCTGATCGCTACATCCACCGCCCGTGGGACGACCCGAAAGGGATGCCGTTGGGCTACCCCTATCCGGTGGTGGAGCACGACGCCGAGCGCAAGGAGGCACTCCGTCGCTACGAGGCGATCACAACGGCTACGAGGGCCTGACCCGGTTTGGACTAAGCTGATGCCCAGGAGACGACCAGGATCGCGATGCTCGACGAACGCAAGGCCGCCATTCTCAAGGCGGTAATCGAGGAATACATCGACACGGCCCAACCGGTCGGCTCCGCCGCCGTGGTGGCAGCCGCCGATGTGCGGGTGTCGCCGGCTACGGTACGCAACGACATGGCCGTACTGGAGAGCGAGGGGTATCTGATCCAGCCCCATACCAGCGCTGGCCGGGTGCCCACCGAGAAGGGCTACCGCTACTTCGTCGACCATCACCTCAGCCAGACCGAGCTTCCGACGATGGACTCTCGCAAGGTGTCGGAGTTCTTCGGCCAGCTGAAGGGTGAGATCGAGGGCATCATGCGTGACACGGCCGGCCTGCTGGCCAACCTCACGCACTATGCAGCGGTAGTGGTGGACGACACCGACGAGGCGGTCGACGTGCGCTCGGTGCAGCTCGTCGGGCTGTCGGAGCGGTTGGTGCTGGCCGTGATGGTGATGGCCAACGGGCACCTAACGAAACACACGATCGAGCTCGACCGCGCCCTCAGCGAGGAAGACCTGGCCGAGGCCGGTGCTCTGCTGCGGGCGGCGTTCGAGGGTCGGCCGCTGTCGGCGTCCCGGCCCCTCGGCCGCTCCAGCCGGCACGAGGCCGAACGGGTGGCCTACGCCGCCCACCTGGCCGTCCTGTCGGGCTCGGACCCGGGGCGGGTCTATGTCGAGGGTGCGTCGCGGGTGGTGAACGCCTTCGCCGCCGTGGAGTCGGTGGGCAAGGTGCTCACGATCCTGGAGCAGCAGCTGGTGGTGGCCACCCTGCTGGCCGACGTGCTCGACCGGGGCCTCACGGTGGCCATCGGTTCGGAGACCGGGGTCGACCCGCTGTCGGACTGCAGCCTGGTGGTCCGGCCCTATGAGATCGACGGGGAGCACGCCGGCACGATCGCCGTGCTCGGCCCCACGAGGATGAACTACCAGCAGGCGCTGTCGGCTGTGGCCGCCGTGAGCCACCAGCTGGGTAACCGGTTGAGCGGCGGCTGAGAGGGACGGGGCAGGGACCACCGATGGACGATTTCTACGACCGTCTCGGCGTGAGCCGGACGGCCAGCCAGGACGAGATCAAGAAGGCGTACCGGAAGCTGGCGCGGGAGCTGCATCCCGACGCCAACCCCGGTGACGCCGCGGCCGAGGCCCGCTTCAAGCAGGTGGCCGAGGCCTACGAGGTGTTGAGCGACCCCCAGAAGCGGGCCCGGTACGACCGGTTCGGCACGTCGGGTTCGGGCGGCGGAGGCGGCGGGTTCGATCCGTTCGCCGCCACTGGCCTGGGCGACCTGTTCGACGCCTTCTTCAACGCCGGCTCGGGCCGGGCCGACACCGGCCCCAAGCGGGGCGTCGACCTGGAGGTCGTGGCCCGCCTCACGCTGGAGGAGGCGGTCAGCGGGGTGGAGAAGCCGGTGACGGTCCGCACCGCCGTGCCCTGCGACACCTGCGAGGCCACCGGCGCCCGGCCCGGGTCCGACATCTCCCGCTGCGACATGTGTGGTGGCACGGGCCAGGTCCGCCAGGTCCGCCAGTCGATCCTGGGGCAGATGGTCACCACCTCCAGCTGCCCCCGGTGCGCCGGCGAGGGCGTGATGATCGAGAGCCCGTGCGACGACTGCGCCGGCGAGGGCCGGCGGGTGGAGGAACGTACCTACACGGTCAACATCCCGGCCGGGGTGGGGGAGGGGTCACCGCTCCGGCTCACCGGGCGGGGTGCGGTGGGCCCCCGGGGCGGGGGCGCCGGTGACCTCTACGTGCACGTCCAGGTGGAACCGCACCCGGTGTTCACCCGCAACGGCGACGACCTGCTGGCCGAGCTCCACGTGGCCATGACCCAGGCCGCGCTGGGGGCCCGGCTCGAGTTCGCCACCATCGACGGCGTGGTGCCCATCGACCTTCAGGCCGGTGTCCACACCGGCAAGCGGTTCCGGTTCAAGGACAAGGGCGTGCCTCGCCTCCGCGGTCGGGGGCGGGGAGACATGCTGCTCACGGTGGTGGTCGACACCCCAACCGATCTCACCGCCGAGCAGGAGGAGCTGCTGCGCCAGCTGGCCAAGGAGCGCCAGGAGGATGTGAAGGAGCCGGGCGACGACGGCTTCCTGGGCCGTCTCCGCTCGCGCTTCTCCTGACGGGCGGCTCCGGGTTGGACCGGGCCACCGCCGCCGAGTTGCGGCGCCGCCCCCTGGTGCTGGTCGACGACCTGGCGGCGCCCCGCCTGAGGCCGGCCGACGCCCACCACTTCAGTCGGGTGTTGCGCCTGGCTCCAGGCCAGCCCGTGACCCTGGCCGACGGGCGGGGCGGGTGGTGCGAGGCTCGGTTCGGAGCCGAGCCGGAGCCGGTGGGCCCGGTAGCGGTGGAGCCGGCCCCGGCCCCGTCGCTGTGCGTGGGCTTCGTGCCAGTGAAGGGCGAGGGCCCGGAGTGGTACGTGCAGAAGCTCACCGAGCTGGGGATCGACGAGATCGTGCCGCTCGTGTCGGAGCGCTCGGTGGTGCGCTGGGACGGCCCCCGGGCCGCCAAGAATCACGAGCGGATGGTGGGGGCGGCCCGCGAGGCCTGCCTGCAGTGCCGGCGCCTCCACCTGCCCACGGTGGCCCCGGTCACCGATCTGGCCCGGTTCCTGGCCGAGCGGGCCGGCCCGGCGGGGGAGGGGACGGGGCCCGCCGTTGCGCTGGCCGACCCCGACGGGATGCCGCCCACCGCCGCCCTGTCCGCTCTGGTGATCGGGCCGGAGGGTGGCTTCAGCCCGGCCGAGCGGGCGCTGGCTCCCGCCGTCGCCCTACCGGGCCACATCCTGCGGGCCGAGACGGCGGCCGTCGTGGCGGCCGGAGTGCTGGCCGGCCTCCGTTCGGGACTTCTGGGGTAGTGCTGACAGAACAAAGCCCCATGGATCAGCTAATTCGATCCGTTTTGAACGCGTGGTGTGGTTGAACCTGCGCTGAGTGACGTCTAGCGTGGCGGCTGGCACCAATAGAGGTGGGAGACGCCGGAAATGAGTGTTGACGACGAGCTGAACGAGGCCTCGTCGCCCTATGGGCGGCGGGTGGGTGAGCGCCTGCGCGCCATCCGTCGTCAGAAGCGGCTGTCGCTCCAGGACGTGGAGGCCTCCTCGGACCAGGAGTTCAAGGCTTCGGTGCTCGGTGCCTACGAGCGGGGCGAGCGGGCCATCTCGGTGCCCCGCCTGGAGCGGTTGGCCCGCTTCTACAGCATCCCGGTAGACCAGTTGCTGCCCCGCTCCGCCGCCGGGGGCGACGGGGTCGGCGTGGTCGACCTCACCGGGCGGACGGGCCGCAAGGCCGGCGTCTCGATCGATCTCACCCAGCTCGATGCGGTGTCCCGCCCCGAGGGCGAGATGCTGGGCCGCTACCTGGTCATGATCCAGGTGCAACGCCAGGACTTCAACGGCCGGGTGCTCACGATCCGCCAGGACGACCTGCGGGCCGTGGCCTGCATCCTCGGGGTGGAGATCGACGAGGCCATCGACCGCCTGGCCGATCTCGGCCTCACCCACCTCAATCCGGTCAGCTGACGCCCACCCGCAGCTGAGCCCACCCACCCCCATCCACGAGGGCGTCCCATACTCCCCGTCGGCCCTGCTGGTGGCCCGATAGGCTGGAGCGTCACGATGACAGCGACTGTCCAGATCAACGTACCCGGCAACCACCTCATGGCCGGCCTCCTCGGCGAGCGCGACCAGTACCTCCGGGCGATAGAGCGCTCGTTCGACGCCACGATCCACGTCCGGGGCAACGAGATCTCGGTCGAGGGTCCCCAAGCGGTGGAAGCGGCCCAGGTGCTGGAGGAGCTCGTGCTCATCGTCCAGTCGGGCCAATCGCTGGAGCAGGCTGCCGTCCTGCGGGCGGTGGACATGGTGCGAGCCAACGAGCGGCCCTCGGAGATACTGACCGACCGGATCCTGACCACCCAGCGGGGCAAGCCCGTGCGGCCCAAGACATCGGGCCAGAAGCGCTACCTCGACGCCATCCGGGCCAACATCGTCACCTTCGGGATCGGCCCCGCCGGCACGGGCAAGAGCTGGTTGGCCGTGGCCTGCGCCGTGCGGGCCCTCCAGAACAAAGAAGTGGAGCGGATCCTGCTCACCCGCCCGGCGGTGGAGGCGGGGGAACGGCTGGGCTACCTCCCGGGCGACCTCATGTCCAAGGTCGATCCTTACCTCCGTCCCCTGTACGACGCCCTTCACGACATGGTGGGTCCCGAAGGCTCGGCCAAGCTGTTCGAGCGGGGGGTGGTGGAGGTGGCGCCGCTGGCCTTCATGCGGGGCCGCACCCTCAACGACAGTTTCATCATCCTCGACGAGGCCCAGAACGCCACGCCGGAGCAGATGATGATGTTCCTCACCCGCATCGGGTTCAACTCCCAGGCCGTGATCACGGGCGACGACACCCAGGTCGACCTGGCCGGTGGCCGCAGCGGCCTGCTCGGCCTGGAACCGATCCTCACCGGGATCGACGGGCTGTCGTTCGTGCGTCTTCACTCCTCCGACGTGGTCCGCCATCGGATCGTGCAGGACATCGTCGACGCCTACTCCCGCCACGACGCCCAGCGGCGAGCCCGCCCGTGAACGGGCGAGGCCGCCTGGAGGTCGAGGCCCACGACGAGACAGATGGCGACGGCGTCGACCTGGTCCGCTGGCAGGAGGTGGCCCGGTCCACCCTGGAGCTGGAGTTGGAGGGCGACGACGATGCCGATGGCCGACTCGATCTGATCTTCGTCGACCCCGACACCATGGCCGAGCTGAACCGGGAGCACATGGGGGCCGACCACGCCACCGACGTGCTGGCCTTTCCCCTCGACGGCGCCATCGACGACGGGGAGATGGATCTCGTGTTTCCCGACACCCCGGATGGCGACGGTCCGGCCGGCGCACCGGGCCGGCATCTGGGCGACGTCGTGGTGTGCCCCCAGGTGGCCCGGGCCCAGGCCGGCGACCACTGCGGCCACGAGGAGGCCGAGCTGACGCTGCTGGTGGTCCACGGCGTGCTCCACGTGCTGGGTCACGACCATGCCGAGGACGCCGAGCGGCTGGTGATGCAGAGCCGGGAGCGGTTGCATCTCGACCGCTACGGTTTCCGGCATCCGGTGCCGGCGTGAGCCGGTGGTGTTCTCCGGTGCCAGTGTGAGCCGGCGGTGTTGTCCGGTGCCGGTGAGCCGGTGGTGGTGAGCGCCGTGCTGGCCGCCGCGGTCGGAGGGACCGATCTGGCGGCGCTGGCCGTGATCGTGGTCCTTCTGGGCCTGGCGGCAGTGCTGGTGGCGGCGGAGGAGGCGGTCTCGCGCACCAGCCCGGTACGGATCGAGTCGCTGGAGGGGGTGAACCCCAGCAAGGCGGCCCGCCTGGTGCGCCTCCTGGCCGAGCCTGAGGCGGTGGTCAACCCGTTGCGGCTGCTGGTGCTGATCCTCCAGCTGGTCGAGACCACCCTGGTGGCCTTGGTCGCCGTCCGGTTCCTGTCGTGGCCGCTGATCGTCCTGGTGGTGGCGATCAACGCCTGCTTGGTGTTTGTGGTGGCCGAGGCGGTGCCGCGGACCCTCGGCATCCTGCGGGCCGACCGTCTGGCCCTGGCCCTGGTGCGCCCGATCGAGCTGGTGGCCGAGTTGCTCCCGGTTCGCCTTCTGGCTGGTGGCCTGATCGCCATCACCAACTGGGTGGTTCCGGGCAAGGGACTGCGCAAAGGGCCGTTCTCCACCGCCGAGGAGCTGATCGCCCTGGCCGATGCCGCGGTGCAGGACGACGTACTGGAGCAGGAGGAGCGGGATCTGATCGAGTCGGTGATCGAGTTCGGCGACACCGTGGTGCGCGAGGTGATGGTGCCCCGCACCGACATGACCACGATCAACCGGGCCGCCACCGTGGCCGACGCCCTGGAGGTGGCCTCGGCCGCCGGCTTCTCCCGGGTCCCGGCGGTGGGCGACAGCGTGGACGACGTGGTGGGCCTGGTCTACGTGAAAGACCTGATCCGGGCGGAGCTCGACGGCCATCCCGACCAGAGTGTGGAAACCCTGCTGCGCCCGTCACGCTTCGTGCCCGAGACGAAGAAGGTGGCCGAGCTGCTCAAGGAGATGCAGCAGGAGAAGTTCCACATGGCGGTGGCGGTGGACGAGTACGGCGGCATCGCCGGCCTGGTCACCCTGGAGGATCTGATCGAGGAGCTGGTGGGCGAGATCGTCGATGAGTACGACGTTGACGAGCCCTTGGTGGAGCGGTTGCGGGACGGTACCCTCCGGGTGGACGGGCGGATCTCGATCGACGAGCTGAACGACCTGGCCAACATGGAGCTGCCCGAGGGCGACTGGGACACGGTGGGCGGCCTCGTATTCGACCGGTTCGGCCGGGTGCCGGCGGCGGGTGAGATGTGCGACGTGAACGGCTACCGGCTGCGGGTGGAACGCCTACAGGGTCGCCGCATCAAGCGGGTGAGGATCATGCGGGTGGAGCCGGCCGAGCTGGAAGAGGTGGGCCAATGACCGCAACCGATGATGGTGGGGCGGACGGCACGGCGGCGGAGCACGCCGATGGCGGCTTCCGGTCGGGGTTCGTGACCCTCACCGGGCGGCCCAACGTAGGCAAGTCGACGCTGCTCAACCAGATGCTCGACACCAAGGTGTCGATCGTGTCCGACAAGTCCCAGACCACCCGGCACCAGATCCGGGGGGTCCTGAACCGCGACGACGCTCAGATCGTGTTCGTCGACACCCCCGGCGTGTCCAAGCCCCGCTCGGCCCTCGGTTCCCGCCTGAACGAGTCGGCGGCGGCCGCCCGCAGCGGGGTCGACGTCGTCTGCCTGGTGCTCGATGCCCGGTCCGGAGTGGGGCGGGGCGATCGGTTCCTGGCCGAACAGCTCAACCCGGCCACCACGGTGGCCGTGCTGAACAAGGTCGACGGGATGAAGCCCGAGGCGATAGCGGCCCAACTGGCGGTGGCGGCCGAGCTCGACCTCGCTGCCTACTTCCCCGTGTCGGCCTTCACCGGCCGGGGGGTGAAGCCCCTGGTCGACCACCTGCTGGGGCTGATGCCCGAGGGGCCCCAGTGGTACCCGGGAGATCAGGTGACCGACATGCCGGAGCCGCTGTGGGTGGCCGAGCTGGTGCGGGAGCAGCTGCTGCACGTGACCCGCCAGGAAGTGCCGCACTCGGTGGCCACCCGGGTGACGGAGTGGGAGTGGCCCCGGATCCGGGTGGAGATCCTGGTGGAACGGGACTCGCAGAAGGGGATCGTGATCGGCAAGGGCGGCCAGGTGCTCAAGGACGTGGGCACCCGGGTGCGGCGCCAGCTTCCGGCGGGGGCCTTCATCGAGCTGTTCGTCACGGTCGATCCCGGCTGGCAACACGACCCCGCCGCCGTCGAGCGCCTCGGTTACTGACCGTTCGAGGTTGAGCGAGCCTGGGTGTCGAGCTCGCGCAGGAACGCCAGCACCTGGTCGCGGTCCTTGGTTCGGGGGAACGGGGGTAGGGCGTTGATCAGCTCCCACCGGTAGTGCCGGCTGGTGGCCAGGCGGGGGTCGAGGATGGCCACCACGCCCCGGTCGGTGGCTCGGCGCACGAGACGGCCGGCGGCCTGAGCCAGCATGGTCTGGGCCCGGGGCAGGTCGACGGTACGGAAAGCGGCCGGCCCGGCCCGATCCCGGCGGGCCTGGCTCACCGGCTCATCGGGCCGGGGAAACGGGATGCGATCCACCGTCACCAGGGTGACGGCGTCGCCCGGCACGTCGATGCCCTGCCAGAACGACATGGTGGCGGCCAGGACCGCCCCCGGCTCGCTCCGTAGCCGGCTGATGAGCTGCTCCCGGGAGGCGTCGCCCTGCACCAGGATCGGTCCGGGGAGGGCGTCGGCCATGGCTTCGGCCGCCTCCCGCATGGCCGAGTAGCTCGTGAACAGGGCCAACGTGCGGCCGCCGGCGGCCCGGGCCAGCTCGATCAGCTCCGCCTGGACGGCCTTGCGGAAGGCGGGGGAGCGGGGGTCGGGGATGTGGGCGGCGCAGTAGAGGAGGCCCAGGTCGGGGTAGTCGAACGGGGAGCCGACCCGGCGCACGCTGACCGTGGCCGGGTCGAGGCCGAGTTGGGGCACCACCCCGTCGGCCAGGGTGGCGCTCGTGAGGACCACGGCCTTCTCCGGCCACAGGTGGTCGGCCAGCACAGGCCCGACGTCGAGCGGGGTGCGGCGCAGCAGGGGCGACAGGTCGGTGCCGTCAACCCACAGCACATCGTCGTCGCCCGACTCGATGATGGCGTCGATGTCGTCGATGAGGTTGGTGGCCGTGAGCGTTGCCCGCTCCACCCGGGCCGCGGCGTCGCTGGCCTGAGGTGGGTTGACCTTGCGGAGGGCGGCCAACACCTGGTCGGCCCGGTCCCGGCCTGTCACCAGGGTGGCCACCAGCTCAGGGGTGACCGTGGCGGCCGAGCCGAGGGCGGGCCGGAGTTCGGCGTCGAGGTCGTTGCCCGCCCGTTCCAGGTTGGCCGGGGCCTCGTCGTCGGTCAGCACGGCCCGGACCCGGCGGGCCAGGGCCCGGAATCGTCCCCCGCCCACCTCGGTGCCGCAGGTGGCCTCCAGCGAATCCGTGAGCTGGTGGGCCTCGTCGAACACCACCACCTCATGTTCGGGCAGCAGCACGCCTCCCGAGGCCAGGTGAAGGCCGTAGTAATGGTGGTTGGTGACGATGATGTCGGCCTCGAAGGCCTCCAGCCGGGCCGCCTCGGCGAAGCAGACGTCGCCCGAGGGGCAGCGGGCGGCTCCCGGGCACTCGTCGGGGCCCACGCTCACCGCCGCCCAGATGTCGGGGGCGGGGGCCGGGTCGAGCTCTTCCCGGTCTCCGGTCTCGCTGGTGGCGGCCCACTCCAGCACCTCGGCCAGGTGGGTGCTGGGGTTACGTCCGCCCAGAAGCTCCAGTTGCTCTGACCGGTCGGCCCGCGCCAGCTCGGCCAGCCGTTGGCGACAAACGTAATTGCGCCGCCCTTTGAGCAGGGCGGCGGTGAGGGGCCGGCCGAGGCCGTCGGCCACCTGAGGGATGTCGTGATCGACCAGCTGACCCTGGAGGGCGATGGTGGCCGTGGCCACCACGGCTTTCACCCCCGACACGGCGATCGGGGTGAGGTAAGCCAGTGATTTGCCGGTGCCGGTACCGGCCTCCACCAGCAGCGCTGAGCGGTTCACGATGGCCCGGGCCACGGCGTCGGCCATCTCCTCCTGCCCGGGCCGGATCTCGCCCCCACCCGCTAGCCTGCGGGTGACTTTACCTAGCGATGTCTGCATCGATGACACGAGACGGATCCTTGGGTCTAGGCTCGATCGGGGTCGGACACGACGTTGATGGGGTGTTCTGCGTATGGCACAAGATCGGCTACCAGCCCGAGAACCCGACGTCGCAAGCTCGCGAAGCCAGGCCCAGGGCCCTGCCGACCACGGTCCGCAGGCTGATCCCCATGCTGGCACGGGTCCGTCGGCTCGGGGCCGGCACGACATCGTGGAAGCTGAGCATACGAGCTTCTTCTGGCCCGAGGTCGATGATCTGCTGACCTATGAGTTCTCGGCCGACCTCATGGACCAGCTCCACGCCGGTCTGCAGGGCGGCCCTCCGGCTGACGCCCCACCACCTCCTGCGCCCTCGTTCCCCCTCGCCGCCGGCACTCCGCCAATGCCGGGGCCGGCCAATGTGTCCCTGCCGGGGCCGGCGAATGTGTCTCTGCCGGGGCCGGCCAATGTGTCCCTGCCGGGGCCGGCTGATCTGACCATGCCGGCACCGTCCGGACCGGTGCCGTCGGCTCCACCGGCCCAGCGCCTGGGTGGACCCAACCCGTTCCTGCCCGAGCCAGGTCCTTTCCCGACTGCGCCCACCGTCGATGTCGGTGCCGGCGCACTGGCGGCGGTGCCGCCGGTACCGGACCTGCGGCTCAGCAGCCCTGTCCCGACCGACGCCGACCCCACCATCCGTACCTCGGAGCTCGAAAGTGGGCCGGCCCTCCAACCCGCCATGCCGCCCCTGCCCGACGCTCCGTCGCCGGGCTCCGGCCCGGGTTACGTTCCCGACCTGGTGGCCGGGTCCTTCGGGTCCGAGATGGCCCCACCGCCGCCCCCGGGCCCGGTCGACAACACCGGGGGCCTCGACGGGCTACGAGGTAGCCGCCTGTTCGATCCCCGCCCTGATGAGCCCGACGCCGGCTCGAGCCGCCTTCGTGTCGGCAACCTGTTCGAGCCCACCGATCCCGGCGCTCCACCGCAGACCCGCCGGCTGGTCCGGCTGGCCGGCCGACAGGCGCCCGACGACGTCGATGTGACGTCGGCTCGGCTGGTTTCTCCCTTCGACTCGTCGGGTCCGTCGGTCCGATCGCTGTTCCCGGCGTCCGGCCGGGAGGGAGATCGCTCCGGCCGCCCCGCCTTCGCCGACGATGGCTTCGGCCCCGGTGCGCCAGCATCCGAGCTCCGCATGGGTTCGCCCGCCCCCTTCGGGCCCGACGCCGGCCCGTTCGACGGCGGGCACCGGCTTCCCCCGGTATCGCTCAGCCACTCCACCGTGGTCGATCCGGCCAGTGGTCCCCCGGTCGGCTCGTCGTTCCTGGCTCCGGCTCCCTCCGATGCCTGGAACTCGTCGAACCCGGCGTGGTCGACCGTCTCCGACACGGTCTCGGAGCTGCCGCCTCGCCAGGGCCAGGGTTTCCTGTACCTGGAGGAAGACGCCGATTCTTGGGCCGGCCCCCCGGTGATGCGCCACGCCGAGCCGGTCGCGCGTGACAAGGGCGCCATGCTCGACAGCGTGGTCGATGTCCTCGACCGGAAGCGAGGTGCGCTGCTGGCCGGGGCACTCGCGCTCACTGCGCTGCTGGGCGGTCTGCTGGCCTACAGCAAACTGACTGCCGGCGACACCGATGCCAGCGGGGCGTTCACGGCCGCCACCAACACCACCACGGCCACGTCGGTGAGCTCGGCCACGGGGGAGTCGGGGTCCGGGGCGGGCGTGTCGATCGCCGGACCTACCACCGTCGTCGCGGCGGCGAGCACGGAGTCGTCGTCGCCTGTCACCGAGGCCAGCTCCACCACTTCCACCCGCAAGCGGGCCACCACATCGTCCGGCTCGACGGCCAGCACGGCAGCGCCTACCGAGCCCACAACGGCGACCACCCCGCCGCCAACGTCGCCCACCACCCAGCCGCCCACCTCGCCGTCGACAACCCGACCCCCCACGACCACGCGGCCCCCGACGACCACTCGTCCTCCCACGACGACGTCGACCACCAGTCCGCCGACGACGCCGTCCACCACGCAGCCCCCGACCACGCCGTCCACCACGACGCCTCCCACGGACCCGCCCACGACGCCGTCGACACCGAGTTCCTCGGTCACGCCGGCGATCGCCACGCCGTAGCGGCGGGGGAAGCCCCAAGGGCATCGGGGATCGCTACGGTTGGCTGGTGTGAAACCTGAGATCGACCTGCAACGTGTTCCCGCCCACGTCGCCTGTGTGATGGACGGGAACGGCCGTTGGGCCCAGGAGCGCGGCCTCAAGCGCACCGAGGGCCATGCCGCCGGTGAAGCCGCCCTGTTCGACGTGGTGGAGGGCGCCCTCGAACTCGGCATCTCGTGGCTGACGGTCTACGCCTTTTCCACCGAGAACTGGCGCCGGCCGGGCGACGAGGTCCGGTTCCTCATGCGGTTCAACGAGTCGCTGCTGGTGCGCCGGCGCGACGAGCTGAACGAGATGGGGGTCCGGATCCGGTTCATCGGCCGTCGGGACTGGCGGGTGCCCAAGCGCCTGCTGCGACGCATGGACGAGTCGGTGGCTCTCACCGCCGCCAACCGCAAGCTGACCCTCACCATCGCCTTCAACTACGGCTCCCGGGCCGAGCTGGTGGACGCGGTGAAGGCGCTGCTGCTGGAGGGCGCCGATCCGGGCACGATCGACGAGGCCGACATCGCCAAGCGCCTCTACGACCCCGAGATGCCCGATGTCGACCTGTGGGTCCGTACCTCGGGAGAGCATCGGATCTCGAACTATCTGCTGTGGCAGTCGGCCTACGCCGAGATGGTGTTCGTCGACACGTTCTGGCCGGCCTTCCGGCGGGACGACCTGGCGGGAGCGGTGGCCGAGTACCAGCGGCGCGACCGGCGCTTCGGGGGCCTCAAGGGCTGATCATGCCCCTGTACCGCGACGAGGGGGTTGTGCTCCGCACCTACAAGCTGGGCGAAGCCGACCGGATCATCGTGCTGTACACCCGGGGGCGGGGGAAGGTGCGGGCCGTGGCCAAGGGTGTGCGGCGGACCCGGAGCAAGTTCGGGTCGCGGCTGGAGCCGGGATCGATGGTGTCGCTGCAGCTCTACGAGGGCCGCAACCTCGACATCGTCACCCAGGCTGAGCGCACTGAGCCGCTGGCCGGGCTGCGGGCCGACCTCGACCGCTACGGGCGGGCCACGATCATGCTGGAGGCGATCGACCACGTGAGCACCGAGGGGGAAGCCAACCCGGCCCTCTACAAGTTGCTCACCGGGGCTCTGCGGGAGCTCGACGGTTCCGGCAACGCCCTGGTGGTGCCGGCCTTCGTGACCCGCCTGCTGGCTCTGGAGGGGGTGCAGCCCCAGGTCGACGAGTGTGTGGCCTGCGGGGCCGCCGAGGGCCTCGTGGTGCTGGCCGTACACGAGGGTGGGATGCTGTGCCGCTCGTGCCGGCGGGGCGGGGTGGCGATTTCTGACGAGGCCCGCCTGGCCCTGTCGGCCCTGGTAGCGGGCCGGGTGCGCCAGGTGCTGGAGTCGACGTCGGCCCAGGCCGGTCAGGAGCTGGAGCTGGTGGCGGCCCGGATGATCGAGCAGCACATCGAGCGCCGGCTCCAGTCGTCGGCGGTCATCTACGAACAGCTCGGCTGATCAGGCTTCTGTCGGGCCTGGTTGGACCGGGTCAGATCGGCAGCCAGTCGCCGGTGGCGGCGTCGTGGCGGAACAGCAGACCGGTGGCGGCGTCGCGGACCACCCAGGCCTGCCACCGGTCGCTCCATTCGGGAACGAGCTCGGGCTCGGGAGCCGAGCCGGGCACGGGGCCCCGGCGGGGCACTGACACCGTGAGGCGGGAGGCCTGGGCCGTCATCGGATCGGGCCGCCGGTTGGCCGGCCCGGCGGTGGGGCCGGCGAGTGGGCTTCCCCGCCGGGGGATGGGGCCCGAGGTGCGGCGGTGGGTGGGGGCGGGCACGGTGACCTCCACCGTGTCGGGCAGGATGGGCGGCAGAGTCGGCCCGGCCGGGGCGTTGATCTGCTCCACCTTCCACCGCTGCGCCGCCTCGGTCACGGCGGCGGCCGCAGGGGTCGCTGCCGCAGGGGTCGCGGCAGGAGGGAGCGCGGCAGCAGGAGCGGTGGGGTCCAGAGCGATGGTGGCCCGCGACGTAGCCACCGCCGACGGCTGCTGGCGGGCCATCTGGGCCGGGAGGGGGCCGCTCGTCGGCTTGGGGCCGGTGGGGGTGGTCAGCGGCCCTGAGCGGGGCTTACGGGCGCCGCTGGGGTCGATAGGGCGCTCAGGGTGGAGGTGGTCGACCACCATGGTGCGGGCCAGGCGGTCACCGAGGCGCTGGTGGAGAGGGGAGCGATGGGCCAGGTACCAGCCGAGCAGGCCGGGAACCACGAACGGCGCCAGGTCGATCAGGCCGAACACCGTGCGCACGAGGTGGTGGTGGAGCTGGGCCCGGGTGCCGGCGATGGTGATGACCCGGAGGCGCACCAGGCGGAGCCCCGGGGTCCAGCCGGCGGTGTTCGCCGGGATCAGCGTGAGCACGATCAGAGCGGCCAGCAGGCCGGCGGCCCCGGCGAGGGCGACGCCACCGGCGGTCCAGTAGTAGCCCGTGCCGGCGATCGTCGCCCAGCGGGGGTCGGGGGTGAAGGGTGCAGCCGGGTCGGCCACGACCGAGCGGGCCTGGGTGATGGTGACGACGGTCGGGGGCAGCGTCACCAGGGCCAGGTCCGCCAGCCAGGCGGCGAGGCGGCGCTTCACCGATGCGGGCGGGGCGGTGGCCGCCCGCTCCGGCGTGGGGGCGTCCGGCTTCGACCGCGGGGCGGCGAAGAGGGGAGGCCGGGCGACGTCGACGGTCACCGCCTCCGTATCGGCCCCGGGGGCCCGGTAGTTAGCGGCTAGCCTGGAGGTGAGTGGGCATCGTCGATGAGGACATAGCGCGGGTGCGGGACGCCACCGACATGGTGGCCGTGGTCTCCGAGTACACCCAGCTCCGGCGCGTCGGCCGCCGGTGGAACGGCCTGTGTCCGTTCCACGTCGAACGGTCGCCGTCGTTCTCGGTGAACGCCGAGGAGGGCCTGTACTACTGCTTCGGCTGCGGAGTGCGGGGCGACGTGATCACGTTCGTCCAGGAGAAGGAGCTGCTCGACTTCGTGGGGGCGGTGGAGTGGCTGGCCAACAAGGCCCACGTCACCCTGCGCTACACCGACACCGGCCAGAGCGAGGATCGCAAACGCAAGGCCCGCCTCCATGACGTGCTGGCCGATGCGGTGGACTGGTACCACAAGCGCCTGCTCGACGGGGCCGACGCCGGGGCGGCCCGCGGGTACCTGCGGCAGCGGGGGCTGGACGGTGAGGCCGTGCGGCAGTACCGCATCGGCTGGGCGCCCGACGGTTACGACCAGCTGGCCCGGTCGCTGCGGCTGTCGAACCAGGACCTGATCGACTCCGGTCTCGGGTTCATGAACCGCAAGGGACGCCAGCAGGACGCCTTCCGGGCTCGGGTGCTGTTCCCCATCTTCGACGCCACCGGCCAGGCCGTGGGGTTCGGGGGGCGAGTCCTGCCCGGCGGGGAGGGGCCCAAGTACAAGAACTCGGCCGAGTCGTCGGTGTACGCCAAGAGCCGCATCCTGTACGGCCTGAACTGGGCGAAGACCGACATCGTGGCGGCCGACGAGGTGATCGTGTGTGAGGGCTACACCGACGTGATCGGCTTCGCCCGGGTGGGTATCGGGACGGCGGTTGCCACTTGTGGCACGGCGCTGACCGAGGAGCACGTGCGGTTGTTGCGTCGCTTCGCCCGGCGGGTGGTGCTGGCCTTCGACGCCGACTCGGCCGGCCAGAACGCCGCCGCCCGGTTCTACGAATGGGAGAAGGCCCACGATCTCGACGTGGCCGTGATCGACCTGCCCGACGGGGTCGACCCCGGGGAGTTGTCGCTGAACGACCCCGAGCGGCTGGTGGCCGGTGTCACCGGGGCCCGGCCGTTCCTCGAGTTCCTGGTGGATCGGGCCATCGCCGGGATCGACCGGACCACGTCGGAGGGGGGGGGGCGGGCGGCCGAGAAGGCGTTGTCGATGGTGGCCGAGCACCCCGATCCGCTGGTGCGCGACCAGTACGTGATGATGGTGGCCGGTCGGTGCCAGTTCGAACCGGATCTCATCCGCTCGATGCTCCGGCAGGGGCCGCAGCGGGGGGCCGGAGGCAACGGGGTGGCGGGGGAGCGGGGCGGGGGCGGTTTCGCCATGGCCCGGCCCCGGGTCCTGAAAGACAACGCCGAGCTGGAGGCGCTGCGCCTGGCTACCCACCGGCGCGACGAGATCGTCCAGCTGCTGGTGCCCGAGTTGTTCACTGATGATCTTTGCGCCACGGTGTATGACCTGGTCACGGGGTATCCGACGTTGCGTGAGGCGATCGAGCACGGAGGCCCCGAGGTGGCCGGGCTGGTGCAGCGGCTGTCGGTTGAGGAATCCGACGCCGACCCGTCCGATGTTGCCGCCCGGTTGTGGGAGCGGTACCTGCTGCGTCAGATCGAGCGGTGCCGGATGTCGGCCCGGGAGGTCGATGGCGATGCGTACGCCCAGCTGGTGGAGGACATGCGCTGGTTGCGGCTGCGCCAGGAAGATCTCCGAGAGAGCGATCGACGGGCGGGTGCGGTCGCTTGCTTGCTAGCTTGGGTGCTGGAGGATTCGGAGGAAGATTCGTGACCGACCATCCCGTCGTCGTGTCTCACGATGTCACCGATACAAGCCCCTTGTTCACCGAGGAGCACCGGCAACGGTTGCTCGTCCGCGCTCGTACGGGCCGGCCCCTCACGGCCGACGACGTGGTGGCGGTGATGGCCCGGGTGGAGCTGAGCCCAGCCGTGCTCCACGAGGTGCGGGAGTTCCTCGACGCCAACCAGATCTCGTTCGACGAGGATCCGATCGATCACCAGGTCCACCTGAACGGCTACCACGAGCGGGAGCCGGGGGCGGCCCGGCGGAAGTTCCACGACCCGGCCCGGGTGGCGGCGGCCGCTATGGCCCGGGCCAGTGCGTCGTCCGACCCGGTGAAGATGTACCTGAAGGAGATCGGCAAGGTGCCGCTCCTCACCGCCGAGGAGGAGGTGGAGCTGGCCAAGCGGATCGATGCCGGCGCCGCCGCTTCGGCCGAGACCACCGAGGGGCGCTGGAAGGAGCTTCCGTTCGAGGAGCAGCGCCGGCTGCGTCGCACGATCAACGATGGCGAGGGAGCGCGGCGGGAGCTGACGTCGGCCAACCTGCGGTTGGTGGTGTCGATCGCCAAGCGCTACGTGGGGCGGGGGGTGCCGATCCTGGATCTGATCCAGGAGGGGAACCTGGGCCTCATGCGGGCGGTGCAGAAGTTCGACCACACCAAGGGCTTCAAGTTCTCCACCTACGCCACGTGGTGGATCCGCCAGGCGATCACCCGGGCGATAGCCGATCAGTCCCGGACCATCCGGGTGCCGGTCCACATGGTGGAGTCGATCAACAAGGTGGTGCGGGCCCAGCGGGCCTTGGCCCAGAAGCTCGAACGGGATCCCACGATCACCGAGCTGGCGGCCGAGGTGGACATGGACGAGGAGCGGGTGGCCGAGATCCTGCGGATCAACTCGCAAGACCCGCTGTCGCTCGACTCGCCGGTGGGCGACGAAGACGACACGTCGATGGCCGACTTCATCGCCGACCGGGGGGCGGCGCCGCTCGACCTTGCCGCCCGCAAGCTGCTGGAGCAGACGGTGCGTGACGTGCTCGACGACCTGTCGGACCGGGAGAGCGAGGTGGTGCGCCTGCGCTTCGGCCTGGTCGACGGCCGGCCCCGCACGCTGGAGGAGGTCGGCAAGGAGTTCGGCGTCACCCGGGAGCGGATCCGCCAGATCGAGTCCAAGACCCTGGCCAAGCTGCGGCATCCGCTGCGCAGCGAGCGGCTGAAGGACTATCTCGACTGAGCGTGGGCGCAGGGGGCGCTGGCCCGCCTAGCCGCCCACCCCAGAGCGAACCGACGTCACGAATCGCGCCCCTCCCGCCGTTCTGCGTCACGAAGTCGCCGGAATCCGCAGACAACGCGGCGCACTTCGGTGCCATGTCGCGTTTCCCGTCGCGCAGATCGAGCTACGACCCCGGGAAACAGGCGCCGAACGCCCCCGAGCCTTGCTATCCTCAGGACTTCCTTCCGGGGTAGCTCAGTTGGCAGAGCAACTGACTGTTAATCAGTGGGTCGTGAGTTCGAGCCTCACCCCCGGAGCAACGTCTGACCAGGGGAAAGTGGTCAGCGGCCACCCTGCCCCCTGGGCCTAACAGGAGCCAATCCAGGAATCATCCAGGAAAGGCGACCGGTCGGTGGGGTTCGGACTCGCTCAAAAGCGAAGCGATCGACTACGCCAGGGCGACGTCAGCATCGTCCACACGGCCGGTGTGGTGACGCCGTGCCACTGGCGGATCATGCGCAGCTCGTAGTGCCACCTGCACCGCTGAGAAGCCCGCTTCCCGTCGGTGGGTCTCCGTGAACTTGCGGAGGGTGTGGAAGCTCAGCGATGAGCAACCCTACCATGACGTGAGGGTAGAGTTGGCCCACGAGGTTCCAACGAAGGCATCGATGAAGTCGCTCAGATCATCCTCTTTCACCCAGCTCCCGCATCCGATCTCGGTCAGCGGTCAAACGTGGCATGACGCCTCCCACGCCACTGGCGGTCAGCTCAGGGGTGTGCGCCGCACGGAAGCCCACCGCCGCTCGGCGCCGGGCGGCGACAACGGTCGGAGCGCGTATCCTGCCGGTGGATGTTTCCCCACCAATGAGATGGCGGCATGTATATGAATAGTCTCGGGCAAGGGCGTCGGGCGACGCTGGCGGCGACCGTGACCCGGGTGCCGTGGGCTGGGCCGAGGGTTGCGATCCGTTTGCACCGGGCTGGTCTGGGAGCGCGCCCGACGACCTGGCAGGCACTAGCGGATGAGGTGGAACAGGCGCGGCCGGCGGCGATCAGCGTCGATGTGTTCGATACCTGTCTCGTGCGTGACCTGGTGGGCGACGAAGCCATCGAGCTGGTGATCGACCGCCAGGCCGCTCTGGCCGATGGTCAGAATCGGGCAGAGGTGGCCGACGAGGTCGAGCGGCGCCTCTGCCGGCCCGTTCCTGGTGTGGTGGAGGCACTGCAACGGATCCGGGCCAGCGGCACGACGATCACGTTCGTGTCTGACACCGAGCGCAGCTCGCGGGGGCTAGAGCTGGTTTTGCGGGCCAGCGGGGTGTTCCATGATGGCGACCACCTGGTGGTGTCGTGCGAAGCGGGGACCACCAAATCGGACGGCGGCCTTTTCCGCGCCGAATGGAGGGTCGACGGGGGATGGCACGTCGGCAACTGCCGTTGGGCCGATCTCACGATGGCAACCCGGGCCGGTATCCGGGCCCACCTCGTCGACCGGGCAGAGCCGACCCGCTACGAGTTGGCGATGGCCGCCCGACCGAGCACGGCCGGCCCCGCTGTGGCGGGAGCGGCCCGGGCGGCCCGCCTCGCTGCGGTCGACCGCTGCCCGGACCAGGGAGACGCAAAGCTGGCGAGACTGCACGTGCTAGGGGCCGACGTGGCCGGCCAAGCCTTCGGCTCGTTCCTGCTGTGGCTGGCCGGAGAGTGCCGGTCGGTCGACGTCAACCACCTGTTGTTCCTGTCCCGAGACGGAGAGCTGCTGTCCCGAATGGCCTCCGCGATGCCTGACGACCACTGGGCCGGGGTGCGCCTCGGGTACCTGCACTGCTCCCGCTGGTCGTGGCTGCTGGCCGGAGCCGCCTCCTACGGCGTAGACCAGTGGCTGGCCGTCGGTACCCGGGACGAGAAAGGCTTCATCCACGCCCGCCGCCATGTCGTACCGCTGGCCTCGCTCCTCGGCCGGATCGGCCTCGAGACCACCGACCTCCAAGATCATGAGGAATTGGCCCATCTGAGCCCCGACGAACCGCTCCCGCTGGGCTCGGCATTGGCCTGGGAGAAGCTGCTAGCCGACCCAGAGATCCGGGCCGCAATCGAGAAACGGGCCCATACCCGCCACGATCTACTGGTGAAGCACGTGGCCGAACTGGGGTTGAAATCGGGCCGGGTCGGCCTGGTCGACGTGGGCTGGAGGGGACGCCTCGCTTGGGCCATGTCGCCGATCCTGGAGGAGGTCACCGGGTCCGCACCGATCCACTTCCACTTCGGCAGCGACCAGGCACTACCCGACGCCCAAGCCGTCACCGACATCCGACGCTTCACCTTCAAGCCCGGAACAAAGCACTCGGTGAAAAACCCGGTGGCATGCGTCGAAACGCTCACCGCCTCAGGCCGGGCGCGAGTAGTGGGCTACGACCACAGCCCGGACGGAACAATCCAGCCGGTATTCGACCGCCACGTCCAACAGGTCGACAACGAAGACCGCCGCCACCTGTGGGCCGGAGCGCTGGCAGTGGCAGAGCGCCTACCCAGCCGAGCCCAGCTCGACGAACTCGGTGGCGACACCAGCTCCCTGGCAGCCGAGGCGACCGAGGTGCTGCGCCTCTGGTGGAACCAGCCCGACGCAGACGAGGTGAAAGCCATGCGCGGACTCGCATTCGAGGCCGACGAGGACGGCAGGTCGATCCGTCCTGTGATCACCCCCTATACCCTCTCAGAGCTTTCATCGAACGTACGCCAACCCAGAGTCTGGCAACAGGGGTCCGCCACCGCCAGCGCTCCCGGCATCGGCATCGCAACCCGACTTGGACGCAGAGTGCGGGCGATCTGGACCTCATCTCACCTTTGGGCCGTACCGTCAGCCATCGCTGCGTCCGAAGGACTGCTGTAGCTGATCAGCCCGTCGTCTGACTCCCATCCAGGATCTCATCCAGGAACCTCAGCAAACCAGCAACCACT
>CADEDH010000017.1:60071-79652 GCA_902826025.1 uncultured Actinomycetes bacterium
GGATTGTGACCGGGTTGGTAAGTGAGGCTTCCGGGCCGTGCTGATGACGAATGGCTTGAAGAGGATATGTGTGACTGCATCGAGGTGTATCGCAACCCCTCGGCGCGGCCGGTCTACCACCGTTGTGGCAGCTTCGTGGATCGCGACTTACAACCAGTAAGAGTGGTCACAGTTCGGCCTGCGTCTTGCCCGCTGGGGCGAGGGATGTTGGACGCTTTGGGTAGATACTTGGCGGGGGCCTTAAGGGCAAAGTCTCGCAGGTCGTTGGTGGCGCTGAGTCTTAGGTCGCGTCGCTGTAGTTCGCAACCTGGCCATGATCGTATTGGCGCCCGTGCTAGCCACGAACTCCCAACATGTCCACATTGGGGAGACCATCAAACAGTTCACACATACGCCGCGGCATCGACGGCTACCGGCTCCGCTCATCCCGGAATCGCCCGGTTGACCTTGGGTCGACCGTCGTGCTAGCTTTGTGGGGGCCAGTGGGTAGCCGCTCAAATGTGAGAAGTTGATAGGACTCCAAAATGAAGCTCAGAAGGCTCTGGATCGCCACACTATTTACTGTACTGTCAACGTTTGTTCTGGCAGTTGATCCTGCTTCTGCGGGTACGACGCCTTCCTCCAGCAGCTGTACCACCCTTAAGAAGGTCTACATAGTTGAGACAAAGTGCACAGCGATGGACGCCGGCTACCGGCAGAGGCCTCTGATACTCTGCACTGATGGCACCAGCGCCTATGGTAACTGGGCTGCAAATGGGTCCTGGAGCATGGCCGTTTGCTGGTCTGGTGAGCGGAAGGGAAGCGCTATCGGAATGAAGAAGTTCCCAATCTGAGGGTTGGAAGGCCGGGGAATAGGTCCACGTTCGGGCTGCCGGCGTAGAGCAGGGCGCGGGCCTCGCCAGGTGCGGCAGTTTGCGATCCCGAACGCGATTCCCCTGACCCGTTTGACGAGGTTTGCTTACGGCTTCTCTCGGGCCGTTGGAGACGCCCGAGTGGTCCAGGCGCAGACACACCATTGAGTGGGCCGGGCGGCGTTGACGCGGTTGTCGCTGCCCCGGTGGGCCAAGCCCGACAAGGCGCCTTCCAGCTTCTCGCTTTCGGCGTGTTCGTCGGTTCGAGCAGTGACCATCTAGCCCCAGAGAGACCAGCGCGTCTATATAGGTCTATTAGCGAATACACGACCTCGGGCGTGATCGACCGGCCCTCACTGGCCTCCGCCGAGAAGGGCGCTCGATTCCTCGCAGCCCTGGTTGCGGCCCTGCCCGTCCACCTTCAACGGAGCGACCGATGACTGTGGTCGCTCTAGTAGATATCAGTAGCTGATACTCGTCAGGTAAGTGGGTCGTGAGTTCGAGCCTCACCGCCGGAGCCACGTCTGACCAGGGGGAAGTTGTCAGCGGCCGCCACCCACCCTGGGCCTACCAGGCGTCGATCCAGGAATCATCCAGGAAGAGGCGACTGGTCGGTCGGTTCGGACTCGCTCAAGAGTGAAGCGATCGACCTCGCCAGGGCAACGTTAGCATCGTCCGCACGGCCGGTGTAGTGACGTCGCGCCACCGACCGATCGTGCCCATCCCACCTGCACCGCTGAGAAGCCCGCCTCCTGTCCGTAGGTCTCCATGAACTTGGGGAGCGTGTGCAAGCTCAGGCGCTCCAGGACCTCCCGCATGGCGAGCCGCTTGAAGAACAACGTGACCGCCCCCGGCTCGCCTACATCGAGCGCAGCTACGGACAGATCGGGTTCGGCGCCTCGATCGCAGGCTGAGGCGAGTCCAGCCTCCGGGCGTAGGCAACGATCAGGAAGGGCTCCACCCATTGCACCTGAACGAGGATCAGCGTCTCGTTCTCGGTGATCGAGACCGACGGGACGTCGCAGTTGTAGCCGATGACGGACCATCGGCCGCCGTCGAGGTCGGCAATGATGTCGCTGATCACCCGCTCTGTCCGGATTCCGGCGTCATGTACGGCGGAGCGGGAGTACTCAGGGCTGGTGGACATGTCGTTGGAGGGGAAGCCACCGCCGTCGATGTGGTCTATGTAGACGGGCCATTCGATGCTGTCGATCACCGACCTGATCTCGTCGTACTCGGCACGATCGGCCGAGGTCGTTCCCTGGCACCCTCGGACCATGATGACGCCAACACCGAGAACCGCGGCTCCGATCAGCCACCCCTGCCGCCGTGCGGCCTTCCTCACGCGTGTACGCCCGGCATGGTTCCAGTATCGGTCGAGAAGGGCGGGACCTGGACGTTCAAGCCTCGCCCGAGGAGGTCACGACTCGCACTGACGACAAGCTTCGGCCTGGCACACGTCCAGCCCCTGTTCGTCGATGGCGGAGTCCACTCCTGCGCCTCCATCGAGATCGTCGGGGCCCCGCTGGCAGCGCAGGCGGTCATCTCCCCGGTTGCCTCGCACTGTGTCTGGGCCCTCTCCACCAGCGACTGTCCACCAGCGACGACATCGTCTCCGTAATCGCATTGACCGAGTCGCTTCCGGCGGCGCCGTAGACACGGTCCGCGCCGTCACGTCCGGACACGGTATTGTCTCCTCGGCCGCTGCGGATGAGGTCGGACCCAGAGCCGCCGCTACCGGAGTCGCTACCTGGACCCAGCTAGATCGAGTCATCTCCGCGGCTGCCGTTGACCGTGTCGTTCCCTCGGCTCCCGTACAGTTCGTCGTCGCCCGACGACCCCCAGATGACGTCAGCGCCGGCCCCAACTCGAATCACGTCGTTGTGCCCCGTCCGACAAGCGTGCCGTCGCCTCGTCCTCCGAAGAGAACGTCGACATCGTCACCGCCCATGACGGTGTCATTGCCGGTACCGCCCCGAAGGCGGGACGAGACGCACCGGGCCCGCAGCACACGGTCGAGCCAACCGACCAGCGCCTCCATCTCATCACTCGTCGGCGTTGGCGTCGGCGTCGGCGACCACGACCACCGGGCAGTGGGCGTGGGCCGTCACCTGCTGGGCCACCGAGCCCATGACCAGGCTGAGGAACCCGCCGTGGCCCCGGCGTCCGACAACCAGGAGGTCGGCGACGCCGCTCGCCTCCACCAGAACGTGGGCGGGGGAGCCGACCACGACCCGGCTGGTGATCGTCACGCCCCCCGACTCCCCGGCGACGTCGGCCAACAGTCGATCGACTACCTCCTCGGCCGACTTCTGGAGGAGATCGCCGGGATAGGCGCCCATCCCCGACATGTCGCCGTAGGTGCTCACCTGCCAGCAGTGGACGAGCTCGACGGCGTCGGCCCGCAGCCGGGCTTCGGCCAGAGCCCAGCGCAGGGCCTGGGCCGAGTTGTCGGAGCCGTCGACGCCTACCACGATCTGGCGCGGCGGCGCTGGGGAGCTGTCGTGATCGGGCGCCGCTGAGGGGGACGACGATGGTGTCGCGGCCGGTGCTGCCATGGCTGGTTCCGTTCTTCCCGTGTCGAGTGCGCCACCAGGGTCCGGAGCAACGCCGTGAGCTGTTCAGGTCACGCTACACCCTGCCCATGGGCGGACGTTCACTCTGACAACGAGCTTCGCCAGACCGTTGTCCACGACAGGTCGGGCGGTTCGGTCACGGTCCGCTCTACGTCGGCCAGCCAGGTGGCCCGGGACATGCCGACGCTGTCGACCTCGCCGACGTGGGATCTCCCGTCGGTGTTCGTCGGGTCACTACCGGTACCTACTGGTCGATGTTTGAGCATTCGGTCCCATCATGGAGATTGCCTCTCGACTCGCAAGGCTTGTGCGATCAGGTGCCTACCCAAAAGGCGGCCCGGTGACGCTGGGACCGAACGGGTCAGGTAGGTCACGATTGCCGCTGCCCCCTTGCTGCCGGTGGGGATTCCTGCCCGGTGGGCAATGCCGTTCGCTCCGTTATCTTCGCTGTAAGGATCGACGTCGGGGTGGCTGTAGGTGTACGGACCGGCGAAGTTCCTCGTCGTTCCCGCTGCGTCAGTCCGGAGGCCCACGTTGCCAGACGCAAACTCCCAGCTCGAGTTCGAGTGGTTCCAGAAGTGGTTCGCCGCTCTGGTCGACAACGTCGGTCAGGTGGTGAAGGGCAAGCGGCAGGAAGTGGGGGTGACGGTGCTCGCCCTGTTCGCTGGCGGGCACGTGCTCTTGGAGGACTATCCCGGCACCGGTAAGACGACGCTGGCCAAGGCCCTCGCCGCCTCGGTGCAGGGTTCGTGGAACCGCATCCAGTTCACCCCGGACCTGTTGCCGGCCGACGTCACCGGCGGCATGATCTTCAACCAGCGGGAGAACCACTTCCGGTTCCACGCCGGCCCGATCTTCGCCAACATCGTCCTGGCCGACGAGATCAACCGGGCTTCGCCCAAGACCCAGAGCGCGCTGCTCCAGGTGATGGAGGAGGGCCAGGTGACGGTGGACGGACGCACCTACGACGTCCCCGGAACCCCCGATCCCGATACCGGGGCCGCCTCGGGTCCCTTCATCGTGCTGGCCACGCAGAATCCCATCGAGCAGGAGGGCACCTACCGGCTGCCGGAGGCCCAGCTCGACCGGTTCATGGTGAAGCTCGCCCTGGGCTATCCAGGCCACGACGCCGAGGTCGACATGCTGCGGACCGTCGGCGCCGGGTACGGCCCGGCCGATATCCAGCCGATCGTCAAGGTCTCTCAGATCGGCCAGATGATCGCCGCCGTTCGCACCGTGCACCTGGAAGACACCATCCGCAGCTACATCGTGCGGCTGTGTCAGCACACCCGGGCCGCCTTACCCGAGGTCCGACTTGGTGTCTCACCCCGGGGGGCGGTGGCTCTCATGGGCATGGCCCGAGCGGTGGCGGCCGCCCAGGGGCGGACGTACGTCACCGTCGACGACGTCCGCTCGATGGCGCCCTACGTGATGGCGCACCGCCTCCTGCTGACACCCTCCGCTGAGCTGGAGCGGGTCTCGCCCGCCGACCTGGTAGCCCGCACCCTCGACGCCGTGGCCCAGCCGGAGCCGCTTCGGGTATGAACCCGCGCCTTCCTGTTACCCCGCTCGGGACGGCCGTGCTCATCGGCGCTGTCCTCACTTTCGGCGTCGGCTGGTGGCTGGGCTGGATCGAGTTCGTGGCCATCGCCATCGGGTTCCTTCTGGCCCTGCTCATCGCCGTCCCGTGGGTGGTTGGTGGTGGCGCCCTGGAGCTGGCCCGCTCGCTGGAGCCCGAGCGGGTGGAGGCGGGCCGGCCGGCTCGATCCATCCTGTCGGTGACCAACCCGGGGCGGGGGCCCTCCGCTCCCCGCACCATCGTGGATCGGGTCGCCGGCACCGATCGTGACCTCGACGTGCCGGCGCTCCGCCCCGGGGCCACCGCCACGCTGACCCTGGCCCTGCCCACCGGCGCCCGCGGGGTGGTGCCGGTTGGCCCGGCGATCATCACCCGGGCCGATCCGCTCGGGCTGCTACGACGCGACCTGGGCCGTACCGAGGTGGCTGAGTTGCTCGTCCATCCCCGGGTCGTAGCGCTCCGACCGCTGCGGTCGGGCCTGGTGAAGGATCTGGAGGGGCCCACCTTCGACACCTCGCCGGCCGGCGATGTCGCGTTCCACGCCTTGCGGCAGTACTCCCCGGGCGACGACATCCGCCACATCCACTGGATGTCGACCGCCCGTACCGGCACCCTGATGGTCCGCCACTACGTCGACAACCGGCGCCCGTCGCTGGCTGTGCTGGTGGACGACGATCCCGAGGTGGTCAGCCCCGACGCCTTCGAGCGGTGCATGGAAGCGGCCGCCTCGCAGGTCGTGAGCGCCCACCTTGACGGTCGTCCTCTGACTGTGTGGGTGGGGGACCAGGAGGTGGTCACGGCCCGCCAGCCGGCCGATAGCACGCTGGCCCTCGACCGGTTGTGCCGCTCGTCGTTGCCGGCGGCAGCGGGCATTCCACCGGCCCAGCGAGCCGCCCGCCTGTTCGCTCTCGATCGTGACGTATCGGCCCTCCTGTTCCTCACCGGTTCCCGGCCGGCAGCCGACCTGCTCCCGCTGGTGACCGTGGCCCGGGCCCACGGCCCAGTGGTCGTTGCCCGATTCGTGGAGTCGGCCACGGCTGGAGCCGGGCACCCGCCGGCGGCCGTGCCTCGGGCCCGGGTGCTCGACTGCACCGACCTGGACACGTTCGCTGCCGCCTGGGCCACGGTGGTGCGATGACGGCCCGCCTCGGTCTCACGCCGGCCCACTGGCTGATCGCCGCCCTCGGTGTGGTCGCAGGATCCTCGCTGGCGTCCACCCTCGCAGGACCGGGCCTGTGGTTGTCGGCCGGCCTGGGAGCGGCGGTGGCCCTCGCTTCCTCGGCCGTGGCCACCCGGCTCCGGCTGGTGGTCACCGAGGCCCTGGCGCTGTCGATCGCCCTGATGGTGGCCGCCGGGGCGGTAGCAGTGGCGGGGGTGCCGACGCCGTCCGCCTATCCGACATTCTTCGATGGGCTGATCGGAGGGTGGGCCGATCTGCTGTCCAGCATCCCGCCGGTGGCGGCCGAAGGGCACTATCTGGCCCTCCCCTACGCCCTCGCCTGGCTCGCCGCCACCATTGGTTTCGTCCTCCTCCGGTACAGCGGCGCCCCGGTCCTTCCCTCGGCCGGTCCCATTGGGGCTTTCGGGGTGGGCCTACTGTTCAGCGCCACACTGCGCACGGCGTCGCTCGTGCAGGGAGCCGTGCTGATGGTCCTGACCCTCGCCCTCGGCTGGTACCAGCAGGGTCGGGCCCACAACGTGGTCGACGCCCAGCTGGGCAACACGACCGTGGCCCGCCGCCGGACCCGGGTGCTCTACGGCGGTCTGGTGTTGGCCGCCACCTCAGTGGTGGCACCGGTGCTCGCCCCCCACACGCCGGGTCTGGCCCAGCGCGCCCGATTCGATCTGCGCGATCGCCTCGAGCCGCCCTGGGATCCCCTCGACGAACCCAGCCCGCTGGCCCGCCTCAAGAGCAACTACGTCGACGCCATCCGCAGCGACACCGTGTTCATCGCCCGGGGGGAAGGGATCCCATCTCGATGGGCCCTGGCCACGCTGGCCGCCTACGACGGGACGGTGTGGACCGTCGGCGACGTGGCCCTGGGCGGCTCGGCGCCCTTCGTCCCCATCGACGGCGTGGTGCCGCCCGATGCCCAGCCTCCGGCCACGGTGGCGGCACCGGTGCCGTTCGAGGTGGAGATCGTGGCCCTCGACGGGCCGTGGCTCCCTGTCCCCGGCCGTCCCGACCAGCTGACCGTCGCCAGCGGAGACCCCCCGGTCGCCGGCGGGACGCGGGTGAACCTACGGACGGGGACGGTGGCGGTTCCCTCCGGCGCTCAGGGCCTCACCTACTCCGGTACGGCCAGCCCGTGGCCGGCCGTAGCTGACGACGAGATGGCCGCGCTCGATCTGGCCGCGGCGCCGGTCCTCGGCCTCGACCAGCAGGCGGGCGCCGTGCGGGACTGGGCCGCCGACCAGATCGAGGGCGTCGCCGCTGGATGGCCCCAGGTGATGGCCGTCCGTGACGGGTTGCGGGCGGGCCGGTACCTGGCTGACGACCAGGCGTTGCCCGGGCATTCCTGGGCCCGCCTGTCGAGCTTCTTCCAGGGCAAGGAGTTCGTGGGCAACGAGGAGCAGTACGCCGCAGCGGCCGCCATCGCCGTTCGTAACGCTGGCATCGACGCCCGGGTGGTGGTCGGTTACCTGGTCGACCCCGACCGGTTGTCGGGTGGCGAGGTGGCCGTCACCCGGGGTGACGCCTCGGCCTGGATCGAGGTGCGGACGGCGGAGCGGGGATGGGTGCCCGTAGACGTCACTCCCGATAGGAACAACGTCCCGAGCGAGCAGAACGACGGCATCCGCAAGGAGTCGGTGGCAGCGCCCAACCCACCTCCGCCTCCCCCTCCGCCCGCTTCCGTCGAGACCGCCCTCGATCAGGATCAAGAAGACCAGCCCGAAGACGAGCAGGAGGCCGACGACGCTGGCGACGGCCCCGGCCGGCTGCAGCTGGCGGCGGTCGTGGCGTCCGTGCCGCTGGTTCCGGCTCTGGTGGCGGGCAGCTGGCTCGGGGCCATGGCCGCGCTGAAGGCCCGCCGTCGGCACCGTCGGCGCCATCGGGGCGACCCCAATCAGCGGGTGTTCGGGGCCTGGGTCGAAGCCAACGATCGGCTGCGGGAGGTCGGTGCCCGCCCCGCTCCGAACCTCAGCCCCCAGGAGCGGGCGTCGGCGCTCGAAGCCGAGCTCTGCCCGTCGGGTGGGCTCCGGGCCCTGGCTGAGCTGGTGGACCAGGCCGCTTACAGCCCCCACGGGATCGGGGCCGACGACGCCGAGGTTGCCTGGCAGCGCTACGAGGTCCTGGCCGGTTCCGTCGACCGGTCGGCCGGCAGGATCGACCGCCTCCGGCGGATCGCCGACCCCCAGCCCTTCCTCACCCGGGAGCGGGTATGACCAGCGGTGCCGAGGAGCCGCTTCGGGTCGAGTTCGCCGGCGACTGCTGGGAGCTCGACCATGACGACGCCATCACCTTCGGTCGCGAAGCCGACATCGTCATCGACACCAACCCGCACCTCCACCGCCGCCTGGGCCGGCTGAGATGGCATGACGGGGTTTGGTGGCTGAGCAACGTCGGCTCCGCCATCGCCCTCGACGTCTGCGACGCCGCCTCGCCCAGCCGGATGACGATCGCCCCTGGCACCTCGGCCCCCGTGCCGTTCCGCTCCAACCAGGTGCGCTTCAAGGCCGGAGGCGCGGCCTACGAGCTGCTGGTCACCACCAGCCAGGGCCACGAGCTCGACGATCCGTCGGGCCTGCTGGCTGCGAGCACCACGATCGACGGCAGCCGGGTGGCGCTCAACCACGAGCAACGCCTGCTGCTCGTCGCCCTGGCCGAACGGCGGTTACGCGACCGGACACTGCCGCCGTCGGAGATCGCTCCCAATCGGGTGGTGGCCGATCGGCTCGGTTGGGCCCTCACCAAGTTCAACCGCAAGCTCGACAACCTGTGCGCCCGCTTCGACCGCCTCGGCGTGGCCGGCTTGAAGGGCGATGTCGCCGGGCTGGCCTCCAACCGGCGGGAGCGGCTCGTCGACCACGCCATAACGGCCGGCCTCATCAGGATCGAGGATCTGGCCCTGCTCGAGAGGCACGAGCGATGAACACCCGCTGGCGCAGCGCCACGGCCGGGCTGGCCTCACTCCTCGTGCTCAGCTCGTTGGTGGTCATGGCCACCAGGGCCGACGGCCGGGAGGCGAGTCGGGCCACGTCGAACGACGGCGGAGCTTGGTTGGTCGACCGCCGCTCGGGCCAGGCCGCCCACGTGGAGTACACCTCCCACCAGCCCACGGCCATGGCTCAGCTCGCCGATCCCGGCGCCGCCATCTCGGCCATCCAGTCTCCCGGGGTGATCGCCGTCCACACCGCCGACGAGGCGAGCCCAACGGTGAAGCTGGTCGACGGGGCCAACGCCGCCGTCCTGTCCTCGACCGCCCTTCCGGCCGGGGCCCAGGTGCGTACGAGGCCCGATGGAGTAGCCGTGTTCGAACCGGCCACCTCGAAGCTGTGGCTGGTCGCCGCCGGAGTCATGGCCTCCACCGCCGACCTGGCCCCGGTCCCGCCGGTTCTCCAGCTGGACCGCCCGGGCCGGCTGCTGGTGGGGCCATCGGGCGCGGTGGCGGTGGCGTCGGGTTCCGATGTGCTGTGGCCACCCGACGAGCCGACGGGAGACACCGACGACGTGTCGGCGGTCGGCCTCCCCGGCGGGTTCGAGCCAACGATGGCCACGATGGCGGGCGACGAGGTGGTGCTGGTCGATGGCGGCACGTGGGTGGTCGCCACCCGGGGCGGCTCGCGCTCGGTGACATTGTCCCAACCCTTCACCGTCCAGGCACTGCAGCAGGAGGGCCAGTCATGGCCCGTCGTCGCCGCGGTGGCCACCGACGGGCGGGGTCTCGCCGTCGACCTGCAGTCGGGGGCGGTCACCCCGCTCGGCCCGACGTTGCCCGGCCCGGTCACCGGGCCCCCGATCTTCCACCGGGACTGCCTCCATGCGCTGGCCGGCGACCCGGGTCGGCTCGAGCTGAGCGTCGCCTGCGTCGACGGCACGACGGCGGTCTCCCCCCAGACCGTCTCCGACGGGGCCCAGCTCCGGCTGGTCAACGGCGAGGTCTGGGTCGACGAGCTCGACGGCTCGGGCTGGCTCGTGACCCCCGAACGCCAGATCGAGGAGGTGGCCGACTTCTCCGATCTGTTCGACAACACCGACGGCGAGGAGTCGGCCGACGGCGACCAGGTGGAGGAGGAGCTCAACCAGAGCGCCACCGAGGCCGGCCTGGTGGAGGCCGACAAGCTCGACGACGACGAGGAGAACGAACCGCCGGTGGCGGTCGACGACACGGCGGCGACCCGTCTGGGCCGCCCGGCCGTCGTGGAGGCGCTGGCCAACGACACCGATCCCGACAGCGATGTGCTGCTCGTCTCGTCGGCCGAGGTGATCGAGGGTGCCGAGCTGGCCCGGGCCGAGGTGCCGACCACTCGGGACATGGTGCAGATCACGCCGACGGCCGGTCCGGGCACGGTGAAGGTCCGGTATCGGATCACCGACGGTTCGCCCGAGGGATCGGCGGAGGCGGTGATCACGCTGGAGATCCTGCCGCTCGACGCCGAGGGCAACCGGGCTCCCGAGCCCCAGCTCGACCGCCTGAAGGGTGCGGGGGGAGAGATCGTCACCGCCAACCTGCTGGCCAACGACCGTGATCCCGACGGTGACTCGATGGTCCTCACCGGGCTGGGCTCGGTCGACGGGGTGGAGGTGCGATCAGTTCATCCCGGGGGCGAGGTGGTGCTCGCCCTACCGTCTCAGTTCTCCCAGTCCACGCTGACCATCCCCTATTTCGTGGCCGACGAATGGCAGGCCACCGCCGAGGGTCGCCTCGATGTGACCATCCGCCTCGACGGTTCGAACCTGGAGCCTGATGCTCGCAACGATGCCGGCAGCACGGAGGTCGGCCGGCGCCTGGTGCTCGACCTGCTGGCCAACGACGTCGACGGCGACGGCGACCATCTCACCATCGGTCAGGCCCCCCGCTCCACGGCCGGCCCGCCCCCGGCCTACCTCGATGTCGACGAGGAGGGGGCGCTGACCTTCGAGACCGACGAACCGGGTACGTACGTGCTCGAGTACGCCGTATCCGACGGCTCGGCCAGCAACACGGCCCAGATCCGGATCGAGGTGACGGCCCCGGTTGACAACCGCCCGCCCATCGCCGTGCGGGACGACATCACCCTCTCGAGGGGGGAGACCCGCCTGGTCCGGGCGCTCGACAACGACGGCGACCCCGACGGCGATCTCGTGTCGGTCATCCAGCAGACCACCAACCCGTTCCTCGAGGTCGAGGTGGTGCAGGGGATCGGGTTCCGCGTGACCCTACGGCCGGGGTCCGGCCCGGTGGAGACCTTCCAGTACCAGCTGTCCGACGGCCAGGCCGAGTCGGCGATGCAGACCGTCGTGGTCACCCGGAGCGACACGACCTTCTTCGACGCCGCCCCGATCACTGTCGACGACGAGGCCCGGGTCCGGGCCGGCCGGACCAGCCGGTTGTTCGTATTGCGCAACGACGTCGATCCCGAGGGGGGGCGACTCACGATCACCGCCGCCGACGGGGGAGCGGGGGTCACGGTCACCCCGGCCGGCGACGGCCAGTGGCTCGACGTGCGGGTGCCACCGGGGGTCGAGCTGCCGTTCGTGATCCAATACACGGTGGAGGATGAAGGCGGAAATGTGGCCACCGCCCTGGTGAACGTGGTGCTCGTGCTGGCCACCGACCCCAACACCGCCCCCACCGCCCGGCCCGACACCGCCTACACGGTGGAGGACGCCCCGGTGCTCATCCCCGTACTGGCCAACGACTCCGATCCCGAGTCGGACGCCCTGCGTCTCACATCGGTGCCGTCGGCCCCCACCGGTGGCTCGGTGACCCCCGCCGACGACGGCGCCGGCTACCTCTACCGCCCCAACCCCGGGTTCCGGGGCACCGACCGCTTCACCTACCTGGTGAGCGACACGGAGGGAGCGCAGGCGACAGGCGAAGTGCGGGTGGCCGTCGACCGGCGGCCGGAGCAGAACCGGCCTCCCTCGGCGGTGCCCGATCCCGCCCTCGAAGCGGTGGCGGGCGCCCGTGACGTGGCCCTCGACGTGCTGGCCAACGACTCCGATCCCGACCTCGACCCGCTCACGATCGTCTCGGTCCAGGGCGATGGCGTCAGCGTCGCCGCCTCGGGCCGCGCCGTGCTGTTCACCCCACCTCCCGGCGGTGAGGACGGCCGGAAGGTGAGCTTCCGTTACCGCATCGCCGACGGGCGGGGCGGCACTGCCGAGGCCGAGGGGACGGTCACCGTCCATGCCGCGCTGGAACCGATTCCTCCCGTGGCCGTGCCCGACAGCCACGGCCCGGTGAAGGCGGGCGACGAGGTGACGGCCGACGTGGCGGCCAACGACCTCGACCCCGACGGCGACCCCCGCCGGTTGCGGGTGACGACCGACGCCCCCGGTGCCCGGGTGGTCGACAACCGGCTGCGCATCACCGCCCCCGCCGCAACCACCGAGATCGCCTACACGGTGACCGACGAGCAGGGTCTCGCCAGCAGCTCGTTCGTCAGCATCGTGGTGGCCGGGAACCTGCCCCCGGTCATCAGCCCCATCGAGCTGGGCCCCTTCCCGCCTGAGCAGGCCATCCCCCCGATCGACCTCAGCCGGTATGTCACCGATCCCGATGGTGACGAGCTGACGTTCCTCGGCGTGTCGGGTTGGGTGGGAGGTACCACCAGCCTCGACCAGGGTGCCCGCGACCAGCGGCTGGTGACCTTCCTGGCCGATCAGGACTTCAACGGCCTCGGGGGCTTCTCCTTCACCGTGGACGACGGCACCTACCAGGTGAGCGGTCGAGTCAAGATCCAGCTCGTTGGCCAGAACAACCGGCCCCCGGTCGGCCACGACCAGTCGGTGCAGGTGGAGGCGGGCACGGATCAGCCGTTCGACCTGGCGGCGCTCTTCACCGATCCCGACAGCGACACCCTGACGGTGGAGGTGGCGAGTCCACCCCAGGCCCCGGTGGAGCTGTCGGGTGCCACGGCCGGAGGATCGGCCAGGCTCCGTGTCCCCGTGACGGCATCGGCCGGCCGAACGACCTTCCAGGTCGAGGCGACCGACCCCGCCGGCGGTACCGCCGCGGCCACGGTGACCGTGACCGTCACGCCGTCCACCGTCGGCCCTCCGGTGGCCGTAGCCGACACGGCCCAGACCAACCAGGGCAAGGCGGTGACCGTCGATGTCGTCGCCAATGACCGCAACACCCTGGGCTCGGCGGCTTTGACTCTCAGCGGCGCCTTCGTCGATGCCGCCACCGGCTCGACCACCGTGGGCGGCGGGTCGGTGACGTTCACCCCGGCCCCCGCCTTCTTCGGGCCGGCCCAGATCCGCTACACGGTCCACGACCAGCGCCCCGGCCCCGAGGGCGGGGCCGAAGGCGTGCTCACGGTCCAGGTGATCGGCAAGCCGTCGGCCCCAACCGGCCTGGTCGCCCAGCCCGCCAGCGCCACCGAGGCGGTGCTGAGCTGGCAGGCCCCCGTCAGCAACGGGGCCCCGATCGAGGGCTATCGGATTCGGGCCAACGGGGCCGAGGTGGCCACCGTGACCGGTGCCAGCCCCGGCTTCCGGTTCACCGGCGGCGTACCGGGCACCGACTACGTCTTCGATGTGCTGGCCTACAACGCCGCCGGCGACGGGCCGTACTCGTCGCCGTCGGCCCCGGTCCGGCTCGACACCACCCCCGGCCCGCCCGGCACCCCCACCGTCGCGTTCGCCCCCGGCTCGCCGGGCCAGCTCACGGTGTCGTGGACCGACGGCGCCAACCAGGGCTCGGCCATCACCGGCTACATGCTGGAGGTCGGTACCTGCGCATCGGGAGTCCGCCCGGTGGGGGTGCGCACCTACACCTGGGCGGGCCTGGCCAACGGTGCCGCCTGCACCTTCCGGGTGGTGGCGGTGAACAAGGCGGGCGAGTCGCAACCCTCCGCCTGGTCCCGGAGCGAATGCCCGGCCGACGTGCCCCAGGCCCCACCCCAACCGACGGCGGTTCGGGGCGACAAGCAGGCCGCAGTGCAATGGAGCACGCCGGTGAACCCCGACTGCCAGAATCCGACGGGCTACGAGATCGTGCGGTACCGCAACGGCAGCACCGACGGCACCACCACGGTGCCCTACGGCAGCCTGGCCTGGACCTCGGCCCCCCTGCTCAACGGCTCGAGCTACACCTTCGCCGTGCGAGCCGTGAACCGGGCCGGCCCCGGCCAGCTCAGCCCTCAGTCGGCGCCGGTGGTGCCGTGCGGGGCGCCCCAGGCGCCACCCGCTCCCACCGCCACCGCCGGGGACAAGGAGGCGACGTTGAGCGTGGCCCCGGCCGACGCCAACGGTTGCCCGTCGACCCAGCGGCTGGTGCGGATCAATGGCGGTGCGCCGCAGGCCCTCCCGTCGTCGTTGCGCATGACCGGTCTCACCAACGGCCAGGCCTACACCTTCAGCGTGGCCGAGGTGAACGAGGCCGGCACCGGTGCGTTCTCCGCCCCGTCCGGCGCCGTGACGCCCTTCGGCAAGCCGCTCGCACCCCAGATCCGGGCGGTGGCGAGCGGCGGCATCTACACCTGGGCCATCGACGGAGCCGGGGCCAACGGCTCGGCCATCACCGGCTACAGCCTCACTGGGAACGTGGCTGCCTTTGCCAGCTCCGCCGCCGGCGGTACCGGTCGATGCGTCAACGCCCAAGGGGGAGACTGTCTGGCCGCCGGCGGTGCGGCCCGGGCGCCGGGCACTGCATGCCTCCAATCGGCGGCCACCGTGACCGTGACGGGCTACGGCATCAACCAGGCTGGCAACGGCGCCACGGCCAATCAGTCGCTGACGCTGTCCGGTTGCCCCGGCGCGCCGTCGTTGTCGCTGTCGGCCGACACCGCCGGCTTCACCGCCAACTTCAGCCGTCCGGCCGGGGCCGACGCCGTCTACGTGCAGATCAACGGCAACTACGGCCCGGCCTTGGGCGGCACCAGTGTCCGTCAAGGCGGCTCGGCTGGCGCCTCGTACTCGGTGCAGGCTTGGGCCTGTAACGCCTTCGGCTGCCAGGCCAGCGGTGTCCAGAACGTCACCATTCCCCAACCGCCCCAGCCCGTGATCAGTTTGAGCCGGGGGGTCGCAGGACCCTTAGGTGGGAGCTCCTGGTATGTGGTCAACCTGTCCGGTTTCGCCCCGGGCTCGTCGGTCACCCTTCGGTGCTACGACTCCAGGGACAACAGCGTCGCTTTCTGGACAGAAACGTTCGCAGTGGACGGCAATGGCCGGGTTTCCGAGTCGACGCTCTGCTTCTCGGCCGATGGTCCCGACCACTGGGTGACCGGGGGCGGAGTGGAGTCCAACCACGTCAGCTGGTGACCGACACCGGGGAGTGGTCCCCAATTACCGCCCGGGACCGGGCGTTCTAGGTTCCTCTTATACAAACCCAAACCCGCAAGGAGAAATGAACCATGGCTCAACTCGGTGCAGACGTCGACCAGCTCGATGGCCTCTCCCGCAAGTTCTCCCAGGCCGCCGGCGACGTGCAGACGATGATCTCCCAGATCAGCTCGCAGATCGGCGAAGCCTGGTGGCAGGGAACCGACGCCGACAACTTCCGGACCCAGTGGGACGGGACATTCCGGACCCAGCTCCAGAACATCATCACGGCCCTCCAGGACACCGGAACCCAGGTGAAGAGCCAGGCCGACCAGCAGCGCCAGGCCAGCGCCTGACAGGCCGACCGGGGTGGGCCGCCGGTCGCGGCCCATCCCGCTTCCCACCATGCAGCAACTAACCGCAGATCCCCACCAGCTCCGGTCGCTGGCCGTCGGCTTCGAACGGCAGGCGGCGGCCATCGAGCAGGCCCGCAGCGCGGCGTCGGCCCTTCTGGCCGACACCTTCTGGGAAGGCCGGGACGCCGACCGATTCGGCGCCACCTGGCACGACCAGGCCAGCCGGCTCACCTCCATCGCCCAGATGCTCCGCTCCGGGGCGGCCACCTTGCGCCAGCAGGCCGATCGGCAGGACGCCGTCAGCAGCCGCTGACCCACCTCCCGCCCCGGACCTTCGTTCCACCCGATCCGATCGTGCGCTGCCGTTTCGGCGCGCCCAGCCACCAGGAGCCCTCCACCCATGTCCCGCCTCGGTGCCGACCCCGACGACCTCGATCTCATCGCCCATCGCCTCGACTCCGCCGGCAGTCTTCTGCACGGGGCCCGGGGCGAGCTGGGCAGCCGACTGCGCTCCACAGCGTGGACCGGTCCGGCTGCCGACCAGTTCCGCACCTGGTGGTCCCGCAAGGGCAGTGTCGATCTCGACTCGGTCGGAAACTACATGACCTACCTGGGGGGCCAGGTCCGGGATGAGGCGGGCCAGCAGCGCTGGGCCAGCGGTGGGGCGAACGTCCAACTCACCTGGCCCGGCCGGCCCCACCACTGGAGCGATCCTGTGACCCCCGGCCTGCGCCGCGGCCCGTCGGGGTCCGGGTCGTTCGGCGATAGCGGCAGCGGGGCCCAGGGCGATCCGGTTGACAGTGCCACCGGTGCGTTGTGGTTCGAGGAACACGACGTCGATTTCGTGTCCCCGGGTGGCTTCCGATTGCCGTTGAGTCGGTTCCACCATTCCTGGTACGGGGAGGATCTGAGTTTCGGGCCGGGCTGGGTGTCCCTGTTCGACACCCGCCTGTTCCGGTCGGGCGACGAGGTGGGGGTCCTGGTACCCGACGGGTCGTTCCTCCAGTTCACCGCCGGTGCGGGCGGTTTCGTGGCGGCGGCCGGGGTCACGGCCTCGCTGGCGGCCCGGGGCGACAGTCACGTGCTGTCCGACGCCGAGGGCCGGCGGTGGGTGTTCGACGCCGCCGGGGAGCTGGCGGCCGTCGAGGCTGTGGGGGACCTCGGCTTCACGCTGGAGCGCGACGCCGACGGGCGGGTGGTCTCGATCGGTGGTCTCCGGGGCGGCCCGGCCCTCATCACCTGGAACGGCGACGGCCACGTGGTCGCCGTCGACACCACCGACGGTAACGCCGCCTTCCGCTACGACGACACCGGCCACCTGGTGGGCGCAGCCAACGGCGAGGGCGAGGCCACCTACCGATGGGACGACCGGCATCGGGTGGTGGAGCAGCGGGACCGCCGGGGTCGGCTGGTGGTGAGCACCGAGTACGGCGACGACGGCCGGGTGGTGCGCCAGCACGACCCGCGGGGCGAGCTCTACGGCTACCGGTGGGACGCCGCAAGCGGTCGGGCGGTGATGACCGATCCGCTGGGGGCGGAATGGACCGACCGGTACGTCGGCGGCCTCCTGGTGGAGCGCACGAACCCGATCGGTGGCGGAATCCGGATCACTCGCCGCGGGGTGGCGGCCGCCTCGGTGGCCTCGCTCGACGGTCGAGTGCTGGCAGGACTCGGCGGCGACGAGGTGGCGTCGCCGGGCGATGAGGGCGGCGCCGACCTGGAGACCGACGGCGACGGCCGCCCCCTGCGGTGGGCCGGCATGGAGCTGGTCTACGACAGCCGGGGTCTGCTGGCCGGAGCCCGGCTCGACGCCGATCGGGTGCTCAGCCTGGAACGCGATCCGGCCGAGCCGGGGCGGATCACGGCCGTCGACGACGGCACCGGCCATCGGGCCGAGTACCGCTACGACGACGGCGGCCGCCTGATCGGGGTGGTGGGTCCCAACGCCGAAGCGTCCTACACCTACGACGACGGCGGGCAGTTGGCCAGCGTCGAGATCGTCACCGCCGAGGGCCGGGCCCGCCTGTGGCGGGAGGACGGCGCGCTCTGGCGTGAGGTCGACGGCCAACGGTCGCGGCTGGCCGAGGCCGACGAACACGACCGGCTCACGGCCAGCGTCGACGGCCTGGGCCGGCCGACCCGGTACGCCTACGACGAGTGGGACCGCCTGGTGGGTGTGACCGGCACCGACGGGGCGGTGACGACCTACACCTACGACGTGTTCGACCGGGTGGCGGGCCGGGCCGACCCGCTGGGCCGCTCGCTCCACGTAACCCGGGACGCCGCCCAGCGGCTCACCGGTCTGGTGACCGAGGACGGCATGGCCTATGAGCTCGACCTCGATCCGATGGGCCGGCTGACCGGCCTGCGCGACGGGGCCGGCCGGGAGCTGCGGGTCGAGCGCGACGACGCGGGCGACGTGGTCCGCCTCATCGGCACCGGCGTGGCCACCACGGTCGGCTACGACGGACAGCGCCGGCCAGTCGAGATCACCACCGACGCCAACACCGTCGGGGTTCGCTATGACGGCGACCGGGTGGCCGGACTGACCACCGGCGACGGCCGATCGGTGGCTTACGAGTACGCCCCGTCGGGGGCGGTGACGGCCAAGATCGTGGACGGCACCCGGATCGACATCGCCTACCTGGGGGGCCTGGAAGGGCGCTACAACGGCCCGGCCGGGGTGGCCGAGCTGGTACCGGTGGGCGACGACGGCCTGGCTCTGGTGTTGCCCAATGGCCTACGCAGCACCGCCACCTGGGCCGATGGGCGCCTGGCGGCCCTCGCCGTTGACGGCGGCGGAGCCGCCGTGCTCGACGAGCGCTACGACGTCGATGCCGCCGGCAACGTTTCGGCCACCCATCGCCCCGACGGCACCTGGCGCTACGGCTACGACGAGCGCGACATGATCACGGCGGCCGCCTTCGACGGGCCGGAACCGCATGTCGTCGACTGGGCCTACGACGAGGTGGGTACCCGGTTGCGGGCCACCTATGACGGGGTTGTTGAGCGGTCGGTGCTCGACGAACGGGCCCGGATCGTGGCCGTGGAGCGCGACGGTGGGCCGGTCCGGGAGATCGCCTACGACGACGCCGGCAAGGTGATCGCCGACCAGGGCTGGGCCTTCGAGCACGACGTGGAGGGTCGGCTGCGCCGGGCCGTCCGGGGGACCACCGAGGTGGTCCACGAGGTCGACGGCCTCGGCCACCGTGTGCGGACCGTGGTGACGGAGGCGGGCAGGGTGGCCCGCGACGTGTCGGTGGTGTGGGACGTCAGCACCGAGTTGGCCGAGCCCGTGCTGGCCGTCGACAACCTGAGCGGCGAGCGGTACCTCTACCAGCACGGCCCGATGGGGGCTCCGCTCGGCGTGGTGCCGCTGACGGCGCCGGAGCAGGCCCGGTGGTTCCTCACCGATGCCTACGGCACGGTGCGGGCCGTCACCGACGGCGCCGGCGAGGTGCTCGGCGGCCGGGAGTACGACCCCTTCGGCCGGGTGCTGCGCCAGTGGGGCGACATGGACACGGGGCCGCTGAGCCTCGGCTTCCTCGGCGCCATCGAGGACCCGGAGACCGGCCTCACCCACCTCCGGGCCCGGGAGTACGACCCGACCCTCGGCCGCTTCCTGAGCCCGGATCCCGTGCTGATCCCCGTGGGGGCGCCGGTGGTCACCGGCTACGCCTACGCCTTCAACCGCCCCACCGCCCTGGCCGACCCTTCTGGTCTGTGGCCCGGCGAGGGGATGTACAACAACGCCCGATCAGCCGCCGGCTCCGCCCTCGACCAGGCCAAGGACCTCGGCGCCGAC
>CADEDH010000017.1:79752-102324 GCA_902826025.1 uncultured Actinomycetes bacterium
CGGCCGGCGGGGAACTGGCGGGCCACCCGGGGGACGGGCTGGCCCAGCAGGTCGCCGTCGTAGTCGGGATCGGGCTGGAGCAGCAGCACGTCGGCCCGGGCCCGCACCGCCTTCATGATCGGGTCGAACGAGCGGGCGGCGGCGGAGTCGGCGGCGGCCACGATCCGCAGCCGGCCCGACGAGATGGCCTCCTGGACGGCGTAGTCGCCGGAGAGGCCGCTGATCCGCTCGGCCCCGTCCACGAACACGAGGCCGGTGGGATCGCCGGTCACCCGCTCCACCAGCGCCGCCAGGTCACGGGCCTCCAACGGGCACTTGGCCGGGTCGGCGGCGTAGATCTCGGGCCGCAGGCCGTTGCGGCGGGCCGCCGCCGCCAGGCTGGCCAGGGCCGAAGTCTTGCCCGAGCGGGGCCGTCCCGTGATCAGCACGTTCTGGGTCAGGTCGGGCCCGATCCCGGCGAAGTCCTCGGTCATCAACCAGGCCAGACCGGACTTGGGGGCCGGCAGCTCGTCGAGCGTGAGCCGGTGGGGGAGAACCCTGATCGGCCGAGCCGGGGCCAGGATCCGTTCCAGTGCCGCCCCCAGCCGCTGGAAGGCACGGGCCTCCTCGACGGTCTCGGGGCTGGAGCCGAGCACTGCCACCTGCACCTCGACGTCTCCCAGGCGGCAACGGCCCGGAGGCGTCGTCTGGTCGAACCACGTGGGGTCGGCGTTGACCGAGTGATAGTCGTCGCTGCTGGCCATACGGAACACGAGCCGGGTGGAGATGAGGCCGCTCAGTGCCATCGGGAAGCTCGTCCGTCGGGAGCCGGTGAGCACGAAGTGCACGCCCACCCCTCTACCGTCGGCTACCAGGCGGGGTAGCAGGTCGACCCACATGCCGCGATCGATGCCCTCGTAGGCGGCGGTGAAGTTGTCGTAGCCGTCGAGGAGGATCACCAGGCGGGGTAGCGTCCCCCCGTCGGGGCTGGCCGTCCGGTAGCCACCCATGGACGATGTCCGGGCTTCGGCGAACAGCTGGGCCCGCCGCACGATCTCGCTACGGAGCTCTTTGAAAAGGCGGGTCACCCGCTCGTAGTCGTCGCCGGTGATCACGTCGCCGACATGGGGCAACGGCTCCAGCATCTCCAGGCCCCGGCCCGCGAAATCGAGGGCGTAGACGTGCACCGGTGCCTGATTGCGGGCCAACCCGAGCGAGGCGGCCAGCGACCGGAGAGCGACCGTCTTGCCACTGCCGCCCATGCCGTACAGGAGCATGCTCCCGTCGGTGTCGGGCACGAACTGGGCCAGCGTGCGGTCCTGGCGGTGGGGGAGGTCGGCCACGCCGAACACGAAGCGCTGGTCGTCGGGCGGCCGGTCGAGGTCGAGAAGATCCACATGGGGTGGCAGCGGGTCGAGCCACGGCTTCACCGGCGCCGGATACTCCCGGTGGGCGGCGGCGGCGTTGACCACCGTGACCAGCCGCCGGAGGTCGGTGGGGTCCTGCTCCGAGGTCTCGGTGCCGACGGCCCCACCTTCCGGGTTCTGGGCGCTGGTCAGCCAGTGGATCTCCACCAGCGACAGTTCACCCACCTGGAGTTCGGCCATCGACGCCGGCGTGGTGATCCCCCCGACATAGGCGCTCTGGAACGCCACCAGGTCGGAGTGGCCACGGCGGATGACACCGCGGCCTGGTGTGCGCCGGTCGAGACGACCGGCCAGCGGCGAACCGACCACATCGGTCGACTCGTCCTCGGTGGCCATGCGCAGCGCCACCCGCAGGTTCGTGTTGGCCTGGATCACGGGGGTCACGACCCCACCGGGCTTCTGGGTGGCGAGCAGCAGGTGGAGGCCGAGGCTCCGGCCCCGGGCGGCGATGTCGACCACGCCGTCAACGAAGGCGGGGGCCTCGCGGGCCAGGGCGGCGAACTCGTCGACCACGATCAGCAGGCTCGGCGGGGTGTCGGCCCGCCCATGGCGGGCCATCTCCACCATGTCCTTCTCCCCGTTCCGCTCCAGGATGTGTTCCCGCCGGGTGAGCTCGGCCCGGAGCGACACCAGCGCCCGCTGGACCAGGGCCGGGGTGAGATCGGTGATCATCCCCACCGTGTGGTGGAGGCCGGGCCACGTTTGGCGGCCCTGACGGTCGAGGCGCTCGGCCAGGTCACCGAAGGCCGAGCCGCCCTTGTAATCGACAAGCAGAAAGTTGAGGCGATCGGGGGGATGGCTGGCGGCCAGGGCGGCCAGGAACGACTGGAGGAACTCCGACTTGCCGGCACCGGTGGTGCCGCCGACCAGGCCGTGGGGGCCGTCCTCCATCAGGTCGATCGAGAGCGTGCCGCCGTTGAACACCCCCACCGGCGCGCTGAGCCGGGGTCGGCGGCTGCCGCTCGGCGCCGACTCCTGCCACCGCTCGATCGTGGCCGTCGGGTTGTCGAGGATCTCGAGGCCGCCCAGCAGGTCGACCAGGTTCACCGTGGCCGGCAGCTCCGCGGCCGTGCCACTGTCGGCCGCGATGTCGACAACGGGGGCCAGCGCCCGGGCCGCCGCCTCGGCCGTGTCGATCGTGACCGGCTCGATCGGGATGCCGCCGAGCTGGCGGCCGGAGCTCTTCCGACCCAGGGTGACCGTCTGGCCGCCGGGTTCCACCGTGACTGCCGTGCGGCAGGCGTTCGGCACCCGCCGGGCGTCGGACGCCATCCACAACACCGAGATGCCGGCCTCGGCTCCGTGTTCCAGCAGGCGCGTGAAACGGGACCGCTCGACGCTGGTGCTGCCGTCGACGATCAGCAGAACATGCGGGGTGTTGGCCACCGGGGTCTCCCCGGCGAAGGCCCCGGGGTAACCGGCCAAGCGGGCGTCGAGCAGCTCGTTGAGGACGCCCAGCAGTTCGACGCCTTCGTGGCGGCCCACGGCGTTGGGGGACCGTCCGCTACCGGGAAGAGGCCGGGCGTTGTGGGGGAGCCATTTGATCCAGTCCCATGTGGCTGCCCGCTCGGCCGGGAGCAGCGCCCCGATCACCAGCTCGGTGGGGGAGTGGAGCGCCGCGGCCTGGAGCACCAGCGAGCGGACGACGCCGTCGGTCACGGCGGTCGGGCCGGCGACACCCACCGGCGACTCCCGTCGGCCATCGGCCGTCACCGGCACCGGCGGGAGCGTGGCGAAGTGGCCGGCGATCCGCTCCGCCTCCAGCCGGCCCTCCCGGTTGCCGCCCTGGGCCACCTCGACCGTGATCTGGGACGGCAGCGGAAGCAGCCCGAGGCGGAGAGACAGAAAGTCGTCGTCCTCCGGCTCGCGCTCCCACAGCCGAGAGCCGAGGTCGGCCACGCAGGCCAGCAGTTCCTCGTTGCGGGGCGAGAACCGACGGCGGCTGGCTACCTCGGCGTCATAGGCCTGTTCGAGCTCGGCGATCCGGTCCCTCAGCACCGCCTCCCGCTCCGCCCGGCGCTCGGCGTGGTCCTTACGGCCCGAACGACGGGACTCGAACACGCTGCCGTAGGCCATCATCGGGCTGAGCGCGACGAAGGCCAGGCTGGCCACGCTGCGGGTGATGGCGTAGAGGGCTCCGCCCATCAGGAGCGGGACGATGGCGGTGATCAGAGGCAGCCGTTGGCGGGGCGGCGGTTCGAGAGGCGCCGGCAGCACGATTTTCACCGGCTGGAACGGGCGCTCGATGCGGGGCGGGCGGTTGAAGGCCACGGCGTTGTCCACCACGTCGACCGCTTCGTGGCCACCACCCAGCATCTCCACCAGCAGGACGGTGTCGCCGATCATCAGCCGGTCGCCGGGGCGGAGGCGGAGGACGCCCGTGATCTCAGAGTCGTTGACGATGATGCCGTTGGTGGACCCGGCGTCGGCCACCTCCACGATGTCAGACACCCGGATGACAGCGTGACGTCGTGATGCCATGTCATCGTTGAGCCGGATGTCGCAGCGCGCTGACCGGCCGATGGTCGACTCACCCCGTCGCAACTCGTAGACCCGGTTCAGGTCCGGCCCCTCCACTACCCGGAGGTGGGCCACGGCGGCAGCGACGGGGACGGGACGGGTGCCGCTATCGATGGCCAGGGCCACCGTGTCGCCACTGCGCAGGTCGGCCTGGGCCAGGCGGGTGTCACGGCTCAGCGTGACCTGCCCCCGGCTGATCCGCTGGAGCGACCGGGGGACGGGCCCAACCTGGTCGAAGCGCAGCTCCAGCTCGTCCACCAGCTGGCCGATCGTGGTGTGGTTGCCGAACCGGGCGATGACGTCGTCGCCGGTGGAGGATGATCCGGCCAGGCGGATACGGAGCTCGCTCACGATCGCATCAGACCTCCACCACCGCCCACCGGTCGGCGAAATGGACCGTGGTGCCCGGGAGCACAACGGTGGGTTCCGTGCCCTCCAGGGCGGCCGCCTGGCTCCAGCCCGGTAGCTGGATGCTGGTACCGCTGGCCGAGCCGAGGTCGGCGATCAGCAGCCCGTCGCCGGCGACCGTCAGCTTCCAGTGGACCCGGGACACGTGCTCACCCCGGATGGTGACGGCAACGTAGCCCTCTGGGAGGCCGCCCTTGGTCGGATGGCGACCGACGTAGGCGCCCACCCGCACCTCGATCAGCTGCCCATCGTCACACCGCAACCGAGCCGGCGCCTCCGGGCCCTCAGCGGGGTCGGCGGTGACCATGAGGGCCGGGATCTCGGGCAGGGTCGCCCCTGGGTCGTCATCGACCGTGAGCGGGACCGGGACCGGAGGGACGGGACCGGCTGGCGGTGGCGGGATGTCGGCTTCGGGGCCGGCCGGGACGCCCAGCGGCCGGCGCAGGGCGATCGTCGCCGCGTCGGGCGGCGCCGGGGGCGCGGGCGGAGCATCGGGAGCCGGTTCCGCCGTGGCCGGCCGGGTCCAACCGCTACCCGACGGGGCACCGGCCGGATGGTTCACCCGCCCCAGCGATGCGAGGTCGACGCCGACCGGATCGGCGAGGGGGTTCCAGTCGACCGGCTGGTCGAGGATCGACAGCCGGGCCGGTGCTTCGTCGTACGTCGTCGTTCGGCCCGGTGCGTCGGCCGTGGCCAGATCCGGTTCGCTGACGCCCACCGGCTCCGGCTCCGCCATGAGCACCCGCTCCGGCTCCGCCATAAGCACCGTCTCCGCCAGGAGTGCGAGCTCCGGCTCCGGACTGAGTGCGAACTCCGGCTCGACATCTTCGGCCGGGGTTGCGGCCGACAGGGGAACGGCGTCCGGCCGGAGCCCGGCGGCCGACGGCGCAGGGTCGGTGCTCAGCACGAAGCCCCCGGCGGGCACTGCCCCTTCCACCAGGTCGGTGTCGGGATCGGGCTGGGTGCCCTCAGGGCCGCAGGCCAGCAGCTCCAGATCGGCCACCGTCGCCTCCACCCAGGTCGTCGCCTGCCCTCCGGAGATGGAGCCGCCGGGCCCGTGGAGCGCGATGTCGCCGAATACGAACGCCCGATGGGCGGTCGTGTCGATCACGGCGAAGGCCGGGAGATCGAACTGGTGGCGCACCACCAGGGCGGCCAGCCGTTTGAACACGTCGGTGCCGTCCACCGCCAGCATGTCGGCGAGACCGGCTATCGGGGCGGCGCTGAAGGCGACCAGGTCGCGGTGGCGGACCGCCCGGCCGGTACCCGCCAGCAGCGACATCCGGACGTCGCTCATCGTGGCCCGATCTCTACCACCAGCGCCGTGGCGTTGTCGCGCCCGCCGGCCCGGTCGGCCTCCGCCACCAGCAGATCGGCCGCTTCCTGGCAGTCGCCGTGTCGGAGCAGCTGACCGATCGTGGCCTCGCTCATCTGGCCGTGGATGCCGTCGGTGCACAGAAGGAGCCGGTCGGCCGGCTCGGCCGACACCGTGCCCACGTCGACCCGCTGGCCGGCCATCGGGTTGCCGAGATAGGAGGTGAGGGCCCGTGGCCCGCCCCGGCCGTCGTCGGCCCGGGGGTCCAGACCCTCGTCCCGACGCAGGTTGGCCAGGTTGTGATCGGAGGTGAGACGGCACAGCTCACCCGATCTCAGGCGGTAGATGCGCGAGTCGCCGATGTGGATGGTGACGCAGCGGCCCCGGTCGACGACCACGGCGACCAGGGTGGAGCCGGCCGACGGGAACCCCTCGGCCCGACACTGTCGGCTGATGGCGTCGTTGAGGAGCCGGAGCGCTCCGGTCCAGCCGGCGGTGGCGTCGGCGGCGAGGAGCCCAGCGACGGCTAGTGTGCTGGCCCGCTGGCCTCCGGCCGCACCTCCCATCCCGTCGGCCACGGCGAAGACGCATCCGTGGGCCTCGCCCCACGAGTCCTCGTTGCGGGTTCGCACCCTTCCCTGCGAGCTCCGGGCCGACCAACCGAGCACGCGGACCGGCGTGGCTCCCGGTCCGGTCCGGCCCAGCGTGTCGGCCTCGTCGAGCGAGATCATCCGGGCCAACCGAGCCAGCGGAGCACGAGAAGGGCGGCGAAAGCGGAGAGGACGAGGGCGACGACGATTACAGCGAGAATCCGGGCCCGGCCGCCTCGCCGGGAGCGGACGACCACCGCTCGTGGCTCCAAGGTCGGGCGAGGCGTCGGCTCCCAGGGCCGGAAGGTCCCGGGCGGGGCTTGGGCCCACGCCGGCGCAGAGGTCGCCGGTTGGGTAGCGGGGGCGAAGCCGTCGGCCAGGGGCTGTCGATCGTCGTCGGGTAGGACGACGGCCACCCCGTCGGCCTCGATCTCCAGGCCCGCTGGATGCCGCAGGGCAGGCCGGGAGGCGGTGTGTGCCCCGGTGGCGCCCGGAAGGAACGGGCTGGTCAGGTCATCATCGATGTACAACGTCCCGGTGTCCGGACCGGACCCTGCGTCCGAGGGCCGGTACGGCCGCGTCACATCGTCGTCGAAGGTGTCCCAGCTTGTGGTCACTCGCTCCCCAATCCGCTACCCAGGGCATGCTGACGCGTATCGTCATGAGGCTAACAAGACGACGGTATGGTTCGGCCGCCCGCCGAGCGGGTAGTGGTGCCCGTTCGGCCTCGTTCAGCCCGGCCCGCCGGGGCAGTAGGGCTCCGTGGGCGAGCTGAGTTGCCCCCGGCCGTTTACGGCGGCCACGGTGATGCAGGCCCCGGGAGATCCCGAAAGGTCGATGTCGATTGTCGGGACGCGGACCAGTCGGGGATCACCGCCGCCGACCACGAACTCCACCCGGTACTGCTCGGCCCCGGGCACTTCGTCCCACGTGACCGTCGCGACCGAAGCCGACACGGTCGAGGCCAGGTTGGCCGGTCGGGCCGGCGGTCCCGTGGCGACGATCGTGCGTGTGGAGGTGGAGGTGGGGAGCGTCACCACCGGGCCGGCCGGCTCCGGGTCGCCTCGGCCGAGCAACATCCACCCGAGGGCGGCGGCGACGGTCACAGCCGCCAGGAGGCCGGCGCCCCTGGCTGTACGGGGCTCGATCCGGAAACCGGCCGCTGGTCGGTAGGAGCCATCTGGGGAGTCCCGCTGCACGGTCTCGCCTGTCAGGTCCTCATCGGGTACCTCCGGGCGGCTGGGGGAGGAACCGGCGGTGGGTCGGGGCCGGATCGCCCCGGTGGCCGGGGCTCGGTGGTCGAGGTCGTCCCCGATCCGGGCCCGGGTGGTGTCGTCATGGAGCCCGAACGCAGCCTGGCGCAGGGGGGTGACGTCCAACCGCAGCTGGCGCTGGATGCCCTGAAGCAGCTCGCCCGCAGCCAGGGCGGTCCGGGGCCGGTCGTTGGGGTGTTTGGCCAGCAGGCTGAACAACAGTTGCTGCTGGCGCTCCGGGATCGGCTGGGCGGTGATGAGGGGTGCCGGATCGCTGATGATCCGTTGGAGGAGGACCTCTCTGGGCTCCTTGATCCCGGGCCGGGCGAACGGCTGGCGGCCAGCGAGCGCGGCGTACAGCGTTGCGCCCAGTGAGTAGACGTCGGACGATCGCGTCGGTTTGGCCCCGTCGAGCACCTCCGGCGCGGCGTAGTGCTCGGTAAGAGCGCCGGCGGTGTCGGTCAGCTGATCGTGGGCCAGCGAGGCTATGCCGAAGTCGCCCAACGCCGGATCCCCGTATCGGGAGTAGAAGATGTTCTGGGGCTTGATGTCCCGATGGAGGATGGACGCCTCGTGGGCGGCGTGCAGCGCGCTGGCCATGAGCACGCCGAGCTGGAGGACCTTCTCCAGCGGCAGGAATCGGGCAGCCCTGATCCGGTCGAGCAGCGATTCCTGGTACAGCTCCATGGCGATGTAGGGCTGACCCTCGATAGTGAAGCCGCTGTCGAGGACGGTCACGATGTTCGGGTGGGCCGAGACGACGCCCATGGCCCGACATTCGAGTTTGAACGCCTCCGGGTTGTAGTGCTCATCCCCCGTGACGGTGAGGATCTTCACCGCAACCATGCGGCTGAAGCTGGTCTGGTAGGCCTCGTAGACCTGGCTGAATCCGCCTGCCGCCCGATAGGTCAAGCGCTCGTAGCCGGGGATCGTAACGGACACGTTCTCTGTATAGCGAACGATTCTGCACTTGGCGGCGGCCTGTGCTGATGCCCAGGTGCCTGTGCTGATGCCCAAGTGCCTGTGCTGATGCCCAAGTGATGGTTAACGGCCGCTCTGTGCCGCCCCTTACCCGGGCTGGTATGCGTCGGTGCCCCGTTCGCCGGATACCGGGGGGTCAACCGGTGGGGCAGCGGCCTGGGTGTCAGCGGTGTCGACGACAAGGGCGTACGAGCCGAGCGATCGCAGCTGGGCACCCCCGAGCGGGCCATGGTCGGTGTGCACCAGCACGACTGCCCCCGACTCGGTATCGAACTCGACGTCGTCGACGTTGCCGATCTCCTGTCCCTGGATCGTGAGGACGCGGGCGCCGAGCATCGACACCGTGCCCCGGACGGCGGCGATCGCGTGGTCGCCGTCGACCGGCGATGGAGCGGCGCCCGGCGTAGCCATCACCGCATCGGCACCGAACGCGCGCACCGATGACCAGTCGAGAACGGTCGAGCGCTTACCCCGCCCGTCCACGTGGATCGCCTCGATCTGCCCGCCTCGGCCGTCGAGCACGAAACCCTTGACCGAGCCGAGCGATTCGGCATTGTCGGAAGAGATCACGCCTCGACCGAAGGCTTGGCGGAAGGAGCAGGTGGTCATACGTCGTTCTCCAACGCCGGTGATCGGTACGAGGCGATCGCAGCCCCGAAACCAGCCAGGTCCTCGCGGACGAACGCCGTGGCCTCGGCCGGGACCACGAGGTTTTCACCCGATAGTGCAAGCTGGGCCGAGATCGGCACGAACGCGGTGTCAGAGCGGTCGGCAGACCGGAGTTCGTAGCCGACCGCTTGCGGCACCTCACCGGTCGAAAGGATCACCGACACCACCTCGCCCAGGTCGCTGCCGTCGGCCGACACCACGCGATTGCCGATCACGGGCCGGGCCGACCTGAGGTCGTCCATTCCGGGCAGCGGGTCGCCGCCCTGGTCGATCGAGGCTTCGGCATCTACCATGACCGCGTCCGGGCCGATGGCGGCGACGGAATCGGCAGGCAGCACGGCCTTGAACCGGCCAGCGAACAGACCACGCTTGTTGAGGGTGAACCCGATCAACCGGTGCCCCTCGCCGTCGTAGACGACGTCGCGGATCTCGGCCACGTCTTCGCCCGATGCGATCGACACCACTGGTAGGCCGATCACGTCTCCCGCTCGCATGAGGTTCATCGGCTGCCCTGATCCGTCGGGCGCGACGCCAGCACCGAACCTGAGCGACGGGCCCGGTAGACCAGCACCAGTGCGACCATCACCGCTACTGCCACCACCACGGCCAGCAGTAACCACCACAGCACGCTCACGCTGAACGACCTCCTTGACGATCCGGGGATGATCTTCCGCCGCAGTCACGGTCGACATCGACAACTCATGCGGCCGAGCCCCTTCAGGCGGGATGGGCCGGGGCTTCTGGCGCGATATTGCCCTGTTCGACCCGGTCGAAACAGCATTTCTGGGCGGGAGAAAAGAATCTTGCGAGGCAACAAGAGCTCGCTGACTTTGCCGATCACAACGACGAAACACATTCCGTGCGCTTTTGTCGACAAGAACTCCAGCGCACCTGGCGACTCGTCGGGATGGCCCGCTCGCCAAGAACGCAACCAGGCGGGGGCGGTAGGCGCCCCCGCCTGGTCGTCGGCTCCCCGGGGGCGGAGTCCCGAGGTGGCTTCCCCGCCCCGGGCGGTGCCGCGCCATTTCACGCCCGGGACGGTTCCCTGACTCGACGACTCACTGGCAATGCCGCCGCCGATCAACCAATGATGACCTCCGATGTCGACGAACAGCTGACTGTCACGCGCGGACTACGCGCGATCTGCCGAGGGGCTCGGATCTCCTCCAACAGCCCTTCCGCCCACCGGTGCCCGTCATGACGGCTGACGTGCAGGTGCATCCGACGCATCCGACGTATCCCCTCATCCGGCGGCAGACGGAGGGCGTGGTGCACGGCGAGCGCAACCGCTTCGGGTGTGACATCACCCACCAGGATTGCTCCGTCCAGCTCCCTGGCTGCGCCGGCGCCGGTCGACAGCACGAGCGCTCCCTTCCCGTCTTCGTGGGCCGCGCAGTACTCCTTTACGACAAGGTTCATGCCGTCACGCTGGGGGCAGGCCACCAGCACGTCAGCGGCCAAGTAGTACGCCACCAACTGCTCGACGGGCAGCGCTCCGACATGGAGACGCAGCGCCGCCCGGTGGAACTCGGTGTCGGCTGCGCCGAACTGCACGTTGATCCGCCGGGCTATGCACTCGATCTCGTCACGCTCGGTCCGGTAGGCGTCGATCTCACTGCGCGTCGGCACCGCCACCTGAACAAATGCGACGCGGTCGGTGTCGGCGAGGCCGACTCTCATCAGCTGCTCGTAGCCGGCCAATCGGGTCGGTATGGCTTTGGTGTAGTCGAGCCGATCCACACCGAGAACGATGCGACGGCCACCGAGCTCGGCCCGCAGCGCAGCGGCGCGGGCCCGAGTCCGGGGGTGGGCCGCCAACGCCTTGAACCGGTCGGTGTCGATCGATGCCGGGCGGACGACCAGGGACGTTCCGACGTCGCGCCGTCCGTCTTCCGTTCGAAGGTCCCCCGTCTCGGGGCCCATCAGCCGACGGAAGTGCGCGACGTCGGCCTCGGTCTGGAACCCGATCAGGTCGGCGCCCAGCAGCCCCCGAACCAACGCGCGGCACTCATTGGCCGGGAGGGCTGAGCTCTCTGCCGGGAACGGAGTATGCAGGAAAAACCCGATCCGCAGGTCAGGCCGTAGCCGCCGGAGCGTCCGAGGCACGAGCATCAGGTGGTAGTCGTGCACCCAGATCGTGGCCTGGCTGGGGCTCAGGGCGAGGGTATGGGCGAAGAGCATGTTGACCTGCTGGTAGGCCGACCACCAGCTTTCGTCCCGCTCGGTGCGGGAACGGTCCTCGTGAAGCCATGGCCACAGGGTGCGGTTGGCGTAACCGTTGTAGAACCGTTCGGCCAGGTCGGAGCGGAGCCGAACGGGGTGCAGTCTGGCCTGCGGCTGCGCCGACCACTCGGGCGAGGGGTCGGTCGCCGGCCAGGTGCCCGTCCACGTGTTGATGCGGTGGGCCAGGGGTTCCAGCGCCCGCACCAGCCCGCCATCAGCCGGGCGCTGGCCACCGCGGCCGTCGCTCTGCACGGGCAGGCGGTTGGAGGCGATGACCAGCGAGCCGCCCCGTCCGTGGTCGTGGGTACTGGTTCGTCGCGTCATGCCACGTCGCTCCTTGGCGGGTTGTGACCACATCCTCCCGCCCGTTTACGACGATCCTTTGACCGCTCTGTGCTATGTGCGCGCGTTCGGTACTGACAGTGATCCCGGTCGTCGGCATCGGGTAGTGCCAGGAGACATGGCGTTAAGCATGATGAGAACCCGCCCGCTGCCGGTCCGGCTCGTTCCTGTCGCCGCCCTGGCACTGATCCTCATGCTGGGGGTGACGATTAGGCCCGGTCCCGCCTCGGCCCAGGAGCGGCCCCTGCTGCGGCTGGGCTCGAGCGGCGATGCGGTGGCGACGCTCGAGACCCGCCTGGTCGACCTGGGCTTCGACCCTGGCCCTGTCGACACGTCGTTCGACGGGGCCACCCGGGCTGCTGTCATCCGCTTCCAGAGGACCGCCGACATCCTCGTCGACGGCATCGTCGGGCCCCAGACGTGGGGCTCCCTCGACGCTGGGGTTGTCGCCCCTGGTCCCGATCCCGCACCCGATCCCGGCGGTTTGCTCCGGCGGGGCGACTCCGGTCCGGCCGTGGTGGTACTTCAAGAGGAGTTGACCGCGCTCGGCTATTGGATGCCCGCCGTCGACGGGATATTCGGCGCTGAAACCCGCCATGCGGTGGTCGCTCTCCAGAAGGCCGCCGGTCTGGCCCGCGACGGGATCTACGGACCGGAAACGGCAGCCGCCCTGCGGGCAGGCAGCCGTCCCGTGGCGCAGCAGGCCGGCGATCACGTCGAGGTCGACCTGACGAACCAGCTCCTTCTGGTGGTCAAGAACGGCCAGGTCGACACGATCTACGACACCGCTACCGGCCGCGTGCTGGGAACCACCCCGTCGGGCACCTACGCGGTCACCCGCCAGATCGACGGGTTCCGGTACGCTCCGCTCGGCACCCTGTACAGGCCCAAATACTTCTACCGGGGTGTCGCCGTCCACGGCTACCCCAGCGTGCCGTCGAGGCCCGCCTCCCACGGGTGCGTGCGGGTGACGTACGCTGCCATGGACCACATCTGGTCCAGCGGGGTCGCCCCGGTTGGCGCCCCCGTTGTGGTTTACCGGCAGTGATCGGGGCTCGGGGCGGCGCCAGCACCCGGCCCGCTCCGCCGACGTCGTACGACCTCGGCGGTGTGGTAACCCCGATTCAGAGGTCACCTCTGCGGTGAGCGCGATGCGTTCGCGTGGTGGGTGGAGGAGGGGGTGGGCGTCAGGTGGGGATGCGGCCAGCTGCGGGTAGGAGGCAATTGTGGCCGAGACATGGGACCAGGTGGGTCGGGTGGCAGCAGTCGGAGTGGTGGCCTACGTGGCCCTGCTCGTCATGCTTCGCCTGTCGGGCTGGTCAAGGCGGAGCCGACCCTGCTGGTAGCCGACGGGCGCATCTTGGATGATCGCCTTCGTCGCCAGCGTGTGGCCGTCGAGGAGATCCGCCAGGTGGTACGAGCCTCAGGAGTGGGGGACCTGTCGATGGTGGCGGCAGTGGTGCTCGAAACAGACGGGTCGCTCAGTGTGATCGAGAAGAGCGCCGAGGGCATCGGCGACACCCTCGTCGATGTCGACCGGCCCCGGGACCTCGGAGTCGAGCGCTCCTGATGAAGGAGTGGTGGGGTTTCGCCGTCGAGGTCGACAGCGCCGGAGGGCGCCTCGTGGTCACCGGGGCGGTCGTCGCAGTCTCGTGGCTGGTCGTCGTCGTGGTCGGGCCGTTGCTGTCGCGCCGTCGAGGTGATCCATTCGATCGGTATGTAGCCAAGAAACTCGTCCGGTACGTCGTGGTGCTGGTAGCGGTGATCGTCGTGGCCGCCATATGGCGGCCGTTCGCCGGTCGGCTCGGACTGGTGTTGGGGTTTGTGACGGCAGGCGTCGCCTTCGCCATGCAGGAGGTGATCGGCGCTCTGGCCGGCTGGGTCTCGATCGCCACCAGCCGCCTCTACCGGGTGGGAGACCGCGTGGACGTCGGAGGGGTTCAAGGCGACGTCATCGACATCACACCGCTGCGCACCAAGCTGATGGAGATGGGTTCACCCGAGCACACGTCGTCGTCCTGGGTGCACGGGCGTCAGCTCACCGGTCGGATCGTCTCGGTTACCAATAAGTCGGTGTTCACAGCCCCGGTCTTCAACTACAGCGCCTCGTTCGATTTTCTCTGGGAGGAGCTCGTCATCCCCATTCCCTATGACCAGGACTGGCGCCGGGCGGAGGATCTGCTGACGGCTGCGGTTCGGCGGGTGTCGGCGAGAGCCGACGCCCGGGAGGCAGTGGAACACATGCGCCGGTCATTCCCGATTCCACCGACCGACCTCGAACCGCGTGTGTTTCTGCGGGCCACCGACAATTGGGTCGAGCTGGCGGCGCGTTTCGTGGTGCCGGTGCGAACAGCCCGCGGCGCCAAGGACGAGATCAGCCGAGACGTCATCGAAGCGCTGCAGGCAGCGGGTATCGAGGTCGCTTCGGCCAGCAGCACCGTGACCCTCAGGCATTCCCGGTCAGCTCAATGAACGTCGTCGGGGTCTGGAGGTCGGGTGGCGCGCCATCACTCACGGCGCGGAGTGGGTCAACCTCACGGTCTGAGGCGTCGCTTGTCCTCGATCCGTGGGTTCGCTAAGGAGATCCTCCAGGTTGGTGATCTGCAGTAGTCGAACGAGCAGTTTCGTGGGGTTCACGATGGTGAGGGATCCGCCGCTGGCGCCCAGACGAGCGCGGTAGTCGACGAAGAGGTTGAGGCCCGCTGCACCGCAGTGCCCGAGTTCTGACGTGTCGAGTTGCAGGAGCTGGGTTCCCTGATCGATCAGGAGATCGACGGACCGCCGCAGCATGCTTGCGGTTGCGCTGTCGAGTTCCCCGGCGACCGCCAACAGCCTGCTCACCGTAGCCGCCGTGGTGGTTGGTAGCGGGACCGACCCGCATTGTCTCGAGTGGGGCACGTGACGACTGATCGCCGGTTGTGGTCCGTCTCGCTCGTGGGCCCGTTCGTCCATCATCCCCAGTCCTTTGCCGTGCCCACCGGTGGTGGGACGATCTATGGGGCCGGGGTCTGGGGCCAACTGTCGATCAGATGGTAGCTCATTGCGGCGACCAGGAGTCGCCCCTCGATCCGTGATGGCTGTCTGACGCTGTAGAGTTCGATCACCAACCGACAATCTCCGGATCGAGAGAGCGCCTTGGTGGAGACAATCAGCCAGGGCCGGTAACGGATGTCTCCGCATCGCCGGGCTCGGATCCTGGCCCTCCTTGGCGACGACGGCGCCTCTCAATCGGGGGCCGGAAGGTTGTGTCAGATGGCGGCGGAGGCGATCGGCGTCTCAGGAGCCGCGATCATGTTGATGTCAGAGGCGGGGCTCCGGGGTTCGTTCTGCTCCACCGACGCGGTGAGCAGCGTGATCGAGGAGCTGCAGTACGGGCTGGGGGAGGGGCCGTCCATCGACGCCTTCACCCAGGACCGGGGGGTGATCGAGCCCAATCTGGCTGAACCGTCGGTACACCGATGGCCCGCATTCAGTGGACCGGCGGTCGAGGCTGGTGTGCGAGCGGTCTTCGCCTTTCCGATCCGAATCGGCGCCCTCCGTCTCGGAGCGTTGAGCCTGCATCGGGATCGGCCCGGGCCACTCACGACCGATCAGCACACCGACTCGCTGGTGACCGCAGAGGTCACGGCCGAAGCGATCCTGGCTCTCCAGGCTGATGCCGAGGCCGGGCAGATCGCCCGAGCGTTGGAGGTAGACGGAGATTTCCACTACGTGGTGCATCAGGCGTCCGGGATGATTGCTGCGCAGCTCGCCGTCGGTGTCGAAGAGGCACTCGTCCGGCTACGGGCCTACGCCTTCAGCCATGGCCGGACGATCACCGATGTGGCCCAGGCGGTGGTGGGCCAGTCGATCCGGTTCGACCGGTCGACCGGCGCTGGCGAATCGCATCCACGAGATTGAATCCACGGGCGGCGAGACCGGGCCCCGAGACGATGAGAAGGTTGAGATGACAGGAGAAGAAATGGCGACACGGGAGACGCGTTTGGCCCGGACGTTCGTCGAGGTGGTGGACACACTGGTCGCGGACTTCGACGTAGTCGACCTCCACACGCTCGTCGCCGACCGGTGCGTCGAGATCTTCGCCGTCGACGCCGCCGGGTTGATGGTTGTCGCCGCCGACGGGAGTCTGCGGGTCATGGCGGCGTCGAGCGACGCGACCCGCACCCTGGAGCTCTTCGAGTTGCAGTCTCGGGAAGGCCCCTGTTTGGATTGCTTTCACAGCGGTCAACCGATCTTCAACCAAGACCTGGCCAATGCGGTGGGGGACCGGTGGCCCCACTTCGCCCGGGCGGCCCTCGAGCAGGGTTTTTCAACCGCCCACGCCGTGCCGATGCGGCTGCGTGATCAGGTGATCGGCGCTCTGAATCTGTTCCAGACGACGGGGACCCTGGCCCAGGATGACATCGAGAGCGCCCAGGCCTTGGCCGACGTCGCCACCATCGCCATTCTCCACCACCGAGCCAGCATCCAGGCTCAGATGCTGAACGACCAACTCGACCAGGCGCTCACCAGCAGGATCGCCATCGAACAGGCCAAAGGCATGCTGGCCGGCACCACCGGTCTGACCATGGAGCAGTCCTTCAATCAGCTGCGGAGCTACGCCCGCCGTCACAATCGCCGCCTGGCTGACGTCGCCCGCGACGTGGTCGACGGAACGCTGATCAACGCCGACGTCGAGTTGCCGCCAGCGACCTGACCGGTACCGGCCGGCGGTCAGAAGAAGCGGACCTCGTCGATGGTGGCGCGGAAGAACTCGCCCTGTTCCCATCGGGGTGTCCCGGGCCACCAGCCGGCCCTGATCGTACGGGGAAGCGTGTAGCCACCAGAGGCCAGCTCGCCCCCGCAGATCACGCCGAAGGTGTGGAGTTGGAACGGACCCTGCTTGTCGGGCTTGGCCCAGCGGGGGAGTGAGAGCGTTCGCAGCTCGCCCCGGGCGTCGACGTCGATGGTGACGTCGTGCTGCCCTCCGTCGATGGTGATGTGGGCCATCGCCCGGTTGCCGTCGATCGGCTCCCAGGCCACGGTGGGTCCGAGGGCGCCGCCCGGGGTCAGGCCGATGACCTCACTGGCCAGGCGTCCGGCTGCGCTGCGGGTGATGTCGTCCCCGGAGGAGGAGACCACCGGGACGCGCCCGAAAAGCCGCCACGACATCTGCCCAGTGGCCTGGCTGTACCGGTCGAAGCCCCGGACTGCGATCGGGAACCGTCGGGCTTCGGCGGCCCAGATGTACCCACTGGGGGCGACGATCTGTTGGGCCGTGAAGGGCATCCATCGGCCGATGCGTATCTCACCGTGCATCGACAACTCGACCCCGCCGAGCAGCGGTGTGCCGGGAGCGATGACATGACGGAGCCACCGGGCAGTGGCAACGGGAAGCCCGACGGCAGCCCGGTCCGGGTCGAAACCGTCACCGGCCGAGCCGGTTGGCTGATGCAAGCCGGCCCAGGCCCGCCTGGCGGCCACAGGAAGGAACGGCGGTCCGGCCGGTGCATCCATCACGTCTCCTCGATCAGTCATGGCCCCTGCTGCTGCTGCTGATGCGGTTGCTCATTCCGCCGCGATCGCCTTCAGCACGTTCAGTCGTGCCGCCCGTCGAGCGGGATAGATCGACGCCACCACACCGGCCACGGACACCAGCACCACCATCACGGCCAGCGACCGATAGGGCATGGCCAGCGTGCTCACGCCCTGGTCCCGCAGGGTGCGCATCAGCGCGTACCCGAGGCCGACGCCCAGCACCACGCCCAGAAGGGCGCCGAAGGTGGAGATGATGGCCGCCTCCCAGCGCACCATCGACCGGATGCCGGCCCGGTCCATGCCGATGGCACGCAGTAGGCCCAGCTCGTGTGTCCTTTCCAGGACCGCCAGCAGCATCGTGATGAGCACGCCCAGCAGGGCGATCACCACCGCCAGCAGGACAAGGGCGGTGACCAGCGTCAGCAGCTGGTTGACCTGGGCCCGCAGGGCGCCGGCGTACTCCTCACGGTCCTGGACGTTGGCTGCCGGCGCCGTGGTGGCCAAGCGCTCGGTGATGAGGGCCTGCACTGCGGCCACCTGCGTGGTGTCGGCTGTGCGAACGAAGGCGACGGCGTCGGTTGAGTCGGCGAACAGCGAGGCGTGGGTGGCCAGCGAGATCACGTAGTCGCCGAACGCCGTGGTGGTGTAGATGGCCCCGATCTGCAGGGACTGTGGACCGGAGGCGAAATCGGCGGCCACGGTGTCGCCGACCTCCCAGCGGTGGTCGTCGGCCACCCGTTTCGACACGGCGAGACCGCCGCCGTCGACGGCCAGGATCGAGCCGGCCACCACGTCGAGGTCGAGCATCACCGTCGGGCTGGCCGGGTCGAGGGAGCTTCCGTCCATGGCCGCCACGCTGAGCGTGTCGGCCCCGATTCGGAACGCCCCGAACCGGTAGGCGGCCACGGCGGCCACACCGTCGATGTTGCGGAGGCTCTCGGTTGCCGACGAGCCGATGCCGGCGGCGCCGTCGGCGCTGACGATCAGATCGGCCCGCAGGCCACTGTCGAGAACCTGCTCGGCCGATCGGTTGATGGAGCCGGCCAGGACCAGCGAGGCAGCGATCAGGGCCGTGCCGATCATCAGCGCCGACGCCGTGGTGGCGGTGCGTCGGGCGCTGCGGGAGGCGTTTTCCTCGGCCAGCTGGCCCGACACCCCGCGCAGGCGGAGCAGGGGTGCGGCCAGCGCACTCACGAACGGTGCGACGATCGAGGGCGCCAGCAGCGAGACCGACACCACGGTCAGCACCGCCCCGAGGCCCAGCCACACCATGGTGATGCTGGCCACGCCCAGGACGACGAAGGCAATCCCCGCCACCAGGAGGGCGAGGCCAACGGCGACGGTACCTCTCCGGCGGGCTTGCGTCGGTCGTCCCAGCGTGCGCACTGCCGCCAGCGGCGGCACCCGGGCCGCTCGCAGAGCAGGCGCCACCGCTGCCACCATGGTCACCAGCACGCCCCCGGCGATGCTGACGAGGATCGTGCGGGGCAGGACCACCACGGTGCCGGTGGGCACGTCGAAGCCGATCGCCGACAGCAGCTGCTTCAATCCCAGGGCCATGCCGATGCCGCCGACAAGGCCAGCCGCCGAGGCGAGCAATCCGATGATGAGCGACTCGAGCAGGATGGAGCCGATCACCTGCCGGCCGTCGGCCCCCAGCGCCCGCAGCAGCGCCATCTCCCGCGTGCGTTGGGCCACCACGATGGCGAACGTGTTGTAGACGATGAACGCCCCAACGAACAGCGACACTGCGGCGAACACCAGGAGGAACGTGGAGAAGAACGACAAGCCGCTGGTGATCGCGTCGGCGCTCTCCGAGCTCAGATCGGTGCCGGTGACCGCCTCGAAGCGGGAACCGACCGCAGCCTGCACATCAGCCTTGAGCGCCACTGCGTCGATGCCGTCGGATGCGGCGATCGAGATGTCGTCGAACGATCCGACCCGGTCGGCCTCGACCTGGGCGGTGGCCAGATCGAACAGCGCAGCCGAGGCGCCGCCCATGTTGCTGGCTGTGCCGTAGCGTGCGATGCCGACCAGTTCGAAGGTCTGCAGTCCCCTCGTGGTCTGCACCCGGACGTCATCGCCCACGGCGAACCCAGCCGCGGTGGCGGTTCCGAGGTCGACAACGACCTCATCGGCCGCCGCTGGCGGTGCACCATCTACCAGGGTGAAGGCGCTGAACTCAGGGGTGGCAGGCCAACTGGCCAGAAACGTCGGGGCGAACTGATTGCCGACCTGATTCCCGTCAGCGTCGATGATGCGCCCGCCGGTGGTGAACACGCCGCCGTCGGCCAAGCGGACACCAGGCACAGCCCGGACGGTGTCCAGGACTGTGTCGGGCATCGGGGGCCGGGCGGCGTCGGCACCGAGGTCGGACTGGGACCGGACCGACACGGCGACGCCGGAGTAGGCCTGATCGAAGATCCGGGTGAACACGTTGGTCATCGTGTCGGTGAGCACGAACGTGCCCGCCACGAACGACACCCCTATCACCACGCACAGAGCGAGGAAGCTGGTGCGGGACTTGTGGCGCATGATGTTGCGCCAGGCGATCAGCGTCATCAGCTGGCGCCACTGGTCATGCGCTCAGCGCCTTCAGATGATCGAGGATGGCATCGGCGGTCGGATGGCTCATCTCGTCGATCACCCTCCCGTCAGCCAGAAACACGATGCGATCGGCATAGGAGGCTGCAATCGGATCATGGGAGACCATGACGATCGTTTGACCGAACTCGTCGACGGCCCGGCGCAGGAAGCGGAGGATCTCCGCTCCCGCCTTCGAGTCGAGGTTGCCGGTCGGTTCGTCGGCGAACACCAGCTCGGGGCGGCTGAGCAGCGCCCGGGCCACCGCCACACGTTGCTGTTGACCGCCGGAGAGCTCGCTCGGCGTATGGTCGAGCCGGTTCCCGAGGTTCACCTGGGCCACGACGGTGTCGAGCCACTCCTCGTCGACCTGGCGGTGGGCCAGGCGTTTGGGCAACACGATGTTCTCGATGGCGGTCAGCGTGGGGATGAGGTTGTAGGCCTGGAAGATGAACCCGATTCGTTCCCGCCGCAGCCGCGTCCGGGCCCGCTCCTTCATGGCCGTGACGTTCTCGTCGCCGACGTACACCGTGCCCGACGTGAGATCGTCGAGCCCGGCCAGGCAGTGCATCAGCGTCGACTTTCCCGAACCCGACGGCCCCATGATGGCCGTGAACGCGCCAGACTCGAACGAGACCGTCACGTCATCGAGCGCCCGGACTTCGGCGTCGGCAGCCCCGTAGGTCTTCACCCCCTGCACCATGCGTGAGGCCGCTACGCCCGTAGGCTCGACCGTTGGGACATCCTTGTGCGGGATGAGCACTGCTGCCATCTCGAACCTCCAGGTTGCGGGTCATCATCGAACTGACCACGCCACCGGGGTCCGGGGCAACGCACGTGAACTCGAGCCCGAGCCTACCACCGTGGTTGACAGAGTCGTCCGCCGGGGTCGGTTTCGAGGCCGGGCCGACCGGGAGTCAGGACGACAAGTCTGGAGTCTCTGTGCTCCCGGCGCCGCTGTGCCCGTGGCGAGCCCGAGCGTCGCCCCACAAGTCGACTGGCGGCATGCGATGAATCTCGTCGACGGCGAGGGCGGCACCGCGGTAGACCGCGTCGTGCGGTGACCGCTGCCCGACAGCCGGATGCAGCGGCGGATAGCCGCGTGTGATGTTGGGGGTGACATGCTCCCGCAGCGCCTCGAGCGCGGTCTGGCGATGGAGGATCTTCCACTCGCCGTCTCGCCGCTCGAAGACGTCGAGGTAGCGGCCCTCGCACTGTTGGTCGATGAATCGGTTGGCGTCGAGAGGGATCCGGTGCAGTACGTACCACTGGCACTCGGCGAACGCTCGATCTCCGTCGATATCGATGATCGGGTTGGTGATCGAGTGCTGCGAGTTCGGGATCTCGCGCAGCAGCGGGATCACGTAGTCGGCGAACTCGTGAGCGTTGCCGTTCCAGAACCAGTGGCAGTCGGTCGCGTCGGGCCAGTAGCACGACTTGAAGAGCTCCAGGTCACCGCGATCGGCGCCGCGTGCGTAGCGGTACATCACCTCGCGAATCGCCTCCCGGGCCTCGAGCTGTTCGAGCCGTGCCGTCAGGCCGGCGATGATCTCCGACGCGGAGTCCGAGCGTGCGGTCATGGTGTCCCCCTCCTGCAGTGACTGGATGGTAGGTCACAGTTGATTGACCCCCGTCGTGTTCGACCGGTAGTATACGCAGTATGTCACTGAGTGAGGGGTGGTCGCTCGCATGAGTGTCCGGCACGCATTGCTGGGGCTGCTGAGCAATGGACCGAAGTATGGGATGCAACTCCGTAACGAGTTCGAGGCGGGTACGGGTGAAGCGTGGCCGTTGAACGTCGGCCAGGTGTACTCGACCCTGCAGCGGTTGGATCGTGATGGTCTCGTCTCGTCGGCGTCGGGCGATGTCGTGGGGCCGCAGCAGATGTTCTGCATCACCGACGACGGTGTCGCCGAGTTGCGAGGATGGCTCCACACGCCTCCTGACGCCAGCGCACCGCCGCGCGACGAGTTGGTGATGAAGATTCTGGTGGCCCTGAGGGTGGCTGACGCCGACGTTGCGGAGGTCGTACAGGTGCACCGGCGCCACCTGGTGGAGCTCATGCAGCAGTACACCTGGCTGAAGGCCGAGTTGGGCGACGAGGAGGTAGCCCTCGGGATCGTCGTTGACGCCGAGTTGTTTCGTCTCGACGGGCTGATCCGTTGGTTGGACGCCGCTGACGGCCGGATCAAGCGCCACGGGCCGCTTCCTCCGATTGCGGCGGTCCCGGGCGAGTCGGCGCCACAACGGCTCCGGCGAACGATCGGGGGGAGACGATGATCGTGTTGGAGATGCGCGGCGTGTCGAAGGTCCACGGTGAAGGTGCGTCCGCTGTTCGGGCCCTATCCGAGTTGGACCTGATGGTCGAGGCCGGGTCCTTGGTAGCGGTGATGGGGCCGAGCGGTTCGGGGAAGAGCACGCTGTTGACGATCGCCGGCGCGTTGGAGGAGCCGACCACAGGGGAGGTTCGCGTCGGCGGTCAGGCGCTGACTGGCATGTCGGCCAACGAGCGGGCCCGTCTACGGCGACAAGCAATCGGCTACGTCTTCCAGGACTTCAACCTCCTGGCCGGCTTGACGGCGGTGGAGAACGTGGCGATGCCGCTCGAGCTCGACGGCGTGGCGGTGAAGCGGGCCCGGGCTTCGGCGTTCGCCATGCTGGAGCGGTTGGGGATCGCCGACAAGGCCGAGCGATTTCCCGATGACCTGTCGGGCGGTGAACGCCAGCGGGTGGCGGTGGCCCGGGCGATGGTCGGGGACCGGTCG
>CADEDH010000018.1:0-6232 GCA_902826025.1 uncultured Actinomycetes bacterium
CGGGCCGTTTCAATTGCCCGGACAGGCTTGTTCATCGATACTGGCGCCACCTTGAGCTAAGGGGAGCGGAGGGTCTCCACCGCCGGCCGACGACACGATCGAGCCGTCGGTGGATGTGATGACGGGCACGGAGGATCCGGCCGGCCAAACTCGGTGGACTTCTGGTCGCTATGAGACCAAAAGTCCACCGAGTTACGGTCCGGCCGGGCCCGGGCGCGCTTACTGCGGCCTGAACCGCAGCAACGTGATCCCGTCGGGCCCGTGGTCGTAGACGGCCTCCACCGCAAGGCCGACCACGAGGTCCTCGGGGCCGAGATCCACGAAGGTGGTGGTGAGGCGGGGACCCTCCTCCAGCTCCACCACCCCCAGCAGCTGGGGCACCTCGTCGGCGAAGGCCGGGTGGGTGGGCTGGCGGGCCACGGTGTAGGTGTAGATCGTGCCCCGGCCCGACGTGTCGTGCCAGGTCAGGTGGTCCGACAGGCACGACGGGCAGCGCCGCCGGGGGTAGTAGATCCAGGTCTCGCAGTCGTCGCATCGCTGGAGACGCAGACGTTCGTCGGCCAGGCCCTCCCAGAAGGGGCGGGTGACGTCGATGGCGTGGGGTCGGGGCTTCTCGGGCCCGGCCGGTGAGGTGGTGCGCGCGGTGTCGGTCATCGTGCTCACGCTCCCTGGAGGAGAAGAGCCGTCTGCTCGCTCATGATCCCGCCGGTGCCCGAGCAGTAGGCCGTGTCGCATCCGGACACCTGTCTCGTGTCGGCCTGGCCGCGGAGCTGACGGACCCCTTCCAGCACCTGGGTGAACCCGCCGGCCAGGCCGGTCTGGCCGTAGCTGAGCTGCCCACCGTGGGTGTTGACCGGGAAGTCGCCCCGGAACGTGAGGTCGTGGTCGCGCACGAAGGCCATGCCCTCGCCCTTGCCACAGAACCCGGAATCCTCGATCGAGAGCAGCACGGTGATCGTGTAGCAGTCGTACAGCTGCACCACGTCCACGTCGCTCCGCTTGATCCCGGCCATGCCGAACGCCTGGTCGGCGGCGGGGCCGATCGGGGTGTGGAGCAGGTCGGGTGAGTAGGTGGGGGTCTTGTGCATCAGGTGCTCGCCGAAGCCGGTGACGAAGGCCGGGCGGTGCTTCGTGCGCCGGGCCACCTCCTTGGACGTCACCACCACGGCCGAGCCTCCGGCCACCGGCATCACGATCTCCAGCAGGTGGAGGGGATCGGCCACCATCTTGGACGCCAGCACGTCGTCGATGGTGATGGGTTCGTTGCGGAAGATGGCATCGGGGTGGGCGGTGGCGTTGAACCGCTGGTCAGCAGCGATCTTGGCCGTGGCCCGCGGGTCGTAGCCGTGCTCGGCGGCGTAACGGTTGGCGATCATGGCGTAGCCGCAGTTCTGGGCCAGGTTGCCGTAGGGGATGTCGAACTCGGCCTGGGGTGAGCCCATGATGTTCGACGACGCTCCGAACGGCGACCAGGCCCGGGGCATGTGGGGCGGTAGCGACGGCGTGGGCCGGCCCGGAGCGGCGCATACCACCACATCGCACAGCCCCAGCTCGATGGCGGCCGCCGCCCGCCACACCATCCCGATCGGGGTGGCGCCACCCAGGTCCACCCGTTCAGCGAAGTTGACCCGCCATCCCATGTACTCGGCGATGGTGGAGGGCACGAACATCTCCGACTCCCGGAGGTTGGCGCACACCAGGCCGTTGACGTCGTGGCTCGACAGCCCGGCGTCGGCCAGGGCCAGGGCCGCCAGCTCGGCCCACTGCTCCAGCATGGTGTGGCGCTCGCCGGTGAACCGGCGCTCCGGTGGATGGTCGGCGATACCGACGATGGCGGCGTCTCCTGCGAGTCCCATGGTGGGCACCTTACGTGGCGGCCGGCCCCGGGGGCGAAGCGACCGCCGACCGGTAGGCGGCGCTAGTTCCAGGGGGGCGGGGTGCCCCAGGTGTTCCAGCTGGTCGTCTCGGCCGTGGGGCGACGCCGGGTGGGGCCGAAACGGCCCCGGGGCCGGCCCAGTGGGATGCAGGCGTGGAAGCTCACGTCGTCGGGCACCCCGAGCAGGGTGTACACCCGCTCCATGACCGAGGGATGCAGGGTGGTGAGGACCGACCCGATGCCCAGAGCCCGGGCCGCCAGCATCAGGTTCTGGACCGCCGGGAAGACCGAGCTGGCCGTGGCTTCGGGCCGCCGGCCGGGGGCGAAGGCCAGGATCACAGCCGGCGCCTGGTGCATCTCCGCCGCCAGCAGGGCCGCCATCCGGTACGGGGAATCGGCCGGGACCTCCTGGTCCACCGTCCACCCCAGCTCGTCGGCTCGCTTGGCCCACCACGCCTCGTGGTAGAGGCGGCCGAAGGCGTCGATGGCGTCCCGGCTGCGGATGACCAGGAATCGGGCGGGCTGGGTGTTGGCCCCGCTGGGGGCCTTGGAGGCGGCGTCGAGCACGAGCTCGAGCTCGGCGTCGGTGATCGGCTGGTTGGGGTCGAGCCGGCGGATGGCCCGCTGGGTGAACATGGCGTCGGCCAGGGGCATGGCCAGCTCGGCCGGAGGATCGAGATGGATCACGCCACCGACCCTTCACCGCCGCGGCCCGCGGTGCAAGTCTTTGCTAGAACGTGGACGTCCGCTCTCGCACCCTCAGGAGACCCCGATGCCCACCCAGCTCCGCCGCTACACGATCGCCGACGGCCAGATGGACCGGTTCGTCGCCTGGTTCCCGAACATCATCCCGGCCCGGGAGGCTTACGGCTTCACCGTCGACTGGGCCTACGCCGACCGGGAGCACAGCCAGTTCGTGTGGTCGGTCAGCCACCCCGGCGACTTCGACGCCGCCGTGAACACCTACAACGAGTCACCAGAGCGCAAGGCCGCCTTCGAGGGCTTCGAGAGCCCGGTGACCGAGATGGTGCTGGCCATGGTGGACCAGGTCTGCTGAGCCGGATGACCAGCCACTGGGTGCGCTGGCATCAGGCCTACGACGACCCGGCCAGCATGAACAGCCGCCGCCTGGAGGCGGTGGTGGCCATGCTGGGCCAGGTCATCGCGGCCGCCCCGGCCGGGCCGATCCGCGTGCTGTCGCTGTGCTCCGGCGACGGGCGGGACCTGGCCGGTGCGCTCAGCGGCCATCTTCGGGCGGCCGACGTGACCGGCGTGCTGGTGGAGGCCGACCCTGACCTGGCGGCCGGGGCGGTCGCCAAGTTGGCCGCCGTCGCCCCCGGGCTGGCCGTCCGCTGCGCCGACGCCGGCGATCCGGCCTCGTTCGACCATAATCTCCCGGCCGACGTACTGATGCTGTGCGGCATCTTCGGCAACGTGGCCCCGGCCGATGTCGCCGCCACCGTGGCCGCCGTCCCGGCGCTGGCCGCACCGGGCGCCGGCGTGCTGTGGACCCGCCACCGCCGTCAGCCCGACATCACCCCCTGGATCCGCCAGCGCTTCCACGACGCCGGCTGCCCGGCGGAAGCCTTCGTGACGAGCGGCCCCGGCGGCTTCGCCCTGGGCCTCCAGCGGGTGGGCCCCGGTGCCTCCGCCGCCCCGCTCCCGCCCCGACTGTTCACGTTCACCACCACGGCCGGGGAATGGGGCGCCCAACCCGGAGCCGGCCGCCGACCCACCTGACGGCCCCGCCCGGCCCGGCCCGGCGGCCCCGTTCTGCGCGACGGAACTGCGCCTCCCAACCGAACTGCGTCGCGAAACCTACGGAAAACGGCGAGAACGCGACGCAGATCGGGGGCGTGTCGCGGTTTACGTCGCGCAGAACGATGGTGGGATACCGGATTACGTGACGCACGGCGGGTGGGCTTAGGCTCGGGGGCACACGTCGACCAGGGGGTGAGACGATGTCGGGCACGGGATCGAACGGGCACGGGCACGTACCGGCGGCCGAGCTGCGGAGCCAGCTCGGCCATCCGGTGATCGACGCCGACGGCCACTGGGTGGAGTACGGCCCGGTGCTGCGGGACGCCATGCAGCGCATCGGGGGTGAGGCTGCGGCCCGGGGCTTCGCCTCGTTCTCCTCGACGGTGGAGCGGTCGCTGGCCATGGGGGTGGCCGATCGACGCCACCGGGGCCTGTCGCAGGAGGCGTTCTGGGGCTCCCCCACCGCCAACACCCTCGACCGGGCCACGTCGATGCTGCCCCGCCTGCTGTACGAGCGGCTCGACGACCTCGGCATCGACTTCGCCGTCCTGTACCCCACCGCCGGGCTGGGCACGGTCCGCATCGCCGACACCGGCGACCGGGCCGCCACCTGCCGGGCCTTCAACACGTACTCGGCCGAGCTGTTCGAATCCTTCGGCGACCGCATGACCCCGGCCGCCGTCATCCCCATGCACACCCCAGACGAGGCGCTGGCCGAGCTCGACCATGTAGCCGGCCTGGGCCTCAAGGCGGTCATGCTGGGCAGCCTCATGGCTCGCCCCCTGGGCGAGCTGGCCGACACCGATCAGGCGCTGGCCCTCCGCTTCGGCTGGCTCGATCCGTTGGGGCTCGACTCGGCCCACGATTACGACCCGGTGTGGGCCCGCTGCGTGGAGCTCGGGTTCGCCCCCACGTTCCACACGGGCAGCCGGCGCTACGGGCTACGCACGTCGCCGTCGAACTTCGTCTACAACCACATCGGCCACTTCGCCGCCGCCAGCGAGGCCGTGGCCAAGGCCCTCTTCCTGGGCGGTGTGACCCGCCGGTTCCCCCAGCTCCGGGTGGCGTTCCTGGAGGGTGGGGTGGCCTGGGCCTGCACCCTGCTGGCCGACCTGGTGGGGCACTGGGAGAAGCGGAACCTAGCTGCTCTGGAGGCCACCAAGCCCACCAACCTCGACGTCGACGGCCTCATCGAGCTGGCCCGGCGGTACGACCCCGACATGGCGGCCGCCCTGGAGGCCCGGGCCGACAATCTCCGTTCGCCCCGGGTCGATCTGGTGGGCGGGATCGACGACCTCGACGATTTCTCGGCCTGCGCCATCGGCAACGAGGACGACGTCGTGCGCCTGTTCGTCGACAACTTCTACTTCGGGTGCGAGGCCGACGACCGCACCAACGCCCTGGCGTTCAACCGGGCCCAGAACCCGGGCGGCACCCAGGTGAAGGCGATCTTCGGGTCCGACATCGGCCACTTCGACGTACTCGACATGGCCGAGGTGCTACCCGAGGCCTATGAGCTGGTGACCGACGGGCTCATGGACCACGACGACTTCCGCCGCTTCACGTTCGAGAACCCGGCTCGCCTGTGGGCCGAAGCCAATCCCGCGTTCTTCGAGGGCACGGCCGTGGCCGGGGAGGTCAAAGCCCTCCTGGCGTGAGCCACGGTCCGCACCCCCGAAGACGGGGGGGAGGATCAGCTGGCAGCGGGGGGAAGCAGCACGCCGTCGACGATGTGGATCACGCCGTTGCTGGCCATCACATCGGGAGTGGTGACGGTGGCCTCGTCGATCGTCACCGTGCTGCCGGTGATACCGACGGTCAGCTCGGCGCCGTTGACGGTGGGGGCCATCATGCCATCGGTCAGGTCGGTGCTCAGCACCTCACCCTCCACCACGTGGTAGGTGAGGATCGAGGTGAGGGTGGCCGTGTCGGCCAGCAGCTCGTCGGCGGTGAGGCCGAGATCCTCGAGGGCGGTGGCGAAGGCCTCGTCGGTGGGGGCGAACACGGTGAGGGGGCCGGGCCCGCTCAGCGTCTCGACCAGGCCGGCGGCCTGGGCCGCAGCCAGCAGGGTGGTGAAGTCGCCGGCCTCGGTGGCCACGTCGACGATCGTACCGTCGGCGGCGGGGGTGCTGCCCGAGGCGGACCCCGTGGTACTGCTGCCGGAGGCCATGGTGGAGGCGGTGGATGCCGACGAGCCGCTGGCTGCGGTGGTGGCCGATGACCCGGCCGACGAGCCGCCTTCGGTCGTGTTGCCACCGAGGGTGGGGGATGCGGGTTCGTCGCCACAGGCGGCGACAGCGAGGGCGGTAGCCAGAACGAGGGCGGCGGTGCGAGTACGCTTCATTGCGGTAGCTCCTTTGAGGAATTCCACATCGGCAAATGCCGCATGTACCCGGTCTCTCCGACCGGGAGACCCGACCAGATGCACGGAATTCCCACCGACGCCCAGCTACCGGGTTTCCCCCTCCACGGACCTGGAGTTTCGCCTGCGGAGAAACGTCCTAGCCTGAGTCAGGGCAGCTTCGTGGGGAGAGGACAGGGCATGCAGGCGTCGATACCGGTGGGCACGCTCGTGGGCGGGCGCTGGGAGATCAC